>NZ_JABBWW010000001.1:0-751438 GCF_014161385.1 Microbispora sp. H10670 | reverse complement strand
AATGCCAAGGGCGAGCTTGAGCTGGCCTACTACCTGTGTTACGCACCGGTCGGCACCACCTTGGAGGACCTCATCGCCGTCGCTGGCTCTCGCTGGGCGATCGAGGAGTGTTTCCAGTCCGCTAAGAACGAGACCGGACTGGACCACTATCAGGTCCGGCGTTATGACGCCTGGCACCGCCACATCACCTTGGCGATGCTCGCCCATGCCTATCTCGCCGTCACCGCCGCGCACGCCCCAAAAGCCCAAGGGGCCTGGTCCGCCTCACACCAGCAGAAATCCGCCGTCTGCTGGCACGCCTGACCACCACGATCACCCATCCCCTCAGCCACGCCCTCGCCTGGTCCCAACACCGACGACACCACCAAGCCCGCGCCCGAGCCAGCCACTACTGGAAACGCTGGCTCCAACATCACGAAATCAGGCTGTAGTACTAGCCGCTCGCGGTAGCCGGACAGGGCGTCGCCGGTAGCTCTGACCTGGGGTCAGACGCGAAGCCGACGGTCGACATCTTCGCGGAGGTTGGCGCAGCCCATCTCCTGCCGAAGGGGTGGCGGCGGGCTCCCTCATGCAGTGATCAGGTTGCCTCAACCCACACGCATGCACTACTTGGTGTTGCTATGTACCGGTAGTCAGCGTTACTGTGTACCGGTACTCAGCACCACCGAGTAGCTGAAAAGGGGGCGACTCCATGGGCAGGCAGGCGACCGAGATGCTCAAGGGAACGCTGGAGGGCATCGTCCTGGCGATCCTGTCCGGCCGGCCCGCGTACGGCTACGAGATCACGGCATGGCTGCGGGATCAGGGCTTCTCGGACATCGCCGAAGGCACCATCTACGCGCTGCTGGTCCGGGTCGAGCAGCGCGGCCTGGTCGACGTGGAGAAGGTCCCGTCCGAGAAAGGGCCGCCGCGCAAGGTGTACTCCCTGAACGCCCAGGGACGGGAGCACCTCGAAGAGTTCTGGAGGACCTGGAGCTTCCTCTCAGAGAGGCTCGAACAGCTCCGCAAGGAAGGTAAGCAGACATGACCACAGGGTCGAACGAATCGAAGAGCCGCTATCTGCAATACCTGGAGAAGGTCACCGGGCCGCTGGAGGACAAACGGCGCTACCGGCAGTACAAGGCGCGCATCAAGCAGCTCCCCCAGAACTACCGCACGGCGGCCGAGGCGATGGAGCGCTACCTGATGCTCCTCGGGCCGGCCGACGGCGCCGGCGCGATCGCGATGTTCGAGGACCTCGCCGATCTGTTCGAACAGAGCGCGGCGGACGGCACCCCGATCCGCGCCCTCTTCGGGGAGGACCCCGTGGAGTTCGCGGAGGCGTTCATGGCCAACTACCCGGCCGGACAGTGGCGAAGCCGGGAGCGTAACCGTTTCACCGGCGCCATCGAGCGCGTCGCCGACGAAGAACCCGGAAGAGAAGACAGGACCACGTGATGACGACACAGCAAGCCCCGGCGATCGAGGTGCACGGCCTCGAGAAGTCGTACAAGGACCTGCGGGTGCTGCGCGGCGTGGACTTCGACGTGGCGCGAGGCAGCATCTTCGCCCTCCTCGGCTCCAACGGGGCCGGCAAGACCACGGCCGTGAAAATCCTGTCCACGCTGCTCAAGGCCGACGCCGGCACGGTCCGCGTCAACGGCTTCGACGTCGCCAGGCAGGCCGCGGACGTGCGGGAGTCCATCAGCCTCACCGGACAGTTCGCCGCCGTCGACGAGATCCTCAGCGGGCGGGAGAACCTCGTGCTGGTCGCCCGGCTGCGGCACCTCAAGAACCCGCGCAGGATCGCCGATGACCTGCTCGCCCGTTTCTCGCTGACCGACGCGGCCGCGCGGAAGGCAGGGACGTACTCCGGTGGCATGCGCCGCCGCCTCGACATCGCCATGAGTCTCATCGGCAACCCGCCGGTCATCTTCCTCGACGAGCCCACGACGGGGCTCGACCCCCAGGCACGCATCGAGGTGTGGCAGGCCGTCAAGGAACTCGCCGCCCAGGGGACGACGGTGCTGCTCACCACGCAGTACCTCGACGAGGCCGAGCACCTCGCCGACCGGATCGCGATCCTCCACGAGGGCCGGATCATCGTCAACGGCACCCTCACCGAGCTCAAGCGACTGCTCCCGCCCGCCAAGGTCGAGTACGTGGAAAAGCAGCCGACCCTCGAGGACGTCTTCCTCACCCTCGTCAGCGCCGACGGCAAGAACGGCGACGCTCGCCAAACACCGCAGGTCAGTACGGACCAGTAAGGAATCACGATGACCAGGCACTTCTTCGGCGACACCGTCGTCCTGCTGGGACGATCCCTGCGCCACGTCACGCGCAGCCCCGACACCATCATCACGACCGCGGTCATGCCGATCGCCATGATGCTGATGTTCGTCTACGTGTTCGGCGGCGCGATCAAGACGGGGTCGGACTCGTACGTGAACTACATGCTGCCCGGCATCCTGCTCATCACGGTCGCCTCGGGCATCGCCTACACCGCGTTCCGGCTGTTCATGGACATGAAGGGCGGTGTCTTCGAACGCTTCCAGTCCATGCCGATCGCACGCTCGTCCGTGCTGTGGGCGCACGTGCTGACCTCGCTGGCCGCCAACCTGATCTCACTCGTGGTCGTCGTGCTCGTCGCCCTGCTCATGGGCTTCCGCTCGGCGGCGGGGGCACCCGCATGGCTCGCGATCGCCGGCATCCTGATCCTGTTCACCCTGGCGCTGACGTGGATCGCCGTCATCCCCGGCCTGTCCGCCAAGACCATGGAAGGCGCGAGCGCGTTCTCCTACCCGCTCATCTTCCTGCCGTTCCTCAGCTCGGCCTTCGTGCCCACCGACACCATGCCCGGCCCGGTGCGCGCCTTCGCCGAGCACCAGCCGGCGACCTCCATCGTCAACGCCATCCGCAGCCTGTTCACCCAGCAACCGGTCGGAACCGACATCTGGACCGCCCTGGCCTGGTGCGTCGGCATCCTCATCGTCGCCTTCGCCTTCGCCATGCGCACCTACCGCCGCAAGATCTCCTAGGCCGAATCGGTCAGGCTTGTCTTGATCCAGAACAGTGTGGCGGGCAGACGGCTCGCGGTGGCCTTGCCGGTCAGCAGGAAGCTGGCATTGGCGCACAGGAAGGCCACGACGAGCCGCGGCAGGATCTCTTTGATCGAGTACCTGGTCTGGACGGTTTCGTAGCTCATGGCGAGGATCCCGCCGACGGTGGCGAACAGGATGAAGGATCCGTTGGCGATGACCAGGGTCACGTGCCACAGGTCCTCGATCCGTGTCTGACCGTCGACGCTGGGGGTGGCCAGGAGGGTGGCGGCCAGGGCATCCAGCAGCGGCTTGATCGCGGATCCGACGAGGTCGGCGAACCAGGCGTTGATCTGGTTGGTGATCCAGTCGCCGAGCTGATCCCGGTGGTCCCGCTCGGGAGCGGTGGCAGTTCAGGCGTCGGGGCGGGCGAGGGATTTGTCCACAGGATGTGGATAAGAATTTCGATGGACATCGCCGTCACCCGCCGACGACGTGCTTGAGCACGTTGACGAACAACGGAGCCAGCACGGCCAGGGCGTAACCGAGCGCGGCGGCCTTGAAAGCGACCTTGGCTTTCTGGACCTCCCCGGGGTCCCCGCCGGCGACCAGGTAGCGCAGGCCGCCGATGGTGAACATGAGCGTCGCCAGAGTGGCGAGCAGCCCGACGATCCAGTTCCGCAGGTTGGTGAAGACCTTCTCGAGCTGGTCCGGCCGGGTCGGCGGAGCCGCGGCAGTCATGTTGCCGCCGTCGGCCACAGCCGCGGCAACGAGAACGGCGACGACTGCCGCCGCGATGCCGACGACGACCAGGATCCGGACGATGTGCCGCCGCGGTTTCCGCGACGCCGGCAGGTGAGGGATCCGCGCGGAGCCGGTGAGGCTGCCCCGGCCTCCTTTCCTCGTGGTGGTCTCGGGTTGCGTATCCGAGCTCCGGCTCCGCGCGGAAATCATGGGGACGTCCTCCTCCACCTCTCTAGAAGGGGCGGAGGAGATCGTCAGGGACGTGGCGGCCTCGACTTCGCCGCTCAGGACGGCGTCGACGAGGATCGGCTCGCAGCGCTGGCGGCGCTTCTTGGCGGCCTCGGTGGTCAGGCCGAGCTGCCGGGCGGCGTCAGCGAGGGTGCGCTGGCACGCCTCTGGCGTCTGGTGGTGCGGTATGTCGGCGGGCGTCCGCCAGAGCAACGCCAGAGGCACGCAGATGCTCTCACCAGGGCTGACGGCTCACGCCGGAGCGGTGCCGGAGGCCGCTGCTGCACTCGAAGCGCGTATCTGAGTTCCGCCCCGGAACAGAAATGAAGGCAACGAGCACGACCTGGCGGCAGGTCCCTCACCAGCCGGCCTCGGCTGCGTGGACCCCTCTCATGGGGGCTTCCTTCGTGCAGGGGGAGGCGTGATGAGAGTCCCGTACTGGCGAGGCGACCACACCACCCTGCACCTCGGCGACGCACGCGACGTGCTGTCTGAGATGCCCGACCGCTCCGTGGACTGCCTGGTGACCAGCCCGCCCTACTACGAGCTTCGGGACTACGGCCCCGGACAGTACGGCCAGGAGCCCACACCCGACGACTACGTGGAAAACCTCCGCGCCAACTCCGACGGCTGCGCCCGCGGCGCCACCTACAACCAGCGACAGCCGACCGTACGGCCCCGCGCCCGTCGCAACGTGCCGCCCAAGAACCTGCTCGGCATGCCCTGGCGGGTCGCCTTCGCCCTCCAGCGCGACGGCTGGATCCTGCGCAACGCGATCGTCTGGTCCAAGCCCAACGCCATGCCGCAGCCGGCCCTGGACCGGCTCTCCACCCGCTACGAGCTGATCTTCCTGCTCGTCAAGCAGCGCTTCTACTGGTTCGACCTCGACGCCATCCGCGAGCAGTACACCGGCGACCGCTCCCTGTCCCGCCGGGCACGACGCGGCGGGACGAAGCCCAACGCCATCCAGACGACCTGGCCACCGACCGGCATACCGGAGTCAGCCGACGCCCAGCCCGGCACCACCAGCCGCCCGAACCACCGTGCCAATGATGCGGCCAACCCGAGCTGCCGCAACCCCGGCGACGTCTGGACCATCTCGACCAGGCCCTACCGTGGCGCCCACTTCGCCCCGTTCCCGATCGACATCCCGCTCCGCGCCATCGCCGCCGGCTGCCGCCCCGGCGGCACCGTCCTGGACCCGTTTTCCGGAGCGGCAACCACCGCCCTTGCCGCCCGGCAACTCGGCCGGCAGTTCATCGGCATCGAACTCAACGCGGACTACTGCAAGCTCGCGGTAGCGCGGATCCGTGAAGCGTCGGCAGCGGCAGGAGGCATCGAATGAAGGACATCACCCTCCGCGACCTGCAGGACCTCCCGCCGACACTGGACCTCATGACCGCCGCGAGGATCCTTGGCATCGGCCGCACCAAGGCCTACGAGCTGGCCAAGAAGGACAGTTTCCCGTGCGGACCATCCGCATCGGCGACCTCTACCGCATCTCCACTGCCGACCTTCTTCGCCTCATCAGTGGTGGTACCGCGGTTTTCGGGTACCGATGATGGCACAACACAGCGCCTCTGATCAGGGAGTGCATTGGCATCCGGGCTGATCCCCGGATGCCAATTTACCGCTCCACAAGTCGACCGGATCCGGCCCACCGGATCCTGCTAGAGGTGAGAAAAGGGTGGCAACGGCGCCGAGGCTATCGGCGAGCAGCTCCAGGAGTACCTACGCGACCGCATCGCGGCGTTCAAGGTGCCGGTCCGTTTCTGGTCCAGGAAAGCGAGCTGCCGCGCAACCCGGGGCGAGGTCCTCAAGACCCGCCTGCGCAAGGAGACGCGCGGGCCGGAAGCATTACCCGGCGCGTAATCGCCTCTCCTCAAGGGTCCATGACACCGTTCACGTGTCGTCACCGAGACAACCTGAAGGAGCGCGAAGATGACCGACTACACCGCCTTGGCCGAGCGTTATGTCGCCGCCTGGAACGAGCGTGACCCCGAGGCCAGGACGAAGGCGGTGGCCGCGCTGTGGACCGAGGACGGCGGCTACATCGACCCGCTGGCCACGGTGACCGGCCACGAGGGCATCGCCGCCGTGATCGCCGGCGCGCAGGACATGTTCCCCGGGTTCGTGTTCACCCTGGGCGGCGCCGTGGACGGCCACCACGACACGGCCCGGTTCACCTGGCACCTCGGCCCCGAGGGCGCCGTCGAGCCCGTCGTGATCGGTTTCGACGTCGTCGCGATCGCCGAGGACGGCCGGATCGGCAACGTGTACGGCTTCCTCGACAAGGTCCCCGCCTGACCGCCTCTCTGCGGGCTCCCGGCCGCCCCTCGTGCCGAGAGCCCGCTCGGCCAGGCTGCCGAGTCAGTCCGACTCCCACCATTCCTTGCTCTCCTGGGCGTACGTGGCCTGATCCCACCGGCGCCACTGGCCGGGGTGCTTCCCGCTGAAGTCGCCGTTTCCCGCCGCCCGTAGCGAACCGTCAGCCCAGGCACCTGCTCAGCGAAGCTCCTGGCGGCGCAGTCGTCGTGACCGTGGTGGCTCACATCACGGAGGTACGGGCCGGCTACGGCGTTGCCAGGGATGCCCTTCGTGACTTCACGGCGTTCAACCCCATCCGCGCCCAGGGAAGATCGGCTGCCAGGACCTGTCGATGTGGATCGATGTCTGCTACCTGGTGCCGGACGGCCGCGATGGCAAATCGATGGCAAACGATCAAAAGGCCAGGTCCCGGATCTTGGGAACTGGCCTCTGAGCTGGTGATTCGTGGTGGGGCTACCAGGACTTGAACCTGGGACCTCTTCCTTATCAGGGAAGCGCTCTAACCGTCTGAGCTATAGCCCCGCGATGCGCAACGAACGTTACCGCATCCGGTTTCCGGTGGCGAATCCGCTTCCGGACGAGGAAAAGCTTACCGTGTCCGGCCCGGTGGTCGTGCCGCGAAGCGCGGGTGCCCGCCTCGTACGGCCGGCCGCTCGGGGCGGCCCGCCGTACGGAGGGGTCACTCGGCTTCGCTGAAGGTGACCTCGACGCCGCCGACGAGGTCCGCGGAGATGTTGTAGATCACGGCGCCGAGGGTGGACAGCGCGGTGATGAGCACGACGTTCAGCGCGCCGAGCAGTGCCGCGTATCCGAGGATGCGGACCGGCTCGAACCAGCCGCGGATGTCGATGGTGCCGACGCCCTTGCCCGCGACGCCGCCGCTCGTGGTGAGCTGCATGACGGTGTCGGTGATCGAGGAGAAGACGCCGAGCGCCGAGAGCACGCCGTACAGCACCGCGACGGCCACGAACAGCACGACGAAGCAGACCAGCGAGACGACGAAGCTGAACTTCATCGCCGACCACGGCTCGACCCGGCGCAGCACCAGGTGGGCCTTGCGCGGCGGGCGGACGCCGACGCCCGGCTTCTTGTCCTTGCCTTTGGCTGCCTCGGGGCGGTCCGTGCCTCCGGGGCCGAAGGTGAGCCCGCGTACGGAGCCGCCGTCCATCTTGGGAACGCCGTTGTCCACAGGCGCCCGGGCGCCGTCCACAACGGGAGCGGCCGCGGCCACCCCGGCGGGGCGGGGATACTGCGCCGTGGCGCCGGGGTCGGACCCGCCGCCGTTGGGCCTGCCGTTCTCGGGCCTGCCCTTGTCGGTGGCGCCGTCCGCGGTCGCCTGCCGCTTCCACGGCTGGTCGGCGCCCGTGGTCCGGATGCGCATGGTGTCTTCGGCCTTCGCCTTGTCGGCGGCGGTCACGTCATCTCCTTCGGAACCCACCCTGGGGACGCTACCGCCATCCTGTGCCCGCGCGGTAACGCCGTTGGAGGACGACGCCGGACGGGCGCCCGCCGGTTTCTGCCTGGCGCTGCCGGGGGTCCGTGCCCCGCCGCTGTCGCTCATGCCACACCCTCGCCTGACGGCTCGGGTCCGCATTCGCGAATCGCACTGTGCTCATCGATTCGCTCGCTGCGCTCGCTCATGCCTCGTCTCCTGCCCCGTTCTCCTCGGTCACCAACGCCTCGGCGTTGCGAGCGAGGGCGACGACGCTGTCACCCTCGGCCAGATTCATCAGGCGGACGCCCATGGTCTGGCGGCCCGACTGCTTGATCTCGCCTGCACTGGTACGGATCACCCCGCCGGCGGAGGTGATCGCGAAGACCTCGTCCTCGGGACGCACCATGACGGCACCGACCAGCTTGCCACGAGCACTGACGATCTTCGCCGTCAGGACGCCCTTGCCGCCCCGGCCCTGCACCGGGTACTGGTCGGCGGGTGTCCGCTTCGCATACCCGCCCTCGGTCGCGATCAACACGTCGTCGCCGTCGCCCATGACGTTCATCGCGAGAAGCTCGTCACCGTCCACGAACCGCATGCCGATCACACCGCTGGTCGCGCGGCCCATCGGGCGCAGCGCGTCGTCCGAGGCGGTGAACCTGATCGACTGCGCGTTCTTGGAGACGAGCAGCAGGTCGTCACCCTCGGACACGAGACGGGCGGCGATCACCTCGTCATCCTCGCGCAGGTTGATCGCGATCAGGCCACCGGAACGCGGCGAATCGTATTCGGAAAGGCGCGTTTTCTTCACCAGGCCGCTGCGGGTCGCCAGCACCAGGTACGGCGCGACGTCGTAGTCCCGCAGGTCGAGGATCTCCATCACGTGCTCGTCGGGCTGCATGGCGAGCAGGTTGGCCAGGTGCTGGCCCCGCGCGTCCCGCCCCGACTCCGGCAGTTCGTACGCCTTGACCCGGTAGACCCGGCCCTTGTTCGTGAACGCCAGCAGCCAGTGGTGCGTCGTGGTCACGAAGAAGTGCTCGACGATGTCGTCCTGGCGGAGCTGGGCGCCCCTGACGCCCTTGCCGCCGCGCTTCTGCGCCCGGTAGAGGTCGGTGCTCGTCCGCTTGGCGTACCCGCCGCGCGTGATCGTGACGACCACGTCCTCCTCGGCGATCAGGTCCTCGATGGACATGTCGCCCTCGTACGCGATGATCTCGGTCTTCCGCTCGTCGCCGTACTTGGCGACGATCTCCCCGAGCTCGTCCGACACGAGCCGGCGCTGCCGGGGCTCGGAGGCCAGGATGTCCTGGTAGTCGGCGATCTGCGCCATCAGGCCGTCGTACTCGTCCTGGATCTGCTGCCGCTCCAGCGCGGCCAGCTTGCGCAGCTGCATGTCCAGGATGGCCTGCGCCTGGACCTGGTCGATGTCCAGCAGCGTCATCAGGCCGCCCTGCGCCTCGGCCGCCGACGGCGACCGCCTGATCAGGGCGATGACGTCGTCGAGCCGGTCGAGGGCCTTGAGCAGGCCGCGCAGGATGTGCGCCCGCTCCTCGGCCTTGCGCAACAGGAACCGGGTCCGCCGGACGACGACCTCGATCTGGTGCGTGATGTAGTGCCGGACGAACTGGTCGAGCCGCAGCGTCCGCGGCACCCCGTCGACCAGCGCGATCATGTTCGCGCCGAACGTGGTCTGGAGCTGGGTGTGCTTGTAGAGGTTGTTCAGCACCACCTTGGCGACCGCGTCGCGCTTGAGCACGATCACCAGCCGCTGGCCGGTGCGCGAGGAGGTCTCGTCGCGGACGTCCGCGATACCGGTGACCTTCCCGTCGCGGACCAGCTCGGCGATCGTGAGCGCCAGGTTGTCCGGGTTCACCTGGTACGGCAGGGCCGTGACCACCAGGCACTGCCGTCCCTTGGGGTCCTCCTCGACCTCGACGACGGCCCGCATGATGATCGAGCCGCGGCCGGTGCGGTAGGCGTCCTCGATGCCGCGGCGGCCGACGATCAGCGCGCCGGTCGGGAAGTCGGGGCCCTTGACCCGGGTGAGCAGCCCGTCGAGCAGTTCCTCGTCGGACGCCTCGGGGTTGTCGAGCGCCCAGATGACAGCTCCGCCGACCTCCCGGAGGTTGTGCGGCGGGATGTTGGTCGCCATGCCGACCGCGATTCCGGCCGACCCGTTCACCAGCAGGTTCGGGAACCGCGACGGAAGGACGATCGGCTCCTGCGACCGCCCGTCGTAGTTGGGCTGGAAGTCGACGGTCTCCTTGTCGATGTCCCGGAGCATCTCCATGGCGATCGGCGCGAGGCGGCACTCGGTGTACCGCATCGCGGCGGCCGGGTCGTTGCCCGGCGAGCCGAAGTTGCCCTGCCCGTCGACGAGCGGGTAGCGCAGCGACCACGGCTGCGCGAGCCGTACGACGGTGTCGTAGATCGACGTGTCGCCGTGGGGGTGGTAGGAGCCCATGACGTCGCCGACGACCCGGGAGCACTTGAAGTAGCCGCGGTCGGGCCGGTAGCCGCCGTCGAACATCGCGTACAGCACGCGGCGGTGCACGGGCTTGAGGCCGTCGCGGACGTCCGGCAGCGCGCGGGACACGATGACGGACATCGCGTAGTCCATGTAGCTGCGCTGCATCTCGGCCTGGATGTCGACCGGCTCGATCCGATCGGCGGGGGGCCCAGGCGGCGTGTTCACTTCCGTCACGAAAAGTCCTTCTGGTTAGCCGCGCTGCTCAGACGTCAAGGAAGCGGACGTCACGGGCATTGGTGATGATGAAGTTCCTGCGCGCCTCGACGTCCTCGCCCATCAGCACACTGAACAGGTTGTCGGCCTGGGCGGCGTCGTCGAGGGTGACCTGGCGGAGCACCCGCGTGTCGGGGTTCATGGTGGTCTCCCACAGCTGGGAGGCGTTCATCTCGCCCAGACCCTTGAACCGCTGCACGCCGTCGTGGAGCCGGGGGTCGCGCCGGCCGCGGCCGACGCCCTCCTCGATGATCGCGTCCCGCTCCCGGTCGGAGTACGCGTACGACGCGTCCTCGCCCTTGCGGTCCCACTTGATCTTGTACAGCGGAGGCTGGGACAGGTAGACGTGGCCCGCCTCGATCAGCGGCCGCATGAAGCGGAACAGCAGCGTCAGCAGCAGCGTGGTGATGTGCTGGCCGTCCACGTCGGCGTCCGCCATGAGGATCAGCTTGTGGTAGCGCAGCTTCGAGATGTCGAACTCGTCGTGCACGCCGGTGCCGAGAGCCGTGATCAGCGCCTGGACCTCGTTGTTCTTGAGGACCTTGTCGATCCGGGCCTTCTCGACGTTCAGGATCTTGCCGCGCAGCGGGAGGATCGCCTGGAACTTGGGGTCGCGCCCGCCCTTGGCCGAGCCGCCGGCCGAGTCGCCCTCGACGATGAACAGCTCGCACTTCTCCGGCTCCGACCACTGGCAGTCGGCCAGCTTGCCGGGGAGCCCGCTGCCGCTCTCCAGCAGCGACTTGCGGCGGGTGAGGTCGCGCGCCTGGCGGGCCGCGATGCGGGCCCGGGAGGCCTGCAGCGACTTGTTGATGATCTCCTTGGCCTCGCCCGGGTTGCGCTCGAACCAGTCGCGCAGGTGGTCGTTGCAGGCCTTCTGGACGAACGACTTCGCCTCGGTGTTGCCCAGCTTGGTCTTGGTCTGGCCCTCGAACTGCGGGTCGGCCAGCTTCACCGAGATGATCGCGGCGAGCCCCTCGCGGACGTCGTCGCCGCTGAGGTTGTCGTCCTTGCCCTCCTTGAGGAACTTCTGCTCGCGCGCGTACCGGTTGACGATGGTCGTCAGCGCGGCGCGGAAGCCCTCCTCGTGGGTGCCGCCCTCGGCGGTGTTGATCGTGTTGGCGAACGTGTAGACCGACTCGCTGTAGGAGGCGTTCCACTGCATGGCGATCTCGACCGAGATGCCGTCGCCGTGCTCCTCGAAGTCGATGACCGAGTTGTGGATCGGGTCCTTCTTCGAGTTCAGGTGGGTGACGAAGTCGGACAGGCCGCCCTCGTAGTGGTACGTGACGACCTTGGATTCGCCCTCGATGATGTGGTCGGGCCGCTCGTCGGTGAGCCTGATCGTGAGGCCCTTGTTGAGGAAGGCCATCTCCTGGAACCGGCGCGCCAGCGTCTCGAAGTTCCAGGTGACGGTCTCGAAGATCTCCGCGTCGGGCCAGAAGCTGATCGTCGTGCCGTGGTCCTCGGTGGGCTCGCCCTTCTGCAGCGGCCCGGTCGGCTTGGCCGTCACGTACTTCTGGCGCCACACGTGGCCGTCGGTCCGGACCTCGACCTCAAGGCGGGTCGACAGGGCGTTGACGACCGAGGCGCCGACGCCGTGCAGGCCGCCCGAGACGGCGTACGACTTGCTGTCGAACTTGCCGCCGGCGTGCAGCACGGTGAAGACGACCTCGACGGCGGGCCTGCCCTCGGCGGCGACGATGCCCACGGGAATGCCGCGTCCGTGGTCCATCACGCGCACGCCGCCGTCGGCGAGCAGGGTGACCTCGATCAGGTCGTTGTAGCCGGCCAGCGCCTCGTCGACCGCGTTGTCGACGATCTCCTGCACCAGGTGGTGCAACCCGCGCTCACCGGTCGAGCCGATGTACATGCCGGGCCGCTTGCGGACCGCTTCCAGCCCTTCGAGAACGGTGATAGAGCTAGCGTCGTAGGACAAGTGCGAAATCCTCCTGCCGCGGACACGCGGCGGGCGACACCGTGGATTGGCTGCCCCTGCCGTGCCCGTCACCGTCGTGAATGCCCCGATGCGCCCGCCCAGGGAAACCGGCCCGCAGGACCGGGGGTGACGCAAACCGGACGTGTCCTTGAGTCCTCCTACATTCTACCGGTCCGACCGACAACCGGTGGCATCCACGGGGGCTGTGGTGCCCTGTCGCTTGATGATCATGTTTCCGAGCATCCCCTACGGGGGACGGGGGTCATGGCCTCAGGCGCGATTTTGGGCCGGTTCGGGCTTCCGGAGACTCCCCCCTGCCCAAAGGACGGGCCCGTTCACCCGTAGGTGTCCCCCGGCCCCCGGCTGCCGCGCACCCGGAGGCCGCCCTCCGGCCGCGGGCCCGCGCCCGGGCCGCGCACCTTCACCCTGGTCACCGTGCCGTCGCCGAGTTCCTCGTTCAGCCGCTTGACCAGCGTGGCGGCGAGCAGGCGCACCTGGGTCGCCCAGGCGGTCGAGTCGGCGGCGACCAGCACCTCGCCGTCCTCGAAGCTCTCCGGCCGGGTGTGGGCGGCGAGGTCCGGCCCGACGATCTCCGGCCAGCGGCCGAAGACCCCGCCGACCGCGACCGGCTGCTCCCAGCCCCGGGCGGCGAGCAGGTCGCGGATCGCCCGGCCGAACGGCAGCGGATCGCCGGAGTCGCGCCGCGGGCCGCCCGAGCCGGAGCGGCGGCGGGGCTCGCTGCGCGGCAGCTGCCCCCGCTTGAGCGCGTCGGACTTGGCCTGGGCCAGCTTCTCCCGCGCCAGCGCGGCGCCCCGGGCGACCGAGCCCTTCGGGGATTGTCCACCGCCTGTGGATATCTCATCGGACACGGGTCACGCTCCCTTCGGTCACGTCGAACCGGGCGCCGGTCAGCTCCGGCGGCACGTCGTCCGGCACCGCGGCGGTGATGAGCACCTGCTCGGCCGGGGCGACGATCTCGGTGAGCCGCCTGCGCCGCTGCCCGTCCAGCTCGGCGAAGACGTCGTCGAGGATCAGCACGGGGTCGCCGCCGTCGGTTCTCAGCAGGTCGTAGGCCGCGAGCCGCAGCGCGAGCGCGAACGACCACGACTCGCCGTGGCTGGCGTAGCCGCGGGCCGGCAGCTCGCCCAGCCGCAGCAGCAGGTCGTCTCGGTGCGGGCCGACGAGGGTCACGCCGCGTTCGAGCTCGGCCTGACGCGCCTCGGCGAGGCCCGCCCGCAGGCCTTCGGCGAGAAGTTCCCGGTTTGTCCCCAGGGTGGGGATATCTGTGGATAACCCCGACGCCCGGTACTCCAGATCGGCGAGCCCCGACGTCGGGGCGAGCGTCGCGTACGCCTTGGCGGCGAGCGGGCGCAGCAGGTCCACCAGGTGCAGCCGGGCCGCCAGCAGTTCGGCGCCGAAGCGCACCAGGTGGGTGTCCCAGATCTCCAGCGTGCTCAGCACGTCCCCGGCGCCCGCGGCGGCGAACGCCGCGTCGTCGTCCTGCCTGCGGGGGCCGCGCCGCCGCCCCGCCCGGGACGCCGCGGCCGTACGCAGGAGGGTGTTGCGCTGCTTGAGCACGCGCTCGTAGTCGGCGCGTACGGCCGCGAACCGGGGGGCGCGGGCGACGAGCAGCTCGTCCATGAACCGGCGGCGCTCGGAGGGGTCGCCCTTGACGAGCGCGAGGTCCTCGGGGGCGAACAGGACCGTGCGCAGCAGGCCGAGCGCGTCGCGCGGCCGCGGCACCGGCGAGCGGTTCACCCGGGCGCGGTTGGCCCGGCCCGGGTTGATCTCCACCTCGACGAGGGCGCGGCGGTCGTCCCTGACCACCACGGCCCGTACGACCGCCCGCTGCGCGCCGTGCCGTACGAGCGGGGCGTCGGTGGCCACCCGGTGGCTCGAATGGGTCGCGAGGTAGCCGAGCGCCTCGACGAGGTTGGTCTTGCCCTGCCCGTTCGGCCCCACGAAGGCCGTCGCGCCCGGTTCGAGCGTCAGCTCGACCTCCGGGTAGGACCGGAAGTCGGTGAGGGACAGGCTCGCCACGTGCACGCCCGCAAGGCTAGTGCCCACCGGCCGCCCGGGGTGGTCACCGGTCGGCTTCGGGGGGCGGAGCCACGTCGGCGCCGGGGGAGTCGGCGCCCCTGCCGGTCTGGCCCTCGGCCGACGCGACCGCGTGGCCGCCGAACTGGTTGCGCAGCGCCGCGACCATCTTCATCGCCGGGGAGTCGGCCTGGCGCGAGGCGAACCTGGCGTACAGCGCGGCCGTG
This sequence comes from Microbispora sp. H10670, assembly GCF_014161385.1. Lineage (NCBI taxonomy): Bacteria > Bacillati > Actinomycetota > Actinomycetes > Streptosporangiales > Streptosporangiaceae > Microbispora > Microbispora sp. H10670. The sequence goes on along the minus strand of NZ_JABBWW010000001.1, from coordinate 736,743 downwards.
ATGGCCGGCAGGGGCACGGCGTGGTCGACGGCGGCCTGCACGGTCCACCGGCCCTCGCCGGAGTCCTCCGCGTAGCCCTTCAGGTCGGCGAGGTCGGGGTCCTCCCGCAGGGCCCGCACCAGCAGGTCGAGCAGCCAGGACTGGATGACCGTGCCGTGCCGCCAGCTCCGGAACGTGTCGGGGACGTTGGTGACGACGTCGCTGGCCTCCAGCAGTTCCCAGCCCTCGGCGAAGGACTGCATCATGCCGTACTCGATGCCGTTGTGGACCATCTTCGCGAAGTGGCCCGCGCCGACGCCGCCCGCGTGCACGAAGCCGTCCTCGCCCTCGGGCTTGAGCGTGTCGAAGGCCGGCATGAGCCGCCCGACGTGCTCGTCCTCGCCCCCGACCATCAGCGCGTAGCCGTTCTGCAGGCCCCACACGCCGCCGCTGACGCCCACGTCGACGAAGCCGATGCCGCGCGTGCCGAGGTCCGCCGCGTGCCGCTGGTCGTCCAGGTAGTGGGAGTTGCCTCCGTCGATCACGACGTCGCCCTCCGACAGCAGGTCGCGCAGTTGCTCGACGGTGGCCCGGGTCGGCGCTCCGGCGGGGACCATCACCCAGACCGCGCGCGGCGCCTGAAGCCTCTCGACGAGGTCCTTCAGGCTGCCGACGTCGCTGAGGGCGGGATCGCGGTCGTAGCCGACGACCTCATGGCCGCCGCGCCGCAGCCGCTCGGCCATGTTCCCGCCCATCCTGCCGAGCCCGATCATGCCGATCTGCATCTGAGCCACCCCTTGACGTCCGCGTCGTCCACCGAGGCACGCGTACCCATGCATCGGGTGTCCATGCCACGGCCAAAGCGTACGCCCGGGGGTCGCGGCGAGATCAGCTGGACAGGCGGATGGGCATGATCAGGTAGCGGTAGTCCTCGTTCGCGCCTTCGTCCACAGGCTTGCCCGCGGTGAGGATGGCCGGCTTGGTCGGCGTGGTGAACTGCAGCCGGGCGATGTCGGAGTCGATCGCCCCCAGGCCCTCCAGCAGGAACTGGTGGTTGAACGCGATGTTGATCTCGTCGCCGTCGAAGTCGACCGGGAGCGCCTCCACCGCCTGGGCCTCGTCGCCGCTGCCGGCCTCCAGGACGACCTCGCCGCCGCAGAAGGCCAGCCGTACGGGGGTGTTGCGCTCGGCGACGAGCGCGACGCGCTTGACGGCCTCGACGAACGAGCCTGTGGACAAGTCGGCGCGGGCGGAGAACTCGGTGGGCAGCAGCGAGCGGTACTTGGGGAACTCGGGGTCGAGCAGCCGGGTCGTCGTCCGCCGTCCGGAGCTGGAGAACCCGATCATGCCCTCGCCGGTGCCGCCGGCGGAGCTGAGCGCGATCTCGACCTCCGCGCCGCTGCCGCCGAGCGCCTTGGCCGTGTCGGCGAGCGTACGGCCGGGAATCATCGCCACGGCCTGGAAGCCGGGCTGCTCCGGCTGCCACTTCAGCTCGCGTACGGCGAGCCGGTAGCGGTCGGTCGCGGCGAGGGTCACCGTGTCGCCGTCGATCTCCATCCGGACGCCGGTGAGCATCGGGAGCGTGTCGTCCTTGCCCGCGGCCACGGCCACCTGGCCGACGGCGGAGGCGAACACGTCGCTGCCGACCCGTCCGGCGGCGGGCGGCATCGCCGGAAGGGACGGGTAGTCCTCCACAGGCATGGTGAGCAGGGTGAACCGCGCGCTTCCACAGGTGACGACGGCCTTCGCCCCGTCCACGACCAGTTCGACCGGCTGTGCGGGGAGGGCGCGCGTGATCTCGGCGAGCAGCTTGCCGGAGACGAGCACCACGCCCGCCTCCCCGGTCTGCAGGTCGAGGGTCACCTCGGCGGAGACCTCGTAGTCGAAGCCGGAGAGCTTCAGCCTCTGGTCGTCGGTCACCTCAAGCCGCATGCCGGCGAGCACCGGCACCGAGGGACGGGCCGGAAGGCTCCGTGCCGTCCACGCCACGGCCTCGGCGAGCACATCGCGATCGATCCGGAACATCACGTGGATCAGCCTCCTGGGTGTCGCTGCATCGTCAAGTCTTCACTCTCCCGCACCTGTGTGCCTCCAGAACCCCTTCTATGGTTCTTGAGTTCCTTAGAGAGAGATACAGGTCCTCGTATTAGGGAGTGTGGATATGTGGATGAGGAGCATTTTCGCAGCTCAGCGGAGATGCTTCATCCACCGGTGCTGTGGGGGAAAGGTGGACGGACCCCCTGTGGACTGTGGGTGGCCGCGCTGTCCCCACAGCCCGTCCCCAGGTTCGGGCCCCTCTGTCCACGAGTAATCCACCAGGTTTCCACCGGTTGTCCACGGGGTAAAAGGGACAGCCGATGTGCCTGTGACGAGTACGCACAGGGCGTCCCCAGCCTGCCCACAGGTATTCCCCAAGCTGTCCCCAGCTTCTCCCCAAAGTTGTCCCCAAGTGGGGACGGCCTGCCGGCGGTCCGGAGAGGGTGGGGGTAACGCGATTCGGGCCGCGATGAGGCGGCATCCCTGATCCACAGAGTTATCCACAGCCTGTGCACTAAGAGTTGCGTGCGCGCTGCTTGATCCGGGTGGTCAGCTCGTTGACCTGGTTGTACATCGAGTGCCGCTCGGCCATGAGCGAGCGGATCTTACGCTCCGCGTGCATGACGGTGGTGTGGTCCCGGCCGCCGAACTGCTGGCCGATCTTCGGCAGCGACAGGTCCGTGAGCTCGCGGGCCAGATACATCGCGATCTGCCGGGCGGTGACCAGAGCCCGCGACCGTGAGCTACCGCACAGGTCGTCGAGCGAGACGCCGAAGTACTCCGCGGTTGTGGACATGATGAGGGAGATGGTGATCTCCGGGCTCGCGTCCTCACTGATCAGGTCCTTGAGGACGATCTCGGCGAGTTGGAGGTCCACGGACTGGCGGTTGAGGCTGGCGAACGCGGTGACCCGGATCAGCGCCCCCTCCAGTTCGCGGATGTTGGTGGCGATGCGGCTGGCGATGTACTCCAGGACGTCGGGCGGCGCGGCCAGGCCCTCCTGGATCGCCTTCTTCCGCAGGATCGCGATGCGGGTCTCCAGCTCCGGCGGCTGGACGTCGGTGATCAGGCCCCACTCGAACCGGTTGCGCAGCCGGTCCTCCAGCGTGACGAGCTGCTTGGGGGCCCGGTCGCTGGAGATGACGATCTGCTTGCTGGCGTTGTGGAGGGTGTTGAACGTGTGGAAGAACTCCTCCTGCGTCTGCTCCTTGCCCTCCAGGAACTGGATGTCGTCCACAAGGAGGATGTCGACCGCGCGGTAGCGGGCCCGGAACCCGTCCGCCTTGTGGTCGCGGATGGAGTTGATGAAGTCGTTGGTGAACTCCTCGGAGCTCACGTACCGGACCCGGGCGCCGTCGTAGAGGCTCTGCGCGTAGTGGCCGATCGCGTGCAGCAGGTGCGTCTTCCCCAGCCCGGAGTCGCCGTAGATGAACAGCGGGTTGTACGCCTTGGCGGGGGCCTCGGCGACCGCGACCGCGGCGGCGTGGGCGAAGCGGTTGCTCGCGCCGATGACGAACGTCTCGAACGTGTACTTGGCGTTCAGCCGGGCCGACTCGCCGCTCGGGCGGCCGGCCCGCGCGTCCCAGCGGTTCTGCGCCGGCACGGGCTCCGGCTTGGGAGCGGGAGGCGGCTCGGGCGAGTAGCCGCCCGGCCGCTGCGGGCGGTCCGGCGGGGAGACCTGCTGGGCGGGCTGTGGATACTGCTGGTCCTGTGGATACCGCGGCCCGCCGTGGACCTGCGGCGACCCCTGCGGGCGGCCGTGGGAGGGACCGTACGCCGGACCGTGTGCGGGGCTGTGGATACTCGGCGGGGCGTGCGGCTCGGGCTCGCGCCGGGACGGCCCGTCCTCACCTAAGGGGTAGCGCGGAGCCTGGTGGTGAGGCTGTGGATAATCTGTGGACGACTGCTGTGGATGACGGTCGGCCGGCCCCTGGCCCACGGGGTCCGGAGCAGCCTGGAGTCCCGCGCCGGGATCCACCATCACCGCGATCCGCACCGGCCTGCCGAGCTCCTGCGACAGCGCGTGCACGATCAGCGGGCGCAGCCGCACCTCGATGACCTCTTTGGCGAAGTCGTTCGGGGCGGCCAGGAGGATGGTGTCGTTGATGAGGCCGGAGGGCTGTGTCATCTGGAGGAACGCACGCTGCTGTCCGGAGACGCCCTCGTCGAGGAGGGTGCTGAGCGCCCGAGCCCATACAGCGTTGAGATCGACGCCTTCCATGGCTCGGCCCCTCCTCCCTTTGCGCGGCCCCGTCCGCCGCCGCGATCCGTGCCGTGTTCCCGTCCGGTACGCCTCACGGCACCGGCCCTCTTCCGAATGCCTGATCCACACGTGATCCACACGATGTGCACAGGCCGCGTATTCTTCCCGGGCACATCCACGCTGATGAGGGGAAGGGCCGGACGGCCGACAGTAGCGGTGTGCACATCCGCGTTCAAGGCGTTGTCCACAGCCTAGTGGGCCATGGTCGCCCGCCGTACTCGGTTGGCGGCACGGGTGTCGGTTTGACCTGACGTATGGTGGCCCCGTAACGTGTCCCGGTCGGCTAATCACGCGACGGCTATTTCGCATGCCCGCGCATATGACAAGCCGCGTGACATTGGATTGTGCCGCGTCCGCAGCCCGCGGGCGTACCTGAAGCCTGGAGCCCACTCGTGAGCAAGCGTACTTACCAGCCGAACAACCGTCGCCGCGCGAAGACCCACGGCTTCCGGCTGCGCATGCGCACCCGGGCCGGCCGCGCCATCCTGGCCGCGCGCCGCCGCAAGGGCCGCGCCGAGCTGACGGTCTGACGACCAGTCGCCGCCCGCTCGCACCCGGCGCCCCTCACGGCGCCGGTGGAGCGGGCGGCCGTACGTCGAGGAAGGCCCGGTGCTGCCGTCCGCGTCCCGCATGCGTCGGGGTGACGAGTTCGCCGACGCGATCCGCCGTGGGCGACGCGCCGGGCGTCCCGCCCTGGTCGCACATCTGAACCTGCGCGACGCCGACGAGCCACCGCTGGTCGGCTTCGTCGTGAGCAGGGCGGTCGGTGGCGCCGTGGTGCGGAACCAGGTCAGGCGCAGGTTGAGACACCTCATGCGGAACCGCCTGCCGATGCTGCCGAGAGGTAGCCTCTTGGTGGTACGCGCCAATCCACCGGCCGCGTCCGCGCGCAGCGAGCACCTGGCCGCCGAACTCGACGTCGCGCTGAGTCGTTTACTCCGGCGGCGCGGGTCCGACGCCCGGACCCCGACGGATGGACGGTCATGACAGCGCAGCATCCGACCCCGGCCGAGGCGCCCGGGGAGGCCGACCGGCTCGCGGAAGGGCTGGTCGCCCGCGTGCTGCTCGCGCTCATCCGGTTCTACCGCGCATTCATCAGCCCGTTGCTGGGGCCGAGGTGCCGGTTCGAGCCGTCCTGTAGTGCCTATGGTCTCGAGGCCGTCGCCGTTCACGGAGCGGCGCGCGGGGTATGGCTGACCGTCAGGCGTATTGGACGGTGCCATCCGTTCCATCCTGGAGGTTTCGACCCGGTGCCCCCACGCCGAGTCCGGTCTCACGACGAAACGCAAGGGAGCTAGCTCGGTGGAGCTGCCATTCCTGAAATGGCTGTATACGGCGGTGGCCCAGGTGATCACCTGGATCCACGGCGGTTACAGCACCTTTATCCCCGCCAGTAGCGGTCTCAACTGGGCGCTGACCATCATCACCCTGACCGTGCTGATGCGTCTGCTGATCTTCCCGCTCTTCATGAAGCAGATGCGCTCGTCGCGGAAGATGCAGGAACTCGCGCCCAAGGTGCAAGAGCTGCGCAAGAAGTACAAGAACGACAAGCAGCGCATGAACCAAGAGGTCATGAAGCTGTACCAGGAGGCCGGCACCAACCCTCTGGGCGGCTGCCTCCCGATCGTCGCGCAGTTCCCGATCTTCATCTCGATGTTCACCGTGCTGCGGGCCATCGCCGAGGACCGGGCCGTCTTCGGGATGTCCAAGGAGCTCGTGGAGAGCGCCCGGCACGCGCACGTCTTCGGTGCTCCGCTGCCGGCGACCTTCTTCACGAGCGCGGCGGACATCGAGAAGTTCAGCGCCGATCCGGTGGTCACGAAGATCGTGCTCGGCCTCTTCGTCGCGGTCAGCTCGTGCACCACCTTCCTCACCGTCCGGCAGAGCGTGACGCGCTCGATGGCGCAGATGCCGGACAACCCCATGGCGCAGCAGCAGAAGATCCTCATGTACATCTCGCCGCTGTTCGCCGTCTTCAGCCTGAACTTCCAGCTCGGTCTGATCCTCTACTGGGTGACCACGAACCTGTGGACGCTCGGCCAGCAGCACTGGTTCTACAGCCGCCACCCCATGCCGGTCGTGGACGAGAAGGGCAACATCACCACCCCCGAGCCGTCGAACGGCGTCTTCACGAAGCTGGTGGGTAAGCCCAAGACCACGAAGGCCCCGGAGGCAGAGCCGGAACCCGCCCCCAAGATCGTCCGTCAGCAGCCGGCGCGCCAGCCCCGCAGCAAGCGCACCGGCAGCAAGAAGTCGTAGGAGAAGGAGAGTCCGGACGTGACCGAAGCTGGGGAGACCCTCAAGCCTGCTCCCGACGTCGACGCCCTGGAACAGGAGGGCGAGATCGCGGCGGACTACCTGGAGGGCCTGCTCGACATCGCAGACCTGGACGGCGACATCGACATGGACGTGGAGGGGGACCGCGCCATGGTGTCGATCGTCGGGATCAAGGGTGACGATCTCGTGGGCTCCGGCGGGGAGGTGCTGGAGGCGCTGCAGGAGCTGACGCGTCTCGCCGTGCACCGCCAGACGGGGGAGCGTTCCCGGCTGATGCTCGACGTGGGCGGCTACCGGGAGCGGCGCCGCGCCGAGCTGACGAAGGTGGGCTCCTCGGCGGCCGCGGACGTCAAGCGCACGGGCGAGCCCAAGGCGCTCACCCCGATGACGCCCTTCGAGCGGAAGATCGTGCACGACGCCGTCGCGGCGGCGGGCCTGCGCAGCGAGTCGGAGGGCGAGGAGCCCCGCCGTTTCGTGGTGGTCCTGCCCGCCTGACCGTTCCTCGCGGTTCCGGCTCCGCTTTCGAGCCCGTACGGCTCTCAGCTGTGGTGCCGGAAACGCCGGGGTTCCGCAAACTCCGACGTGGGAAGCCGTCGGTCCCGATCTTCGGGGCCGGCGGCTTTTCCCGTCCTGGCGTCCTGCCGCGTCCTGCTGAAGTCCTGCCACACCGCGGGATGAGCGACACGCCTCCCCGCACGGCCGGGGAGTGCGGACCCGGCGCCCGTATCCACGGCTGACCATTCCCGGCGGGGGAATGACGACTACCCTTGGCCCCAGAGCGTTCCTGGATGAGTGAGTGATGACGGAGAGCAACGACCTGCCCGAGGCGCCCCCGGTGGCGCGTGAGATCTTCACCGGTGAGGCGCTGGAGCGGGCCCGGGTGTTCGCCGAGTTACTCGCCGGTCCCGGAGTGGTGCGGGGGCTGCTGGGGCCGAGAGAGGTGCCCCGGATCTGGGACCGCCATCTGCTCAACTGCGCCGTGGTGGAGGAGGCGATCCCGCCGGACTCGACCGTCGTCGACATCGGTTCCGGCGCCGGCCTGCCCGGCCTGGTGCTCGCGATCGTCCGGCCCGACGTGACGGTGACATTGCTGGAACCACTGCTCCGCCGCACGGTCTTCCTCTCCGAGTGCGCCGAGGCGCTCAAGCTCGACAACGTGGAGGTGCTGCGCGGACGCGCCGAGGAGATCGCTTACAAGAGGCTCTTCGATGTCGCGACCGCACGGGCGGTGGCGCCGCTCGACCGCCTGCTCTCATGGTCGATGCCGCTGCTGCGGGAGGACGGCGAACTTCTGGCGATGAAGGGGGAGCGGGCACAGGAGGAACTGGAAGCCGCCCGCCCCCACCTCCAGTCGTACGGGGTGAGGCACGTCGAGCTCGTGACAGTGGGGCGCGGTAGGGTCGAGCCGCCCGCGACCCTTGTTCGCGTCGTCGCAGGACGACCCCCGCGAGCGGACACGCGGAGGCGACGGAAGAGGTGAGCCGCGTGGCGGACGCCGGATCAGGCGATGTGAAAACGGGACTGGGTTGGCCGGAGACCCGGCTCCCCCTACCCTGGGAGATCGCGACAGCAGGCCGGTCCTCCGGGGTTGGCTGGCCTCGTCCCCCTGCTTCGCCGGTCGAAAGGACGACGACCGTGCCCCAGACCCCCCTAAGCCCTGGCGATTCGCCGCTGGTACGAGAGGCACTGAGTTCTGTGGTTTCACGTGAAACAGCCGCGCCTGCGCAGGCGGCTGCGCCTTCCGTCGGTTACTCGACGCGTGACGAGGGGAGCTGGCCCCGGCCTCCTCGCTGCCGGGTGATGACGGTGGCCAACCAGAAGGGCGGCGTGGGTAAGACCACCACGGCCGTCAACCTGGCGGCGGCACTGTCCATGCATGATCAGCGCGTTCTCGTGGTCGACCTGGACCCACAGGGGAACGCGTCGACCGCCCTCGCGACCGAGCACCGGTCGGGGATGCCGTCGGTCTACCAGGTCCTGGTGGACGACATGCCGCTGTCGCAGATCGTGAACCCCGTCCCCGACATGCCGAACCTCTACTGCGCCCCCGCCACCCTCGACCTTGCGGGGGCGGAGATCGAGCTCGTCCCGATGGTGGGCCGCGAGTCTCGTCTGCGGAGGGCGCTGGCGGCCTTTGACGCCATGGAGTTCGACTACATCCTCATCGACTGCCCGCCGTCGCTGGGCCTGCTGACGGTGAACGCCATGGCGGCGGCCCAGGAGGTCCTGATCCCCATTCAGTGCGAGTACTACGCGTTGGAGGGGCTCACCCAGCTCATGCAGAACGTCGAACTGGTCCGTGCGCACCTCAACCAGACGCTCGCGGTCTCGACCATCCTCCTCACCATGTACGACGGCCGTACCCGCCTGGCGTCTCAGGTAGCGGAAGAGGTGCGGTCCCACTTCGGGGACACGGTGCTCGACGCGGTCATCCCCAGGAGCGTCCGCGTCTCCGAGGCGCCCAGCTACGGCCAGTCGGTCATGACGTACGACCCGGGATCGAGCGGCGCGCTCGCGTACATGGGGGCCGCCAAGGAGATCGCCTATCGCGCGGCGGCCCTCGCCGACGCCTGAGAACCGACCGCTGAGAACCGGTCACTGAGTGCCGACCGCCGGGAGCTGACGCTGGAAAGGCGTCGGGCGTTTCCTGGGCACGGCGTTGGCGGCCCTCAGCGTCGGTCGGTTGTGCACAGGTCGATGTCTGAGGACTCGTGCGGAGGCGTCGCAGCGGTACTCTCTCCTGGTGTGTGCGTGCCGGTGCCCAGTGACTCCGAGTCGCTGGGCACCGCCTTCTTTGCGGGTGCGGGTATGAAGGAGCAGCGGTGAGCCAGCAGCGTCGGGGACTTGGCAAGGGTCTTGGGGCTCTGATCCCCACAGGACCGATCGTCGATCCGTCGCCTCTGGCGAGCGTGCCGTCCACTGCCGGTCTGCCGGCATTCGCATCGAGTGGCGGCGTGGCTGGCGGTGGGGTTGCGGGTGACGGCGGAACGGGCCTGCGCCCGGTGGAAGGCGCGTACTTCCAGGAGATCGAGGTCGGGTCGATCTCTCCCAACCCCCGCCAGCCCCGGGAGGTGTTCGACGAGGATCGTCTCGAAGAACTGTCCGCCTCCATCAAGGAGGTCGGCCTGCTGCAGCCGGTCGTCGTACGGGCGCTGCCGGCCGGCCGCTTCGAGCTCATCATGGGGGAGCGGAGGTGGCGGGCGTCCCAGCTCGCCGGGCTCGACCACATCCCCGCGATCGTCCGCAGCACGCAGGACGACGAGATGCTCCGCGAGGCACTCATCGAGAACCTCCAGCGCGAGCAACTGAACGCACTGGAGGAGGCGGCGGCCTACCAGCAGCTTCTCGACGACTTTGGCGCCACCCATGAGGTGCTCGCGAAGAAGGTCGGGCGCTCCCGCTCACACATCAGCAACACCTTGCGGCTGCTGAACCTCCCGCCGGAGGTTCAGCGCAGGCTGGCGGCCGGGGTCATCAGCGCCGGCCATGCGCGGGCGCTGCTGACGCTCAGCGACCCGGCCGCCCAGGAACGCCTGGCGAGCCGCATCGTGGCAGAAGGGCTGTCGGTCCGGACCGTCGAGGAGATCGTGGCGCTGGGGGAGGCGACCGCGGGTCCGGCTCCCCGCAAGCCGCGGGCGAAGAAGCCGACGGCGCCGGCGCTGCGGGATCTGGCCGACCGGCTCTCCGACCATTTCGAGACGAAGGTGAAGGTCGATCTCGGCAGCAGGAAGGGCCGAATCGTGGTCGAGTTCTCCACCATCGACGACCTGGAGCGGATCATCGACACGATGGCTCCGGACGCCGCCAACGCGATGCGCAGCGCGGGGATCGCCACCGAGTAGTCGCTGGGAGTCGCTGTTTCACGTGAAACATCGCTACCGCCGGCCACGCTGTCGCACTGGACGCCGCTTCTCGCACTGATGCATCGTGCTCGGGCACGGTACTCAGGCACCGTACTCAGGCGCGGTCGATGGGCGAGCGATGGAGGCGCGATGAACGACGAGGCTCCCTTTCGGGTAGGGCTTCGAGTCGACGATGTGAGCGCGGCGGCCGCGTTCTACGAGGGGCTGGGGTTCGAGCGGACCGGCAGGATCTCCAGTCCCGACGGCCGGACAGTCATGGCGATCCTGCGACGCGGCGATCTCCAACTACTCGTCGACGCCCTGACCGGCATGCCGTTTCCCGACAGCGAGCGTGAACGGGGCACGCTGGCCGGTCCGCGAGGGTTGGGCGTGGTCATCGGTATGGCGGTAGACGATGTCAGAGCGGCCGTGGACTACTGCCGAACGGCCGGTTGCGAGGTCACCACTGAGACGGCCGACGCCCCTTGGGGAGAGCGGTACGCCGAGGTTCTCGATCCCTACGGCTACGCATGGAAGTTTTTCACGGTGCTCCCGGATCCGCCCCATGACACCTTGCGCAGCGCCTACGACAGCTGGTTCGGCTGACCTCGTCGCCCCACGCGGCATGCGTGCTCACAGGCACGCGTGCCGCAGCGACGTTCTGTCGCCTGTTTCACGTGAAACAGGCGGGGCGGCTCAGCGGCGAGCCGCGGCGAGTTCCAGGAGCCCCTTGCAGAGGGTGCCCAGATCCCGGTGGGCCGCTTCGGCGGCCATCGGCAGCAGGGAGGTCTCCGTCATGCCGGGGGCGACGTTCACCTCAAGGAAGTACGGCTTGCCGGTGGCGTCGACGATGAGGTCGGTGCGGGAGACGTCACGCAGCCCCAGTGCGGTGTGAGCGGCCACGGCCATCCCCGCGCACGCCTCGGTGGCCTCCGGAGAGAGCCGGGCAGGTGCGAAGAACTCGGTCTGGCCGGCCGTGTACCGGGCGGCGTAGTCGTAGACGCCGCGGTCGGGCACGATCTCCACCGGAGGCAGGGCGACCGGTCCGTCACCCAGATCCACGACGGAGACGGCGACCTCCACGCCCTGCACGTACTGCTCGATCAACGCGGTGTCCCCGTACGCGAAGCAGCCGACCATCGCCGCGGGCAACTCCTCGGCGCTGCGGACGATCGACGCGCCGAGCGCGGACCCTCCACGTGAGGGCTTCACGAACAGCGGCAGCCCGAGGCGGTCGACGATACGGGCGAGCACCGCCGTGGCGCCGAGGTCGTGGAACGTCTCCTTGGGCAGCGCCACCGAGTCGGGGGTGTTGAGCCCCCAGGATCGGACGACCGCCTTGGCGGTGGGCTTGTCGAAGGCGACCCGGCAGGCGTCCGGCGTCGCACCGACGTAGGGCACGTCGAGCAGTTCCAGGACGGACCGGATCGCCCCGTCCTCCCCGGCGCCGCCGTGCAGGGTGACGAACACCGCGTCCGGCGGGTCCGACAACACGGCGGGCACGAGGGTGGCGTCGGTGTCGCGCGTCTCCACGTCCACACCGGCCGCCCGCAGCACCTCCGCCACCCGGCGACCGGAGCGCAGGGAGACCTCACGCTCGTAGGAGAGCCCTCCGGCGAGGACGAGCACGTGACTCAGATCGCTCATGCCGTCTCACCACCGATGCGGGCGAACACGCCGCTGGGCTGGGTCAGGTCATTTCCCCGCGCACGCGGGCCGAGCCCTTCAGCAGGGCCGGCCGTGGCCGCCGTGCGGCTCTCGGAGGTACGACCCCCGATCCACCGGTGATCGGCGTTGCCCGGCCCGGGGCGCGTTCCCCTCCGCGGAGGTGCGGGGGGCGATCCTGCGGTCATCGTTCGCTCGCTCACGAAGAGGGCCTTTCTCGCGTCGAGGAGTCGGTACGGCCAGCCTGAACAGGCTAGTGCCCCTCCTGGCGGTCGTCGTCCAGGCCCGGCCACGAGGGGAGAGGCGGGAGGCTGCGACGTCCCAGTAGGAGAGGCTACGCCGGTTCAGACTGGGCCGTACCCACACCTGAGCGAGGCGGGCCAGACACTCCCTAGGCGAGGTCCGGGCCGGGGGTGTCCACGCCTCCCTGCCGCGGTATGGAACCGGTGCCGAACGTGTCCCGCATCCTGAGCTCCTGCTCGATGACCCCGGCGAGGCGGCGTACGCCCTCCTTGATGCGGTCCGGCTCCGGGTAGCAGAACGACAGCCGCATGTTCCGCGTGCCGCCGCCGTCGGAGTAGAAACCGGTGCCGGGCACGAAGGCGACCCGTTCGGCGATGGCCCGGGGGAGGAGAGCCTTCGAGTTGAGTCCCTCGGGCAGCGTCATCCAGACGAAGAACCCGCCGGCCGGGCGGGTCCACGTGCAACCGGGCGGCATGAACACCTCGAGCGCGTTGAGCATCGCGTCGCGCCGCTCGCGGTACAGCTCCCGGAACGTCTTGATCTGCTCCCGCCACGGCTGGGTCGTGAGGTACTGCCCCACGGCGAGCTGGGTGAACGTAGAGTGCGACAGCACCGCCGACTCCATGGCGAGGACCAGCTTGTCGCGGATCGCGTGAGGCGCGACGGCCCAGCCGACGCGGAAGCCCGGGGCCAGGGTCTTGGAGAACGAGCCGAGGTAGACGACACCGTCGGGATCGTCGGCCCGCAGCGCCCGCATCGGCTCACCGTCGAACCCGAGCAGGCCGTACGGGTTGTCCTCGACGACGAGCACGCCGGTCCGGCGGCAGATCTCCAGCACCTGGCGGCGGCGCACCTCGTTCAGTGTCACACCGGCGGGATTCTGGAAGGTCGGGATCGTGTAGAGGAACTTGATCCGGTTCCCCGCCGCCTGAAGGGCGTAGATGGTCTGCGCGAGCGCCTCGGGAATCAGCCCCTGGTCGTCCATCGCGATGTGGACGACCTTCGCCTGGTACGCCGCGAACGTGCCGAGCGCCCCGGCATAGGACGGCCCTTCGGCGAGCACGACGTCACCGGGGTCGATGAAGATGCGGGTGATGAGGTCGAGCGCCTGCTGGGAGCCGACGGTGACCATGATGTCGTCGGGACCGGCTTCGATGCCCTCAAGGCGCATGACCTCGCAGATCTGCTCCCGCAGGGCGGGGTCGCCCTGGCCGCCGCCGTACTGCAGAGCGACGGAACCGCGGGTGGCGACGAGATCGGCGACGAGATCGCCCACCACGTCGAGGGGAAGGGCCGTGATGTACGGCATGCCGCTGCCGAGCGAGACCACCTCGGGCCTCGAGGCGACGGCGAAGAGAGCTCGGATCTCGGAGGCGACCATCCCGGCGGCCCGGGCGGCGTACCTGTCGACGTAGGCGTCAATGCGCGACCCGTGGGCCGCGTTCGTCCGACCGTGATCAAGCTCATGCGTCACGGTCCACCTCCGATCACTTAGCCGAGAAATCCAGAGTACGGTAACGCGCCACGCTGCTCACAACAGGGTATTGACCATCACAGACCCCTTTTCCTGCATTCCTGCCTCATTGGTTTCACCGTGAGGGCGACGTAAACGGTCGGCTGTGGCTCTTGTGGCGTACGCGCTCCGGCCCTGCCGCTGAGTTACGATGCGTGCAGTAGACGCCGTATTCGCGCGCTTTTCTGGCGGGACCGCTAGCGGGGATTGGGGCATCACGTGTCGCGTCGGCTGGTCAATGTCACCCTCGACAACCTTGACGACCTGCCGCGCCGGTGCCGGCGATGTGTGTTCTGGGAGCTCGACCCCGTGAGCGGGGAGCGAGCGGTGGAGGCGGGCGACCCGGGGCTGGAGAAGGAGGCCTGGATCTCCGCGACCCTCCTCGAATGGGGGAGCTGCGGGAAGATCGCCTACGTCGACGGCGTGGCGGCCGGCTTCGTGCTCTACGCCCCGCCGCTGTACGTCCCCCGATCGGTGGCGTTCCCGACCTCTCCGGTCAGCTCCGACGCGGTGCTGCTGATGACCGCGCACATCGTGCCGGAGTTCTCCGGAGGCGGGCTCGGCCGGATGCTCGTGCAGGGCGTCGCGAAGGACCTGACCCGCCGTGGCGTACGAGCCATAGAAGCCTTCGGCGACCTCAAGTGGGAGCAGCCCGGCTGCCTGCTGCCGGCGGACTATCTGCTGTCGGTCGGATTCAAGACCGTACGCCCGCACCTGCGCTTCCCCCGGCTCCGTCTGGAGCTCAAGACCGCCGTCTCGTGGCGTGAGGACGTCGAGGTGGCGCTGGAGCGCCTACTCGGCTCCATGTCCCCGGAGCGGGCGCTGCGGCCCGTCTGAGGCGATCTCAGGGCCCCACACGATCTCAGGCTCCACGCGAGTGCCCGAGCGATCTCACGACACAGCGGAGCCCCCAGCGCGGTCGCGCGGGGGGCTCCTGTCCGGCTCGATCGGGGCGCGTCAGAGTACGCCCTCCAGCTCGCGCAGCAGCATGGCCTTCGGCTTGGCGCCGATGATCTGCTTGACGACCTCGCCGCCCTTGTAGACGTTCATCGTCGGGATCTGCAGCACGCCGTAGTCGCGCGGCGTGACCGGGTTCTCGTCGATGTTCAGCTTGACGATGGTCAGCCTGTCCGCGTTCTCGGTCGCGATCTCCTCGAGGATGGGCCCGACCTGGCGGCACGGACCGCACCACTCGGCCCAGAAGTCGACGAGAACCGGCTTGTCGCTCTTGAGGACCTCGGCCTCGAAGCTCGCGTCCGTCACGCTCTTGATGGCGCCCAAGGTAACTCTCCCCTTGTGTCTGGTGTGGTGGGTGCAACCGCGGGAACGGTCACCGCATTCCCGCGGTCGCCCGGAAACGGTCTCAGGCGTTCAGCGTCAGCCAGCGCTCGGCGTCGAGCGCCGCGGCGCATCCGGTCCCGGAGGCCGTGATCGCCTGGCGGTAGATGTGGTCGACGACGTCGCCCGCCGCGAACACCCCGTCGAGGTTGGTCCTGGTCGTGGGCGACTGCACGAGGACGTAGCCCTCGTCGTCGAGATCGATCTGGCCCTTCAGCAGTTCCGTGCGCGGCTCGTGTCCGATGGCGATGAACAGCCCCCCGACCGGCAGATCGGTCTCCTCGCCGGTCTTGAGGTTGCGCACGCGCACGCCGGAGATCCGGTCCTCACCGAGCACGTCGACGACCTCGCTGTCCCAGACGAAGCGGATCTTGTCGTTGGCGAACGCCCGGTCCTGCATGATCTTGCTGGCGCGCAGCGTGTCCCTGCGGTGGATCACGGTGACGGTACGGGCGAACCGGGTCAGGAAGATGGCCTCCTCCATCGCCGTGTCGCCGCCGCCGACGACCACGATCTCCTGGTCGCGGAAGAAGAACCCGTCACAGGTCGCACACCAGGACACGCCCCGGCCGGACAGCCGCTTCTCGTTCTCCAGGCCCAGCTCGCGGTAGCGCGAGCCGGTGGCGATGATCACGGACTTGGCCAGGTAGGTGTCGGTGTAGGTCTTGACGACCTTGGGGTCGGCCTCCAGGTCGACCTCGACGACGTCGTCCGCCACCAGCTCGGCGCCGAAGCGCTCGGCCTGCTTGCGGAAGTTGTCCATCAGGTCCGGACCCATGATCCCGTCGGGGAACCCGGGGAAGTTCTCCACGTCGGTGGTGTTCATCAACGCACCACCTGCGGTGACCGAGCCCTCGAAGACGAGCGGCCGCAGGTCCGCCCGCGCGGCATACACGGCCGCCGTGTAGCCGGCGGGGCCCGATCCGATGATGATCACGTTACGGACGTCGCTCAACGGACTCGCCTTCCGATCCCGGTGTGATGTGCAGTCGCGTCAACAGATCCTAGGCCCCGGCGATTCCCGCGGCCGACCCCCGGCACCCGAGGACTCCTGACGCGTCTGGGGCACCCGGACATCGCGAAGCCCCCCGGAGGTCGCGGGGGGCTTCGTCACTGCCGATGGTACGGCTCGCGCCGTACCACGTACGCCGCCGGGTGAGCCCCGGAGCGGCGTCGGGTCACCTCCAGCTGGCCAGACCCTCCGGCCGCAGGCGGCGGCACTCGGAGTCCACGACGACCACCCGTACGGCGTTGATGTTCTTGTCCTCCCAGAACGCCATGATCGTGGCCTCGTTGCCGTTGTACAGGGCCTTGTCGACCCCGATCGGCGTGCGGTCGAGCTCGGTGGAGAACTGCTTGACGCAGCTGTCGAGACCCTCGTCGCTCGTGGACGCGCCGTCCACGCCGGGGCCGACGCCGAAGTAGCCCAGCAGCGGCCCGCGCAGCTCCCGGCTGGTGTAGTTGTGGCCGCTGGCGTAGGTCGAGTAGGTCAGCGCCTGCGCGCGGGTCTTCTCCGGGCTCTGGCTCGCGTCGCCCTGGCTCAACGCCGACTGGGGCTGCGCGCCGCCGGACCAGAGCAGGCCGGTGGCGGCGACCCCGCTCCCGATGACCGCGACCGCCGCGGCGGCGGCCACCGCGGGCATCGCCCACGCGCGCCGTCTGGCGGACTTACGGCCCCCCGTACGCGTCCCGGTGCGGCGCCCGGCCGGCGTGATCGTCCCGTCGCCGGACACGACGCCCAGCGGACCCGTCGCCGCGGCGACCGGCGCGAGCTCGGGTTCCGGCTCCGGCGTAGGCTCCGGCGCGGGTACGAGCCCCGGCTGCGGCGCCCCGGCAGGGACGATGGATTCGACCGGAGTCTCGACGGTCTCCCACGGCGCGTTCTCCCAGGGGGAGTCCCGCATGACGCGGTCCCAGTCCGGGGCCTCGGCGGCGAGCGCGCGGTCGATGCGCTTGGCGACGCCCAGAGGCATCGCCGGCACCGGCACGGCCGCCAGGACCTCGCGGACCGCGGCCAGGTCGGCGAGGCTCTCCCCGCAGGGGTCGCAGACCGCGAGGTGCTCGCGGACCCGCCGTGCCGTGGTTTCGTCGAGGAGACCCTCCGCCAGTTCGGCGAGAATCTCCAGGTCGTAGTGCGTGTCACCCGTCACGAAGTTCTGCTCCCTTCCCGGATGAGACGCGAGTCAGGTCTGATCGGTTCCGTAGATGCGAAAGAATCGGGGCGAGTTTGGCGCGGCCCCGGGCGCAGCGGCTTTTCACCGTTCCGGGCGGGACGCCCAGGACCGCGGCGGCGTCGTCCACCGCGTAGCCCATCATGTCGACGAGCACGAGGGCGGCCCGCTGGTCGGGCGGCAGCAGCTTGAGCGCCGCCGTCACCTCCAGGGACACCTCCCGCTCGCCCGACTGGTCGGTGGCCGGAGACTCCCGCTCGGCGGCCTCGATGAGTTCGTCGTCGGCGACGGGCCGCACCGACTTGCGGCGCATGCGGTCGAGGCAGGCGTTCACCACGATACGGTGCAGCCACGTCGTGACCGCCGCCTCGCCGCGGAAGCTGTCCGCCTTCCGGTACGCCGAGACGAAGGCGTCCTGCACCGCGTCGGCGGCCTCGTCGGGATCGCCCAGCGTACGCAGGGCGACCGCCCACATCCGGTCGCGGTGCCGCCTGACGATCTCACTGAACGCGTGCGGATCGCCGCCCAGATGGCGCGTCAGCAGATCGGCGTCGGACACGGCGCGTTGCGCGTGCTCAGCCGTCGGGGGTGTGTCTGGTGGGGAGTTCACAGGTCCCTGCTATGCCGGTCCGGGGGAGTGCACCGTTACTTCGTAGATGGTGCCACGATACTTCCCGGCATAGGGCGGAAGCCGGGTGAACCAGATCAAAACGTACTGACCTGTGGTGGCCTTGCTCGGCGTGAGCGTGACCGTGCCAGAGGCGCCCTTCGCCTCGGCGAGCGTCCTCAGCGAGCCGAGATCCGCCGCGTCGCCCACCTTGAGCTGCACGGTCGCCCCGGCGGCGTCGCCCAGAGAGACGGCCACGTCGGCGATCGGGACCGGCTTGCCCATGTCGAGGATGAGCCCCACCCCGTCCTTGAGCCCGCCCAGGTCCGCGCCGAGGTAGCTGTCGGTGTGCCACTCCGTGGACGGCTTGCCGTCGACGGCGAGCCCGGCGATCTCCGGCTTCTCCGCGCGGTCGGAGCCCAGGGGGTCGAACCCGGTCGCGCTCACCGGTTTGACGGCGACCGGCTTGGCCGTGGGCGACGGCGAATCGGCGACGTCCGGCTGCGTGACCCGCGGGGCGTTGCCGAGGTTCTTCCCCACCGTCCAGGCGCCGACCCCGACGGCCGCCATCACGAGCAGCACGATGACGGTCAGCAGGATCTTGCTCGCCGCGCCGGTCTGCGGACGCGGCGGCGGCGGATGCGCCATCGGCTTCTGCGGCGGCCTCGTGGTCACGCCCAGGCCCAGGCCGTCGGGCGCCTCGGAGCGCAGGTTCAGCGCGGGCGGGGCGGTGGTGACCGGGACGGGCGTGGGACGCGGCACCTCGGAGAGGGCCTCGGCCACCTCGGCCGGGGTGGCCAGCGGAGGCTGTCCCCGCCTCGGCTCCTGCAGCAGGGCGCGGCAGGTGATGGCGTCGAGATAACCGGGCACGCCGGCGGTGACCTGGCGGGGGGTGCAGACCTTGCCGTCGTCGAGGGGCGCGGAGGGCAGGCCGCAGTCGGAGTCGCCCGGCCAGTGGCCGGTCAGCGCGGCGTACAGCAGACGGCCCAGCCCCTCGGCGTCCTCCCGGGCGGGTTCCTCGCTGTGGAGATCGAGGATCGCGGCGTCGACGGCGAGGCCCAGGAGCTTGACCGTTCCCCCGCTCGTCCAGACCAGGCGGCCGGGGGTGAGATGCAGGTGGGTGAGTCCCGCCGCGTGGGCGTGCGCCAGCGCCTCGGCGGCCTCGGCCACGAGGGCGGCGCCGCGCTCGGCCTCGACCGGGCCGCTCTCCAGCAGGTCGAGCAGCGAGTCGCCGCTGACCCACTCGCTCACGACGTACGCGGTGCCGTCCTCGTCGGCCGCGTCGAAGACCTGGGTGAGGCGCGGGTCGGTCAGCCGGCTCGCCAGGCGGGCGGCCGTGACGACCTCCGCGACCCGGGGGAAGTCCGGCGCGAACGTGTGGACGGCGACCGGGCGGGCGAGGATCTCGTCCAGCGCCTTCCACAGGGTCGCGCCCGCGGACTCGTGGACCCGGTCCTCCAGGCGGAACCGGTCCGCCAGCCGGGTCCCCGGTTCGACCGTGGACATGCTCATGCGGCCGCCCCGCTCCGCGGCCCGTCGGCATGCATCAGCCGATGCCGGGTGGTTCCGCCCACGCCTTCCCGCTTCCGCTCGCCGATCACAACTCCAGGTCGCGCCCCCGAGATCTCGTGCCTGCCGCGGCACCGGACGGAGCACCGCCGGGCCGGATTCCTCCGGTAGGGCAAGATCCGCGGGACGTTTCGCTGGAAGGTGTATCAAAAGTGATGCCCTGCCGCGCTGAATCCCACCGGATTCCCGCTCGCAACGGGCGCCGCTTCCTCAACACTCCCTGGCGCACCATGCTAGTGCCGTGCCGCTTGTGCCCGCCTTCCCGATGGAAGACGTCCGAATCGGACTTCTGGGTTACCTTCGAGTTGCCGCTTGGTCGTGAGAACTCCTACCGTCCTACCCTGCCCGCCACGAGTCCAATGATGGAGCGGACCTCGGGAACCCGCAGCCGGTGCGCGGCCAGCAGGTAGAGGATCAGGCCGGCTCCGCCGCCCACGGCGAGCACGACGGCCGAGCTCACCGGCGTGATCGTGGTGAGCTCCCGGGCCAGCCACAGCACCGCCAGCGCGAGCGCGGCCGAGGGGATCGCCGCCGCGTACATCCGGCCCAGGCCGGCGGTGACCTCCCGGCCGGAGAGTCCGCCGATCTTCCGGCTGGCCAGCGACCACGCGACGCCGCAGAGCACGATGTACGTGGCCAGGTAGGCGAAGGCCATGCCGATGACCACGTACCGGTCGGGCAGCGTGAAGTACGCGACCAGGCTGAGCGTCGCGTTGATGGCCACGTTCACCGCCGCCATGATCGCGGGGGTGCGGGTGTCGCCGAAGCTGTAGAAGACCCGCAGCAGGAGCTGGAAGATCGAGAACGGCACGAGCGCGACGCCGAACACCTGCAGGACATGGCCGATGTAGATCGCGTTCGCCGCCGTCATGTGGCCCCACGAGAAGATCAGTGTGGTGACCGCCGGCCCGAGCACCATCAGCAGCAGGCCCGCCGGGACGATGACGGACGAGACCAACCGCACCGCCGAGGCGAACTCCGTGCGCACCTCGTCCAGCCTGCCCTCGGCGACGGACCGGCTCATCTTCGGCAGCATCGCGGTGATCACCGACACCGCGATGATCCCGTACGGGAGCTGGAAAAGCTGGAAGGCGTACGCCCAGGCGCTGTTGCCGGCGCCCGGCGCCCGGTCGCCCGCGCCGGTGGCGAGCTTGGTGGTGACCCAGAACCCGATCTGGGTGATGCCGGTGTAGCCGAACGTCCACACGGCGGCCCTGGCCGCCTCCCCGAGCCCGGTGCCGCGCACGCCGAAGCGGGGGCGGAACCGGAACCCGGCCCGGTGCAACGCGATCACCAGCACGATCGCCTGGGCGACGATGCCGGCCGTGGTGCCGAGGCCGAGGAGCGTGAGGTCGCGCTCGCTCACCTTCTCGATGTCGGACGACCCGACGGCGTAGTAGGCGGCCAGGACGCCCATGACCACGATGTTGTTCAGCACCGGCGCCCACATCGGGGCGGCGAACCTGTCCCGCGTGTTGAGGATCGCCCCCGCCAGCGAGCCGACCCCGAAGAACGCGATCTGCGGCAGCATGTACCTGGCCAGCGTGGCGGCGACCCCCACCTTGTCCTCGGTCCAGTTCGAGGCGGTGTAGAGCTCCATGATCGGCTTGGCCAGCAGCACGCCGAGCAGCGCGACGGCCGTCAGCACCACCACCGCCAGCGTCATCAGCCGCTGTTCGAACGCCTGGCCCCCGTCCGGGTCGCGCTGCTGCGCCCGTACGATCACCGGCACGACCACGCTGCTCAGCACGCCCTGGAGCAACAGGTCGAGCAGGATGTAGGGGATCATGTAGGCCGCGTTGTAGGCGTCGCCGAGGGCGAAGGTGCCGATGGCCGCGGCGAGCATCGCCGTCCGCGCGAAGCCGGTGAGCCGCGAGACCATCGTCCCGGCCGCCATGATCGCGCTGGCTCGCAGCATCCTGCTCATGGGTGTCCTTCGGGTCACGACGGCCGCGTTCGCGGGGCCGCCTCGCTCGGGTGGGCCGGGTCGGGGTCCGCCTACGGTGACTGCGTCCGCTCGGCCGGCACGGCGCCCGGCCGGTCCTCCGGCGGGCCCTCGCCGGCGGTCGTGCCGTCGAACGGGAACGCCCTCCTCGACCTGCGGCGCAGGACCCGCATCACCACGGCCGCGAGCATGATGACCAGGGCCGCCCCCACGATGACGACGGCGATGCCGGTGTAGCCGGTCGCGCGCACCACGACCCGTACGGCGTTGCCGTACTCCACGTCGCCGTCGGTGAGAAGCTGCACCGAGATGCTCGCCTCGCCGCCTCCGCCGCGTACGATCACCGGCACGTTGACGAGCTGGCTCCGGCCGGCGAGGACCCGGGTCGGCTGGGTCACGTAGGTCCCGTCGTCCGCGTCGATCGCGAGGCGGGACTTGCTGCCCGAGGTGACCCGGATCCTGATCTCGATGTCCTGGTCCAGGTTGTTGGCCACGCTGACGGGCACCTGGCCGTTGCTCCCCGCCACCGAGCGCGGGCTGTCGAGCACGGACACGCCGGTGATGCGCTGGTCGATCGTCTCCTTGACCCGCTGCGCGAAGGAGGCGGCCCGCTTGGCGTCACCCCGCCAGGAGGCCGAGGTCAGCCGGAGTATCGCCGCGTGGAAGACGTCGGTGTGCTCCGCCGTGACGGTGGCCACGGCCTCGGCCTTGCGCTCCAGCTTCCGGACGGTCGCGAGGTGGGAGCGGCCCAGCTCCGCCTGGCGGTCGCGCTCGGTGTAGGTCAGGTCGCCCCGCTGGGCCCCGTCCCGTCCCGGCTTCACCGAGTCGAGTGAGGTCATGCTCAGCCAGGGCGCGGATGAGGCGGCCTGGAGGAGGCCGGAGACGAACGCGGGGTCGGGCGTCCACAGGTGCGAGCCGGGCACCGCGACCACGGTGGGCGACGGCGTCTTCGCCGATCCGTCCGGCCCGTCCTGTCCTGTCCTGTTCGGTTGGCCCGACCGGCCCGGCTGGGCGGGCTGCCCGTTCTGCCGCTCGAAGGCGATCATCGCGGTCTCGGCGAGGAACCGCTGCCGCGCCAGCAGCGCCGCGCCGGGAGCCGAGACGTTCCCGCCGAGGACCTCGCTCAGCGTGGGATCGGCGAGCAGCGCGGTCAGCGGCTTGTCCACCACGGAGTAGAGCGTGGCCGCGCCGTCGGGGGTGAGCGGCGTGGGGGTGATCGCCGAGGTGATCGCCGCCGGGTCGTCCTGCGCCGCGGCCCTGACCGGCAGCGCGTCCGCGGACAACAGGACGGACGTCACGCCCGAGATGGCCAGTTCGTCAAGGGTGTCCCGGTCGATCCGGCCACCGGCCGGCCAGGCCGTGGTGCCGTGGATCTCCCGGCCGAGCACCTCGCTCGCGAGTGCGGCCCCGCGCTGGACCGACGCCGCGGCCTGCTTGTCGAGGCCGTGGTGGACCAGCGCGGTCATGTCCGGATCGGCGTACGGCGTGGCCACGACGGGTTTGCCGGTCAGCGCGCCGCGCAGGCCGTTCAGCCACTGGCCCGCGGCCCGGTCGGCCTCCTTGCGCACGCCGCGTACGATCCGCGCGCCGGAGGACAGGACGCGGACGTCGTCGAGCAGGGCGGGGTCGACGAACCAGGTGACCTTGTCCCCGGTGTCCTGGGCGGTCTGGAGCAGCGCCGCCAGGCGGCCGGACGCGAGCGACGCGGACAGGTCGTCGTCCATGAACGTCGCGTCGTCGGCGCGGTGCGGCCGGTCCACCAGGGGAAGGGCGAGCGCCAGCTTCACCTTGGGGATCTGCTCGCCCTTCGGGGCGTACGTCAGGAAGGTGCGCTCGATCGCGATCCGCTGACCGGTCGCCGCGTCGGTCACCTCGATCGCGAGCGGATAGACGCCCGGCCGGGACATCCCCAGCTCCTGGGGCGTCACGGTGAACCGGAAGGGCAGCTTGCCCGCCTGGTCGAGCGGCGTGGCCTGGAGCCTCGTGCTCCAGTTGGAGGGGACGTATCCCTGTTCGGACAGGTAGGCCGCCATCTCGCCGCGCGAGGTCAGCGGCCGGTTCGGCGCGTAGCGGACCACCACCCGTACGGAGGTTCCCTGAGCGCCCGCGGCGGTCCCCGAGATCGTCACGGGGGCGGCGGCGTCGCGCACGACCTCCGGCGTGATCTCGTTCACGACCAGCGGATCGGCGGGAGCGGCGGCGGCCGCGGCGCGACCCGCGGGTACGGCGGCAGCCGTACCGGCCATGCCCGCGGGGGACGCGAGCAGGGCGGTCAGCAGGGTCAGCAGTGCGGCCTTGCGAATCATGTGCGGGCCAGCGGTGAGGAACGGCGCACGCCCAGAATGCTATGGCCTAAGCGGTCCGCATAGGACTCGCGAGGCTCGCCGCGCCCCTCCGGGGGATCGTCCTGATGTCCACGGCCTTGGCCGCGACCAGGTCGAACAGGTGGATCGCGCGCAGCCGCAACGCGGTGCGGCGCTCGCCGGTCGCGGTGTGGACGACGTCGTCTGGATCGAGGCGGTCCCGCAGCCGCTGGTCCACCAGCACGGTCAGCTCGTCGGGCAGCAGCAGGGGGCAGACCAGCCCGTCGGCGTAGTCGGTCGCCGAGTTCACCGTGTTGGCGGAGGCGGGGCGTACCCTGGGGGTACGCAGGAGGGAGGCCACCGCCGCGGGCCCGGGAGACCGGCCGACCGTGCTCACCACGGCCACCACCTGGGTGCCCGACCGCGCGGTCACCTCGAAAAGCGACACGCACAGGCAGGTCTCGGGGGCCACCCCGAGGACCTCGGGAAGCTCGTCGGAGCATGTCAACGGGCGCGGAAGACGTACGATCTCATGGTGGATCTGGTGGGCGAGGAGCCAGCGGTGAATCGCGAGAGCGTCTTTCATCTCTTGTGCTCCTTGCGTCGTCCAGCGCCCCCGAACCGTCCGTGGCCTGGTGATCGCTAGGCGTGTCTCCCCTGGGTGACACCCGACACCTGGGCCATCGGGGGAGAGTTTCTGTTCCGTGACCGAAGGACCTACCCAGCCTTGTCCGTTTCAAATCTGAGCGACAGCCAGCAGCACGCCGTGAACGAACTGTTCCGCCGCATCGCCCCTGTCGCCGACGAGCTCGGCGAGCTGTTCGCGGCCCGGGGACACGAGCTGGCCCTGGTCGGCGGATCCGTCCGCGACGTCTTCCTGGGCCGCGTGGGCAAGGACCTCGACCTGACGACGGACGCCAGGCCCGACCGGGTGCTGGAGATCGTCAAGGACTGGGCGGACGCCGTCTGGACGATCGGGATCGAGTTCGGCACGGTCGGCGTGCGCAAGGGCGGCTGGCTCCTGGAGATCACCACCTACCGCAGCGAGTCGTACGACCCGGCCTCCCGCAAGCCGGACGTGATGTACGGCGACTCCCTCGACGGCGACCTCGCCCGCCGCGACTTCGCGGTCAACGCGATGGCCGTCCGCCTGCCCGGCCACGAGTTCGCCGACCCGTACGGCGGGCTGCCCGACCTCGCCGCCAAGGTGCTGCGCACGCCCGGCCCCCCCGAGCGGTCGTTCGACGACGACCCGCTGCGGATGCTGCGCGCCGCGCGGTTCGCCGCGCAGCTGGGGTTCGCGGTCGCCCCCGAGGTGGTCGAGGCCATGACCGCGATGGCCGGCCGCATCGAGATCGTCTCGGCCGAGCGCATCCGCGACGAGCTCGACAAGCTGGTCTGCGGCACGCACCCGAGGGCCGGCCTCTCGCTGCTCGTGGACACCGGGCTGGCCGCCCACGTGCTGCCCGAGCTGCCGAAACTGCGGCTGGAGATCGACGAGCACCACCGGCACAAGGACGTCTACGAGCACACGCTGATCGTGCTGGAGCAGGCGATCGGGCTGGAGACCGCCGGGCCGGACCGGGTGCTGCGGTGGGCCGCCCTGCTGCACGACATCGGCAAGCCGAAGACCCGGCGCAACGAGCCGGGCGGCCGGGTGTCGTTCCACCACCACGAGGTGGTCGGGGCGCAGATGACGAAGAAGCGGCTGACCGAGCTCAGGTTCCCCAAGGACGTGATCTCCGACGTGTCCAAGCTCGTGGAGCTGCACCTGCGTTTCCACGGCTACGGCACGGGAGAGTGGACCGACAGCGCCGTCCGCCGCTACGTCCGCGACGCCGGGCACCTGCTGAGCAGCCTGCACAAGCTGACCAGGGCCGACTGCACCACCCGCAACAGGCGCAAGGCGCAGGCCCTGTCGCGCACCTACGACCAGCTGGAGGAGCGCATCGCCCGGCTGGCCGAGGAGGAGGAGCTCGCCAAGATCCGGCCCGAGCTGGACGGCAACGAGATCCAGGAGATCCTCGGGGTGCCGCCCGGCCCGGTCGTCGGCCGGGCCTACAAGCACCTGCTGGAGATCCGCATGGATCACGGACTGATCGGCAAGGAGGCGGCCGGGGAGGCCCTGCGCACCTGGGCCCGCGACAACGGCCTGCTGTCGTAGGTGGACGCGGACGAGGTTCTCCGGCTGGACCGCGCGCACGTGTGGCATCCGTACTCGGCGGTGTCGTCCGGGGTGCCCGTCCACGTGGTCAGGCGTGCCGACGGCGTGCGGATCGTCCTCGACGACGGCCGTGCGCTGATCGACGGCATGGCCTCCTGGTGGGCGGCTGTACACGGCCACAACCACCCCCGGCTCAACCGGGCCGTACGCGAACAGATCGAGGACATGGCGCATGTCATGTTCGGCGGCCTCACCCACGAGCCCGCCGTGCGGCTCGCGGAGCGGCTGGCCGGGATGACCGGGCTCGGCCGGGTCTTCCTCGCCGACTCGGGCTCGGTGGCGGTCGAGGTCGCGATCAAGATGGCGATCCAGTACAGCGGGCGCTCGACGCTGATGACCGTGCGCGGCGGCTACCACGGCGACACGCTCGGCGCGATGTCGGTCTGCGACCCGGTGAGCGGCATGCACCACCTGTTCACCGGCATGCTGCCGCGGCACGTCTTCGCGCCCGCGCCGCCGGACGACTACGGCCGCCGCCCGGTCCGGACGGCTCCGGAACCCGACGAGGCGTACCTGAGGGAGCTCACCGATACCGTCGAGGCGCGTGCGGCGGAGCTGGCCGCGATCATCGTGGAGCCGGTCGTGCAGGGCGCCGGGGGCATGCGCTTCTACCACCCGGCCTACCTTCGGCGGCTGCGCGACCTCGCCGACGAGCACGGCGTCCTGCTGATCGCCGACGAGATCGCCACCGGCTTCGGCCGTACGGGGGAGATGTTCGGCTGCGACCACGCCGGGATCAGGCCGGACATCATGTGCGTCGGCAAGGCCCTGACCGGCGGATACGTGACGCTCGCAGCGACCCTGTGCACCGAGCGGGTGGCCGACCGCCTCGGAGTGCTGATGCACGGCCCCACCTACATGGGCAACCCGCTCGCCTGCGCGGTGGCCAGCGCCTCGCTCGACCTGCTGGCCGAGCGCCCGTGGCGGGAGGAGGTCGCCCGCATCGAGGCCGGGCTGCTCGACGGCCTCGCCCCGGCCGTCCACGCCCCGGGCGTACGGGACGTGCGGGTACTGGGCGCCATCGGCGTGATCGAGACGGACGAACCCGTCGACGTCGCGAAGGTTCAGGACACTGTGATGAAGCACGGCGTCTGGCTGCGGCCCTTCGGCCGTCTCATCTACACCATGCCGCCGTACGCCTGCACGCCGGAGGACGTCGCGACGATCACCGCCGCCATGAACGCCGCCGCCGAGGCACTGTGACCCGGCCCCCGGCTCGCCGGCCCCCGGCCCCCGGCTCGCCGGCCCCCGGCCCCCGGCTCGCCGGTCAGCCGGGGCAGGGATCGTCCGGCCGCCTGCCGTCCCCGGCCGTCCGCAGGGCCTCGGCGAAGCTGTCGACGTCGATCTCCCGCGCCTCGATCTCGCCGGTCACCGCTTTTCTCGCGCAGGATCTGAACGTGTCGCTGAACGTGGCGTAGTGGGGCCAGACCGGACGTGACTCGGCCCGGCCCAGCGCGTCGTGGATCGCCGTCGCGAAGTCGCCGAGCTCGGGGGCCGTCATCTCCGATCCGGGTTCGGGGGACGGATCCTCCCGATCCTGGAGCTCGCTGCACGTTCGGGGGCCCTTCTCCTGTGACATGTAGAAGTCGTAGACCTCCTTGATGACGGGCGGGTAGCCGCCGCACGCGAACAGCTGCTTCTGGGCCTCGGCCGACGTGAGGAAGCGGATGAGCCGTACCGCGTCCGGACGTTCCTCCTCGGGCATGGTCGCGCTGATCGCGAGGGCGTAGCCCCCCGTGATCCCCTTGCCGGGCAGGTGGGACACCTCGAACAGCGGAGACCCGTCTCCGGCCCGCATCGACGGGTCGAGCGCCAGACGGGGGAAGGCGAACGGCCAGTTCCGCATGTACCCCACGTCCCCGTCCCGGAAAGCCTGCAGGCTGCTCTCCTCCCGGTACCGGAACAGACAGCCGCGGCCGAGGCGGTCCTGGCACCGGGCCTCGGCGCCGGGGGAGGGCGCCGGGCTGGAGGAGGGGCCGCCCGAGCCGGGTGGCCGGCTCCCGTCCCCCGCGAGGCCGTCGAGGAGCCCGCGCAGGTGGGCGAGCGCGTTCTTCGTCTTCTCGGCGTACTGGTCGAGCACGACCTCGTCGCCCTTGGTGATCTCGGCGCCGGAGGAGAGCACCGCCTCCATGAGGTTGACGGTTCCCCCCTCGTAGTCGTCGAACTGCCCGACGTAGCCGTACGTGCCGGCGTAGCCGGTCCGGCTGCCGTCTCCGACGAGATCCGCCCATGTGGCGGGGAGCGGCAGGCCGGCCTTGCGGAACAACAGCGGCGCGTCTGTGGCCAGGGGCTCGGCGTACTGTCTGCGGTCCACCTGTGCCGCCCGCAGCACCTCCTTCGTGACGTGCGGCCACGCCGCGCCGAACTCCTTCGGGGTGAGCTCGCTCAGGTAGCCGTTCCTCGCGAACTCGGGGATGTAGACGACGTCCAGGAGGAAGATGTCGTAGGTGCAGCGGTGCGACTGGGCCGCGGCGGCCATCTCGGCCCTGGCCTCGTCGGTGGAGTCGGAGATCTCGACGAGATCGTCGGTGCGTTTCGACTTCGCGTTCCACTGCCGGACGAGGTCCCTGCGGAAGCCTCCGGCGCTGACGTCGCTGTTCGCCGCGATCGTGATCCGCCCGTCGGAGTGGCAGGCCGTGTCCCTCCCGGTGTGCAGGAGTTGCAGACTCCCGAGGAGGACGCCCACCGCGAACCCTCCGGCGGCGAGCCGCCTCCGGAAGGGGGGCAGCCGTGACCACCACAGCTCCGCTCGCCGGGTCATCAGGACCACTCCCGTAGTGTGAAGATCGCGTTACGCAGCACGCCCGCCACCGCCTGCGTCCCTGTCCGGGAGGGCTGCCCTCCTCCGATCTCGGCGCAGATCACGCGCTGCTCCGACCCCGGCTTCGCCCCCGGCCCGTGCACCCGCTCCGGCTGCGGGAACCTGCCCCCGCACCCGTTGTGCCCGAGGACGAGGACGTAGAGGTTGCGTATCGAGGGGCTGCGGCTCAGGGCCCGTACGACGTCCTGCTCCGCAGGCCGGGGATCCCTTCCGGTCCCGAACGGTCCTCCGTCCGTGATGACCACCACCGAACGGGCCGGGGGGCCGAACTTCCTTCCCAGCTCCTCGATCGCCGTCCACAGCGGTGCGTCCCGTCCCCGGCTCCGCTCCAGCCGGAAACGCCCGACGAACCTGTCCAGACGGCTCGGCTCGTCCTTGTCGGTGGGATCGCTGACCCTTACGGGACCTTCGTCCTTCTCCCGCCAGAATGTGCTGAGCGACAGCCGGTCGGTCTCGACGAGCGCCTGCCTGATCTCGGGGAGCGCCTCACTCGCGGGAAGGAGCGATCGGGACATCGATCCGGAGACGTCGAGCAGGAACTGCAGGTCGACGGGGTGCAGCCGCCGGGAGATCTCCTTCTTCGCCTGGTCCAGCACGTCATCGCCGCTCTGCTTGGCAGGAGGTGCCGGGCGGCCGAAGAGCGGGTGCTCGTGCGTGAGCCAGGCGGCGAAGCGATCGAGAGCGAGGCGGCTTTCGGCCGTCTCGTCCCGGGAGGCCGGGGCGCCCTCGTCCGGCCAGTCGACGGCGACGAACGGATAGTCGAGGAGGGGCAGACCGGGCGGCCGTTCCTCCGTGAGTCTGGGCTCGTTCTCGCCCATGCCCCGGCAGCCCTCGTCCGTGATCTCCCCGGCGTTGTACTCCCGCACGCTGTGGGCCGGGATGAGCAGGGCATGCTCATTCTTCTCTGCCCTCGTCATCCGTTTGAAGCGGCACAGGAGCGCGTTGACGCTGTCGTCGGAGACCATGCTCCGCACGGTGTCCTCAGGGCGTTCCAGGCCGACCAGGCGTGCGGCCGCCAGCAGACCGGCCGAGGAGAGACCGGGTTGCGGGTAGACCAGGCGCATGCCCAGATCGGTGCGGACCGTCCGCATGACGTCCGCCAGCGCTCTGTCGCCTCTCCGCTCCGGAGGCAGTCTCTCCAGGTCGTCGGCGCGCTCGGCGAGCATCGCGACGACCAGCTGCTCGCCGGCCACACTCGGGCCCGGGCGCAGCGTCGCCGTTCCGCCGGCCATCCTGTCGCAGGGCTGTCCCGAAGGGCTGCTGGTG
Organism: Microbispora sp. H10670; assembly: GCF_014161385.1. Classification (NCBI taxonomy): domain Bacteria; kingdom Bacillati; phylum Actinomycetota; class Actinomycetes; order Streptosporangiales; family Streptosporangiaceae; genus Microbispora; species Microbispora sp. H10670. The sequence continues at coordinate 706,680 of NZ_JABBWW010000001.1, read as the reverse complement.
CTCTGGAGCCGGAGAACGTGCTCCACCTCGGCGGTGCTGGTGGCGATCCAGGCGTCAGGGCGCCTCCCGAAGAGCCTCGGGAACGACTCGTCTCCCCGGCACCAGCCGAGGGTGAAGCCCTTGGCGATATCGGCCGCCGACGGCGCGGGGCCGACCGAGATCCGGTACGGCGGGCAGTCGTCCGAATCGCCGGCATAGGCCGCGACGGCATCGCGCAGCGCGTCGACGTTCTCCGGCGCCGTGATCACGAACAACTCCCGCGGATCCGCGCAGGAGGGTGACGACGCCCACCGCACCAGCATCGACGCGCCCCAGACGCCCAGGACGACGACCACACCGGACGCCACGGACAGATAGGCGATCACGAGCACGGGCAGGGCGCGGCGCAGCGTCCGCAGCGTCTTCGCCGTCCGCGTCCGCTGGGAGAGGGGGGCCAGGATCCAGTCCCGGATCCTCGCGGCGGGCGGGCCGAGCCATCCGGTCAGTCGGGCGAGCACACCCGCCGGCCGCCGGCCCGACAGGAAGAAACCGCCGAGCACGCCGGTCGCCAGCACTCCGACGTACGTCGGGACCGGCAGGTGCTCCAGGAAGGCGTGGTATTCCGTCCAGATGCTGTTCGCCGCGGCCGCGGCGAGCGTCGTGACGAGCGTCTCCCGCGCCGCCGCCACCTTCGGGGGCCGCTCCGGGGGCGTCGCCTCCCCCGGTACGTTCCCTGGCGGCCTGTCGGAGTCGTCTCCTGCGGTCGAGGGGGTCGGGGAGGACATCACAACGGCCTGTTCAGTGATGAGAGGACCGGGAACTGCCGGAATAGTAGCTCTCGGATGATCCGTCAGGGCGTCGTCATGGATATGTCAGGGGCACATCACCTGATCACGCCCGGCCCTTACTCGGGTCGATCGGAGGCGACGGCGGGGTGGCGGGTGGTGGGGGAGGGGAGGACCAGCCGGTAGACCACCGCGCCGAGCAGGTAGCCGACGGCGATCACGGCGAGCGCGGGGTAGGACCTGCCGTCGTGGGGCAGCAGCGCCGCCGCCAGCACCGCGCCGAGGACCGTCATGCCGTTGAACAGCATGTCGTACACGGAGAAGGCGCGGCCGAGATAGGCGTCCTCGACGTCGCGCTGCACGACGGTGTCGGCGCAGATCTTCACGCTCTGTCCCGCGACGCCGATCACGAGCCCGGCGCCGAGGAAACCCCACTCGCGGAACGTCACGCACAGCGCGAACTCCAGGATCCCGCAGGTGACCAGCATGGCCGGGACCCAGGTCTCGATGCGGATCCGTTCGGTGGCCCACGGGGTGACCAGCACCGCGGCGAAGCTCCCGGCGCCGACGGCGCCCAGCACGAGCGCGATGCCCTTCAGCGCGTCGTCGGGGTCGCTGGTGAAGGAGTAGCGGTAGATGAGGACCACCGCCGCCGTCGAGATGCCGAACATGAGGCGGTGGGCGGCCATGCCGGTGAGGGCGGCCGCCGCCGAGCGCCGGTGCGCGACGTGCCGCGCGCCGTCCACCAGCCCGGTCAGCACGTGCCGTACGGCCTCGCGGGCCTGCGGCCGGTCCGGGTCGTACGCGGGGCCGAGCAGGGAGCGCTCCATCGTCCGGGCGATCAGCGCGCTCAGCCCGAAGACGACGCCGGAGCAGACCAGCAGCACCGCCACGCCCCGGTCGTCCGATCCGGCGATCGTGCGGAGCACCATGGCCGCGCCCATCCCGAGGAACGTCGCCACCGTGCCGGAGGTGGGCGTCACCGCGTTGGCCATCATCAGCTGGTCGCCCGGCACGACGTGGGGCAGCGACGCGCCCAGGGCCGCCAGGAAGAAGCGGTTGACCGCGAGCACGCCGAGCGCCGCCACGTAGAAGACGACGTCGGAGGTCCCCGCCAGGACGAGGCAGGCGGCCAGCACCAGCAGCGTCCCGCGCACGAACGGCGCGATAACGAGGATCTGCCGCCGCGACCAGCGGTCGATGAACACCCCGACGAAGGGCCCGAGCACGCTGTACGGCAGGAGCAGCACGGCGAGGCCCGCCGCGATGTCGGCGGCGCTGGCCTGCCGTTCCGGGCTGAAGAACGCGTACCCGCCGACGGCGAGCTGGAAGATCCCGTCCGAGAACTGCGAGACGAGCCTCGTGGCGAAGAGCCGCCGGAAGTTGCGACCCCGCAGGACCACCCGCAGATCGGAGACGTAGGACACGGCGACAGCCTACGCGGACGATCTCCGGGTGGCATCAGGATCAACCCCGATAAAACCCCCTGCCACTGACCGGCGACGGCGTGACACCGTACTCTCTGACGGTGACCTCACCGGAACATGTCGTGCTGGTCGACGTCGAGGGCAACCCGATCGGCACCGCTCCCAAGTCCACCGTCCACGGCGCGGACACTCCGCTGCACCTGGCGTTCTCCAGTTATGTCTTCGACCGGCAGGGCCGGGTGCTGCTGTCGCGGCGGGCGGGTCACAAGCTGACCTGGCCCGACGCGTGGACCAACAGCTGCTGCGGCCATCCGCTGCCCGGGGAGCCGCTGTCGGCGGCGGTGGTCCGCCGCCTGGCGTTCGAGCTCGGACTGATCGTCGAGTCCGTCGACCTGATCCTGCCGCGCTTCGCCTACCGCGCGGTCATGGACAACGGGATGGTCGAGCACGAGCTGTGCCCGGTCTACCGGGCGGTGGTGACGGGAGAGGAGGCCGCGCCCAACGCCGAGGAGGTCGGCGAGGTCCGCTGGGAGCCCTGGGCGAGCTTCGCCGCCGGGGTGACGAGCGGAGAGCTGGACATCTCGCCCTGGGCGCGGGAGCAGGTGCCGCAGCTCGTCGCGCTCGGCCCGGACCCGCTGGCCTGGCCGGTGGCCGACCCGGCGGCCCTGCCGCCGGCCGCGCTCCCTCTCGGCTGAGCCGCCGCCTCCGGACCCGCCGCCACCCATGAGCATGTGAAACCGCCCCGGTCCGTCACGGAACCGGGGCGGGACACGCGGAGAAGAGTCCGTCAGCGCTCGTTCTCGCCCCGGATGAACTTCTCGACGGCCTCGCGGGCGACGTCGTCGGAGTACTGCTCCGGCGGCGACTTCATGAAGTACGACGAGGGCGACAGCAGCGGGCCGCCGATGCCCCGGTCCAGGGCGATCTTGGCCGCGCGGACCGCGTCGATGATGATGCCGGCCGAGTTGGGCGAGTCCCAGACCTCGAGCTTGTACTCCAGGTTCAGCGGGGTGTCGCCGAACGACCTGCCCTCCAGGCGGACGTAGGCCCACTTGCGGTCGTCCAGCCACGGCACGTGGTCCGACGGGCCGATGTGGACGTCGGCCTTCCCCATCTCGTGCGGGATCTGCGAGGTGACCGACTGGGTCTTGGAGATCTTCTTGGACTGGAGGCGGGTGCGCTCCAGCATGTTCATGAAGTCCATGTTCCCGCCGAAGTTGAGCTGGTAGGTGCGCAGCAGCTCCACTCCGCGGTCCTCGAACAGCTTGGCCAGCACGCGGTGCGTGATCGTGGCGCCGACCTGCGACTTGATGTCGTCGCCCACGATCGGCACGCCGGCCTCGGTGAACTTCGCGGCCCACTCGGGGTCGGAGGCGATGAAGACCGGAAGCGCGTTGACGAAGGCCACCTTGGCGTCGATCGCGCACTGCGCGTAGAAGCGGTCGGCCTCCTCCGAGCCCACCGGCAGGTAGGAGACGAGCACGTCCACCCGGGCGTCCTTGAGCGCCTGGACGACGTCGACCGGCTGCTCGTCGGACTCCTCGATGATCTCGCGGTAGTACGTGCCCAGCCCGTCGAAGGTGGGGCCACGCTGCACGGTGACGCCGAGCGGCGGCACGTCGCAGATCTTGATCGTGTTGTTCTCGGAGGCGACGATGGCCTCCGACAGGTCGCGGCCGACCTTCTTGGCGTCCACGTCGAAAGCCGCGACGAACTCCACGTCGCCGACGTGGTACTCACCGAACCGCACGTGCATGAGGCCCGGCACACGGCTGCCCGGATCCGCGTCCCTGTAGTAGTGGACGCCCTGCACCAGCGATGAGGCGCAGTTGCCCACACCGACGATGGCTACGCGCACCGAACCCATAGCACTCGCTCCTTTACCTATCTGCCTCGGGCGTGTCCGCCCTCTGGGTCTCTTCCTGTACGGCCTGCGCGGGACCCGGGGGGTGATCCCCCTCGCCGGGAGCCGACCGGCTCCGTCGTTCCGAGTCGATCAGCTCGTTCAGCCAGCGAACCTCGCGCTCGACCGACTCCAGCCCGTGGCGCTGGAGCTCCAGCGTGTAGCTGTCCAGTCGCTCCCTCGTGCGGGACAGAGCCTCACGGACGCGGTCGAGGCGTTCTTCCAGGCGGCTGCGGCGGCCCTCCAGGATGCGCAGCCGCACTTCGGCTTCCGTGTGGCGGAAGAAGGCGAAGCGGATGCCGAAGCTCTCGTCCTCCCAGGAGGACGGGCCCGATTGGTTGAGCAGCTCCTGCAACCGCTCCTTACCTTCCGCCGTGAGCCGATAGACGATCTTCGACCTGCGGCCGAGAACCGTGTCCTGCGGGGGCTCCTCCTCGACGATGAGCCCGTCGTTGAGCAGGCCCCTGAGGCAGGGATACAGCGAGCCATAGGAGAACGCACGGAACATGCCGAGCAGCGTGTTGAGCCGTTTGCGCAGCTCGTATCCGTGCAGAGGTGTTTCGTGCAGCGACCCCAGGACGGCGAGTTCCAGCACACCTCCACGAGAGCCCGTCACTGGAACCACCTCCTGTGTCCGACTGATGTATCGACTCGATACATCTGCAGGATACGTCGGGGTGTCATATCTGGCAACGGGTCAACAGTTGGGCAAGATTTGGCAAAGGGTCGTAATCTGGCCACATGTGCTCACAGCGATCGGTCGAGGCCCGCGGCTTCGCCAGGCGGGCGGCCGTACGGTCCTTCCGCGCCGATCGCACGCGGGCGCGGGACGTCTGGGACGCCCGCCCTCTCCTCCCACGTGCGGCCCGGCCTCACGCTGAGCCCACGTCTCGCATCTGCCCCACGCACGGGCGAAGGAACGTGACCAACGTCACACCTGCGAACGGAGGCGAACGGGGACGAGCGGCGGAACGGACCAGGGGGAGGACGGAGCGCGCCGCGACGGCCCGGGAATACGGCGAATCCCGGGTCTGCGTGGTGGAGGTCTGCCAAGGTTGTACCTGGAACCACCTGGCGGTGTCGTTCGTCCACGGAACAGCCGATCCCCCGGGCCCTTCCCTGTAGGGCGACCCTCCACCTTCCCAGGAGGAACCCTCCCGGCCTGCCGGCCGACGTCGATCAGTTTCCCGAAGACATCTGACGAGGACGTGTGACTTACAGCAGCTACGGACCGGAATCGTCCGGCCGCCCCGAGGACGCCTCGGGCTCCGGTGGATCATCCCGCCCTGGGCGCCGTCGTCGCTCGCCCCGGGAGTCCGACGAGTACGACGCGTACGGCGAGTACGGCGACCCCGCTCCGCCGCGGCAACCCGGCCGGGGTCGCGCGCCGCAGCCGCCCCCTCCCGGACCGGACCCCCGCCGCCGTGAGGCGGCCTTCGAGGACACGGCGGCCATGGGCGCGGTGCCGCCAGGCGGCCCGCCGCAGGGTCCGCCGCAGGGTCAGGCACGTGGTCAGGCACCGGGCCCACGGGGTCCGATGGGCGGTGGCCGCCCGCCAGGGGGGCACGACCCGCGCTACGGCCCGCAGGGCCCTGGCGGCCCGGGCGGCCCCGCCGGCCCCGGCGGTCCGGGGCGGCCGGGGGTGCCGGGCGCCGACGAGCGCACGCAGGCGCTGGGCATGCCGGCGGGCGGCCCCCGCCGCGACGTCGAGGGACAGCCCACCGAGTCGATGCAGACCGGCGGTCGCCGCCGCAGGCCGACCGGTCGCGGCGGACGCGGCCCCGGTGGTCCGGGGGGTCCAGGGGGTCCCGGCGGTCCGGGGGGACCGGGTGGGCGTGGTCCGCGTGACCCGCGCGACTTCGACGACGACTTCGAGGACGACGAAAAGCCCCGCCGTACGGGCTGGAAGCGGTTCGTCCCGAGCTGGAAGATCCTCCTCGCCAGCCTCACCGTGCTGTGCGCCGGAATCTTCGGCATGATCGCGGTCGCCTACGCGAACACGGAGCTGCCCTCCGAGCACGACGCGCAGGAGGCGGCCAAGGCCCAGGGCAGCACCTTCTACTACCGCGACGGCTCGGTCCTGGCCCGCCTCGGCACCAAGCGGGTGGCGGTCACCCTCGACCAGGTGCCGCAGCACGTCCAGGACGCGGTGGTGGCGGCGGAGAACCGCTCCTTCTGGGAGGACGGCGGCATCGACATCGCCGGCCTCACCCGGTCGGTCTGGATGACCGCCACGGGCCAGCAGACGCAGGGCGGGTCGACCATCACCCAGCAGATGGCCCGCAACTACTTCAACGGCCTCAGCACCGAGCAGACCATCAAGCGCAAGGTGAAGGAGATCTTCATCGCGGTCCGGCTCGACAAGGACTGGTCGAAGAACAAGGTCCTCGAGTACTACCTGAACACGGTGCCGTTCGGCCGCAACACGTACGGCATCGAGGCGGCGGCGCGCGAGTTCTTCAACGTGCCCGCCAAGAAGCTGACCGTCGCGCAGGGGGCCTACCTGGCCGGGCGCATCCAGCAGCCGGGCAACTTCGACAAGGCCGAGGGCGACGGCAACTACGCGGGCACGGAGGAGCGCTTCAAGTACGTCGTCAACGGCATGTCGCTGATGACCGACAAGGACGGCAAGCCCAAGTATCCGGACGTCCTGACCACCGCGAAGTTCCCCAAGCCGAAGCCGCAGAAGGTCTCGCAGGAGTTCAGCGGGCTCAAGGGCTACATGCTCAGCCAGGCGCTGCACGAGCTGGAGGGCCGCAAGCTCAGCCGCGAGCAGATCGAGAGCGGCGGCTACAAGATCTACACGACCTTCGACAAGAAGCTCATGCAGGCCGCGAAGAAGGCGGTCCTGAACACCACGTCGTCGATGTCGAAGGAGTTCCACACCGGTCTGGCGGCCGTGGACCCGACGAACGGCCGGGTGATCGCGTTCTACGGCGGCAGCAACTACCTCAACGAGACCTGGAACGAGCCCTTCGACTCCAGGAAGCAGGCGGCCTCGGCGTTCAAGCCGTACGTGCTGGCCGCCTGGCTCGACGCGGGCTACAGCCTCAACAGCTACGTCCCCGGCAAGGAGACGATGCCGAAGGAGCTGCCCGGCACCACTCCGATCACCAACGGGCACTCCGTCCCCGCGTCGATCGACGTGATCTACGCGACCGCGCACTCGATCAACACGGCGTTCGCCTCGATGGCGTTCAAGCTGCCCGGCCAGCTGGACGACCTGCGGTCGCTCACCGAGGCGGCCGGCATCAGCAAGCGGGCGCTGGAGGAGGACAAGAACGGCGTCGGCGGCCAGAGCGGGCACGGCTACCAGCTCGCGATCGGCAGCGTCGGCGTCACGCCCGTGGAGCAGGCGGCCGGTTACTCGATCTTCGCCAACGCGGGCAAGCACGTCGACTACCACGTGATCAAAGAGGTCAAGCAGGGCAAGACCGTCGTGCTGACCGAGGCCCGCGAGGTCAAGCAGGTGATTTCGCCGGAGGCGGCGGCCGACGCGACCTACGCCATGGAGCAGGTCATCAAGTCCGGTACGGCCAGCCGCTGGGGTCCCATCGGGCGCCCCGCCGCCGGCAAGACCGGCACCAACAACGACGAGAAGGAAGCCTGGTTCGTCGGTTACACGCCGCAGCTGGTGACCGCGGTCGGCATGTACCGCGAGCAGTGCGTGACCAAGAGCGGCAAGATCGTGCAGCCGCGCTACTCCAACTGCCCGATCACGCCGAACGGCAAGGAGCACCCGAAGTACAACGGGAACAACCCGTACACCCGCGTCAAGGAGGTGTCGCTGGGCTTCGAGGGCGCCGACGCCCCGACGCACATCTGGCACGACTTCATGGTCGCGGCGCACGAGGGCAAGCCCGTCGAGCAGTTCCCGGCGAAGGCCGGCATGGGCAGCCCGGAGAACCTCGTGCCGAGCCCGACGCCCACCCCGTCCCCCAGCCCGGAGGACGGCGGCGGCGGGTTCCCCAACGACATGCCGACCGACTTCCCGAACGGCGGCGGCGACGGCGGCGACGGTTCCTGTCTCCCCGGCGACCTGTCCTGTGACGGCAGCGTCGGCGGTGGCGACGACGGCGTGGGTCTCGATCTCGGCGACAACGGCCCCGGAGGACAGGGGGGCCCGGGCGGACAGGGGGGACCAGGGGGACAGAACGCCCCGGCGGACGGCACTGGCGCCCCCGCGTCGGCACCCGTCGCGAGGCAGTCCGGAACCAGCCCCTGAGCCCGGACCGAAACTTCGTGAGACCGTGACGAGGGGGCCCGCGGCGCGCCGCCGCGGGCCCCCTCGAACCGTCTGAGTCGCCAACTCACGGGGTTCGATGGTGCAATACCCACCATGACGACCCGGACCACGAACGACTCCGCCCCGCTGCCCGGGGTCGCCGCGCGGGCTGTGCCGTACCTGCCTCTCGGGCTTCTCGCGGGACTCGGCGCCGTCCTCGCCTACCTGTGGAAGTATCCGTGCCGGTTCGGCGGCGCCTGGGACGGCGGAATCGGGCAGTACACGCACTTCTGCTACACGGACATCTATCCGCTGTTCTGGGCGGAGAAGCTCAACGAGGGCAAGGTCCCGTACGTCGACTACCCGGTCGAGTATCCGGTCGGCATCGGCGGAATCATGGAGTTCGCCCGGCGCCTCGCCGGCGGTGACGGGGTCGTGTTCTACGACGTCACCGTGGTCCTGATGGGCATCGCGCTGGTCGTGGGCGTGCTGCTGACGGCCGCGCTCGCGGGCCGCCGCCCCTGGGACGCCCTCTGGTACGCCGTCGGCCCGGCCGTCATCCTCTGCGCGTACATCAACTGGGACCTCGCCGCGGGCGCGCTCGCGCTCGGCGGCCTGCTGGCCTGGGCCCGGCACCGGCCGTGGCTGGCCGGGGTGCTGCTGGCCCTGTCCGTGGCCACGAAGTTCTACCCGCTGATGTTCTTCGGCGCGTTGTTCCTGCTCACCCTGCGTACGGCCAAATGGATGCCGTTCCTGAAGACCGTCGCGGGGGCGGCCGGCGCCTGGCTGCTGGTCAACGTGCCGATCATGATGATCAATTTCGAGGGCTGGCAGCGGTTCTACGCCTTCAGCAGCGAGCGCGGCGCCGACTGGGGCGGCCTGTGGTTCTTCTTCCAGAAGACGCAGTGGTTCGGCCACGACAGGCCCGAGTTCCTGGCCTTCCTCGGCGACGGCGAGAAGCTGAACACGATGGCCATGGCGGCCCTGGCGGTGCTGCTGCTGGGCGTGGCCGTGCTCGCGCTCACCGCGCCGCGCCGGCCTCGCCTGATGCAGCTGTGCTTCCTGGCCCTGGCCGCGTTCATGATCACCAACAAGGTCTGGTCGCCGCAGTACGTCCTGTGGCTGGTGCCGTTCGCGGTGCTGGCCAGGCCGAGGTGGGGGGCCCTCGCCGCCTGGCAGGTGGCCGAGTGCTGGTACTTCTTCTCGATCTGGCTCTACCTGATCACCCAGATCCCCGACCAGGCCTCGCTCGGCATCGGCGACGACCCGTACTTCCTGTCGGTCTGGGCCCGGCTGCTGACGATCGTCGTCCTCATGGCGCTGGTCGTCTGGGAGATCCTGCGCCCCGAGCACGACGTCGTCCGCCAGGGGGATGTGGACGACCCGTCCGGTGGCCCGTTCGACCAGGCCGAGGACCGTTTCGTGCTGCGCCGCGCGGTCCTCGCCCGGGGCGGCTCCGAGGAGCGTGACGGACCGGAGGAGCGGGGCGGACAGGAGCAGCCGGAACCGGTCTGAGGCATGAATCTTTCATCGGATTTCACGGCCCGCGCGCACCCTCGCCGGATGTTCCCGCGAGACGTGCGCGCGGGCTTCGCGTAACGTCGCTCGCAAGCGTGCGGCGAACGGGGAGGAGACGGTGATGCGCCGGAGGCCGCCATGGCTTCTGCTGCTCGTGTGGACGGTGACCAGGGCGGGGCTGTTCCTCGTCGCGACCCAGGCCATCCCGACCGGCCACGGCGACTCCTTCAGCAACGACGTCACCCTCTACCAGGGCTGGTCGGACGTCCTGGCGCGCGGGGAGTTCCCCGCCGGGGACGACAAGTGGCAGTATCCGCCGTTCGCGGCGCTGCCGATGCTCGTCCCCCGGCTGCTGCCGTTCGAGTATCACGTCGCCTTCTACCTGCTGTCCCTGCTGTGCGACCTCGTGATCCTGTTCCTGGTGTGGCGGTTCTCGCACTCCCCGCGCGGCGGAGGCCGCACCGGCCCGTGGGCGTGGACCATCGGTGCCGCCCTGCTCGGGCCGGTGCTCCTCGGCCGGTACGACCTGATGGTCACGCTGGTGGCGGTGCTGGCGCTGACGGCCTCGGCGAACCCGGTGGTGCGCGGGGCGCTGATCGGCGTCGGGCTCATCGTCAAGGTGTGGCCGGTCGCGCTGCTCACCGGCCTGCGGCGGTGGCGTGAACTGCTGACCGCCACGGGCTCCACGCTCGTCGTCGCGGTGGCCGGCTGCGGCATGGCCGCTCTGACCCTGCCGCACGCGCTCGACTTCCTGACCGCGCAGCAGGAGCGGGGGCTGCAGATCGAGTCGCTCGCCGCGACGCCGTTCGCGCTCGCCCGGGCCCTCGGGTGGTGGGACGGCTTCACCTCCTACCAGCACGGCTCGATGGAGGCCGTGGGCGCCGGCGTGGACACCGCGACCGGGGTGAGCCTGGCGGCCACGCCCGTGGCGCTCGTGCTGATCGGGGTGTGGTGGCTGCGCGCGGCTCCCAGCCCGCGGTCCTACTACGACGCCGCGCTCACCACCGTGCTGTTCCTGGTCGTCACCAGCCGGGTGCTGTCGCCGCAGTACTTCGTCTGGGTGATCGGCGTCGCCGCCGTCATCCTCGCGGTGCGGCGCACGGAGCCGGGGCCGACGCAGCGGCCGGCCGCCTGGCTCGTCATGGTCGCCGCCCTGCTCACCGGGATCATGTACCCCTGGGTGGAGCAGGACTACAGCTGGGAGGGCGCGCTGCCCGGCACGGTGGTGCTGACCCTCCGGAACCTGGTCTTCCTGGCCGCGGCGGTCACGTCGTACGTGCAGCTGTGGCGGGCCACGCGCAGACCGAAGAAGGCGAAGGACGAGCAGGACGTGCCAGAAGCCCTACCCGTTTTCTGAGGTTCGCAATCCGCAGATTTATCCACAGGCTGTGGACGGCTTTCCGCGGGCGCCTCTACAGATGCTTGCGCAGGAACGCGATGTCCTCGGCCTGACCCTCGAACGGCGTCTCGACCACGATCGGCGCCCCGGCCGCGCGGCAGACCGAGAGGATCGACTCGGGGTCGATCTGGCCGGCGCCGAGGTTGGCGTGCCGGTCGGCGCCCGAGTCGAAGGCGTCCCGCGAGTCGTTGCAGTGCACGAGGTCGATCCGGCCGGTGATCGCCTTCACCCGCTCCACCAGCCCGGCGAGCTCCTCGCCGCCCGCGTGGAAGTGACAGGTGTCGAGGCAGAAGCCGACCATCGAGGGGTCCGGCGCGCCCGCCGTCGCGGCGTCCCAGAGCCGGGCGATCCGCTCCAGCCTGCGCGCCATCGCGTTGCCGCCGCCCGCGGTGTTCTCGATCAGGACGGGAATCGGGCACTCGGTGCGCTCGAAGACCTTGCGCCAGTTGTCGAACCCGGTCTGCGGGTCGTCGCCCGCGTTGACGTGCCCGCCGTGGACGACCAGTCCCTTGGCGCCGATCGACGCCGCCGCCTTGAGGTGCGCGTCCAGGAGCTTGCGGCTCGGGATGCGGATGCGGTTGTTCGCGGTCGCCACGTTGATGACGTACGGCGCGTGCACGTAGACGTCGACGTCCGAGGCGCGCAGGGCGTCGGCCGTGGCAGGGAGCACCGGGCTCTTCCATCCCTGCGGGTCGCCGAGGAAGAACTGCACCACCTCGGCGTCGCGGGCCGCCGCGTGCGCCAGCGGGTCGTCCTGGTCGACGTGGGCCCCGATCCGCGGGCCGGCGCTGTGGCTGTCCATGGAGGTCCTCCAACACGTGCGTGCCTGGTGAGCGGCTGCCGGACGCGGAGGGCGAACTGTAGGCGCTCTCCAAGAGCGTTTCAAGAGGGTGCGCTGTTTCAAAAGAGCGCACCAGGGAAGTCGCGTGTCACGCGCCCTGAGACCCGCGCGCCGATCCTACTTCGTCAGGGAGACGAGCATGAGATATCGCTTAGGCAGCTTCATCCTTCTCATCTACATCCTCGTCGGCCTCTACGTGGCCTGGATTCACCACTACATCACCCCCACCCTCATCAAGCAGGTCGCCCAGGCCCTGATCGCCGTCTTCCTGTGGTTCCTCGTGCTCCTCGGCGTCGACCTGCACATCGGCGGCTGAGCCACCTCCGGTCGGAGCGGCGCCGTGGACGAGTCAGTTGCGCAGGGTGAACCCGCGGGGGAAGAAGCCGCCGTGCGCGATCCCCAGCGCCGCGCCGACGAACGACCCCACGATCCCCACGATGATCAGTGCCCGTTGCCTGCTGGTCGACGAGACGAACTGTGCGTAGAGGCCGCCCCAGAACCCGATCGCGCCGACCCAGGACGCGACCATGTGCGCCTGCACGACGAACCCCGTGACGAACGCCACCAGACCACACGCGAGCGTGGCGATCGTCAACGCGTTCTCCCGCGGGTGCGGACGCCCGTCGGTGTTCAGCGTCAGGTGACCGGGGCGCCTCCTTCTCCGGCCGATGACACGTGGCATCGCGCCTCCCCCCTCTCCGACCTCCAGTTTCGCTCTCCGTCCGGCGTACGGCCAAGTGGCTGGTAGCCTGGTTCGACTGCGTGTGACACAGCTGGGGCGGCTTGGCCGCCCGGCATCGCGCAGGTCCTCCTGTCACGGCAAGGCGTCGTGACCGCAAGAGTCCAGAGGAGGTTGGATAACACATGCGTCGCTACGAGATGATGGTCATCCTCGACCCGTCCCTCGACGAGCGCACCGTGCAGCCGTCGCTCGACCAGTTCCTCGCCGTCGTCCGCAACGACGGCGGAAGCGTGGAGAAGGTCGACGTCTGGGGCCGTCGCCGCCTGTCCTACGACATCGAGAAGAAGTCCGAGGGCATCTACGCGGTGGTCGACCTGACCGCCGAGCCCGCCACCGTGAAGGAGCTGGACCGCCAGCTCAACCTGAACGAGGGCATTCTCCGCACCAAGGTCATCCGCCCCGAGCTGCACTAGACGGCTCCGAAGCCCGGCGGTTTGTCGGGCCCGAGCCGTACTCTGAGCCCCTGACGGCTCAGCTGACGGGATAGGAAGGCGAAAGCGACCGATGGCAGCAGGCGACACACAGATCACCATTGTCGGCAATCTTGTCGACGACCCGGAGCTGCGCTTCACCCCGACGGGGCAGGCCGTGGCCCGGTTCCGCATCGCGTCCACTCCGAGGTTCCTGGACAAGCAGACCAACGAGTGGAAAGACGGCGAGGGCCTGTTCCTCACCTGCAACGTCTGGCGGCAGGCGGCGGAGAACGTCGCCGAGAGCCTCCAGCGCGGCATGCGGGTGATCGTCCAGGGACGGCTGCGCCAGCGTTCGTACGAGACCAAGGAAGGCGAGAAGCGCACGGTCTACGAGGTCGAGGTCGACGAGGTCGGCCCTTCGCTGCGCAACGCGACGGCGAAGGTCAACAAGACCTCGCGCCAGGGCGGAGGCGGCGGCTTCGGCGGCGGCCCGGCCAACGACCCGTGGGCGTCCGCGGCTCCCGCTCCGCAGGGTGGCTACGGCTCCGGCGGAGGGGGTGGCGGCGGCGGCTTCGGCGGCGGCGCTCCCCAGGGTGGTGGCGGCTTCGGCGGCGACTTCAGCGACGAACCGCCCTTCTAGGGAAACGACCTTCGGGAACGACCCGGTCCCGGGCCTTCCGGTCCCACTCACTGTAAACACAACCGAGCGACCATTCCCGCGAAACGCGGGGCTCTGAAAGGAGCACCACGATGGCGAAGCCGGCAGTGCGCAAGCCCAAGAAGAAGGTTTGCCTCTTCTGTCACGACAAGATCTCCTACGTCGACTACAAGGACACGGCGCTGCTTCGGAAGTTCATCTCCGACCGCGGCAAGATCCGTGCTCGCCGGGTGACGGGCAACTGCACCCAGCACCAGCGCGACGTGGCCACCGCTATCAAGAACGCTCGTGAGATGGCCCTGCTGCCGTACACGAGCACCGCGCGCTGAGAAGGGAGACCCAGGACATGAAGCTCATTCTCACCACTGAGGTCTCCGGGCTCGGCGCTCCCGGCGACGTTGTCGAGGTCAAGGACGGCTACGGCCGCAACTACCTCATTCCCCGTGGCTTCGCCATCCGGTGGACCCGCGGCGCCGAGTCGCAGGTCGCCTCGCTGAAGAAGGCCCGCGCCTCCCGCGAGATCCGCGACCTCGGCTCCGCCAAGGAGGTCGCCGGCCAGCTCGGCGCGCTCAAGGTCAAGCTGAAGACCCGCGCCGGCGAGTCCGGCCGGCTGTTCGGCTCGGTCACGACCGGTGACATCGCCGACGCCGTCAAGGCCGCCGGCGGTCCCCAGCTCGACCGCCGCCGGATCGAGATCGGCAACGCGATCAAGAGCGTCGGCACCCACAAGGTCAGCGTCCGGCTGCACCCGGAGGTCGCCGCCACCCTCGATGTCGAGGTGGTCGCGGGCTGACACCCGCCGCAGTCCGTCGAGGGCCCTTCTCCGTCCGCGGAGAGGGGCCCTTCGTCGTCCGAGCCGGGTGGACGAGCGTGAATTCCGAGATCTCCCCAGGTAAAGGGGGGTTCTACGGAACGCTAGTATCATCCCATCCGTTTTGACGGATTTCGTGGAAAGACCCCCTGATGGAGACTGTGATGCGCCGTCCCTCTCTGCTGCTGGCGTCCGGTGCCCTCACGCTGGCGGCCGCCGCCTGCGCCCCGGCGAACGACGCCTCCACCACCGCGAGCTCCTCGGCGGGCACGTCGGCGGGCGCCTCCACGGGCGCCGACGCGTGTGCCAAGGAGAGCCTGAAGCTCACCACCCCCGGCAAGCTCACCATCGGCACGGACAAACCGGCGTACGAGCCGTGGTTCAAGAACGACGACCCCTCCAGCGGCCAGGGGTTCGAGAGCGCCGTCGCCTACGCGGTGGCCGGGCAGCTGGGCTTCACCAGGGACGAGGTCGCCTGGACGGTCGTGCCGTTCGACTCGTCGTTCGCCCCCGGGCCCAAGCAGTTCGACTTCGACGTCAACCAGATCTCCATCACCCCCGAGCGGGCCAAGGCCGTCGACTTCAGCCAGGGCTACTACACCGTCAAGCAGGGCGTGGTCGCCCTGGAGGGCGGCAAGTACGCCTCCGCCACCAGCCTCGCCGATCTCAAGGACGCCAAGATCGGCGTGCAGGCGGCCACCACCGCGCTGCAGGCCGTACAGGCGGTCATCCAGCCGGCCGAGGACCCGAGCGTGTTCAACCAGCAGGTCGACGCGATCACCGCGCTGAAGAACAAGCAGATCGACGCCATCGTCGTCGACCTGCCCACCGCCTTCTACGTGACGGCCGCTCAGGTGAAGGGCTCGAAGATCGTCGGCCAGTTCGCCGCGACCGGCGGCGAGCCGGAGGAGTTCGGCCTGCTGTTCCAGAAGGGCAGCTCCCTGGTGAGCTGCGTCGACAAGGCGCTCGGCGAGCTGCGGAGCTCCGGTGAGCTGGCGAAGATCGAAGGCGAGTGGCTGACCGCCGCCGCTGGCGCGCCGGAGCTCAAGTGACCGACGGGCACGCGTCGGCGCCGTACGGGCCGCCTGGCCGGGAGGACGATCCCGATCGCGATCCGGCCGGGCCGGGCGATCCGCCGGAGTGGGTGAAGAGCGAGCGGCAGCTTCGCCGGGAGGCGGAGCTGCGCGCCCGCGGGCGGCGGTCGGTGTCCATCGCCACCGCCTCGACCATCGTCGTGGTGGTCGCCCTGGTCGTCGGGATCACCAAGTCGCCGGGGTGGCCGCGCGTCCAGGAGACCTTCCTCAGCCCCGAGGCGTTCGTCGCCGCGCTGCCCGACGTGCTGCGCGGGTTCCTGCTCAACATCAAGATCTTCCTCATCGCCGAGGCGTTCATCCTGGTGGTGGGCCTTCTCGTCGCGCTGGTGCGCGGCCTGCGCTCGCCGGTGTTCTTCCCGCTGCGCGCGCTCGCCGTGCTCTACACCGACGTCTTCCGCGGCATCCCGACCATCCTGCTCATCTATCTGGTCGGGTTCGGCATTCCGGCGCTCCAGTTGCAGGGCGCGCCGAGCGACCCCGTCACGCTCGGCATCATCGCGCTCGTCCTGTCCTACGGAGCGTACGTCGCGGAGGTGTTCCGGGCGGGGATCGAGTCGGTGCACCCGAGCCAGCGGGCGGCGGCGCGGTCGCTGGCCCTGAGCCACGGCCAGACCATGCGCTACGTGGTGCTGCCCCAGGCCGTCCGCCGGGTGGTCCCGCCGCTGCTCAACGACTTCGTGTCGCTGCAGAAGGACACGGCCCTGGTGGCCGTGCTCGGGCCGCTGGAGGCGCTGCGGCAGGCTTACATCCACGCCTCCTACGACTTCAACTACACGCCCTATCTCGCCGCCGCGCTGCTGTTCATCGCGCTGACCGTGCCGATGGCGCGGCTCACCGACCATCTCGCCGCGCGGGTCGCCCGGCGCCAAGCGGGAGGCGGCACGGCATGAGCCTGCTCACGATCGAGGGCGTCTGGAAGCACTACCACGGGCAGAGCGTGCTGCGCGGAATCGACCTGGAGGTCGCCCCGCACGAGGTGGTCTGCCTGATCGGGGCGTCCGGCTCGGGCAAGTCGACGCTGCTGCGCTGCGTCAACCTGCTGGAGACCATCGACGACGGCGCGATCCACCTGGACGGCGCAGAGATCACCGACGTGCGGGCCGACGCCGACGACGTGCGCCGCCGCATCGGCATGGTGTTCCAGGCCTACAACCTGTTCCCGCACATGACCGTGCTGGACAACATCACGCTCGCGCCGCGCAGGGTCCACGGCGTACGGGCGGAGGAGGCCGAGGCGCGGGCGCGCGAGCTGCTGGACAGGTTCGGGCTGGCCGGCAAGGCGGACGAGTATCCCGACCGGCTGTCCGGCGGACAGCAGCAGCGCGTCGCCGTGATCCGCGCGGTCGCGACCAGGCCGCGCCTGCTGCTGCTCGACGAGGTGACCTCCGCGCTCGACCCGACGCTGGTCACCGAGGTGCTGGGGATCATCCGCGAGCTCAAGGACACCGGGATGACCATGATCCTGGCCACCCACGAGATGGGCTTCGCCCGTGACATCGCCGACCAGGTCTGCTTCCTCGAAGGCGGCGTGCTGCTGGAGAGCGGTCCACCCGGGCAGATCTTCTCCGAGCCCCGGCATCCCCGCACCCGCGCGTTCCTCCAGCGCGTGCTGGAGGCCCGCCGCATGTGAGTCAGGTCGCCGTCCGCGAGGTGCCGGTCACCATCCAGGCGGTGCCGTACGCGCGGACGCCGAGCGTGACCAGCCGGGCGGCCATCCACGCGCCGAGCGCGAGCCACAGGGCGACCAGGGTGCCCGCCACCGCGGCGAACGGCAGGAAGGCCAGCGTCGTCCACAGCCCGGCGTGGGCGAGATAGCGCTGGTCGCCGGCGCCGATGAGCACCCCGTCCAGCACGAACACCACACCCGCGACGGGCTGGAGGAGGGCCACCGGCCACAGCACGGCCAGCAGTTCGGCGGCGGCCTCGCCCCGCGCGTCGAACAGGGCCGGGACCAGCGGCCGGGCGGCCAGCACGAGTGCGCCGAACACCACGCCGCAGGCGACGCCCCAGATCAGCATGCGCCGGGTCGCCGCGCGGGTGCCCGAGGTGTCTCCCGCGCCCAGCGCGCGGCCGGTGATGGCCTGACCGGCGATGGCGATCGCGTCGAGGGCGAAGGCGAGGAAGGTCCAGATCCGGGTGGCGATCGTGTGCGCGGCGATCTGCTCGTCGCCCATGCGGGTGGCGATCCCCGCGGCGACGAGCAGCACCGCCTGCAGGCACGCCGTACGGACGACCAGGGCCAGCCCGGCCGCTCCGGCGGCGCGCAGCCCCGCGAGGTCGGGCAGCAGCGAGGCGCCGTGCGCACGGGCGGCGCGCACGACCATCACGAGATAGGCCGCCGCCGCGAGGACCTGGGCGAGGACCGTGCCCCAGGCCGACCCGGCGAGCCCCCAGCCGAGCCCGAGCACGAACCAGGCGTTGAGCAGCCCGTTCAGCGCGAACGACGCCACGGAGACCACGAGCGGCGTCCGCGTGTCCTGCATTCCCCGCAGCACGCCGGTGCCGGCGAGGACCAGCAGCATCGCGGGGATGCCGATGAGGCTGATGCGCAGGTAGGTGACGGCCTCCGTGGCGAGCTGGCCCGCCGCTCCGAACAGGTGTACGATAAACGGAGCAAGAGGCCAGCACGCCACACCGACGGCCAGGCCGATGATCGCGGCCAGCCACAGGCCGTCCATCCCCTGGCGCATCGCCTGCCTGACGTCCCCCGCCCCAAGCCTCCGCGCGACCGCGGCCGTGGTGGCGTACGCGAGGAACACGCACAGCCCGACGAGAGCCGACAGGGCCGCGCTGGCCACACCGAGCGCGCCGAGCGCTGGATCGGGGAGGTGGCCGACGATGACCGAGTCGGTGAGCAGGAAGAGCGGCTCGGCCACGAGTGCCCCGAATGCCGGGATCGCGAGCCTCAGGATCTCCCTGTCGTGGGCGCGTCCGTGTCCTGTTCTGGAGGTAAGGGACATAAGCCTATTTTGCGGCTTACGAGGTCATGCTCGATCAGTATCGGGAATCCCTCTGCGACTTTCTTTCCTCCACAGGCGGTGGACAGTGAAACCGCAGGTGACGATGGATTTCCCCGACACGGCCGCTTGGCTGTCCACAGGCTCGTCCCCAGGCTTCCCACATGTCACGGGCGTGCCTGCACACGTTGTCCACAGGCTTGTCCACCGGCCGGGTTGCCGCCCCGCCCCGAGGTTGGGGAGACTGTCGCACCGGGTTGGGGATGCTGTGACCGCTGGGCAGGGGGTGTGAGGTGAGCGTGCTCGACTTCCCGGGAGGCCCGGGAGGCTCCGAATCGACGTTCGAGCGGACGCCGCCGCACAACATCGAGGCCGAGCAGTCGGTGCTGGGCGGCATGCTGCTGTCCAAGGACGCCATCGCCGACGTCATCGAGGTGCTGCGCGCCGACGACTTCTACCGGCCCGCCCACCAGATCGTCTTCGACGTGATCACCGATCTCTACGGCCGGGGCGAGCCCGCCGACTCGGTGACCGTCTTCGACGAACTGCAGAAGCGGGGCGAGGTCGCCCGCGTCGGCGGCGGTGCCTACCTGCACACCCTGACCGCGATCGTGCCCACCGCCGCGAACGCCGGCTACTACGCGAAGATCGTGCGGGAGCAGGCCGTCCTGCGGCGCCTCATCGAGGCGGGCACCCGCATCGTCTCCTACGGCTACGGCGGCCAGGGCGAGGAGGTCGACGACCTGGTCGACCGCGCCCAGGCCGAGATCTACAAGGTCACCGAGCGCCGCACCTCCGAGGACTACCTCCCGCTGTCGGACATCATGCCGGGCGCCCTGGACGAGATCGAGGCCATCGGCAGCCGCAGCGGCCAGATGGTCGGCGTCCCGACCGGCTTCCAGGACCTCGACGTCCTCACCAACGGCCTCCACCCCGGCCAGATGATCGTCGTGGCCGCCCGCCCCGCGATCGGAAAAAGCACCCTAGGTCTGGATTTCGCCCGTTCTGCAGCGATCAAGCATGGGATGACCACGGTCATCTTCTCGCTGGAGATGTCGCGCAACGAGATCACGATGCGCCTGCTGTCGGCGGAGGCGCGGGTCCCGCTGCACACGATGCGCTCGGGCACGATGAGCGACGACGACTGGACCCGGATGGCCCGCCGGATGGGGGAGGTCGCCGAGGCGCCGCTGTTCATCGACGACTCCCCGAACATGTCGATGATGGAGATCCGGGCCAAGTGCCGCCGCCTGAAGCAGCGGCACGACCTGCGCTTCGTTATCGTCGACTATCTGCAGCTCATGAGCTCGCCGAAGAAGACCGAGAGCCGGCAGCAGGAGGTCTCCGAGCTGTCCCGGGCGCTCAAGCTGCTGGCCAAGGAGCTGGAGGTGCCCGTCATCGCCATCTCCCAGCTCAACCGTGGTCCCGAGCAGCGTACGGACAAACGCCCGCAGGTGTCGGACCTACGTGAGTCTGGATCTATCGAGCAGGACGCCGACATGGTCATCCTGCTGCACCGGGAGGACGCGTACGAGCGGGAGTCGCCGCGCGCGGGCGAGGCGGACCTGATCGTGGCCAAGCACCGAAACGGCCCCACGGCCACGGTCACCGTCGCCTTCCAGGGCCACTACAGCCGTTTCGTCGACATGGCCACCCATTAGGCGAATCACGCGCTGACCGGGCGGGCCGCGGCCCCGGGCGGCGGTCCGTCGGGACGCCGTGCCGGGGCCGGGAGCCTCACTCGGCCGCGGCGGGCTCGGTAAGCGTTTCGGTGAGCTCGGTGCTCTGGCGGGGCAGGGCCGCGATCCGGGCGGCCGCCCACTCGGCCCAGTCGCGCTGGGCGGCGGTCAGGCGCAGACCCCACTCCAGCGCGAGGTCACCGTACAGTCGCAGCGCGTCCTCGCCCTGGCCGATGATCTGTTCGCGCACGCCGCGGAGCGCGGCGTGCTCCTTGCGGGCCTGTACGGCCAGCCTCTCCAGGTAGCCGTGGGCCTGGTCCGGCGTGACCGTGTCGAGGAAGAACACCCGCAGCAGCATGTCGCTGCGCCGGCTCTGCGTCGGCGGCTCCTCCACCAGCCAGTGGCGCAGCTCGGCGAGGCCCTCTCCGGTGATCCGATACTCCTTGCGTCCGCGCGGGCCCTCGGCGGCGACCTCGATCAGACCCTCGCGATCCAGGCGCGTCAGCTCCGAGTAGAGCTGGCTCTGGGTGGCCGGCCAGACGTTGGCCAGCGATATCTCGAACGTCTTCAGCAGGTCGTACCCGCTGGCCGGGCCGGCCGACAGGAGCCCCAGCAGTGCGTGACGAAGACTCATGCGCCAGATCCTACATTCCTGTGTTGACATGTCATCTCTGGAGCTTCTACTTTTGACATGTCACAAATGGAACGTCGTCCGAAGGAACCCGCCGTGCTCCGTTACGTCCTCACCTTCCTCCCCTGGATCGTCTTCTCCGTGCTCAGCACCAACGGCGAGGCGAGGTACGGAGCCGGGGCCGGTCTCCTCGTGGCGATCGTTCTGCTGGCCGTCGACCGCCGCGCGGGGCGCGGCTGGGACGAGATCGTCCTGGAGCTCAGCTCGGGCGTCTTCTTCGCGGCCCTCGCGCTCGTCGCCTTCACGGTCACCCCGGCGCCGCTCGGCGAGTACGGACCGGCGGTGTCGGTCGGCTGGCTGGCGCTCACCGCCTGGGGGTCGCTGGCGGTCCGCAGGCCGTTCACGCTGGGCATGGCCCGCCGTTCCACGGCCCCCGAGGTGCACGCGACCGAGATCTTCTACCAGGTCAACGCCGTCATCACCACCGTCTGGGCCGCCGCGTTCACGCTCACCGCCGTCGCGCTCGCCCTGCTGCTCGCCTTCGAGCCGCAGGCCACCGCCGCCCTCGTCACCGTGAAGGTCTGCGGTCTCGCAGTGCCCGCCCTGTTCACGGTCCGCTACCCCCGGATCGTCCGCGCCCGTTACAACGCCGCCTGAAGCCGCCCGAAAGCCGTCTGAAAGCCGTCTGGAAAGCCGTTCTGAAAGGAGCCACGAGACATGACCGCCTCTTACCTCTCCGGCCGCCTCGCCCCCGTACCCGACGAGATCGACGCGCTCGACCTGCCCGTGGAGGGCACGCTGCCGCCCGAGCTGACCGGCCGCTACTTCCGCAACGGGCCCAACCCCCGCCCCGGCGAAGAGCCCGGCCACTGGTTCGTCGGCCACGGGATGATCCACGGCATCCGGTTACGCGAGGGGCGTGCCGAGTGGTACCGCAACCGGTGGGTGCGCACCACCCGCCTCGACGGCGCCCCCTACCTCGGTGACAAGGGCGTCGACCTCGCCGCCGTCCCCGCGAACACCCACGTGATCTCGCACGCCGACAAGATCTTCGCGCTGGTCGAGAACGGCCTGCCGTACGAGATGACGCCGGAGCTCGACACGGTCGGCCCCTGCGACTTCGGCGGCCGGGTCGCCACCGCGATGACCGCGCACCCCAAGGAGGACCCGGTCACCGGGGAGCTGCACTTCTTCGGGTACGGCTGGGCGCCGCCCTACCTCACCTACCACCGCCTGTCCGCCGCCGGCGAGCTGGTGGAGACCCGTGAGGTCGAGGTCCCCGCGCCCACGATGGCGCACGACTTCGCGATCACCGCGAACCACGTCGTGTGGCTCGACCTGCCGGTCGTCTTCGACGTGAACCTGGTGGGCCGGGGCATGCCGTACCGGTGGGACGACCTGTACGGCGCCCGGCTCGGCGTGATGAGCCGGCGCACCGGGAAGGTCCGGTGGTTCGAGATCGACCCCTGCTACGTCTTCCACGTGGGGAACGCGAGCGAGGACGAGCAGGGGCGGATCGTCGTCGACGCCGTGCGTTACGCGCCGGGGGCGTTCCAGGCCTTCTGGCCGACCATCGGCGGCACGGCCAGCCCCGCCGCGCACACCGGCGGCGCGGCGCTGCACCGCTGGGTGCTCGACCCCGCGACCGGCGTGTCGAAGGACGAGGCCCTCGACGATCGGGACGTCGAGTTCCCCACCGTCAACGAGACGCTGACCGGCCTGCGCAGCCGTTACCTCTACGCGGTCACCAAGGACGCGATCGTGAAGTACGACACCGGCGCCGGCACGAGTCTGGCCCACGAGACGGGAGACCGCACGCCCGGTGAGGCCGTGTTCGTGCCCGCCGCCGGCACCGTCAGCGGGGGCGGGGAGGACGCGGGCTGGCTGCTGTCGATCGCCGGCACCGACGACGGCGCCGAGCTGCTCGTGCTCGACGCGTCGGACCTGACCCAGGTCGCGTCGGTACGGCTGCCGCGGCGGGTGCCCGCCGGGTTCCACGGCTCGTGGATCCCCGACGCCTGAGGCCGCCGTCGCCCGTACGGCCCGCGCGGGAGGACCCGGCGCGGGCCGTACGGCCGAGTGGCGCCGGGACCTACGGGACGGGCCGGAAGTGGGTGGTGACCCGGCCGTCGTCGAGCACGTGCAGGGCGACGGCCGGAGGCAGGTCGTGGTCGACCGGCGGGTGCGCGGAGGTCTCGGACGGCAGCAGCCCCGTGTTCACCACTCCCGGCGCGACCAGCAGCGGCAGCCCGGCGAACGTCGTGGCCGCCGCGGTGTGCGCGTGCCCGGCCAGCACCGCGATGGCGTGCGGGTGACGGCCGAGGACCTCCGCCAGCCCCTCCGGCCGCTCCAGCCGGATGCCGTCCACGTACGGGATGCCGAGCGCGACCGGCGGGTGGTGCATGCCGACGAAGGCCGGAACCCCGGGGGTCGCGGCGAGCACCGAGTCGAGCCAGGCCAGCGTGTCGTCGCTCAGCTCACCCTCGGGCCGCCCGGGAACGCTGGAGTCGCACAGCGCGATCGTCGCGTGGTCGAGGTTGAGCGCCTGGTTCACCGGGTGGTCGCCGTCCTGCTCCAGCAGGACCTTGCGGAGGTGGGCGCGCGTGTCGTGGTTGCCCGGGCACAGCACGAGCGGCACGTCGTCACCGGAGACGAGCTCACGGACGATCTCGTACTCCTCCATCGCGCCGTGGTCCGCCAGGTCGCCGGTGAGCACGATCGCGTCGGGCCGCAGCGACCTCGCGTAGGTGAGCGCGCGTGCGGCGCGCGAGGTGTTCCGCTCGCTTCCGTCGATGTGGATGTCGCTGACGTGCGCCAGCACGAGCATGTGATACCTCCGGCCATGGATGGGGGGCTACAGCTTCTCACGTGAGAGCGCGGCGGACATGATCACGAGGCGCCGCCCCGGAAGCCGCCGCCCGCGTGCACATCCCGCGAGCCGCCACCGGCGGGCCGCCGCTCGCGAGCGCCGCCCGCGACCGCACCGTACGCCGTGAAACCGCTTCCGTCAGGACATCCGGGCGGAACCCTCCGACAGCCGTTGGGCGAGGATACCGGCCCGGGCCAGCTGCACCTTCCGTGCCTGGCCCGCCGCGAAGCCCAGCAGGAACCAGGCCGCGCTCACGTCGAGCCGGTCGGCCACCCGGGTTCCGGGCCCCTCGGGGGACAGGTCGAACCGGTAGCCGAGCCGGACGCCGCCGGGGCTGCGCACCTGTCCGCGTACGGACAGGCCCTCGGTGAGGAGCGTCACGGCGATGGGGTTGTCGTACCTGAGACCGAGGAAGCGGAACCGCTCGACGGAGGTGTACCGCACCACCCCCGGCTCGGACCGGTCGACGTCGCGTACGGCGACCACGAGCGGTGACAGGCCGACGTAACTCTCGGGCGTCGTGAGATGCGCGAAGACCTTCTCCGGAGCGGCGTCCACGTGGAACGTGTTGACCAGTACTCGTGTGGGCATTCTCGCCTCCTTCTGCTCAGGCACGGCCAAGGCACGTGTCGATGCACGAAGTGTGACAGAACGCCGGACGCCGGATGATCTCCGGACGATCACGAAGACGTGTCGCGCAGGAAGGCGGCGGTCGCGGCGTCCGCCGGGTAGAACGACTCGATGGCCAGCTCGGAGACCGTGATGTCGAGCGGCGTGCCGAAGGTGGCCACGATGCTGAAGAACGACAGCTCCCGCCCGGCCCGCCGCACTCGGAGCGGCACCAGGATGTCTCCGGGCCCGGGCAGCTCCACCTCGGGCTCGGGCTGGTCGCAGGGGTAGTCGCGCAGTTCGGCGTACAGCTCGGTGAGCCGGGGGTCGGCGGTGTGCGTGATCTGCCGCCGCAGCCGTCCGAGCAGGTGCGCCCGCCACTCGCCGAGGTTCAGGATGTGCGGCGCGAGACCCTCCGGATGGAGGCTCGCCCGCAGCACGTTGCCCATCAGGTCGGGATCGATCCCCTCGGCGAGCAGCGCGATCCCCTCGTTGGCGTCGACGAGGTCCCAGGCCCGGTCCACCACCACGGCCGGATAGGGGTCGTGGGCCGACAGCAGCCGGCGGATCGCCTCGCACACCGCCGCCATCCCCGGCGAGCCGAGCGGCGACTCCGTGTAGACCGGGGCGTACCCGGCGGCCAGCAGCAGGTGGTTGCGCTCGCGCAGCGGGAGATCCAGGTGCTCGGAGAGGTGGAGCACCATGTCGCGGCTCGGCGTGGAGCGGCCGGTCTCCAGGAAGCTGATGTGCCGAGTGGAGATCTCGGCGCGGTTGGAGAGGTCGAGCTGGCTGAGCCGCCGGTGCTCGCGCCACCGGCGCAGGAGTTCACCGAACGGCCGCTGGTGGATCTGGGCGACGGTCACGCCCCGACGCTATCCCCGTCCGCGCGGCCCGGCGATTACCCCCTGGGTAACCACCGGGCCCACGTGACCGGTCGCGGCCCGTCCCGTGCCCCGCCCCCGCGACGGGCGCGGAACGGGCCGCCTTCCATCGCACGGTCCTCACCGCACGGTCCTCACCGCACGGCTCTCACCGCACCGGTCTCACTGCCAGCGGAACAGCCGGGCCGCGGCGAGCCCGGCGGCCAGCGCCCAGCCCGCCAGTACGGCGAGGTGGACGGCCTGGGGACCCCCGCCGCCCAGCGCGTCCGTGAGCGCCTGCCCGAAGGCCCCGGTGGGCGTGAAGTCGCTGATCCGGCGCAGCAGCTCCGGCATGAGCGGCCTGGGCAGCCACATCCCGGCCAGGAACAGCAGCGGGAACATGAGCGCGGCCCCCGCGCCCTGGACGACCTTGGAGTTCGGCGCCACGGCGGCGAGGAGGAGCCCGATGGCGAGCATGGTGGTCGAGCCGAGGACGAAGACCCCCGCGAACGCCAAGGGCGAGCGGGGCGGCGGCACCCCGAGGAACAGGTGCCCCAGCCCCAGCGTCAGCGTCGTCGCCACGACGGCCACACCCACGTTGATCAGTAGTTGCGCGGACAGCAGGGCCCCCGGCCGTACCGGCGTCGTGGACAGCCGCCGCAGCACGCCGCGCTCGCGGTAGGTCACCAGGACCGCCGGCAGCGCGCTGAGCCCGAGCGTCACGACCGACAGCAGCACCATCATCGAGGTGAAGGGCGCGTCCACGAAGCGCTGCCCGCCCAGGGACGGGTCCGCGTCGCGGAAGCCGGGAATCGTGGCGCCGAGGGTCAGCAGCAGCGCGACCGGCAGCACGACCGCGAAGAACACGGCGGCGGGCTCACGGAGGAAGAGCCGGGCCTCCACGGCCGCGATCCGGACGAGAACCCGTGTAGGGGCGGTGGTCATGACTCCTCCTGGGAGGGTGCGTGAGAGGGTCCGTACGAGGGGTCGGTGAGGGCGAGGAACGCGTCGTCGAGGGTGGTGCGCTCCATGCGGAGGCCGCGCATCAGGGACGCGGGCAGCACCGCCGTCACCGCGCTCAGCAGGTCGCCGGTGCCGGTGACGGTGACCTCCCCGGCGTCGTCCCCGCCGTTCGCCGCGCCCCGCACCGAGCCCTCCACCGCGCCCTCCACCGTGCTCTCCACAGTGCCCTCCACGGTGGCCGACGTCACCTCGGGCAGCGCCCGCAGGCCCGTGACCTGCGCATCCGTCAGCGGCCTCTCCGTACGGAAGACCAGGCGCTGCTCGCCGCCGGCGCGGGCGACGAGCCCGGCGGGCGTGTCGACCGCGCGCACCCGGCCGCGTGAGATGACCGCGACCCGGTCGCACAGCCGCTCCACCTCCTCCATGAAGTGGGTGACGAGCAGGACCGTCACGCCCCGGTCCCTGATCCGGGTGACCAGTTCCCAGGTCTCCCGCCGGGCCTGCGGATCGAGGCCGGTGGTGAGCTCGTCGAGGATCGCGACGCGCGGGCTGCCCACCAGCGCGAGCGCGACCGACAGCCGCTGGCGCTGCCCGCCGGAGAGGGTGGCGAACGACGCGCGGAGGTCGAGCCCGGCGTCGGCGGCCAGCGCCCGCCAGTCGGCGGGACGGCGGTAGAACGACGCGTAGAGCGACAGCGCCTCCCCGACCCGGATCTTGTCGGGCAGCGAGCACTCCTGGAGCTGCACGCCGACCTGTTCCTTCAGGTCCGCGCCTGCGTCGCCGTCCGGGCCGATGTCCAGATCGATCGTGCCCGCCGTGGGGGTGCGCAGCCCGGCGACGCACTCGACCGTCGTCGTCTTGCCGGCCCCGTTGCGGCCGACGATGCCGAAGACCTCGCCCTCCTCCACGGAGAACGACACGTCCTCGACCGCCACGCGTGCCCCGTACGTCTTGCGGAGGTGGTCCACGGTGATGATTGCCATGCCGACGACGCTAGGAATCAGGCGGGCCGCCCGGAATGCGGCTGCGGACCCGGCGGGGGTGTACTTTCCCCCACCCCCGCTGGGGGGCCGGGGCCACTGTGCGGAACCGCCCGGAACTCGCAGACTGGACGCATGACCGCAGCTCGCCGTACCCTCGTCGCACTCGGCAGGGGCGCAGCCCTCGCCGGCCTCGCCCTGCTGGGCCTGGCCGCCGCCCTGGTGATGCTGACGGCGGCGCTGCTCACCTTCCTGCTCGGCCTGGTCTTCGCCCTGCCCCCGGCCGTACGGCTCACGCGGGCCGTGACCGGGCTGGCGCGCCATCTGTCCGGGCGCTGGTCGGGCGTGCCGGTGGACGACCCCTACCTGCCGGCGCCGTCCCCGCCGGTGCCGCAGGCGGACGGCTGGTACCGCGACGGCCGCACCCTGTACAAGAGGCCCACGATCCCCGCCTTCAACAAGCGGTGGAACTGGATGATCAAGGACCCGGCGACCTGGCGCGACCTCGCCTACCTGCTCGCCGCGCCGGTGACCTGCGGACTCGTGGCCGCCGCGCCGCTGCTCACGACCGCGTACGGCGTGCTGCGGCTGGCCGGGGGCGACCCCCTGGGCGTGGTGTGGATCCTGCTCGCGGCGGGCGTCGCGTACTGGTACGCGCCGTGGGCCCTGCGCGTCCACGGCGGCGTCGCCGCCGTGCTCCTCGGGCCCACGGAGAAGACGCGGCTGGCCCGGCGGGTCAGCCACCTGGACGCGGCGCGCACCGAGGTCGTCGACTCGCAGGCCGCCGAGCTGCGGCGGATCGAACGCGACCTGCACGACGGCGCCCAGGCCCGTCTCGTCGCGATCGGGATGACGATCGGCGCGGCCGAGCAGCTGCTGGAGACCGACCCGCGGGCCGCCCGGGCGCTGCTGGACAAGGCGCGGGACGCCTCGGCGGCCGCGCTGCAGGACATCCGGCGGCTGGTGCGCGGCATCCATCCCCCCGTGCTCGCCGAACGCGGCCTCGGCGACGCCGTACGCGCGCTGGCCCTGGACAGCCCGCTGCGCGCCCATGTGACCGTCGACGTGCCGGAGCGCGCGTCCGCGCCGCTGGAGTCCGCGGCGTACTTCGCGGTCAGCGAGCTGCTGGCCAACGCCGCCCGGCACGGCGACGCGACCGAGGCGTGGGTGGACGTGAGCGCGCGGGGTCCCGCGCTGCGGGTCACGGTGACCGACGACGGCCGCGGCGGCGCGGACCCCGGGCGTGGCACCGGCCTGCGCGGCATCGAGCGCAGGCTCGGAGCGTTCGACGGCGTGTTCGCGCTGAGCAGCCCGGCGGGCGGCCCGACCACGGCGGTCGTCGAGCTGCCGCGGGCCTTCCCGCTGCGGGTGGCGCCCCGGTCCCCGTGGCGCGTTCTCGGCGGCGTCTGCTGGGCGCTGTGGCCGATCGCGCTGTTCCCGCAGGGGCTGGTGGCGATGGTGCTCAAACTGGTCGGTTCGCCGGTCAGGTCCTGGTTCCTGGGGCTGTACATGCCCGAGCCCTTCCAGTGGCCGGTCATCGTCGGCATGATGCTGCTCGGCGGCGGCCTGCTGACCGTCGCGCTGACCACGACGGCACGGGCCATGCGGGAGAAGGAGAGCGGGTGCGGGTAGTCCTGGCGGAGGATCTGCACCTGCTGCGGGAGGGCCTGGTCCACCTGCTGCGCGCGCACGGCTTCGAGGTCGTCGCCGCGGTCGAGTCCGGCCCGGAGCTGCTCGCCGCGCTGGTCGGCGAGCGTCCGGACGTGGCCGTGGTCGACGTACGGCTGCCGCCGACGTTCACCGACGAGGGGCTGCAGGCCGCGCTCGCCGCGCGGCGGCGGGTGCCGGGGCTGCCGGTGCTCGTGCTCTCCCAGCACGTCGAGCAGCTGTACGCCAGGGAGCTGCTGGCCGACGGCTCGGGCGGGGTCGGCTACCTGCTGAAGGACCGGGTGTTCAACGGCGAGCAGTTCGTCGACGCCGTACGCCGGGTCGCGGCGGGCGGCACGGCGATGGACCCGGAGGTCATCGCGAGGCTCCTGGCCAGCAACTCGCGCAACGAGCCGCTCGGCCAGCTCACCCCCCGGGAGCGGGAGGTGCTGGAACTGATGGCGGAGGGCAGGTCGAACGCCGCCATCGGGCAGCGGCTGTTCCTCAGCGACAGCGCGGTGGGCAAGCACACCGCGAACATCTTCGCCAAGCTCGGCCTGGCGCCCTCAGACGACGACAACCGCCGGGTGCTCGCGGTGCTGGCCTTCCTCGGCAGCAGGCCCAGCTGAGCCGGGTGACCGGCCCCTGGAATGTCGGTGCTGGGCGCTACCTTGGGGAATCGAGTCGTGGCACAGGCAGGTGGCACAGGCAGGAGGTCGGGATGAAATTCCAGGTGAACCGCGACGTGCTCGCCGAAGCGGTGGCGTGGGCGGCCCGGGTGCTCCCGGCCAGGCCAGCCGTGCCCGTCCTCGCGGGGCTGCTGCTGGAGGCGGGGGACGACCTGCGGGTGTCCGCCTTCGACTACGACGTGTCGGCGCGGGCCGACGTCGAGGCCGAGGTGGCGGAGCCGGGGCGGGTGCTGATCCCGGGGAAGGTCCTGGCGGAGGTCACCCGCAGCCTTCCGGCGCGCCCCGTCGAGATCGCCACCAGCGGCTCGGAGG
Source organism: Microbispora sp. H10670 (assembly GCF_014161385.1). Taxonomy (NCBI): domain Bacteria; kingdom Bacillati; phylum Actinomycetota; class Actinomycetes; order Streptosporangiales; family Streptosporangiaceae; genus Microbispora; species Microbispora sp. H10670. Next base: position 676,689 of record NZ_JABBWW010000001.1, on the reverse strand, counting down.
CCGTGCTCACCTGCGGCAGCGCCGAGTTCGGCCTGCTGACCATGCCGGACGAGGACTTCCCCGCGATGCCGCCGATGCCGCCGAGGGTCGGCGCCGTGGGCGGGGGCGTCTTCGCCACCGCCGTCAACCAGGTCGCGCCCGCCGCGAGCCGCGACGACACGCTGCCCATGCTCACGGGCATCCGGATGGACATCGAGGACGTTCGGGTCTCCCTGGCCGCCACCGACCGCTACCGCATCGCGGCGAGCGAGTTCCTGTGGCACCCGGAGCGGCAGGAGGAGCGGCACGGTGTGGTCGTGCCGGCGCGGGTGCTGGTCGAGGTGGCGCGCTCGCTGCGCGGGGGCGAGGTGGCGGTCGGGCTCGGCGACAACGTGGCCGGATTCGAGAGCCAGGGCCGCACCACCACCGTCCGGCTGCTCGACGAGCAGTTCATCGACTACCGGGCCCGGCTGACCGAGCAGTGGCCGATCCACGCCGACGTCCCGGTGGGGCCGTTCGTGGAGGCCGTCAAGCGGGTGACGCTGGTCGCCGAGCGCAACACCGCGGTCCGGCTGTCGTTCTCCCCGGGACAGGTGCTGATCCAGGCCGGCGGCGGCGACATCGGCAGGGGCGCGGAGGTCGTCGAGGCCGAGCTGGAAGGCCCGGACATCCAGATCGCCTTCCAGCCCCACTTCCTGCTCGACGGCCTCGCGGGCGTCGGGACCGAGCGGGCGCGCGTCCACCTGGACTCGCCGACCCGGCCCGCCCTGGTCACGGACGAGGGCGACGACCCCGGCTACCGCTACCTGGTGATGTCCCTGCGGCTCGGCTGAGGTCCCGGTCCCGGTTTTCTGGGAGCCGGGGGCGGCTCAGGAGGTCAGCGTCGCCGACTCGGTGAGGGCGATGAGGATGTGCTCCATGCACGCGTGACCCGCCCGCTCCGCCGCGGTGGCGTCACCGGCGACGATCGCGCGGACGATGGCGTCGTGGGGGATGTAGTTCTGCTCCAGCGAGCCGCCGGCAGCGGCGATGCTCGCTCGGAGCGCCGCCGAGAAGTCGACGTACAGGTCGATCAGCACCGTGTTGTGCGTGGCTTCGACGACCGCGACGTGGAAGGCGAGGTCGGACTCGACGAACGCCTCCGCGTCGCCGTCCGCCCACGCCTTCTCCCGCGCGGCCAGCGCGGCCTCGATGGACGCGATGTCCTGGTCGGTGCGCCGCGTCGCGGCGAGCCGGGCCGCCTCGACCTCCAGGGCACGACGCACCTCGAGGATCTCCAGCTGCTCGGCCGCCCGCAGCCGCCGGGCCATCGCGCCCGAGAGCTCACTTGTGGCCCGAACATACGTGCCGTCGCCCTGGCGGCACTCCAGCAGCCCGGCGTGCGTCAGTGCCCGCACCGCTTCGCGGACGGTGTTCCGGCCGACTCCGAGATGCTCGGCGAGCACGGTCTCGGTGGGAATCTTGGCATGCATCTGCCAGGAGCCGGAGGTGATCTGCTCCTTGAGTTGGTCGATCACCTGGTCCACGAGAGACGCCCGCTGCGCCGTCCGCAGGCTCACAGTCAGCCTCCTTTGGGTAGCCAATCATCCGATGATGGAATGAGTGGTCGACCCTAATTATTCCAGAGCTTCCGGAACAAATCCGGAGCTCCAGGGAGGCTACCGAGCGAGCGCCGCCGCGGTGGTGGAGCCCGGTATGTTGACGCGGATCCCCACGGCTTCCAGGGCTCTACGATATGCCTCCGTCTGCTGGTTGAGAGCACCGGCCTGACCCCACAGGTCGCCGAGCGTCCGCCAGGCCCGGGCGGTGTCCCGGTCCGGCGTCTCGCCGCCCAGCAGGTCATGGGCCCGGGTGAGCGCGGGCGCCGGGTCTTCGGACCGTGCCAAAGCGATCTCGGCGAGCACCATGTTCGCGGTGGCCGCCGTGGTCCCCTGGGCGTCGCCCAGCCGAACCAGTGCCTCGTCGGCGAGTTCGAGTGCGGATTCCGTGTCTCCCGTCCGCAGCCGTACCGAACTCAGCACCACGAGACCCCTCGCGTGCTCCCGTCGCTCGGCCGGGAATCGGGCGAAAACCCCCACGGCGGACGCCGCCAGCTTGTTGGCTCGATCCAAATCCGCACCTTCGGGATCCGCCGCTGTGATCCGGGCCCAGTGCATCGCGATGCGGGCGCACCGGAGGGCGATCCGGGCCGGACGGCCGGCCGCGAGGGCGTCCTCGGCGAGCTGCACGGCCAGCGCCGAGTCCTCGCCTTCGCCCGCCGTCACGCTCGCCTGCCACAACGCGAGGATCTCTCCGCTGCGGTCGGCGGCCTGCGGCAGTCCCGCGCTGTCCAGCACCCGCTCGACGTACGGCAGGCCGGTCTCGGCCTCCACGAGCGCCAGCGCGAGCTCGACGGCGAGGTCGCCCTCGATCACGCCGAGCCGGTCGACCTGGCCGAGCGCGTGGGCGCCGAGGTCGCGGGCGCGCAACCTGTCGCCGGCCCGCTGGTAGCAGCGGCACAGCGCGACGGTCAGCGGGAGGTCGGCGAGGCGCTCGGGATGCGCGGTGGCCTCACGGCGCAGCCGCTCGTACGCCTCGACGGCCCGGCCGACGCGGCCCTGGGCCTCCAGCGCCCGCGCCACGCCGAGCCGCGCGTGCGCGGCCAGCATCGCGTTGTCCTCGCCCGCCGCCTTGGCGATCTCGCCGAAGCGGTCGGCGGCCACGGCGGGGTCGCCGTGGTACAGCTCAAGCTCGGCGTGCCGGAGGCCGAGCTCGGTGTCGATGCGCTGCCGAGGCTCTATCCCGTGAAGCAGGAACTCGGTGGTGCAACCGAGACGCTCGGCGAGCAGCCGGGCGACGACCGGCGTTGGCGTCCGCTTTCCGGACTCGATGAGTGAGACATAACTGTCGGATAGGTCGGGTCCGGCCAACTGGGCCTGCGACATTCGCCTGCTCAACCGCAGTCCGCGGACGCGGTCACCGATGGTTCCCTGACTCGGCATCTGATCTCTCAGGGCGGGGGAAGGGTCAATAGTGTCGCCATAATGGCACGAAGCGACCGATTCGTGTAACCCTCCGTCAAGAATCACGACGGTGAAGGTTCGATCACGGTGTCGAGATAACGGACGGCCGAGGCCGTCAGTCGTCGTCCCCGTCCTTGCCGGGGAAGATCATCTGACAGACCTCTAGATACAGGGTCTCCGGATACGGGATGTGGGGAACGGTGCGGAAGGCCTGATCCTGGCCGGCCGACTCCAGTACGAACTCGCCGTAGCCGAGCATGCGGCCGAGGAGCGAGCGCTGGAAGCTCATGTCGGTGACCTTGCCCAGGGGCATCATCGCGACCTTGCGCGTGATGAGGCCGGTGGTGAGAAGCATGCGCTGGGAGGTGACGACGAAGTAGTCGACCGACCACTCCGCCACCTTCCATACGAAGCGGACGAGCAGCAGCAGCCAGGCCCACCAGACGATGGCCAGGGCCTGCGCGGCGCCGCCGTCGCTCAGGAACTTGCTGAGAACTCCGGCGAGGATGAGCCCTCCGAAGATCTCGGCGACGGGGCGCAGGAGCACGGCAGGGTGCCGCCGCACCATGATGACCTGTTGTTCGTGGGGGAGGAGGTAACGGTTGACCGACGACGGGGCGGAGTCCCCGTGGGTCACAAGTCTCATGTCAGGGAGGCGAAGAACTGCGCCATCGAGTCGGCCGCGTTGATCATTCCGTTGAGGGCTCCGTGGACCGTGTGGGCCGCGTCAGTCGGCCTCGTGAGCAAGTAGAAGGCCACCACGACAATGACCGTCCACTTGAGGATCTTCTTCCCCTGCACCGCCGTCACCACTCCCATGACCAATACATTACCCAGTCACCCCGTTTGGTAAAGCGGCGAACCGCGAACGGGATCAGTGATCGTGACGGTGTCAGCCCCGCCCCTCGGCGGCGGTCGCGAGCACCCGCAGGTGTTTGCGGGCGATCCGCTCCACGAGCCCGGCGGGCGCGTGGCCGATGACCTCGACGGCGCCGTGGTGGGCGGCCTGCACGCACCGGGTCACCGTCGCGGGGGGATGCACTCCCGCGAACTCGTCCCTGAGCAGGGCTTCGAGCTGCTCGTAGTGCTCGCCGCCCGGATGCTGGCTCAATCGCTCTCCCTGTGGCGCCCCGCTCGCGTGAGCGCGAGGTGACGTCGTCATCACACTGCGTACCCTAGCGGGAGCGGAGCGTAACCAGGGAGAGAAGGGCTGCGGAGCGTGCGGAAGGAGAGGGAAATCAGACCACGCCGTATAGGCGGTCGCCGGCGTCGCCGAGGCCGGGCACGATGTAGCCGTTCTCGTTGAGCCGCTCGTCGAGCGCGGCGGTCACCACCCTGATGGGCCGGTCGCCGCCCTGGAACGCCTCGTCCAGGTACGCGATGCCCTCGGGGGCGGCGAGCAGGCAGATCGCGGTGACGTCCCGCGCGCCGCGGGCGAACAGGAACTCGATCGCCGCGGCGAGCGTGCCGCCGGTCGCCAGCATCGGGTCCAGCACGTAGCACTGGCGCCCGGAGAGGTCCTCGGGCAACCGGGTGGCGTACGTCTGGGCCTTGAGCGTGGACTCGTCGCGGATCATCCCGAGGAAGCCGACCTCGGCGGTCGGCAGCAGCCGGGTCATCCCGTCGAGCATCCCCAGCCCGGCCCGCAGGATGGGCACGACGAGAGGCACGGGACGGGCGAGCCGTACGCCATGGGCGGGGGCGAGCGGCGTGTCGACCGTGACGTCGGTCACCCGTACGTCGCGGGTCGCCTCGTAGGCGAGGAGCGTGACCAGTTCGTCGGCCAGGCGGCGGAACGTCGGCGAGTCGGTCCGCACGTCGCGCAGCGTCGTGAGCTTGTGGGCGACGAGCGGGTGGTCGACGACGAGGGTCTGCATGGGAACAAAAGTTACCGTCTCCGGCCTCGTGCCTCAGCGCCGCCTGACTCTTTGATCACGATTTGGCGTGAGCACCGTACGGCGGGAGCCCGATTCTGCGACGATTCCGTGCGTGAGGACCGTGCGGTGGGGAAGACGATGACAGACGTGGACACTCTTGACTTCGCCATCGTTGTGTATCGGGAAGAGGACCGCTGGGAGGCCGAGATGCTTCCGGTGGCCCTCACCTCCGACCTGGACGGGCTCATTCATGCGCTGCGGCAGACGCCGAGCATGGGGACCACGATTGGCATGGTCGCCGTAGGGGATGACTTCTTCGTGGCGTTGCGGGTCTTCGGCGAGCAGGTCGACGTCTTCCTCTCGGATGTCACGGCCGCCTGGGAGTGGCCGCTGGCGCAGCAGGCCCTCGAGTACCTCGAGGTGCCGGTGCCCGAGGAGGAGGAGCTCGACAGCGTCCTTCCGGCCGGCGACCTGTCCATCTTCGCCGACCTCGGGCTCGACGAGATGGAGCTGGGCGCCCTGTCCGGCGACCTCGACCTGCTGCCCGACGAGGTGCTGTCGAGCATCGCCGCGCGGCTGGGCTTCTCCCAGCCCTTCGAACGCGCCGTCGACGCCGCCATCGGCTGACCTGGGGAGACGGCATGCCCTCCAGATCCAATCTCTTCTCCGCCGGTTTCGCCCGCATCGACGGCCGCTGGGCCGGCGCCGAGGTCGACCTCGGCGAGGCCGAGATCGCCGACGACCTGGGCGACGCCCTGCAGGAGGCGCTCGGGCTCAACGGCGACGAGCTGGCCCTGCTCTGCGTGGAGGTCGAGGACGAGTGGTTCGCGATCATCCGCTATGAGGATGATCTCGATCCGCGCGTGTTCATCTCGGACGCGCACGCGGCGCAGCACGACCCGCTCGGGGAGATCTTCGCCGAGCTCGCCGGTGTGGTGGTGGACAAGGACACCCCCGATCTCGGCATCCGCCCGGTGGGCGACCTCGAACTGCTCGCCGACTTCTCGCTGAGCGCGGAGGAACTGCTGGAGCTCAGCATGGAGGAGGGCGTGCTGCCCGCCGACATCCTCTCCCTCATCGCCGAACGGCTCGGGTTCGCCGACGAGCTCGAACGCCTGCGGTGACCGGCTCGCCGCCGGGGCCGTACGAGGCCGCCATGCGGCTGGCGCTGGCGGAGGCCGTACGGGCGGGTGAGCGCGGGGAGGTGCCGGTCGGCGCCGTGCTGCTCGGCCCCGAGGCGGCCGGTGGTTCAGAGGCCGGTGATCCGGAACTCGGTCGCGTGCTCGCGGTGGCGGGCAACGACCGCGAGGCGAGCGGCGACCCGACCGCGCACGCCGAGGTGCTCGCCCTCCGGGCCGCCGCGGCCGCCCGGGGCGACTGGCGGCTGACCGGCTGCACCCTGGTCGTCACGCTGGAGCCCTGCACGATGTGCGCCGGCGCCGCCGTCCTCGCCCGGGTCGACCGGGTCGTGTACGGCGCGGTGGACGAGAAGGCGGGCGCCGCCGGCTCCCTGTGGGACGTCCTGCGGGACCGCAGGCTCAACCACCGGCCCGAGGTCGTCATGGGCGTGCTGGCCGACGAGTGCGCGGTGGTGCTGAGCGGGTTCTTCTCCGGCCGCCGCGCCTGATCGCTGGGTGCGCGCCGGAAACGGGTGCGCGGGCAGTGGTGTTCGTCCGGTAAGCTGCTGCGCGGTGGAGTCGCCTAGTGGCCGAGGGCGCACGCCTCGAAAGCGTGTGTAGGGCAACCTACCGTGGGTTCAAATCCCACCTCCACCGCCACTGTCCTAGGACATGGAAAGAGCCGCCGACCTGGTCGTCCAGGTCGGCGGCTCTTCTCGTATGCCGGTCCGGCGTCAGTCCTGCAGCTCCAGCACGCGGGCGTGCAGCACGGAGCGCTGGTGCAGCGCGGAGCGCAGCGCGCGGTGCAGGCCGTCCTCCAGGTACAGCTCGCCCTGCCACTGCACCACGTGCGGGAACAGGTCGCCGTAGAAGGTCGAGTCCTTGCTGAGCAACGAGTGCAGGTCCAGCACCGCCTTCGTGGTGATCAGCGTGTCGAGCCGGACCTGCCGGGGCGGGATCCGGGCCCACTCTCGGGAGGACAGTCCGTGTTCCGGGTAGGGCCGTCCGTCGCCGACCAACTTAAAGATCACGCTATGTAGTTTAGGAGACGGGGCAAACGGCCGGTGTCCGGAGCCGCCGCACGCCGTCCGGCGGCCCTCACATCGACCTCAGATGCTTCCGGAGAAGGTGTCGCAGCGTCCGGGGTCGCCCGACCCGTAGCCGTTCTTGAACCACTTGGTCCGCTGGGCCGACGTGCCGTGGGTGAACGCGTCCGGGTTGACCCGGCCCTGCGCCTGCTCCTGGATGTGGTCGTCGCCGACCGCCGCGGCGGCGTCGATCGCCTCCTTGATGTCGGCGTCGGTGAACTCCGAGGCGTAGAAGCCCGTGCTCACCGCGTTCTTCGCCCAGACGCCCGCGTAGCAGTCCGCCTGGAGTTCGAGCCGTACGGAGCCGCTCTCCGCGCCCTGCTCCTGGCCGACCTTGTTCATCGTGCCGAGCAGGTCCTGCACGTGGTGGCCGTACTCGTGGGCGATCACGTACGCCTGCGCGAACGGGCCGCCCTTGGCCCCGAACCGCGACTGCAGTTCGTCGAAGAACGACAGGTCCAGATAGACATGCTTGTCGTTCGGGCAGTAGAAGGGGCCGACGGAGGAGTCGGCCGCGCCGCACCCGGTCTGCACCCCACCCGAGAACAGCGTGGTCTTCGCTTTGGTGTAGCCCTGGACCTGGTCGCCCCAGTACTTCTGGATGCTGTTGACCACGCCCACGACGCGGCACTTCTCCGACTGGTCGGCGTCGGCGCCGCTCTTGCACTGGGCGCTCAGGTCACTGCTCGGCTGCACCCCGGTGGGCTCGTCTCCGCCGCCCGTGATGTTCCCGGGGTTGATGCCGAAGATCAGGGCCACGATGAGGGCGATGATGCCGGCGGCGCCGCCGCCGACGGCCAGGCCGCCGCCCCGGAATCCGCCACCTCCGCCGACGTCCTCGACCTGCGAGGTGTCGAGTTGCGCTCGATCATCGAAATCCATCTGCGACGCTCCCGATGGCGTTGCCGTCACTCATTGCCGCGTTGCTTGCCAGGCCTACTGCCCCGCATGTGAGTGATCATGCCTTACCCCGGGCGGGTTAGGATGCGCGCGTGCCTCGCAGCGCCGCACACCGGCTGGTGCCGCCGATGCCGGGCGGGCTCGGCTGGCTCGGCCCGCTGGCCGTGGCCGCGTTCGGGGGGTTCCTCCGGTTCGATCGTCTTGACGTCCCGCACGCCTTCGTCTTCGACGAGCTGTACTACGCCAAGGACGCCTACTCGCTGATCACGTACGGGGTCGAGCGGCAGTTCGCCGAAGGCGCGGAGCAGACGATCCTGCGCGGCGGCCGGGACGTCTTCCGCGTCTGCGCGCGGCCGGAGGACTGCGCCGCCTACGTCGCGCATCCCCCACTGGGCAAGTGGCTCATCGGCGCGGGGGAGTGGCTGTTCGGCCTGACGCCCTTCGGATGGCGCTTCGCCGCCGCGCTCGCCGGGACCCTGAGCGTGCTGGTCCTGGCGCGGGTCGCCCGCCGGATGACCCGTTCGACGCTGCTCGGCTGCCTCGCGGGCCTGCTGCTGGCGCTGGACGGCCTGCACCTCGTGCTGTCGCGGTCCGCGCTGCTCGACGTCTTCCTCATGTTCTGGGTGCTCGCGGGCTTCGCCTGCCTGGTCGCCGACCGAGACGCCGCCCGCGCCCGCCTGACGGAGTGGCACCGCACCTCGGCCCTGGAGGGGGCCGGCCCCCGGCTCGGCCCCCGGCCCTGGCGGCTGGCCGCCGGGCTGTGCCTCGGGGCGGCGACGGCCACGAAGTGGACCGGCGTGCTCTTCGTCGTGGCGTTCGCGGTCATGGCGTTCGCCTGGGACCGGGGCGCCAGGCGGGCGGTCGGCCTGCGTCGCCCCGGACGGCAGGCGGTCCGCCTCGACCTGCCGCTCGTCCTCGCATGGCTCTGCGCCGTCCCCGCCGTCGCGTACGTCGCGTCGTTCGCCGGGTGGCTGGCCTCGGCCGGCGGCTACGGCCGCAACTGGGACCGCGCGAGCGCGAACGGCTGGGCCTACTTCGTCGTCGACTCGCTGCGGTCCCTGATCGACTACCAGAGTCAGGTGCTGGGCTTCCACCAGGGACTGCGCGCCCACCACGACTACCAGTCGGACCCCTGGGGCTGGCCGCTGCTGGCACGCCCGGTCCTCTTCTACTACCGCTCGTCCGCCGGCGCCTGCGGGGCGCGCTCCTGCAGCCAGGCGATCCTCGGGACCGGCACCCCGGTCGTCTGGTACGCCGGACTGCTCGCGCTGCTCGCGATGGTGGTGTGGCACCTGACGACGCGCGACTGGCGGGCGGGGGCCGCGGTGCTCGGCTACGCCGCGGGCTGGCTGCCGTGGTGCTACTTCGCGCTGGCCGACCAGCGCACGACGTTCCTGTTCTACCTGCTGCCCGCGCTGCCGTTCCTGATCCTCGCGATCGTGCTCGCCTGCGGGCTCGTCCTCGGGCCTCCGGGCGCCTCGGCCGTGCGGCGCTCCACGGGCGCGGCGCTGGTGGGCGCGTTCGCCCTGCTGGCCCTGGCCGACTTCTGGTGGCTGTCCCCGGTCCTCACCGCGGTCCCCGTGCCGTACGACGCCTGGCTGAGCCGCATGCTGCTGCCCGGGTGGGTCTAGGCGGCTCCTACCGGCGGCGGAAGAGCCGGTCGGTCCACTCCCGCACCCGCGTGGCGATCGCCGGCAGCAGCGTGATGTGGTCCGCGCCCTCCACCGGCACGAACGTGACGTCGGTGCCCGCCGCGCGGAGCTGTTCGGCGGTGAGCCGGCTGAGCGCGATCGGGATGACGTCGTCGGTGCCGTGGACGACGTAGACCGGCCGCGGATAGCGCGACACCGGGATCTCGTCGTCGGCCAGCGACCGGGCGAACACCGCGTTGGCTCCGGCCGGGTCCTTGAGCACGTCGCCGTTGGTGAGCCCGGCGACCGCCGCGATCATGTCGCCGATGCAGGCCCGCCCGGCCAGGTCGACCAGCTCCATCCCCTTCGGGGTGAACCAGTCCGCCGCCCGGAAGCCGGGCGTCGTCAGCGGCATCGTCCGGCCGTTGTAGGGGACGGTGTGGTTGACGGGACGCGCGGGGTCGGAGAACGCGGGGTCCTTCGTCTGCAGCCCCCACTGGGTGATCGGGGCCATCGCGATCGTGCCCCTGTGCCGCAGCGAAGGCGCGTACGAGGCGGTGAGGGCGGCGGCGAACAGGGCCGCGTGCCCGCCCATCGAGTAGCCGACCGACGCCCAGTCCCGCCCGACGGGAGCCACGCGCCGGGCGGCGCGGACGATGTCGATCACGTTGTACGCCTCGGACCTCCCGTCGATGCCCGGGCTGTCCCCGGGGGTGCCGAGCCCCTCGTAGTCGGTGACGGCCACGGCGTACCCCGCGGCGAGCAGCGTCTCCTGCACCGCGCGCTCCCAGGGGCTCGGGCCGGTGTGAGAGGGGGCGCAGGCGTCGGCGATGCCGCCGAAGCCGTGCCCGAAGCTCACCACCGGCCAGCCGCCCGCCGGAGGACGTCCGGACGGCTCAGCGGACGTGGACGACGGAAGCGGCAGGGCCCGGACGCGCGAAAGGCCCGGTTGGATGGACCGGGCCTTTCGCGTTCTTGCTGCTCAACCAAGCGCGGAGGATAGGAGATTCGAACTCCTGAGGGGTTGCCCCCAACACGCTTTCCAAGCGTGCGCCCTAGGCCAACTAGGCGAATCCTCCGTCGGACAGCTTAGCTCACTTCGGGTGTGGTTTCGACGGTGATGGCGAGGTGTGGTCAAGCGTCCCGCGCACCCCCGCCTAGTGGCTAGACTGTCCAGCGGACCCCTCGCGCGGCGTCATCCTGTGAACCTCCCCAGGGCCGGAAGGCAGCAAGGATAAGCGGGCTCTGGCGGGTGTGCGAGGGGTCTCTCAGTTAGCGGGTACGCCGGCCGGGTCGACCCCCCGAGGAGGCGGCATGAGTCTTGCGCTGTACCGCAAGTACAGGCCCGGGACGTTCGCCGAGGTCAAGGGGCAGGAACACGTCACCGACCCGCTGCGCCAGGCGTTGCGCAGCGGCCGGATCCACCACGCCTATCTCTTCAGCGGTCCGCGCGGCTGCGGCAAGACCTCCAGCGCCCGCATCCTCGCCCGCTCCCTGAACTGCGAGAAGGGCCCGACGCCGGACCCCTGCGGGGAGTGCGAGTCCTGCGTGGCGCTGGCGCCCACCGGGCCCGGCCACCTCGACGTGATCGAGATCGACGCGGCGTCCCACGGCGGCGTGGACGACGCACGTGACCTGCGCGAGCGGGCGTTCTTCGCCCCCGTCTCGGCGAGATACAAGATCTACATCATCGACGAGGCCCACATGGTCACCCGTGAGGGCTTCAACGCGCTGCTGAAGCTGGTGGAGGAGCCGCCGCCGCACCTCAAGTTCGTCTTCGCCACCACGGAGCCGGAGAAGGTCATCGGGACGATCAAGTCCCGCACCCATCACTACCCGTTCCGGCTGATGCCGCCCGCGACGCTGCGCCGGCTCATGGAGGAGATCCTCGAATCCGAGTCGGTGCCGTACGAGCCGGCCGCGTTACCGCTTGTCGTCCGGGCGGGCGCCGGGTCGGCCCGCGACACGCTGTCGATCCTCGACCAGCTTCTCGCGGGCGCGGACGAGGCCGGCATCACCTACCCGCGGGCCGTGTCCCTGCTCGGCTACACCGACGGCGACCTGCTGGACGAGGTGGTCGACGCGTTCGCCAAGAGGGACGGCGCGGCCGTGTTCCACGCGGTGCACCGGGTGATCGAGGGCGGCCACGACCCCCGCCGCTTCGCCACCGACCTGCTCGAACGCTTCCGCGACCTGGTGATCCTCTCGAACGTCCCCGAGGCCGCGGGCAGCGGCCTGCTCGACCGGCCGGCCGACGAGCTGGAGCGCCTCCAGGCGCAGGCGGCGTCCATGGGTCCCGCCGAGCTGACCCGGGCGGCGGAGGTCTTCAACGCCGGGCTGACCGAGATGCGCGGCGCCACCTCTCCCCGCCTGCTGCTGGAACTCGTGTGCGCCCGCGTGCTGCTCCCGGGGGCCGACCAGGGTGAGGCCGCGCTGCTGACCCGGCTCGAACGGCTGGAGCGCGGCGTCGTGGCCGGGACACACGTCGTCGCCGCCGCCCCGCCACCGGCCGCGCCTTCTACGGCACCGCCGGCGGCTCCACCCGTCGCCCCACCGGCCGCGCCTCCTGCGGCGCCCCCCGCGGAGAGCGCGCCGGCTCCGGCCGCGCGGCCCCCGGCGGCCGCCCCGGCGAGGACCGGCGACGCCGACGACTGGCCCACGCCCGTACGGCCCGGGTCCGGGGCCGCTCCGCCGCCCGCGCAGGCCCAGGCGCCCGCGACGGGCGCCGGCCAGGGAGTGGTTCAGAGCGGTGGGCCGGTGCACCAGGCGTGGCCGCGGGTGCTGGAGGCGATCAGGAACCGGCAGAAGGTGGCCTGGATCATCCTCAACGCCCAGGGCAGGCTGCTCGGCGTCGAGGGCAACGTGGTGACCATCGGCTTCGAGAAGCCGGGCGACGTGCAGGGCTTCCTCAAGGGCAAGCGCGACGAGCTGGTGGCCGCCGCCCTCGGCGAGGTGCTCGGCGGCGTCTGGCGCGTCGAGGTGGTCGTCGGCGGCTCGGGCCCGGGCCCGTCCGGCTCCGCCGCGCGCGGCCCGTCCGGCCCGCCCGCACCCGCGGCGCCGCCCGCGCCGGTCGCGCCCACAGGGTCGTCACCGGCCACGGTGCCCACCTCGCCCGGCGCGCCCGCGGCGTCCGCGCCGTCAACGCCGGCGTCCGCCGCACCGGCCGCCCCGCCCGCCGTGAGCAACGGGGCGGGAAGCGGTGGGGCGGGTCCCAGTGGGACGACCGACGAGACCTGGCCGGACGCGCCGTCGGACGACTTCGACAGCCCGTCGCCCGGTCCGCCGTCGGGGGCGTCGTCCGCGTTCGCCACCGCGCGGCCGGCCGGGCGGCCCGCCGCGCCGGCGGGATCACGCCAGGCCTGGCCGGAGACGGTGCCGGGCCGTGGCGACGCGGGCGCGGACGTGAGCGAGCTGACCGGCATGGCCCTGATCCAGCGCGAGCTCGGCGGCCGGATCATCGAGGAGATCGACCACTCCTGAACGCCTCACCCGCGCGGGAGACGGACGCCGCATGGACGGAGACTGGTGGGGTAACCGGTGTCCGTCCGCCGACGGCCCCGGGTGGAACACGCGTACCGGCTCCGGTGCGGAAACGGGGACGGACGCCGTAGGCTCGTCGCGACGAACACGTCGCTGGACGCTGAGGAGCGCACCATCGTGAATCCAGGAGATGTCAATCTCCAGCAGTTGCTGGAGCAGGCTCAGCTGATGCAGCAGCAGCTCGTCACCGCGCAGCAGGAGCTCAGCGACGCCGAGGTCGACGGGACCGCCGGCGGCGGGCTCGTCCGCGCCACCGTGAACGGCAGCGGCGAGCTGCTGGAACTCGAGATCAGCCCGGTCGCCATCGACACGAGCGACCCGGAGGAGACCGCGCAGACGATCGCGGACCTGGTCCTCGCCGCCGTGCGGGACGCCGTACGCGCCGCGGCCGAGCTGCAGCAGGAGAAGCTGGGCCCGCTCGCGCAGGGTCTGGGGGGCGGTTTCGGCGGCGGTCAGCTGCCGGGGTTCTAGAGCATGTACGAAGGGGTCGTCCAGAATCTGATCGACGAGCTCGGGCTGCTGCCCGGCGTCGGTCCCAAGAGCGCGCAGCGGATCGCGTTCCACCTCCTCGCCGCCGACCCGGCCGACGTCAAGCGGCTGGCGCACGCGCTGCTGGAGGTCAAGGAGAAGGTGCGCTTCTGCCGGGTTTGCGGCAACGTCGCAGCGGAAGAGGAATGCCGCATCTGCCGCGACCAGCGGCGTGACCCGCAGGTGATCTGCGTGGTCGAGGAACCGAAGGACGTGGTGGCGATCGAGAGGACCCGCGAGTTCCGCGGCCGCTACCACGTGCTCGGAGGAGCGATCAGCCCGATCGACGGTGTCGGGCCGGACGACCTGAAGATTCGCGAGTTGATGGTCCGGCTGGCCGACGGCCAGATCACCGAGCTGATCCTCGCTACCGACCCGAACCTCGAAGGTGAGGCGACGGCCACCTATCTGGCCCGGCTCGTCAAGCCTCTGGGGCTGAAGGTGACCCGACTTGCCAGCGGCCTGCCTGTGGGCGGTGATCTCGAGTACGCCGACGAGGTCACCTTGGGCCGCGCTTTCGAAGGACGGAGGCTGCTGGATGTCTGACGAGTGGAACGACCTGGCCGCACGCGTCGCCGGACACGCGCAGAACTACATCGACGGCCTGACCCGCCTGGCCGGCGGCGAGGGCGGCGACGCGACGCTGCCGCTGCTTCTGGTGGAGGTGGCCCAGGTCAGCCTCGCGGGCACCCAGCTGGGGGCCGCGCAGGACGTGATCCTGCAGGGGAACGTCGAGCCCGTGCTGAGCGAGGACCCCGACATCGACCCCCTCCGCACGGCGCTGGCCGCCCGGCTCGGGCCGGTGGACGACTACGCCGAGGTCTTCGACCCCTACAAGGACGACGCGGTCACGCCGTACCGGCTGTCCGACGACCTCGCGGCTGTGGCGGCCGACCTGATCCACGGGCTGCGGCACTACGGCGCGGGCCGTCCCCTGGAGGCGCTGTGGTGGTGGCAGTTCTCCTACTTCAACACCTGGGGCAACCACGCCGGCGCGGCGCTGCGGGCCCTGCAGTCGCTCGTCGCGCACGCCCGCCTCGACGTGGTCGAAGAGGGCACCACCGTCTGATCGCCGTCTGATCGTGGTCTGACCGTCCACATACTGGTCGCGTACGGTGGGCGTTTGGGACGCACAAGTACACTGTGAGCTCCACGTCCTGATTCGTTGGAGATTCCAGTGGCGCTCGTTGTGCAAAAGTACGGTGGTTCCTCCGTAGCCGACGCGTCCTGCATCAAGCGGGTCGCCCAGCGGATCGTGGCGACGAAAAAAGCGGGCAACGACGTCGTGGTCGTGGTCTCCGCGATGGGCGACACCACCGACGAGCTGCTCGACCTGGCCCGGCAGGTGTCGCCGCTGCCGCCCGGCCGCGAGCTCGACATGCTGCTCACCTCGGGTGAGCGGATCTCGATGGCGCTGCTCGCGATGGCGATCGCCAACCTCGGCCACGAGGCGCGCAGCTTCACCGGTTCGCAGGCCGGCGTGATCACCGACTCGACGCACGGCAAGGCGCGCATCATCGACGTCACGCCGAGCCGAATCAGGGAGGCGGTCGACGCCGGTCAGATCGCGATCGTGGCCGGGTTCCAGGGCGTCTCCCAGGACAGCAAGGACATCACGACTCTGGGCCGGGGCGGCTCCGACACCACGGCCGTCGCTCTCGCGGCGGCGCTCGGCGCGGACGTCTGCGAGATCTACACCGACGTGGACGGCATCTACACCGCCGATCCCCGCATCGTCCGCTCGGCACGGCAGATCCCGCGGATCTCCTACGACGAGGCCATGGAGATGGCGGCGTGCGGGGCGAAGATCCTGCACCTGCGCTGCGTGGAGTACGCCCGCAGGTTCGGCCTGCCCATCCACGTCAGAAGCTCGTTCAGCACGAGGGAAGGCACCTGGGTCGTCTCCGACCCCTACAGCGAAGGGACCGAAGTGGAGCAGCCCATCATCTCCGGGGTCGCGCACGACCGGAGCGAGGCCAAGATCACTGTGGTCGGGGTGCCCGACAAGGTCGGCGAGGCCGCCGCCATCTTCCGCACGCTGGCGGACGCGGAGATCAACATCGACATGATCGTGCAGAACGTGTCGGCCGCCGCGACCGGGCGTACGGACATCTCCTTCACGCTGCCGGTGAACGACAGCCAGACGGCCCTCACCGCGCTGAAGAAGATCCAGAGCCAGGTCGCGTTCGAGTCGCTGCTGTACGACGACCAGATCGGCAAGGTGTCGCTCGTCGGCGCGGGCATGCGCTCGCACCCGGGCGTCACCGCCACGTTCTTCGGCGCGCTGGCCGACGCCGGAGTGAACATCGAGATGATCTCGACCTCGGAGATCCGAATCTCCGTCGTCGTGGGGCAGAACGAGGTGGACACCGCGGTCGCCGCCGCCCACCGCGCGTTCGACCTCGACTCCGACCAGGTCGAGGCCGTTGTGTATGGAGGTACCGGACGATGAGCCGCAAGCCCGTTTTGGCCGTAGTCGGCGCGACCGGCGCCGTCGGCACGGTCATGCTCGACATCCTGACCAACCGCCGCGACCTGTCCGACGCGTACGGCGAGATCCGGCTCATCGCCTCCCCGCGTTCGGCGGGCAAGGTGCTGAGCGTGCGCGGCGAGGACGTCGTGGTCCAGGCGTTGTCGCCGGAGGCCTTCGACGGCGTCGACATCGCGATGTTCGACGTGCCGGACGAGGTGTCCGCCGAGTGGGCGCCGATCGCCGCCGAGCGCGGCGCGGTGGCCGTGGACAACTCCGGCGCCTTCCGGATGGACCCGGACGTGCCGCTCGTGGTGCCCGAGTGCAACCCCGAGCAGGCCCGCAACCGGCCCAAGGGGATCATCTCCAACCCCAACTGCACGACGCTGTCGATGATGGCCGCGATGGGCGCGCTGCACCGCGAGTACCGCCTGCGTGAGCTGGTCGTCGCCTCCTACCAGGCCGTCTCCGGCGCCGGGGTGGCCGGCCCCGAGCGGTTGTACGCCGAGATCGAGGCCGTCGCGGGCGACCGGACGATGGGCACGGCCGCCGGTGACGTGCGCAAGACCGTGCCCGACCTGGCCGACTCGCCGTTCCCCGCCCCGCTGGCGCTCAACGTGGTGCCGCTGGCGGGCTCGATCAGGGGCGGCGGCTGGACGTCGGAGGAGCTGAAGGTCCGCAACGAGTCTCGCAAGATCCTCGGCATCCCGGACCTGCGGGTCTCCGCGACCTGCGTGCGCGTCCCCGTGGTGACCACCCACTCGCTCGCCGTCCACGCGACGTTCGAGCGGGAGGTGACCGTCGAGGGCGCCCGGGAGATCCTGGACGCGGCGCCGACCGTCGTGGTGCTCGACGACCCGGCCAACGGCGTGTTCCCCACTCCGGCGGACGTCGTGGGCACCGACCCGACCTACGTCGGCCGGATCCGCCAGGCGCTCGACTTCCCCAACACGCTCGACCTGTTCGTGTGTGGCGACAACCTCCGCAAGGGCGCCGCGCTGAACACCGCCGAGATCGCCGCGCTCGTCGCCACCGAGTTCGCCTGAGTTCTGCTGAGTTCTCCTGACCCCCGCTCCCTGCCCGGCCGCGCCGTACAGTGACGATCGTGGCCGAGAAGACACGGGAGCTCATCGTCGAGACGGCCCTCCGGCTGTTCCGGGAGCGGGGGTACGAGGCGACCACGATGCGTGCCATCGCCGCGGAGGCGGGCGTGTCGGTGGGCAACGCCTACTACTACTTCACGTCCAAGGAACAGCTGGTCCAGGCGTACTACGACCGGGCGCAGGCGTCGCACGAGGCGGCCTGCCGCGAGGTGTTCGCCGCAGAGAGGTCCTTCGCCGGACGGCTCGGCGGCGTGCTGCGGGAGTGGGTGCGGATCTCCGAGCCGTACCACGAGTTCGCGGTGAAGTTCTTCAAGCACGCCGCCGAGCCCAGCAATCCGCTCAGCCCGTTCAGCGCCGAGTCGGCGCCCGCGCGGGAGTCCGCCATCGCGCTCTACCGGGAGGTCGTCGACGGGGCGGCCGGCCGGATGGACGACGAGCTGCGCGAGGAGCTGCCCGAGCTGCTGTGGATGCTGTGGATGGGCGTCGTGCTGTTCTGGGTGCACGACGCCTCGCCCGGCTGCGCGCGCACCCACCGTCTGATCGACCGGCTCGTCCCGCTCGTCGACCGGCTGGTCGCCCTGTCGCACCTGCCCGGCATCAAGGGTGTGGCCAGGGAGGTCATCGAGGTGGTGCACGAGCTGCGGGCGTGACAGGAACCGGGCGGGCGCGGCCGTACGTTAACGGGAGGACAGGGCGGGCAGTGTCGTCCTCAGCCGGTGCTCGCACCGGTGTCCCCCGGGAGGTGTCCTCATGGTGAAGGCAGGACGTGCGGCGGCCACCTGGCGCGCCTACCGCGAGGTGTCCCGGCCGGGCTCGCCCGGCGTGGGCTCGCGCCTCAAGGCCGTGCCCCGGATGATCCGCGCCGCCGTCAAGGGTGAGTATCACGGCCTGACGAAGGGCAAGCTGGCCATGCTCGGCATGGCCGTGGCGTACATCGTGTCCCCCATCGACGTGGTCCCCGACTTCCTCCTGGGCATCGGGATCGTCGACGACTTCGGCGTCCTGCTGTGGCTGGCGACCGCGCTGCTCGGCGAGAGCGGGCAGTTCGTCGAGTGGGAGAACGGCGCCCGGCCGGCGCACGCGCAGGCGCACACGCACACAGGGCGGACGCGGCGTTAGAGCTGTTCCATCCGCAGCCAGGCCCGTGACGGCAGGGGATGGCCGAACAGCCGGGCGGCGTTGCCGTACGAGACCCGGGCGATGTCGGCCGGGGGCAGGCTGCCGAGGTTGCGGGCCACCGTGCGCTGGGTGTCCGGCCAGGTCGACTCGGCGCGCGGATAGCCGGTCTCCAGCAGGACGTGCTCCATGCCGACGGCCAGCCGCACCGAACTGAGCGCGCTGTCGTCGAGGGTGCCGAAGAAGAAGTTGCGCCTGAGCACCTCGCTGGGCTTCAGGCCGCCCTCCCACGCCGGCTCGCCCGCGACCGGGTGGTCGAGCGCGTAGTCGGCCCGCTCGGCCAGCATGGGCAGCCAGCCCACGCCGCCCTCCACGATGAGGACGCGCAGCTTGGGGTAGCGCAGCGCGACCCCGGACCAGAGCCAGTCGGCGCAGGCGAACATCGCGCTGGCCGGGATCAGCGTGGTGATCGCCTCCACCGGGGTGTCGGGCGAGGGCACCGGCGCCCAGGAGGACGCCCCGGTGTGCAGGCAGACGACCGTCCCGGTCTCCTCGCACGCGGCGAAGAACGGGTCCCAGTGGCGGCTGTGGATGGACGGCAGCCGCAGCCGGGTGGGGAACTCGGGGAACACGACGGCCTTGAAGCCGCGGGCGGCGTTCTCCCTGATCTCCTTGGCCGCGACCTCGGGGTCGGGCAGCCAGGGGAGCTGGAGCGCGATCATGCGCTCGGGGTAGCTGCCCGCCCACACGTCGACGTGCCAGTCGTTCCACGCCCGCACCAGTGCGAGCCCGAGGTCCCGGTCACGGGTGCGGCCGAAGGCCACGCCCGCCTGGCTCGCCAGCATCCCGGGGAAGCAGAGGGCCGCCCAGATCCCGGCACGGTCCATGTCGCCGATGCGGGCCTCGATGTCATGGCAGCCCGGCCGCATGTCGTCGAAGCGTACGGGGTCGAGGGTCCACTGCTCCTTGGGCAGGCCCGCGCCCACGTCGACCCCGGCGCAGGGATAGGTGGCGCCGCCGTACCGCCACACCTGGTGACCCGCGTCGGTCTCCACGACCTTGGGCGCGAGGTCCTTGTACTTCTCCGGGAGACGGCCCTCGAAGAGGTCGGCCGGCTCGATCAGATGATCGTCGACCGAAATGATCACGTAGTCCCGCCGCCTCGGCTCTGGGTCGGGATGCAGCGGCGTCGTCACGAGAGTAAACGGTAAAGCCAAGGGATAACACGGTACAAGCTGCAAGGTCTCCGGTTGGTATCCGTTCGCTCACCTTGCGGTGTCCCGGTCACTGGGTGTGATCACGACGCGTGGCGCGTCCTCGGGGACGGCGTCCCCGGCCTCCCGCAGATCGCGGGCCTCCCGGCGGACCAGCAGGACCCAGCCGCCCACCGCGATCCCGATGAACAACCACCACTGCACGGCGTACGCCAGGTTGAGCCCGCCGCCGGCGCCCACGTCCGGCGGCGGCAGGAGTTCGGGGGAGGAGCCAGCCGGCGGCCGCTGCTCGGTCAGCTCGACGAAGCCGCCGTAGACCGGGTACGGCAGGCCTCCGGCGACCGCGGGCGTGTCGATCAGCA
The DNA here is from genome assembly GCF_014161385.1 of Microbispora sp. H10670. NCBI lineage: Bacteria > Bacillati > Actinomycetota > Actinomycetes > Streptosporangiales > Streptosporangiaceae > Microbispora > Microbispora sp. H10670. Next base: position 656,761 of record NZ_JABBWW010000001.1, on the reverse strand, counting down.
GGATCTGGCCGGGCGGCAGTCCGGCGCGGACCCTGATCCCGCTGTTCTCCCGCGTCTCGGCCGGGCGCAGCCGCCCGGTGACCGTCACCTCTCCGGCGGGCGGCGCGGGCACCCGCGGCGGCGCGTCCGCGGTCGCGCCCGCCGGGACCCACCCCCGGTTCACCAGCACGGCGCCACCGGGGGTGACGAGCGGGGTGACCACGTAGAACCCGACGCGGGAGTGGAGGGTGCGCCGGCGCACCACGAGTTCGTGCGCGGGGTCGTACCGCCCGGTCGCGGTGACGAGGCGATGCCCGTCCTTCTCGGGTACGGCCCCGCCGGGCCGGTCGAGCCGGTCGATCGGCACGGGCGCGGCGGCGAGGTTGGCGGTGATCCTGGTGCTTCTGGCCGAGTTCTCCTCGAACCGCCCCCACTGCCACTTCCCCAGGAAGAAGAAGGCGGGGATCAGCGCGAGCACGAGCAGGTGCAGGCCGACCCAGCGGCGTGAGAGGAGGAACCGGTACACGTGACCAGCCTAGGCAGCCCCACGGGTGGTCCGTATTTCAGGCACGGGATATCAGGCACGCGATATCAGGCACGGGTCAGGCCGAGCCGGGCGCCGGGACCGGGGCGGGGGGTCGCCTCCCGTGGGCCGCCGACCTCGTGGCCGTCGGTGCACAGCAGGCGCAGCGCGACCGCCGCGCCGCAGTCGCGGTGGGTCACCACGACCGGCGGCCCCGCGGAGTCGGCCAGGTAGCGGTCGCCCCAGTGCATCAGGGCGATCATGATCGGGTAGAGGTCGAGCCCCTTCTGGGTGAGCCGGTACTCGTCGCGCTGGCGCTGGCCGGGCTCCCGGTAGGGCACCTTGCGGAGCAGCCCCTCGTCCACGAGGCGGGACAGCCGGGCGCTGAGCACCTGCCGCGGCGCACCCGTACGCGCCTGGAGATCGGCGAACCGCCGGACGCCGTTGAACGCCTCCCGCAGCACCAGGAGCGTCCACTTCTCGCCGAGCACGGCGAGGGTTCGCTCGATGGAGCAGTTGTCCACCCGATAACGCCGCATGTCACGCATCGTATGCACAAACCCCTTCCGCTCTGTCACAATTGAACGAAGCCACCCCCGCGTTTGCAGAACAAGGTTCTGTTGGTTCACCATTGACTTTGTGAACAACGTGAGAAGCGGGCGGGACGGCAGGGCCAGGATCATCGAGGGGGCCCTGCGCAGGTTCAGCCAGAGCGGCGTGTCCGCCACCACGCTCGCCAGTCTCCGTCAGGAGAGCGGCGTCAGCGTCGGCAGCTTCTATCACCACTTCACCAGCAAGGAGCACGTCTACGGGGTGCTCTACGCCGAGATCCTGGAGGCGTACCAGGACGCCTTCGTCGACGAGCTCATCCGCCACGAGGATGCCCGCGGCGGGATCGAGGCCATCGTCGCCCTGCACATGGCGTGGTGCGGCGAGCACCCGGAACGCGCCCGCCTGCTGATCAGCGAGCGCCCGCCCCGCCGCAACGAGCCCGGCGGCCCGGAGGTCGCCGAGTCGCGGCGCGACTTCTTCCGCCAGGTCGCCGACTGGTGGCGGCCGCACGTGAAGAACGGCGAGCTCCGGGCGGTCCCCGCCACCATGTGCTACGTGCTGTGGCTCGGCCCGGCGCAGGAGATGTGCCGCCTGTGGTTCAGCGGCGCCCACCAGCCCACCGCGGAGGAGATCCGCGGGCTGGGCGAGGCCGCCTGGCACAGTCTCAAGACGCCGTAGCGCCCACGCCGGGGGACGGCAGCTCCCGGCTGAGCACCCGCCACACCCGGCCGTCGAGACAGATCTCCAGCCGCAGCTCGTAGCGGTGGCGCCGCAGCCCCGGCACCGGGACGCGGTCCTGTACGTCGAACCGCCTGCCGCGGGCGTACCCGAAGCCCAGCTCTCCCGGGAAGACGCGGATCTCGTCCCGGTTGCCGCAGCGGGGACAGGTCCACATGACGACGTCCCTGGCCCGGTTGTAGTCGTGGCAGGCGTCGAAGTACTCGTCGGGGCGCAGGCGGCAGTCGCACGCCAGACAGGGCAGCAGCATCGGGGTCCTCGGTCGGGGGGTTCCCCATATGAATAAGGCCTGCTGCTTGAGTTTCACTTATCAACGGCTTACCGCCGAAGTCCGCGTGCCGTCCGGCGGCGCCGCGATACATTCGATCTGTGGACGCCCCTTCTGACCTGGTCCGACGGCTTCGCGACAGATTCGTGGAGACCGGCTACTCGATCGACGGCGTACGTGAGCGGCTGGGCGACATGGCGGCCTCGGCCCTGGCCCGCGAGGAGATCGTGCCCGCGCTGCGCGCCACCAGGGACGCCGACCCCCTCGCCGCGCTGATCCGCCTGTGGTGGCTGGGTGTGCCGGTCAGCATGGCCGCCGCCGACCTGCCCCTCCAGGACCTCATCGAGACCGGCCTGCTGGTGCGGCTGGGCGACACCGTCCAGGCCACCGTGCATCTCCAGCCGTGGGACGCGGGGGCGGCCGGTCCGGCGTACGTGGTCTCCGACCGCAAGGTGCGGCCCGGGGACCCCTCCCTGCGCCCCGACCACGTCGTGGGGGCCGGCGGCGCGTCGGCGAACCTCGCCCAGCTCGGCTGGGCCGCCCCGGCCGGGCGGGTGCTCGACCTCGGCACCGGCTGCGGGGTGCAGGTGCTGCACCTCGCTCCCCGGGCCGGCCAGGTCGTCGCGACCGACGTGAACCGCCGCGCGTTGCGGCTCGCCCGCCTCAGCTGGGAGCTGTCCGGCGTGCACGGCGTCGAGGCGCGCGAGGGGTCGATGTACGACCCGGTGGACGGCGAGCGGTTCGACCTCGTGGTGTCCAACCCGCCGTTCGTCATCGCGCCGGAGGCCAGGTACACCTACCGGGAGACCGGGCGGCACGGTGACGACTTCTGCCGCGAACTCGTCCGGCGCACGCCCCGCCATCTCGCCCAGGGCGGGCACGCCCGCTTCCTCGCCAACTGGCTGCACGTCAAGGGCGAGGACTGGCAGGACAGGGTGGGCGGCTGGCTCACCGAGACCGGCTGCGACGGCTGGGCCGTGCAACGCGACGTGCAGGACCCCGCCGAGTACGTGGAACTGTGGCTGCGCGACTCCGCCGAGCACGGCACCTCGGCCTACCGGGAGCGCTACGACGAGTGGCTCGCGTGGTTCGAGTCGATGGACGTGACCGGCGTCGGCTTCGGCTGGATCGCCCTGCACGACTCCGGCTCGCTCAGCCCGCTGGTGCGGGTGGAGGAGCTGACGCAGCCGGTGGAGCCGCCGGCCGGCGCGCTGGTCGAGGAGGTCCTGCGGGCGGCCCGCGCCGCGCACGAACTGTCCGACGAGGACCTGCTGGACGCGCGCCTCCGGGTGGCCGACGGAGTCGTGGAGGAGCGCGTCGGCCCGCCCGGCGCCGACGACCCCTCCCGCATCGTGCTCCGGCAGACCCGGGGCGCACGCCGTACGGCCACCGTGGGGACGGTGGAGGCGGCGCTGGCAGGGGTGTGCGACGGAGATCTGCCCACGCGGCCGCTGCTCGCCGCGATCGCGGAACTCACCGGGGAGGACCCGGACGCCGTGCTCGGCCGGGCCCCCGCGGCGCTCCGCCCGCTGGTCGCCGAGGGCTTTCTGTCGGTCGCGAGCTCGGCTGCAAGCCCGCGTTGATCGAAAGTTGACCGCCCGGGGCGACTCTGGTCATGTGCGGGCTCCGGGGGGGGTTCGGAGCCCGCACCGAAGCCTGGCCGGTCGTTCATGTGAGGCGGCGAGCCGCCACGGGGCGCACCGGTAAGGACCGGGCCCCCTGCGCGCCCCAAGGCGGCGGGCGGCCGGCCGGGCCGATCTCCGCGGGGTACAGGTCTCCGGGACACGAGAAGGGGCGAGCGCGTGATCAACCACGTCCGGATGAGCCGGTTGGACGACGACCTACGAGTCGACCTGGGTCTGGGTCTGCTCGGCCAGGAGCGCGGCGATGTCGGCGGCCTCGGGCGAGCCGAGCCGGGTGTAGATCTCCAGCGCCTTGTCCAGGGCGTCCCCGCCCCGCGCGGCCTCTCCGACGCCCATGAGGGCCTTGCCGAGCGCGGCCAGTGACTGCGCCTCGCCGTAGGGGTGGGTGATCTCACGGCTGACCGTGAGGGCCTCCTCGGCGTGCCGGGCGGCCTCGGCGTATCTACCGGCGGCGATGAAGGTAGCGGCGAGCCGGTAGCACACCCGCTGCTCCCAGACCCGCTGGTTGCTCGCGCGGAAGAAGGCCAGGCACTCGGCGTGGTGGACGACGGCCTCGTTGAGCCGTCCGACGTGTGACAACACGTTGCCGAGGTGATAGCGCGCCCGGGCGGTCCCGGCGCCGCTGCCGATCTCGGAGAAGACCGCCAGCCCCCGCTCGGCCGCGGCGATGGCGTCGCCGGGCCGGCCGAGACCGAGGTGGTCGCGGGCCGAGTAGCACGACGCCAGCGCCTCGCCCGCGGGGTTGCCGACCTCACGGTAGATCGCCGTGGCCCGGTCGAACCAGTCGAGCGCCTCGGTGTGACGGCGCTGCCGTCCCGCGACCACCGCGAGCGCGTTGCACGTCTCGCCGAGCACGACGTGGTCGCCGGTCTCCTCGCCCAGGGCCCGGGCGGACAGGAAGTGCGACTCCGCCTCGGCCAGCCGGTTCGCGCCGAACAGCACCCGGCCGAGCATGTACCGGCAGCGCATCTCCGCGCGCTGCTCGCCCGCGTTCCGCGCGGCCGTCAGCAGCGCGGACACCCGCTGCTCGAACTCGCGCTGGCTGGTGCCCGACTCCAGCAGCGGCTCCAGCGCCAGCAGCAGGTCGGCCGCCGGGAGCAGGTCCTCTCCCGACCCGTACGCCCTGGCCACCGCCGCGAACAGGTTCTCGGCCTCCGCCGACAGCCACGCCACCGCCTCGTCGGCGGAGCCGAAGGAGTGGCCGCGCATGCCCAGGTCGACCAGGTTGTCGGCGACCGCGCTGCCCTCGTACGCGAGCCGGTGCGCCGCGCCCGCCGACGCCAGTGAGAAGCCCAGCAGTCGGCGCAGCGCGAGCGCCCGGGCCCCGGGCTCCTCGGCCGCCTCCGCCTGCCGCCGGGCGAACAGCTTGAGCAGGTCGTGGAACCGGTAGCGGCCCTGCGCGGGCGCCTCCAGCAGGCTGGCGTCCACCAGCGACTCCAGCACGTCCTCGGTCTCGGAGAGGGTGAGGTCGAGCAGCGCCGCCGCCGCGGAGAGCGAGATGTCCGAGCCCTCCGGCAGCGACAGCAGCCGGAACGCCCGGGCCTGCCGGGCGTCGAGCTGGCCGTACCCGAGGGCGAACGTGGCCGAGACCGCCAGGTTCCCGATCTTCATCTCGTCCAGGCGGCGGCGTTCGTCGGCGAGCCGGGTGACGAGCGAGGCCACCGTCCACGACGGGCGGGAGGCGAGCCTGGCGGCGACGATCCGCACGGCCAGCGGCAGGAAGCCGCAGGCGGCCACCACGTCCATCGCCGCCGCGCGTTCGGCCGCCACCCGCTCCGGCCCCGCGACCGCGGCCAGCAGCGACAGCGCCTCGTCGGGCTCCAGTACGTCGAGGTCGACGAGCCGCGCCGCGGGCACGTCGGCCAGCTTGCCCCGGCTGGTGATGATCGCGGCGCAGCCGGCCGAGCCGGGCAGCAGGTGCTCCACCTGGTCGGCGTCGCGGGCGTTGTCGAGCAGCACCAGCATCCTGCGGTCGGCGAGCAGCGACCGGAACAACGCCGAGCGCTCGGCCAGGCCGTCGGGGATCACGTCCATCGGGATGCCGAGCGCCCGCAGGAACGCGACCAGCGCGGTCTCCGGCGCGGTGGGCTCGACGCCGTACCCGCGCAGATCGGCGTAGAGCTGGCCGTCGGGAAACAGGTCCTCCGCGAGATGGGCCACGTGGACGGCTAGGGTCGTCTTGCCGACGCCGCCGATGCCCGACATCGCCGCGATCGGCACTCCCTCGGCCGTGCCGCCGGCCAGGCCCTCGCCGCGCAGCAGCGCGAGCAGCCGGTGCACCAGGCGCGTGCGCCCGGTGAAGTCGGTGATCGCCGCCGGAAGCTGCGCCGGTCGCGGCATCTCGACCATCGGGCCGTGACCCGGGCCGGTCTCCCCGTCCCCGTTCTCGTCCCAGGCGTCGTCGTGCTGCGACAGCCGTACGGGAGGGGACGCGGGGGCGAGCGAGGGATCGGCGGCGAGGATGCGCCGGTGCATCTCGCTCAGCTCGGCGCCCGGCTCGATGCCGAGCTCGTCCACGAGCGCCTGCCGGGTCTCGGTGAACACCGCCAACGCCTCGGCCTGCCTGCCGCACCGGTAGTAGGCCAGCATGAGCTGGACGCGGATCCGCTCGCGCAGCGGGTGCTCGGCGGCGAGCGCGACCAGTTCCGAGATGATCTCCGCGTGCCGGCCGAGCTCCAGGTCGACCTCCATGAGGGCCTCGACGGCCCCGATGCGGCGCTCGGCCAGCCGGTCGCGCTGGTGTTCGGCGTACGGCCCTACCGCGCCGGCGAGCGGCTCGCCCGACCAGAGCCCCAGGGCGCCGCGGAGCCGCCGGGCGGCCTGCTCCACCCGGCCCGCACGGCGGTCCGACTCGGCGGCGGCGCACTCCCGGTCGAAGACGGCGAGGTCGAACCGGGCGGGGCCGAGCCGCAGCGCGTACCCCCGGCCCACCGAGGTCAGCAGTTGCGGCGGCGTCCTGGGCGAGCGGCCAGGCTCAAGGACGGTGCGCAGGCGGGAGACGTAGGTGCGCAGCGCGCCCAGCGCACGCGGTGGGGCGTCCTCCCCCCAGACGCCGTCGATCATCTCGGTCGGCGAGACCGCGTGCCCCTCCCGCAGCAGCAACATCGCCAGAATGGAGCGTTGCAGGGGCGTGCCGAGATCGAGTTCGACACCGTCGCGCCACGCCAGGACGGGTCCCAGTACGGCGAAGCGCAGGTCGTCCGAGGTGGCGTGGTCAGGCATGTGGAACCTGTCTCCTGAACGGCAAGATTCGTGAGCAAATGATAGATCGTGCGGCGAGGCGCCCGTATAACGCTCCCGCCGATTTACCAGGGTTCAGCGTGCGTTCAGGTGCTTGAAAGCAGCCTGCAAACCGCCGTCCGGGCGGTGAAAGCGATTTGCAGGCGGAGCGGCTTATCACTGAGACGCAACCCCGACAGCACCCCGCATCGGGGGATCGTCCTCGAACAGGAGAACCGAAATGCGTCGCTCCATCATCCTCGGCCTCGCCGCTGCCACCGCCGTCACCGCCCTCGGGCTGCCGGCCCTCACGACCGCCGCCAGCGCCGCCCCGGCGTCCGCGGCCTCCGCCTCCCACCACGACGACGACTGGGACTACTCCGAGTGGTGGGGCACCTACTGGTCCTCCAACCACCTCGCCAAGGCCAAGGGCCACATCGACGTGAACTACGACGACGAGGAGTCGAACCGGGTCCACGTCACCGGCAAGCTGTACGACCAGGACAACCGCACCTACCGGCACGGCGGCAAGTGCGCCTACATCCGGTTCCGCGTCCAGGACTGGGACGACAGCGAGGACGACTGGTCCTCCAGCTTCAAGTCGTACAAGTACTGCGGCGCCGGCGGCTACAAGCAGATCAACTTCTGGCGCTACGACGTCGCGCAGGTCCAGGCGCAGGTCTGCCAGATCGGTCTGTACAGCACGTTCCCGGTCAAGTGCGGTGGCTGGCACGAGATCTACAACGCCTACGACGACGAGTACGGCTACGACGTCTGATCGTCCGCCGGCATGACGCGGCCCGTCCCTTCCCGGGACGGGCCGCTCCCTTTTTATTGGGCTTTGGATCTGTCTATGGGGGCTTGTCAGGCTGCTTCCGACGCCGGTTCCAGAAGGCCCAGCCTCGCGAGGAGACGCTCGCGTACGGCGGGCCATTCGGGACTCAGGATCGAGTAGTACGCGGTATCTCGGACCGTGTCGTCGGCGCCTCGGCTGTCCGCCCGTCGCACACCGTCCAGGTGTGCGCCGAGGGCCTCGATGGCGGCCCGGGATCGGGTGTTGCGTACGTCTGCCTTGAGGGTGATCCGGTGAACCTGCCAGGTCTCGAAGGCCAGGGAGAGCAACAGGTACTTGCTCTCCCGGTTGACACCGGTGCCCTGGGCCGACGCGGCGAGCCAGGTGTACCCGATGTCCGCGACGGACGGGACCTCGCCCACCGCGCCCTTGGCACCCGGAGGCCAGGGCATCGGGCCCTGCCAGTACTCCAGGTTCATCAGACGGGTGGCACCGACCACGCGGTCGGTGTGCAGCCACCGGATGGCGAAGGGCATCGTGCGGCCCTCCGCCTGCTCAGCCAAGGCGGCCTCCACGTAGGAGGCCATCTCGTCCCGTCCAACGGGAACGCGAGTGAAGGCGTACGTAGAACGGTCTTCACTCGCCGCGGCGACAAGATCGTCGAGCACCGCGAAGCTGAGCGGTTCCAGGCGCACGGAGCGCCCGGACAGGGTGACAAAAGCGGGCATGAGCACATGATGGGGGCTGCTGGGCACGCCTGATGCCAAATGGCACAAGACATCTTGGCGGGGCGTGGGTTAAGGGCCGAGCCCGGTCGAGTATCCGCAGGTCAGACGGCTGATCGCCGTTCCTGTTCACGGGTGCCCAGGGTAAAGTTTCAGCCAAAGATCCGCCGGTCCGCCGAGGAGCGTTCGGCACGATCGGGAGGACGCCTTCTGCGGGGTGTCAAGTCCCCCGCCGACAGCACCCGCGACGCCCTTTTCCCGGCGTCCCATCACCCGGGTTGCGCGCAGGCCGCGCCGGGCCGTCACGCGGGTTACGCCGGGTCGCGTCAGCACGTTGCGCCCCCGTCCCGCCACCGAATTGCGCCGGGTTCGCCCCACTGGGCCGCGCCCCCGGTCCCGTCACAGGGTTTCCGGGGGCCTGCCGATGGTGCGGAGAGTTTGTCGGTCGTAGGGGCGAGCCCGTCCTTGGCCTCCTACTTACCTGCACCCGCAGACACGGCTCCCGGCCGGTTTCCGAGGATTCCTTTCCGCTGGAGCCGTGATGACGACGCAGATATGGAATGCGAATGCGTCTTATGGCTTGGGTGCACGAGTTGTGCTGATATCACTACCTGGCCAGTGGCTCCAACTATCGCATCTGGCTGGTTGCTGTCCGTTACGGCGCATGAAAGAATACAGACAAACGTTCGAATTGATCGAGGAGGTGTGATGGACCTGTTTGACGATGGTTCTGACCACCCTCATCGTTCGATTGGTGAGGACGCCGACTGGTGGGACCAGCTGACGGCCGGTTCGCCGCTGTGGTCTTCCGAGGGTTCGGCCGCCAGTGAATTCGTCCCGATCGTCGTTCCTGGGGAGCGAGAGCGCGCGAGTCGTAACGACCGCCAGGCGAAGGTGGGCGCTCCCGACGGTGCTCCGGGTACCGCTTGTGGCGGTGTACCCGGCGATGCTCCTGGTGGTGCCTCTGGCGCTGGCCAGGGTGATGCGGGCCGGGGTCCGGATGCTGGCCGTGATCGGGATGCCGAGGGTGCGCCCGATGGCGCGACGGACGGTGCGCAGAGTGGTGCGTCGGACGGTGCCTTCGATGGTGCCTTCGAGGGTGATCGTGGGGTGGGGTCGTCGTGGGTGGCGGTGGCGGCGGTTGGTGAGGCGGCCCGGGCGCTGGTGCCGGTGCCTGAGTCGGCGGAGGTGTGCCTGGCCGAGGCCGAGGAGTTGCTGGCGGCCCGCGATCGCATCACCAGCGCGCTGGCTGCCCGGGTCGGGCGCGTTCACCGGGCTGGGGAGGCGAAGAACCATGGGCATGCCTCCACCCGGTTGTGGCTGCGCTCCGTTGGCGGGATGACGATTCCGGGTGCGGGCCGGTTGGTGACGATGGGCGTGGAGTTGGGTCGTCTGTCGCGGGTGCGTGAGCGGTTCGCCGAGGGCAGCCTGGCGGAGGGCATCGTGGAGGCGATCTGCACCGCTACCTCTGGGTTGACCGACGACCAGGCGACGACGGCTGAGGGGATTCTGCTGGAGTTGGTTGGTTCGGCGGGTGCGGCGGAGGTGGCCAAGGCGGGGCGGTATCTGCGGGCGGTGCTGGACCCCGACGGCCACGAAGGCGATGAGCAGGCCGATTTCGACCGCCGGTTCTTTAGGGTGCGGCGGCGCCGGAACGGCGGGCTGGAGGGAGAGTTCTACCTCCCGGTCGAAGCCGCCGCGCGGTTGCAGCACCTGCTGGACGTCTACGCCAAGCCCAAGGCCGAGGGCGATGACCGCACGCTGAGCGTGCGGAACGCCGATGCTGTCATCGCGTTCCTGGAGAACAAGATCGCGACCGAGCTTCTAGTGCTGGTCAACGCCGAATCCCTCCCCGACGACCCCCCAGCCGGCCACCCCACCAGCGACCCCTCAGGCACCGACCCCTCAGGCGACTCCACAGCCGACCACCCCACCAGCGACCCGGTAGACACCGACCCGAGCGACGGCCCTGGTCCCGCCCCTTCGGGCATCGGCCCTTCAGACCCAGACCTCTCAGACCCAGCCCCGAGCGATGGCCCTGGCCCCGGGCCTGACGCCTGGACCGCTGAGGACTTCGACATCGACGCCTGCGCGACCTGCGCCGACGCCACAGACGCCGACGCCGACGACCCCACATACGCCGACGCCGCCGACGCAACGGACGCAACGGACGCCGACAGCGAGCGCTCCGCCGCCGACCCCGATGAGCAGTGGACTGATTGCCCGGCCCGTGACTGCCCGGCGGAGGGTTACCGGCATGCCTCCGGAACCGGCGAGGCGCAGCATGGAATGCCGAGGGCGGCTTGCAACGGCGCGCCGGAGGCGGGGGCCGATGCCCCACTGTGGGCAGAAGGCCGCACCCGACCGGAAGGCGGCGCCTGGCGGGGAGGCCGGGCATGGCCGGAAGGTAACGCCTGGCTTGGGGAGCACTCCGACGCGCCGCCCGGGTCGGGAGACCAGGCGTGGGCGGGAGGCAGCGCTTGGCCGGGGGGAGATGCCCGGGCGGGACGCGAGGCCTGGCCGGGGGGAGACGCTCGGGCGGGACGCGAGGCCTGGCCGGGAGGCAGCGCCCGGCGGGCAGGTGGTGCCTGGGCGGGGGTGGGTGTGAACAGTCCCCCGCCGGGGGTGTGGTTGCGGGGGTTGCCGGGGCTGATCCTGGCGACCGGGCAGCTGCTGCCTGTTGCCAGCGTGCATCGGCTGGCCCGTACCAGCACTTTGGTGCGGATCGTGATGGACGCCGGTGGGCAGGTGCTGGACATGGGCCGCAAGGTGCGCCTTGCCACCCCGGCCCAGCGGCGGGCGGTCTTCGCCCGGTATGCGACCTGCTGGGTGGACGGCTGTCCGCTGCCGGCCACGATGTGCCAGATCGACCACGCCGAGGACTGGTGCAGCGGCGGGCTGACCGACCTCAAGCTGCTGGGGCCGGCGTGCCAGTTCCACAACCGCGACCGCTACCGCCACCCCACCCGCTACACCCGCCGCAAGATCGGCGACGACCGCTGGGCCTTCACCTACCGCAACCCCCGCACCACCCGACTGCCGGTATAGAGGTGGGCAGGCGCGTGGGGCTGGACGCGGACAGGTGAGCCCGGAGAAGGTGAGCCCGGAGAAGGTGAGCCAGGCGGATGAGCGGCGGCGCGTCTGTGTCGAAGCCCGCCTGTGTTGAAGCCCGCCTGTGTTGAAGCGCGCCTGTGGGGGAGCGCTAAGTAAGTTGCTGTGATCGGGCACGGGCGCGGAGGTTGGCGATGGAGCGGTTCGTTGGGAAGTACGCCGTGGTCACCGGTGCGGCGCGGGGGATCGGTGCGGCCACGGCCCGCCGCCTCGCGGCGGAGGGCGCGGTGGTGGCGTGCGTGGACCTCACGGCGGATCGCTGCGCCACGATCGTGGACGAGATCGCGGTCACCGGGGGCAGAGCGGTCGCCTTCGGCGGTGACGTCTCCGACGGCGCCCAGGTGGAGAGCCTCGTGTCGGGGGTGATGGCCGAGTTCGGGCGTATCGACGTGCTGGTCAACAACGCCGGTCTGACGCGGGACAACCTGGTGTTCCGGATGTCGGAGGACGACTGGGACAAGGTGCTCGACGTGAATCTGAAGGGCGCGTTCCTGATGAGCCGGGCGGTGCAGAAACACATGGTGGAACGGAGATCGGGGGCCATCGTCAACCTGTCGAGCCGGTCGGCGCTGGGCAACCGCGGGCAGGCCAACTACTCGGCGGCGAAGGCGGGGATCCAGGGGCTGACCGCGACCCTCGCGATCGAGCTCGGCCAGTTCGGGGTCCGCGTGAACGCGGTCGCGCCCGGTTACGTGGCGACCCCGATGACCGAGGCGACGGCGGTGCGGCTCGGCATGTCGCCGGAGGAGCACCAGGCCGTCGCCTCGCAGTTCGTGCCGTTGCGGCGGGTCGCCCAGCCGACCGAGATCGCGTCGGTGGTGGCGTTCTTCGCCTCCGACGACGCGTCGTACGTCACGGGGCAGACCCTCTATGTCAACGGCGGATCGCAGTAGGGCGTGTTCAGCAGTCGACCAGGCCGGGGCTCTGGTTCAGGATCTGCGCGCGGGGGGTGACGAACTCCCCGTAGGCCTCGGTCGCCGCCGGATCGAAGACCGCGACCCGGTGGCAGTTCTGGAAGGCGAGCCGTACGCCGAAGTGCCTCTCGAGGGCGCCGCGCATCGCGTCGCTGGCCAGGCAGCGGAGCAACTGCCCGCGGGAGACCTCGTCGGGCGGCGGCACCTGGTTGTCGGCGAAGTCGGCTCCGGATCGGTCCCGCTGTTCGATCAGCGCGGTGATGGTCGTCCAGGCGTACGGCAGCGAGTCGCGGACGCAGGCCACGAAGGCCGCGTCGTCCACCTCGCCGGCACGGGCCTGGGCGAGCAGGTTGTCGGGCACGGACAGCGACATGGCTGTTCTCCTCTCGATGTCTTTCGACGAGTTCGGGGTCAGGTTCAGGGGGCGGTGACGGCGGGGCCGTACACGAATTCGGGGTCGATCTGCGCGACCAGGTCTTCGCCGGTGGCGCGGTTCGCCCACGCGCGGGCGTTGCGGGTGTGGAACTCGGCCGCCTGCCTGCCGAACTTCGCCCAGTCCTTGGGCTGCGCGTCGAGCCGGTCGAGCATGGTGGCGAGTGCATGGTGGCCGGTGGGCTCCAGGTCGCCGAGAGCGAACGGCCGGCCCTGCTCCATCGCGCGGACGGCGGGGGAGTGACCGAACCAGGTCAGCAGGTCCTCGCCCACCTGCTCGCGGAGGAAGTCGGCGTCCTCCGGAGAGTGGATCTTGTTGCCCACGACGGCCAGCGGGATGTCGAATCCGGCAGCGTGGTCGCGGTACTGCCGGTAGACGCCGACGCCTTGCCGGGTGGGTTCGGCGACCAGGAAGGTGAGGTCGAACCGGGTGAAGAGCCCGGAGGCGAAGGAGTCGGCTCCGGCGGTCATGTCCACCACGACGTACTCGCCGGGCCCGTCGACCAGGTGATTGAGGTAGAGCTCCACCGCGCCGACTTTGGAGTGGTAGCAGGCGACCCCGAGGTCGTCCTCGCCGAACGGGCCGGTGACCATGAGCGAGACGCCGTCGACGTGGCTGAACGGGAAGAACGGGTCGTCCAGCCGGACGAGGCGGGAGCCGCGCCCGGGGGGAGTCGTCTTCACCATTGACGCCGCGTCACGAATGCGGGGATTGTCGCCCCGCAGGTAGTCCTTGATCTCGGTCAGCATCCCGCCCAGCGGGTGAGGCTGCCCGGGAGCGCCGAGGGCGAGGCCGAGATGCTGGTTGATGTCCGCGTCGATAGCGACGACCGGTCCCCGCCGCGTCGCATACCTCGCGAACAGCGACGACAGGGTCGTCTTCCCGCTTCCGCCCTTGCCCACGAACGCCACTCTCATGGCGTCACCCCCCGCTCGGAAACCACGCTAGAAAATGAAAACCGTTGTCACTTTCGGTCGTGGCTCATCATGGCACATCCGCGAGGGCGGGGAGGGGATTTTCAGCTCGCGGCGGGCGGCTGGAAGAGCGAGAGCACTTTGACCAGGGTCGGGCGCAGGGCGTCCCAGTCGGTGGCCCGGGTGGTCCAGGTCAGCACGCTGGTCGTCGTGCCCGTCGAGATCACCCGTCGGTACTGGTGATATCCGACTCCCTTGACCAGATGGTCACCCGCCGGCGCCTTCCGCGGCTTCCAGGTGAACTCCCAGTCGGCGGTGGGCCCGTACGGGCTGGTCACGGGCTTGAGCCGGAGTTTGCGGTAGCTCTTGGCGGTCGGCAGGAAGATGGCCTCGGCCTCGCCGAGCGCCGCGAGGGGATCGGTGCCGCTCTGCGCGGTCACCTCGACGACGAGCGCCGCCGCGTCGTCCGGGGCACGCCAGGCGATGGTGTACGGCTGGTCCTCGCGGGTCCAGTCGCGGGGCACACCGGCCCGCCAGCCGGCGTCCGAGCGATACCACTTCAACTTGAGCCGCGGCGCGGGAGCGGCGGAGGCCGAGCCGGAGACGGGCACGGCGTCCGGTCCAGTGGCAGAGGCCGGGACAGTGGCAGGAGCAGCAGGCGTCGTGACAGGGGCGGCCGGAGGGGCGGCGGCCCGGCCTTCGGCGCCGGGGCGCAGCACCGCCCAGCCACCCACCGCACAGGCGACCAGCACGGCCGCCGTGACGCCCGCGACCAGCCGGGCCCGGCCGAGGCTCCGCCGTACGGGGGGAGCGGGAGCCGGTGGCTCGGCCTCGGCGAGCAGCCGGTCGGCGGTCTCCGCGTCGATCCGCCGCCGCGGGTCCCGGGCGAGGAGCCCGGTCAGTACGGTGCGAAGTTCCTCGGGGACCTCTCCCAGCGGATGCGACGGCGGCCGGCCGGTGACCGCGAGATGGAGGGTGGCGCCCAGCGACCACAGGTCGGCGGCGATCGTGCGGGGGTCGTCCGCGGAACGTTCCGGAGCGAGGAAGTCCTCCGGATCCCGGCCGGCAGTCGCAGCAGTGGGAAGAGAGGCAGTGGGAAGAGCAGCGGGGTCGCGGCGGGTGCGCGCGAAGGCCGGGTCGGTGGTGAACATGGAGACGCCGAAGTCGGCGAGCAGCACCCGGCCGTCATGACCGACGAGGACGTTGGCCGGCCGGACGTCGCCGTGCCGTACGCCGGCCGCGTGGGCGTGGGCCAGCGCGGACAGGACCTTTCGGGCGATCGGCGCGGCCTGCGCGGGTGTGAGCGGGCCGTCGCCCGCGACCATCCCGTCAAGCGAGCGGGACCGGACCAGCTCCATCACGATGTACGGAGCGCCGTCCTCCTCGGCCACGTCGTGGACGGCGGCGATGTGCGGATGGCGCAGCCCCTCGGCCTGCCGGGCCTCCCGGGCGATCTTGTGGACGAGCCGCAGCCGTGCAGTCTCGCCCAGGCCCGGGGGCAGCAGCACCTCCCGAACCGCCACGGGCCGGTCGAGCAGGGTGTCGTGCCCCTCCCAGACGACCCCGGTGCGGCCACGGCCGAGAGCGCGGACCAACCGGTATCGCTTGACGATGAGCCGCCCAGCAGCACCCATCTCGCCCGCCCTCTACGCCTGGCACGTTTCACCTTGAATGCGGAGTCTTGCACAACTAACCGGGCGAATAGCGGTGATTAGAGGGGCGGAAGTGAACCGGCCGCGATGTGGGCGAGGGTGACCTCCGTGAGCGTCGCCTGCTCGTGGTCGCGCAGCGCCGTCCAGACGTCGGCGAGCGGCCCGGCGACGCCGTGGAAATCCTCGTTGTCCTGCGGCGCTCCCTCGACGATGAGCACGACGTCGGCGAGCGTGATCTCCGTGGCGGGCCGGGCCAGCCAGTAGCCGCCCTCCGGTCCCCGCTGGCTGTGGATGAGGCCGGCCCGCCGCATCTGCAACAGGATGTTGTCGAGGAAACGCCGGGGAATGCCCTGGGCCGACGCGATCCGCTCGGCCGGGACGGGCCCCGGCGCCGCCGCGGCCAGTTCGGCGGCGGCGCGCAGGGCGTACTGGGTCCTGACGGAAAGCCGCATTTCTCACACGGCACTGAGGACCAGGGACCGGGCCCCGGGAGAGGGCTTGAGGTGCACCGTGTCGCCGGGCGACAGCGCGAGCCGGTCGGCCTGCTCACGCGTCACCTGGACCCACGCCTCCTCCGTGCCGATCTTCACCTCCACGCGTACCTCGAAGCCGAGCCGTACGACGCGGGAGACCACGGCGGGGGACCCGCCCTCGACCGGGCCGGAGCTGATCTCGATGTCGTGCGGGCGGACCAGGCTGCCCCCGATCTCGGTGACCGGGCCGAGGAAGCGCATCACGAACGGGTTGGCGGGGTTGTCGTACACCTCGCCAGGGCTGCCGGCCTGCACGACCTCTCCGTTGGCCAGCACCACGATCGTGTCGGCGACCTCGATGGCCTCCTCCTGGTCGTGGGTGACGAAGACGGTGGTGACGTGCACCTCGTCGTGCAGCCGGCGCAGCCAGGCCCGCAACTCCTTGCGCACCTGCGCGTCGAGTGCGCCGAACGGCTCGTCGAGCAGCAGCACCTCCGGTTCCACCGCGAGCGCCCGGGCCAGGGCCATGCGCTGACGCTGGCCGCCGGAGAGCTGCGACGGGTAACGGTCGGCCAGCTTCTCCAGGTGGACCAGCTCCAGCAGTTCCATGACCCGCTTGCGGATCTCGTCCTTGGGCCGCTTGCGGATCTCCAGGCCGAAGGCCACGTTGCGGAAGACCGACAGGTGCTTGAAGGCGGCGTAGTGCTGGAACACGAAGCCGACGTTGCGGCGCTGGGGCGACAGACGGGTGGCGTCGACGCCGGAGATCCGGACGGTGCCGGTGTCGGGCCGTTCGAGCCCGGCGATCACCCGCAGCAGCGTCGACTTCCCCCCGCCGCTCGGGCCGAGCAGGGCGGTGAGCGACCCCGACTCGACGTCCACGGACACGTCGCGCAGGACCGGGGTGGCCCCGAACGACTTGTTCACGTCGCGTACCTCAATTGCCATCGGACAGATCCTTCGGGCGCAGGAGCTTGGTGAGCAGCAGGGTGACCACGGCGATCAGGGCGAGGGCCGTGGCGGCGGCGAACGCGGCCGGCTGGTCGAAGTTCTGGAACCGCTCCTCCACGAACAGCGTCAGCGTCTGGGTCTGGTCCACGAGGCGGCCCGAGACCACCGCGACCGCGCCGTACTCGCCGAGCGAGCGGGCCAGGCAGAGCACGACGCCGTAGCCGAGGGCCCAGCGGATGCCGGGGAGCGTGATGCGGACGAACGACTGGAGGCGGCTCGCGCCCAGCGTGTGCGCGGCCTGCTCCTGCTCGTCGCCGAGCTCCTCCAGCACCGGCACGATGGCCCGTACGACCAGGGGCAGCGCGACGAACACCGTGGCCAGCACCATGCCGGGGGTGGAGAAGATCACTTGGATGCCCCAGCTCTCCAGCAGGCCGCCCGCGGGGGAGAACCGGCCGTACACGAGGATGAGCGCGAGCCCAACGACGACCGGCGAGACGGCCATCGGCAGGTCGATGAACGCTCCGAGCAGCCGTTTGCCGGGGAACTCGTGCCGCACGAGCAGGAGCGCGGCGCCGACCCCGAAGACCGTGTTGGCCACGACCGCCCAGGCGGCGACCGTGATCGTCACCTTGAAGGCGTGTACGGCCGACGGCGAGGTCAGGGCTTCGACGAACGGGCCGAGCCCGTCCCCGAAGGTCCGCCAGATGATCAGTCCGACCGGAAGGACCAGCAGGAACAGGATGTAGACGACGGCGGTCAGGCGCAGGACGTGCTTAGCCACGGCGGCTCCCCCATCGCTGCAGGACGTCGAGTGCGATCAGTGCGACCAGGGCCACCACGAGCAGGACCGTCGCGATCGCCGCCGCGCCCGTCATGTTGTCGCCCTCGATCTGACTGAAGAGGTTCACCGCCGCGACCTGCGTCTTGAACGGCAGGTTGCCGGAGATCAGCACGGTCGAGCCGAACTCCGCGATCGCCCGGGTGAAGGCGAGCGCGGTGCCCGACAGCATCGCGGGAAGCAGGTTCGGCAGGATGATCCGGCGGAAGGTCTGGAACGGCCGGGCGCCGAGGGACGCCGCGGCCTGCTCCATCTCCCCGTCCAGTTCCAGCAGGACCGGCTGCACCGTACGGACGACGAACGGCAGCGTGACGAACATCAGCGCCAGCACGACGCCGGCCCTGCTGTAGGCCAGGTTGATCCCGAGCGGGGACTGCGGGCCGTACAACGCGAGCAGGACGAGACCGGCCACGATCGTCGGCAGCGCGAACGGCAGGTCGATGATCGTGTCGAGGACCGCCCTGCCCGGGAAGCGGTCGCGGACCAGCACCCAGGCGATGAGCGTGCCCATGACCAGGTTGACCACGGCCACGAGGGCGGACGCGCCGATCGTCAGCGTGAGCGCCGCCCAGGCGTCGGGGGTGGTGACCGAGCGCCAGAAGTAACCGGGGCCCTCGTCGGCCGACCGCCACACCACGGCGGCCAGCGGGATCAGCACGATCAGGCTCAGGTAGAGCACCGCGGTCCCGAGGCCGGCGGCGGTGCCGCCGGCCAGACGCCGGGACGGCCGCACTCCCACAGCGGCGTCGACGCTCATTTCCCAGTGCTCACTTTCGCTGCACTCACTTCACGGTGCTCACTTCTCGGTGGCCACGCCGAGCTTGCGCTCGATGTCCGCGACCTTGCCGGTCTTGGAGTCGAAGAACTCGGTGGTGATCTTGTCCCAGCCGCCGAGGTCCTGGATGGTGAACAGCTGCGGCGGGGTGGGCCAGTCGAAGCCGGTCACCCCGTCGGCGACCGGGCGGTAGCCGTTCTTCGCGAAGATCGTCTGCGCCTCGACCGAGTAGAGGTACTTGAGGAAGGCCGCGGCCTCCGCGGGGTGCGCGCTGTTCTTCGTCACGGCGACCGGGTTCTCGATGAGGAGCGTGGCGTCGGGAACCGTGTAGTCGAGTTCCTGACCGTTCTGCCGGGCGAAGATCGCCTCGTTCTCGTACGTGAGGATCGCGTCGCCCTTGCCGCCGGTGAAGGTCTGCAGCGACTTGCGGCCGCTGTCGTCCTGGACCGGCACGTTCTTGAGCAGCGAGTCGAGATAGGTGAGCCCGGCGGCCTGGTCGGCGCCCTTGTCCGACTTCGCGCCGTAGCCCGCGAGCAGGTTCCAGCGGGCGCCGCCGGAGGTGAAGGGGTTCGGGGTGATGACCTCGACTCCCGGCTTGATCAGATCGTCCCAGGTCTTCAGACCCTTCGGGTTGCCCTTGCGGGTGCCGATCACGACGACGGACCTGGTCAGGATGCCCTTGCTGGGTCCGGCGGTGGGGCCGGAGTTCCAGTCCGCCGCGACGATGCCGGCCTTCACGAGCCGGGTGATGTCGGTCTCCAGGGAGAACTCGACGATGTCCGCCTTGAGGCCGTTGGCCACGGCCCGGCTCTGGTCGCCGGACGCGCCGAACGACTGGGTGAAGGTGATGTTCTTGCCCTCGGGCGTCTTCTGGAACGCCGCGATGATGTCCTTGAACGCCGCCTGGGGGGTGGAGTAGGCGACCAGCGCCAACTGGACCTTGCCTCCGCCGTCGCCCCCGCCGGCGTTGTCGCCTCCCCCGCAGGCGGTGACCAGGGTGGACGTCGCCACGACGGCGGCTGCGATGGCCCCGAGCCTGCGCACTTTCATGCCTTGCCCTCTATTCCTACCATGTCAGTCGGTTTAGTCGATATTAAAGACCGTTCCAGAGATTCCGTCAACTCCGATGGGTTTGCTGGGTTTGAGCATGAAGTGACGGCAGAGATTCCAGTGATTGCTGTGAAATTTCCGGACAAGTGGTGTCGAGAGGTGCTAGGAACGTTCGCTGGGGGGACAGGACCTGATCCCCTCAGCTCACCTATGACGTACGGAAGGACCCTCATGCACGACCCGGCCGAGGGCGAGGACGCCCACGAGCAGACCGGCCCGCTGGTACGGCCGTACATCGCGGGCGAGGCCCGGCACGACGCCGAGGGAGACCGGTTCTGGTCGGAGGAGCACGACGAAGCGGCCCTCGCCGCCGCACAGGGGCAGACACGGGGGCAGACACGGGGGCAGACCGCACAGGGCGAACAGGCCGATCACGGCGACGTGCTGGCGGAGGACTGGCGTCCGGAGACCGAAAGGCCCGCGGAAAGGCCCGCGGAAAGGCCCGCGACCGTCGTCCTGGAGTCCGGCGGCAGCGAGCCCCGCGGCTTCCTGGGCTCGGGCTGGCGCAGCGCGCCCGATCCCGAGGACTCCGAGGAGGACCCCTACGGGAATGAGGAGGACTCGCGGCGCGGTGGCATGCTGCTGCGGGCCGGCCTGATCGGTGTCGGCGTCGTCGCCGCGATCTGGGCCCTCGCCCTGTGGGTGGGCAGCCCGGCCGAACCGCCCTGTAGTGCGGGAGGCGCGGGCTGCGCGGCCGGCGCACCCGCGGCGTCCCCGACGCCGGCTCCGGACAGCGCCTCCGGGGACGACGCGGCGCTCGCCGAGCCCGGGCCGGGTGACGGCGATCCCTCGTCCGGCGGGCCGACGACCGCACCCACCACCGCGCCCACCCCCGGACCGGCCACCGCGGCGCCGTCCCGTGACACATCGGCCCGCGACCAGGATTCCGGGCGCCGAGCCACCACCTCTCCGCGTCCGGCCCGGTCGCGCGGCCCGGTGCGGTCGCAGGCTCCGGTGACGGTGGACGAGCCGACCGAGGCGCCGACGACCGTCGCACCCACGACAGAGCCGACGACCGAGCCCACCACCGCTCCCGCGCCCGCCCCCACCCAGGAGGCGCCCCGCCGCGGCGGAGGCCTGCTGGACATATTGTTCTAGCTCAGGAGGCCGTTGGATCAGGACGCCGTGCAGCTGTCCTGGGTCGCGTCGAAGCCCTCCACGTCGTCGAGCGTCTTGGGGGGCTTCATCCCCTGCCAGTCGGCGCCGATCCCCAGCACGAGGGCCTGCGTGGTGGACGTGCGGACCAGGTGGGACCGCGTCTTCTTGAGTTCGCGGTACAACCGCGACGCCCGGCCCTCGCCGTTGACGGAGTAGGCCACGGTGGTCTTCGCGTACGGCCTGGGCGCCTGCTCGACCTTCACGATGTGGTAGCCGCGCTGCTCCAGTTCGGCGGCCACCTCGGTGCCGAGGCCCTGCCTGCCGCTGCCGTTGCGCACCAGGATGTGGATCTGCGACTTGGGGATCTTCTGCTCGCCGCTGCGTACGTTCTTGGCGATCTGGTCGGCGGCGACCATGGTGAACAGGCGCCTGGCCTGGGGCTGCACCCACTCGACCCGGCCGGGGCTGGTGACCGAGTAGCGCCAGGGGGTGGTGACGAAGCGGATCTGCCCGGCCGTCAGGCCCTTCGCGCTCACCGCGAGGTCCTTCATCACGCCGATCGTGAGGTCGGGGTCGGTGGTGATCGCCTTGGTCACGGCGTCGAGGAACCCGAACAGCGTCGCGGGGTCGATCAGCGTCTCGCCGCTCATCGCCTTCTTGGCCATCGAGGCGAGGAACATCTGCTGCCGCTGGATCCGGCCGATGTCGGAGCCGTCGCCGAGCGAGTAGCGGGCGCGGACGTACCCGAGCGCCTGCTCGCCCTTGAGCACCTGCCTGCCGGCGGGCAGGGTGAGCAGCGCCTTCTTGTCGTGGACGGGCTGCGGCAGGCACACCGGCACGCCGCCCAGCGCGTTCACCATCGCCTTGAAGCCGGTGAAGTCGACCTTCACGAAGTGGTCGATGCGGATCCGGGTCAGCTGTTCGATCGTCCTCCAGGTGCAGCCGATGCCGCCGGAGTTGAACGACTCGTTGATCATCCCGATGTGTGGCCGCTGGCCAGGGAGCCGGTCGCCCTTGGCGGGACACGCCGGTAACTGGACGAGCGAGTCGCGGGGAAAGCTGATCAGGACCGCGCCGTCCCGGTTCGGGGAGATGTGCGCAAGGATGATCGTGTCCGTGCGCTCGCCCGGGAACCTGCCGTATCTGGCGTTCGCGCCGTCACGCTGGTCGGAGCCGACGATCAGCACGTTGAGCGCTTTGCTGATCTTCTGGGGCCGCGCGTCGCCGAGGTCCTGCCTGGTCACCGCCTCGTGCCGGACGTTGCCGGTCAGCTTGACGTACTGACCGGCGGTGGCCGTGACGGCGCCGATCAGCACGCCCAGCACGCCCGAAAGGCCCACCCACAGCCAGGCACGCCACTTCGGCGGCGTCCGGGGAGGTGGCGCCGGGAGGTCCTCCGCCGGGGGGGCGGGACGGACGTCGACGTGACCCACTGTCGTGCTCCTGGGGGTCGGACCAGGGCTTCCCGCCTGGTCGAGAGCCGGCTACGGCAAACGGGGCCAAGTGTAGCGATCTTCCCTGAACGCCACCTTCCAAATGCGTGAACCGTCAGGCGGGCGGGGCCGTGCTGCCCCGGGTGGTGAGGCGCGGGGGCTCGTCCTCCAGCTGCCTGGTGTCCGCGCCGTCGATCAGCGACAGCAGCCGCTGCGCCGCGTGCCCGCCGTACGCCGGGATGTCGCGGGCGACCACGGTCAGCGGCGGCCGGACGACCTGGCAGAGCGGGGAGTCGTCCCAGGCGACGATGGACAGGTCGGCGGGCACGTCGAGCCGCATCTCCTGGGCGACGGACAGACCGGCCACGGCCATGATGTCGTTGTCGTAGACGATCGCGGTGGGGCGGTCGGGCGAGCTGAGCAGCCGGCGGGTCGCCCGGGCCCCCTCCTCGCCGGTGTAGTCGGTGTGCACCGTGGGGCAGACGTCGAGGCCGAGGCCGGAGCAGACGTCGGTGAAGGCGCGGTCGCGGATGACCGTGTGGACGAGCCGCGGCAGACCGGCGACGCGGGCGATGCGCCGGTGCCCGAGCGCGGCGAGATACTCCACGGTCTCCCGTATGGCCGCGCCGTCGTCGGCCCAGACCGGCAGGAGCGACCCGGCGGCCGAGGGGTGCCCGATCACGACGACGGGCATGCCCATCTCCTCGATCTCCGGCACCCGGGGGTCGTCGAGGTGGAGGTCGACGAGGATCGCGCCGTCCACCCGGCCCTCTCCCCACCAGCGGCGGTAGACGCCCATCTCCGCCTCGTGGTCGCCGACCACCTGGAGCAGTAAGGCGTACGAGCGGGCCGACAGCTCGGCCTCGATGCCGCTGATCAGCTCCATGAAGAACGGCTCGACGCCGAGGAAGCGGGCGGGCCGGCACAGGGCGAGGCCCACCGCGTGCGCGCGGGCGCCGTTGAGCGCGCGGGCGGCGATGTTCGGCCGCCAGCCGATCTCGTCGGCGATGGCCAGGATGCGTGCCCTGGTGGCCTCCGACACTCCCGGCTGGCCGTTCAGGGCGTACGACACTGCCCCCTTGGAGACTCCCGCCTGGCGTGCGATGTCCGCGATGGTCGGTCTTCTCACGTGTCCCCTCGGGCTGAACCGGTCCAGTGGCTGTCAGCTTACTACCGTTACTTTGCCTCCATCTTCTTCCTATTGACACCACCGACGCCCGGATTTTACGGTTTCGGCACTTATCCGGTTCAGCAGTAGCGAGCCGAGCAACATCGGGGCCTGGATGCAGACCCCGCGCGGCGTCGCGTGGGGGAAGGAGAGACACCATGCGAAACCGAGCGCGGTTTCTTGTACCGGTGCTGGTGACCGGCTTATTAGGCGCGGCCTGCTCGAGCGGCGGGTCGACGGCCCCGGGCGGCGCGACGGGAGGGGCCGCGGGAGGAGCGGCCGCCCCTGCGGCGGGCGGCAGCGGCGGTGGAGCCTTCCCCCGCAACCAGACCCTCTACACCAGCGGCACCCAGTGGGGCCCTCCGGCGAACTGGAACCCCCTGCGCGAGTGGGACTTCGCCACCGGCACCAAGGGCCTGGTCTACGAGACGCTGTTCATGTACGACCCGAACACCGACAAGTTCTCGCCCTGGCTGGCCGAGAGCGGCGACTGGACCGGCGGCCTGGAGTACACGCTCAAGCTGCGCAAGGGCGTCACCTGGTCGGACGGCAAGCCCTTCACCGCCGACGACGTCATCTTCACCTTCGAGCTCGGCAAGTTCGAGACCGTTCCCTACCACCCGCTGTGGTCGTGGATGAAGTCCGCCGACAAGGTCGACGACTACACGGTGAAGTTCACCTTCACCACGGCCAACCACCAGGAGTGGGCCAACCACCTCTACAGCCGGGCCATCGTCCCCAAGCACCTGTGGGAGAGCAGGTCGGAGGACGAGGTGATGAACGGGATCAACGAGAAGCCCATCGGCACCGGGCCGTACGCCTACCAGTCGCACGACCAGGACCGCATGGTCTGGGTCAAGCGCGACGGATGGTGGGCGACCAAGGCGCTGAACAAGGACGTCAAGCCGAAGTACGTCGTCGACATCGTCAACTCCAGCAACGAGGTCGCGATGGGCCTGCTGCTGCAGAAGGGCCTCGACCTCAGCGTGAACTTCCTGCCGGGCATCGCGAACCTGGTCAAGGGCAACTTCGGCATCAAGACCTACTACGACCAGCCGCCGTACATGCTGTCGGCGAACACGGCGTGGCTGTGGTTCAACACCACCAAGAAGCCGATGGACGACAAGGAGTTCCGCAGGGCGGTCGCCTACTCGATCGACACCAAGAAGATCGTCGAGGGCGTCTACGGCAACCTGGTCAAGGCCTCCGACCCGACCGGCCTGCTGCCGCAGTGGGACAAGTACATCGACAAGAACGTCACCTCCCAGATGGGCTTCTCCTACAACCCCGACAAGGCCAAGCAGTTGCTGGCCGACGCCGGGTACAAGGACCGCAACGGCGACGGGCTGGTGGAGTCGCCGAACGGCGCCAAGATCTCGCTGAAGCTCATCGTGCCCGCCGGGTGGACCGACTGGATGGAGGCCGCCCGGGTCATCAGCTCCAGCGCCAAGGCGGCCGGCATCGACGTCGAGGCCGACTTCCCCGACTACAACGCGCTCGTCGACATTCGCAACTCCGGCAAGTACGACATGGTCATCAACAACGACAAGCAGCTCGCGAACACCCCCTGGCTGTACTACGACTATCTGTTCCGCTTGCCGGTGCAGAAGCTGCAGACCACGACGAACTACGGCCGGTACGAGAACAAGCGGGCGTGGGAGCTCACCCAGCAGCTCGACCAGGTCAAGCCCGAGGACCTGGAGGGCATGAAGAAGATCACCTCGGAGCTGCAGAAGATCCAGCTGGACGACATGCCCGTCATCCCCCTCTGGTACAACGGCCTGTGGTCGCAGACCACCAACTCGGTCTGGAAGAACTGGCCGACCAGTGCGCAGGGCACGCCGAAGTACCCGCCGACGGTGTGGCGCAACTGGCTGGAGATGGGCGGCACGCTCATGCTCACCGAACTCCAGCCGGCCTCCGGCGGCTGATCTTTTCGCGCCCCCTTCCCCCGCTGGGAGGGGGGCGCCGTTCCGCGACCGGGAGGTCGACGTGCGCCGCTACTTCGGCAGAAAGCTTCTCGTCTACGGCCTGACGTTCTTCGTGGCCGTGACCGTCAACTGGATGATCCCCCGGTTCATGCCGGGCGACCCCGTGCAGAGCATGCTCTCGCGGGCCAACGTCGCGCAGCCGGCGGCCGTCGAGGCCATGCGCGCCCACTACACCGCGATGTTCGGCTTCGACCTGCCGCTGTGGCGGCAGTACCTCAACTTCTGGGGCTCGCTGTTACGGGGGGACCTCGGCATCAGCATCTGGCTGTTCCCGACACCGGTCACGGACGTGATCGTCCGGGCCGTGCCGTACACGCTGGGCCTGCTGATCCCGTCCATCCTGCTGAGCTGGGTCGCCGGCAACCGGTTCGGCGCGTTCGCGGCGCGGCGCAAGTGGCTGGACAACACGGTGCTGCCGCTCGGCTACGTGCTGACCGCCACGCCGTACATGTGGCTGGCGATTCTGCTGGCCTGGGCGTTCGGCATCATCGCGGGGATCTTCCCGGTCGCCGGGGCGTACGGCTACGACCTCCAGCCGTCCTGGTCGGGGGAGTTCCTGGGCAGCCTCGCCCAGCACTGGTTCCTCCCGTTCGCCTCGCTGTTCCTGGTCGCGTTCGGCGGCTGGGCGATCGGCATGCGCAACATGATCATCTATGAGCTGGAGGCGGACTACGTCAACTACCTGCGGGCACTCGGCGCGCCGATGCGGCTGGTGCGGCGCTACGCCTTCAGGAACGCGATCCTGCCCCAGGTGACCGGTCTCGCCCTGCAACTCGGCGTGCTCGTGGCGGGCGCGCTGGTGACCGAGATCGTCTTCAGCTATCCCGGCCTCGGCCACCTGATCCTCCAGGCGATCCAGAACCAGGACTTCTTCCTGCTGCAGGGGACCTTCCTGTTCGTCGTCGTCGGCGTGCTGATCGCCAACTTCGTCATCGACATCGCGTACGTCCTGGTGGATCCGCGTACCCGCACGGGGATGGGAGGAGCGGCGTGAGAAACGAGGCGCTGCACTTCGCGCTGCGCAACCGCAAGCTGGTCGTCGGCACGGTCGTCGTCGCCGTCTTCCTCGTGGCCGGGGTGGTCGGGCCCATGGTGATCGACCACAAGCCCGCCGACTACGTCGGGCCCGCCATGGCGTCGCCGTCGGGGGAGTTCTGGTTCGGCACCACGACGTTCGGCCAGGACGTCTTCGCCCAGTTCCTGTACGGCCTGCGGTCGACGTTCCTGGTGGGCGTGCTCGGCGGCGTGCTGGCGTCGGTCGTCGGCATGGTCGTGGGTTTCGTCGCGGGCTACCGCGGCGGGTGGGTCGACGAACTGCTCACCATGGTCACCAACATCGTGCTCGTGCTGCCCGCGCTGGTGGTGCTGCTGATCGTCAACGCGTACCTCGGGGTGCGCAGCGTCGGCGTGCAGGCGCTGTTCATCGGGCTGACCTCCTGGCCGTGGGCCGCGCGGGCGATCAGGGCGCAGACGTTCTCGCTGCGCTCACGCGACTTCGTGGACCTGGCCCGGCTGAGCGGGGTGCGCACCCCGAAGATCATCCTTCGGGAGATCGCGCCGAACATGAGCTCGTACCTGTTCCTGACGTTCATCCTGCTGTTCGGCAGCGCGATCCTGATCGCGGCCTCGCTCGACTTCATCGGGCTCGGCCCGACCGACTCGGTCTCCCTTGGGCTGATGCTCAACAACGCGGCCCGGTGGAGCGCCCTCCAGCTCGGCATGTGGTGGTGGTTCGTCCCGCCGGGGGCCGGCATCACGGCGATCGTCGGCGCGCTCTACGTCATGAACGTCGGGCTGGACGAGGTGTTCAACCCGAAGCTGAGGGAGATGTGACGTGGCGCTGAGTGTCACCGACCTCCGGGTCTACTACCGGACGCTGCGCGGCGAGGTGAAGGCGCTCGACGGCGTCACGTTCTCCGTCGCGGACGGCGAGATCATGGGCCTCGCCGGGGAGTCGGGCTCGGGCAAGTCCACGCTCGCCAAGAGCCTGATCCGGCTGGACGGCCGCATGCGCCACGCCGGCGGCACGGTCGAGCTGGACGGCAGGACGCTGCCGATCGCCGACGACCGGGCGATGGACGAGTTCCGCTTCCGGGAGGTGTCGCTCATCCCGCAGTACTCGATGAGCGCGCTCAACCCGACCAGGAAGATCGGGAAGATGGTCGGCGAGCTGCTGGCGGCACGGGGCCTGCCCGGCGGCACCGCCGAGCTGGAGCGCCGGCTGGAGCTGGTCGGCCTGTCGAAGGACGTGCTCGGGCGCTACCCGATCGAGCTGTCCGGCGGCATGAAGCAGCGGGTGGTCATGGTGGTCTCCACGCTGCTGAACCCCTCGCTGCTGATCGCCGACGAGGTCACCTCCGCGCTCGACGTGTCGAGCCAGAAGGCTGTGGCCACCACGCTGCTCGGGTTCCGCGACCACGGGCTGGTGACCAGCATGATGGTCGTCACCCACGACATCTCGCTCGTGTACCAGATCGCCGACACCATCCTCGTGATGTACGCGGGGCGGCTGGCCGAGAAGGCCCCGGCGGAGATGCTCGTCACCGCGCCGAGGCATCCGTACACCAGGCAGCTCGTCTCCGCGCTGCCGGAGGTGGGGGTGCGCTACGAGGACCGGCGGCTGGCCGGGATCCCCGGCAACCCGCCGTCCCTGCTGAACCCGCCCGGGGGATGCCGGTTCCGGGACCGCTGCCCGGTGGCGTTCGAGCAGTGCGCCGAGCAGCCGCCGTTCGCGGAGGTGGCCCCCGGCCACCTCGTCGCCTGCTGGAAGGCCGAGTGAATGCTGAAACTGGATGGCGTCTCCAAGGTCTACCGCGTCGGCGCGTTCGGCGGGCGCGCGCTGACGGCCGTCTCCGGCGTCGGCTTCGAGGTCGGCGAGGGAGAGGTGGTCTCGCTCATCGGCGAGAGCGGCAGCGGCAAGAGCACGATCGGCCGGATGGTCCTGCGCCTCACCCAGGTCAGCGGCGGCACGATCACCCTGGACGGCCGGGACATCTCCTCGATCAGGGACCGCAAGGAGTACTACCGGCAGGTGCAGGGCGTCTTCCAGGACCCCTTCAGCTGCTTCAACCCCATCTTCCGGGCCGACCGGGTCTTCGCCTTGATCAAGGAGCAGTACTTCCCCGGGGTGGGCGCACGTGAGTGGCGGGGGCGCGTGGAGGACGCGCTGGAGAGCGTGCGGCTCGATCCCGGCAACGTCCTCGGCAAGTATCCCCACCAGCTCAGCGGCGGCCAGCTCCAGCGCATGCTGATCGCCCGGGCCGTGCTGCTCGACATCCGGCTGCTGGTCGCCGACGAGATCATCAGCATGCTCGACGCGTCCACCCGGATCGACGTGCTCAACCTGCTCGCCGACCTGCGGGCGCGGGGCCTCGGCATCCTGTTCGTCACGCACGACCTGTCGCTCGGCAACTACGTCAGCGACCGGACCGTGGTGCTGCGGGACGGGAGGATCGCCGAGATGGGCCCGACCCCCCTCGTGTTCGGGGACCCGAGGCATCCTTACACGCGCTCGCTGCTGGCCGCGGTCCCGCGCCTGCACACCAAGTGGACGGATGCCCCAGTAGATGGCACAGCGGATGGCACGGCGGAGGAGCGGGCGGAGGACCTGCCGTGCGCGTATCACGAGGCGGCGCAGGGGAGCCGGACCCGCCCCGGGCTGGCCGAGGTGGCGGACGGGCACTTCGTGGCCTGCTCCGGCTGCGCGGGAGCCGCGCCTGAGGAGAAGAAGACGAAGGAGAGAGCGTGAGCTCGTACCGTCCCCTGCACGACGGGTGGACCGTCACCGCCGTGTCGTCGACCGGGCAGCTCCGGCCCGTGGTCGCGGGGCTGCCCGCGTCCGTTCCCGGCTGCGTCCACACCGATCTCCTCGCCGCCGGGCTGATCGAGGACCCCTACCTGGACGACAACGAGGAGGGGCTCACCTGGATCGGCCGGACGGCGTGGGCCTACGAGACCACCTTCACCTGGGAGCCGGCCGAGGACGGCACCGGCGACGACCGGGCCGACCTGGTCTGCGCCGGGCTCGACACGGTCGCCACGCTCGTGCTCAACGGCGTCGAGATCGGCCGGACGGCCAACATGCACCGGTCGTACCGCTTCCCGGTGCGGCACCTGCTGCAGGCGGGCGACAACACGCTGCGGATCCTGTTCGACCCGCCGTACGGGTACGCGGAGGCGCAGAAGGCGGCGCTCGGCGACCGGCCCGGCGCGTACGACGAGCCGTACCAGTTCATCCGCAAGATGGCCTGCAACTTCGGCTGGGACTGGGGACCGACGCTGGTCACCGCCGGGATCTGGCGGCCCATCGGCATCGAGACCTGGAGCACCGCCCGCCTGGCCGAGGTGCGTCCCCTGGTGTCCGGGGACGGCACCGTCGAGGTGCACGTGGCGATCGAGCGCGCCGCCGAGCGCCCGCTCACCCTCACGGCCACGGTGGCGGGTGTGACGGAGAGTGTGACCGTCGCGCCCGGGGCACGCCGGTCCGTCGTCACGCTGACCGTGCCGGACCCGGGGCTCTGGTGGCCGCGCGGGTACGGCGAGCAGCCCCTGTACGACCTGGTCGTACGCCTGGAGGACGGCGAACGGGAGCACGAGTGGAGGGGCCGGATCGGGTTCCGCTCGGTGGAGCTGGACCGGACCGGCGACGCCTTCACGGTCGTGGTCAACGGCCGGCCGGTCTTCGTGAAGGGGTTCAACTGGATCCCCGACGACTGCTTCCCCAGCCGGATCACCCGTGACCGCCTGGCCGAGCGGTTCGCCCAGGCGGCCGGAGCGGGCGCCAACTGCCTGCGGGTGTGGGGCGGCGGGATGTACGAGAGCGACGACTTCTACGACCTCGCCGACGAGATGGGCCTGCTGGTCTGGCAGGACTTCCCGTTCGCCTGCGCGGCCTACCCCGAGGAGGGGCCGTTCGCGGCGGAGGTCGAGGCCGAGGCCCGGGAGCACGTCGCCCGCCTGACCCGCCACCCGAGCCTCGTGCTGTGGTGCGGCAACAACGAGAACATCGAGGGCCACGCCGACTGGGGATGGCAGGAGAACCTGGAGGGCCGCGGCTGGGGCGGCGGCTTCTACTACGACCTGCTGCCCAGGATCGTCGCGGAGCTCGACCCGGCCCGGCCGTACTGGCCGGGCAGCCCCTACTCCGGCTCCCCCGACCTGCCGCCCAACGACCCGTCCCGGGGCACCGTCCACATCTGGACCGTCTGGAACACCCACGACTACCGCCACTACGCGACCTACACGCCGAGGTTCGTGGCCGAGTTCGGCTTCCAGGGCCCGCCGGCGTACGCCACGCTGCGCGCCGCGGTCTCCGACGACCCGCTGACGCCGTCGTCCCCGGGGGTCGCGCACCACCAGAAGGCGATCGACGGCGGCCTCAAGCTGCTGCGCGGCCTCGGCGAGCACCTGCCCCGGCCGGACGGCTTCGACGACTGGCACTACTACACCCAGCTCAACCAGGCCAGGGCGATGGCCTTCGGGATCGAGCGGTTCCGGGCGCTCGCGCCGTACTGCATGGGCACGATCGTGTGGCAGCTCAACGACTGCTGGCCGGTCACCTCCTGGGCCGCCGTGGACGGCGGCGGGCGGCGCAAGCCGCTGTGGTACGCGCTGCGCCGGGCCTTCGCCGACCGGCTGCTCACCTTCCAGGGCGACGCGCTGGCGGTGGTGAACGACGCCGGCGAGGCGTGGTCGGGTGAGCTCGCCGTCGAACGGCTCAGCCTGGCGGGGGAGATCCTGGCCAAGGAACGCTTCGACGTGTCCGTCCCGGCGCGCGGCACGGCGTCCGTGGACCTGCCCGAGGCGGTGGCGCGGGCCGGGAACCCGGCGGGGGAGGTGCTGGTGGCGACCCTCGGCGACGCCCGCGCGCTGTGGTTCCCACGCGAGGACCCGGCGATGGACTATCCCCCGGCCGAGATGGACACGGTGGTCGAGGAGACCGAGGACGGCCTGCGGGTGACCGTGACCGCGCGGACGCTGGTGCGCGAGCTCGCGATCTTCCCCGACCGGCTCGATCCCCGGGCGACGGTGGACGACCAGCTCGTCACGCTGCTGCCGGGCGAGACGGCGGTCTTCCACGTCACCGGCGGCGGTCCCGACCCCGGCGCGCTGGTCCGGCACCCGGTGCTCCGGTGTGTCAACGAATCCCGTTAGTCTCGGACCGCGCTCGCTCTTCCCCCGCCGCATGCGAGAGGACGCACGTGGACCTGCTCACCAACCCCATCAAGGACTACCCCTGGGGTTCCAGGACGGCCATCGCCGCCCTCACCGGCCGCACTGCCGCCGGACCCGAGGCGGAGATGTGGCTCGGCGCCCACCCCGCCGCCCCCTCCCGGCTGACCAGGGACGGGGCCGAGACGACGCTCACCGACGTGATCGCCGCGAACCCCGCCGGGACGCTCGGCGAGACGGTCGCGGAGCGGTTCGGCGGGCGGCTGCCGTACCTGCTGAAGCTGATCGCGGTGGAGCGGCCGCTGTCGCTGCAGGTGCATCCGGACGCCGAGCAGGCCGCGGCCGGCCACGCGCGGGGCGACGCGAACTACACCGACCCGTGGCACAAGCCCGAGCTGGTCTGCGCGCTCACGCCGTTCACCGGGCTGGCCGGGTTCCGGCCCGCCGAGCAGTCGGCGATGCTCATCGACCGGCTGCACGTCGAGCCGCTGCGGCCGGTGGTGCGGGCTCTGGGTGACGGCGACGTGCTCGGCGCGCTGCGGACGCTGCTGGAGTGGCCGGGCTCCCGCCGGAAGCTGGTCGAGTCGGTGGTGTGGGCGGCCTCGTCGGTCCACGCGCCCGACTACGCGCTCGTGACGCGGCTGGCCCGGCGGTATCCGGAGGACCCGGCCGTGCTGGCGCCGCTGCTGATGCGGCGGCACACGCTCGCCCCCGGGGAGGCGTTGTTCCTCGGGGCCGGGGTGCCGCACTGCTATCTCGACGGCTTCGCCGTGGAGGTCATGGCGTGCTCCGACAACGTGCTGCGGGCGGGCCTCACCGGCAAGCACATCGACGTGGAGGAACTGCTGCGGATCACCGACCCCGTGGCGCAGCCCGTGGTGGTGGAGCCGGACGACGGCGCGTACGTGCCGCCGGTGCCGGAGTTCCTGCTCCGCAGGATCGCGCCCGGCGCGGCCGGAGTGCTCGTCGAAGCGGCGCCCAGGATCGTGCTGTGCGTCGAAGGCGTCGTGAACGTGGGCACGACCGGGGGAGCCACCGGGGGTGGCGAGGTCAAGCTGCGTCCCGGGGAGTCCGTCTTCGTCCCCGCCTCCGAGGGACGGGTGCACATCGGCGGGGACGGCGTGGCCTTCTGCGCCGAGCCGCACATGTCTCTCACTTAGCGTGATGTTTGTCCTACGCGCCGTGAAGTGATCGCATCCGGCGGGTAGGAGCCCCTCATCGTCAAGCGCGGCCCGATGAGGGGGATCCATGGGGCGCTTCAGGATTGCCGGCGTCGTCGCGGCGCTGGTGGGTGTGGCCGGGGCCTCCGCCACGCTCTCCGGCTGCGCGACCGGCGGCGGCAAACACGCCACGCAGGCGGGCCAGGCCGGTCACCAGCGGAACAAGGTGGCCAACGAGGCGGCGCTGCGCAAGTCCGAGATGGCCGCCGCCGCCCAGGTGAAGGCCAACGAGCTGGGACAGATCCCGGTGATCATGTATCACCGGATCGTGCAGAACCCGCCTCCGGGCGACGACCGCAGCCCGAAGGACTTCCGGGACGAGCTGGAGCGGCTGGCGGCCGAGGACTACGTGCCGATCACCGCGGCCGAGTACGTCACCGGAAAGATCGACATTCCGGCGGGCAAGCACCCGGTGGTGCTGACGTTCGACGACTCCTCGCCCGCCCAGCTCACGCTCGACGGCATGGGCAACCCGGCGCCGGACTGCGCGATCGGCATCCTCATGGACGTCGCGAAGAAGCACCCGGGCTTCCGGCCGGTGGCGACCATGTATGTGATCAAGGACCTGTTCGGCAAGGCCCGTCCGGAGGAGCAGATCCAGGTCCTGCAGTGGCTCAAGGACCACAACTTCGACATCGGCAACCACACCCGCGATCACCTCAACCTGCTCGGCAAGCCGAAGGACGAGGTGGAGAAGCAGATCGCGGCGGGGCAGACGCTGATCACGTCGCTCATCAAGACGCCGCCGGTCACGCTCGCCCTGCCGTACGGCAACCAGCCGCACGAGAAGAAGTGGGCGCTGCAGGGGGCGTCCGGCGGGGTGCGCTACGACTACAAGGGCGTGTTCCTGGCCGGGTACACCCCCGCGCCGTCGCCGTTCACCAAGGACTTCGACCCTCTCAGCATCCCGCGGATCAGGTCGAAGGAGAACAAGGTCGGCGACTGCAAGAAGTTCTGCTCGATGGCCTGGCTCGACTGGCTGAAGGCCAACCCCACCGACCGGTACACCTCGGACGGCAACGCGAAGACCGTGGCCTTCCCGAAGTTCAAGGCGGCGTTCGTGGCACCGGCTTTCAAGACCAGTGTGCTGCCGTACTGAGCGGGATGAACGGGTTGTGCGGGCGGGCGACCGTGTCCCGGGGGCGGCTACCCTGCCAGCATGGAGGACGTTCCCGGACGGCCGGTCGCCGCCGTGCCCGATGAGCAGGGGCCCGCTGAGCAGGTGCCCGCCGAGCAGGACGGCCTGCGTGGTCTCACCCCGCGGCTGATCGGCCCGGAGATCGTCGCGGTCTTCGCGGTGTCGCTCGGCGCCAGCGCGCTGCTGTCGCTCATCCGCCTGGTCGGCGCGCTGACCGCGCCGAAGGAACTGGGCGACCAGCACGCCGTGCTCGTCGGCTCGCTGGCCCCCGGCCGTCCGTGGCTGGATCTCACGCTGCACCTCGCGGGGATCGCGGTGAACGTGGCCCCGGTGGGGCTCGTCGCGTACCTGCTGGCGCGGTCGGGCGAGTCCATGCGGACGATCGGGGCCGACTGGCGGGAGCCGGGCCGCGACACGCTGCGCGGCGCCGCGCTGGCGGCCGTGATCGGCGGCACGGGGCTGGTGTTCTACCTGTTCGCCTTCAGGTCCGGGATCAACCTCAACGTCGTCCCGGACAGCCTGCCGGACGCCTGGTGGCGGGTTCCCGTCCTGATCGCCGAGGCCGCCCAGAACGGTGTCCTGGAGGAGGTGCTGGTCAGCGGGTATCTGCTGCACCGGCTGCGGCAGCGCGGCTGGTCGCCGTGGCGGTCGGTGGGCGCGTCGGCCGTCCTGCGCGGCTCCTACCACCTCTACCAGGGCTTCGGCGGCTTCGTCGGCAACATCGCGATGGGCGTGGTCTTCGGCCGGCTGTACCAGCGCTGGGGGCGCACGATGCCGCTGATCGTCGCGCACACGGTGATCGACGTGGTCGCCTTCGTCGGGTACGGCCTGCTGCGCGGCCGCGTCTCCTGGCTGCCCTGACCTGCCTTTCGTCCGCTGTCCGATCGGGTCGCTAATCGGGCCGAATGCGTTCTGTATGGCGCGCCTGATTGCTTTGGGCCCGATCCCGGTGCATCGTTGACGCGCCGCCGCACGTCTGGATCCCCCCGGGCAAACCGGCCAGTCCTGGCCGCATCTTCTTTCGGGGACTTCGCATTGAGACGTTCAACGGCTGACATCACATATCCGACATCTAGTTCATGTCGCTCTACGCGTCGGCCGGGCGGCCTGACCCGGCCGCCCGGCCGCGTACGTCCCGTCCACCCACCGCGGCGGCGCCGGCTCCGCGCGCACGGCGCTCCCTGCGGCGGTCCGTCCGGCAGCGTGTCCGGCAGGGCGTCCGGGCCTGTGACGGGCAGCGCCGGGTCTCCCGCCGCGCGTCCCGCTGTCCGCCCCGCTGTCCGCCCCGCCGGCCGTCCGTGCCGGGCACTCAGGCGTACGGGACCACGGCCCGCGCGGACACCGGCCCGGCGGACCACGCGGGTCTTATTACCACCGGTGCCGAGGCCGCGGTCGGACCCGTTAGGCGAGGCAGCACTGTTACGCCAGGCAGCGCAGTGAGCTGCGGACCCGGGGGTCGAGCAGGTGGTCGGCGGGCAGGCGGCCGACCGTCGCCTCCACGAACTCCTCGGGGGCGAGATCGGCGGTGAGGCCGTCCACCTGCACCTCGATCCGGCCGCAGACGGGTACGACCTGCGCCTTCGACCCGCGCTCCGCCAGCGCGAACAGGCCGACGGGGACCCGCCAGCCGAGGCGGTCCCCGGCCTCGTCCGGCGTCACCGGCGCCCCCACGTCGTCGGCGTGCGTGGCGTACTCCGAGTCGTAGTGGAAGGTCTGCAGGCCCACCGGGTACGGCCCGGCCGACGTGTGCAGGGTGCCGTCGCGGCCCAGGGCCCGCATCCGCCGGCGCGTCTCCGCGTTCTTCGTCCGCCACTCGTCGAGCACCTGCTCGACCGGCAGCCCGCGGCGCCTGCGCACGCACCATTCGTTGAAACCGTCGAAGCCGCCGCGCACGCCCTCGTGTTCGAGCATCTCGAAGAACCCGTCGATGTCGCCGTCGAGGCACGCGTGGTTGTACAGCTCCTCACCCGCGAGGTGGGCCAGCACGTCGCGGGTCGTCCAGCCCTCGCATCTGGACGGGCGGTTCCAGCCGTCGTCGTCGAGCGAGGAGAAGTAGCCGTCGAGCCGGGCGGCCTCGGTGTCGAAGATGTCGAAGGGGTCGAGCCCCGTCAGTTCGTCCCGTGCTGAGGTCGTCATGGGGAAGCCGTACCCGGCGCTCGCCCGGCATCACGCGTCCCTGCGGGTCAGCAGGACGGCGGCCACCCCGCACGGCACGGCCACCCAGGCGATCATGACTGCGAGCGCGGCGGCGGGAGAGAGCAGCGACCCGGCGACCGAGTCGGGGTTGCCGGTGCCGGCCAGCTCGCCCGCCAGGGCGCCGGGGAGCACGGAACCGAGGCGGTCGCCCCACGGGGCCGGGAGGTTGAAGGCCACGAGGGGAACGACGTACCAGACGGCCACCAGGACGGCGATCGCGGCGACGGCGGACCGCGTGATCGTGGCCAGGCCCAGCCCGAGCAGCGCGAACATCACGATGGCCAGGCTCATCGCGAGGAAGAACGGGAGCTGCCGGGTGAGCGGCTCGGCCGACTGCCCTCGGATGGCACGGTCCCCGATGATCAGCCGCCCCAGCGCGTGTGTCGCGAGGATGGCCGCGAGCCCGGCGCAGAACGCCACGACCGCGAGGACGGCCGCCTTGGCGGCCAGCACCCGCCCGCGCGACGGCATGACGGTGAACGTGCTCCTGATCATGCCGGTGGCGTACTCCCCGGAGACGGCGAGCACGCCCAGCACGGCCAGGCACAGTGAGCCGACCATGCCGGTCATGTCCGGCAGCGACGACACGGCGAGGTGGTCCCGCTGGTCGGGTGGCAGGCCGTCCCAGAGGCCCGCGGCGTACCACGCCAGCAGGGCCGTGAGGCCGACGACGACCACCACCACCCCGAGGACGACGGAGGTGGACCGGAGAGTGCGGAGCTTGAGCCACTCGGCGGCGAGCGCGTCGATCACCGGTCCGTCCTCTCACACAGGGGATCGGCGCTCACGTGGTCCGTCACGGCTTCGGTGAGCCGCAGGTAGGTCTCCTCCAGTGAGGCGGCGCGCGGCGTGATCTCGTGCACCGGGATCGCGTGCCGGGCGGCGAGGTCGCCGATCTCGACCGGGTCGAGCCCGCGCACCGACAGGCCCTCCCCTTCCGGGGCGACCGTCCCGCCCACGGCCGGCACCGCGGCCGACAGCGCGGCGGCGAGATCCGCGGCGCGCGTGCTGCGGACGAACACGTCCCGTACGCCCGTCAGGTCGCGCATGGCGGTGTCGGCGAGGAGCCGTCCGCGGCCGATGATCACCAGGTGGTCGGCGGTGAGCTCCATTTCGCTCATCAGGTGGCTCGACAGCAGCACCGTGCGCCCCTCGGCGGCGAGACCGCGCATCAGCTCGCGGATCCAGCGCACGCCGTCCGGGTCGAGGCCGTTGACCGGCTCGTCGAACAGCAGCACGCCGGGGTCGCCGAGCAGCGCGGCGGCGATGCCGAGGCGCTGCCGCATGCCGAGGGAGAACCCGGCGATCCGCTTGCGCGCCACCCCCGCGAGGCCCACCTGCTCGATCATGGAGACGACCCGATCCCGGCCGAGGCGGTTGCTGCGGGCGATCCAGCCCAGGTGGCCGAGCGGTGTGCGACCCCCCTGGACCGCCCCGGCGTCCAGGAGCGCGCCCACCTCCCGCATGGGGTGGCGGATGCGGGAGTAGAGGCGGCCCCCGACAAGCGCCTCACCGCCCGTCGGGTGGTCGAGGCCGAGGATCACCCGCATGGTCGTCGACTTGCCGGCGCCGTTCGGCCCCAGGAACCCGGTGACCCGGCCTGGTTTCACGTGGAACGTCAGCCCGTCCAAGGCGACCGTGCGGCCGAACCGTTTGGTCAGTTCTCTGACTTCGATCATGCCTCGACGGTCCCGCGCGGCGGCCCCTGTCGGCGTCGAGCCCGGGGGTGATCTTCTCGCCGTTTCTCCGACCACGGGATGACCGACCCCGGCGGGAGGCGGCCGGGGCTCCGCGCGGTCTACCGTGGGCGGGTGGACGATCCGGACGTGCGGCCGTTGTTTCCCCGGCCGCTGCGCCGTGGTGAGCTGGTCGCGCTGGACGCCCTGGCCGGCCTGGGATACGCGTTCGCGCTGTCCCTCCAGGCGGGCGTCCCGGCCGCGTGGACCACGCACGCCCTGATCGTGGCGATGACGCTGCCGGTCGCGGTCAGACGGCGGTGGCCGCTGCCGGTCTTCGGCGTCGTGCTCGCCGCGTCCGTGGCCGCGATGGCGCTCGGCGTCGTCCGCGAGCCGCTGGCCGCCGCGGCGTACGCGCTCTATCCGGTCGCGCTGACGACGCCGCGGCGCAGGTGGGAGCCGACGACGGCGATCGGTGCGCTGAGCCTGGGGGCGCTGCTGTTCACCGCGGTCGGCGGCGTGTCGGCGGACCCGGCGTCCAGACGGGTCGTGACCAGCCTGGTGCTCGGCGTGCTCGCGCTGGGCGGCGCCTGGACGGTCGGCCGGGCGGTGCGGGAACGGCGGGCGTACGCCGCGCGCGGCGCCGAACTGGGGGCCGAGCGCGCGGTCGCCGAGGAACGGCTGCGCATCGCCCGCGAACTGCACGACGTGGTCTCCCACACGCTGAGCCTCATCGGGGTGAAGGCCGGGGTGGCGGCGCACGTGGCCGACCGGCATCCGGAGGAGGCGAGGGAGGCGCTGCGGGTCATCGAGGACACCAGCAGGCGTGCCCTCGCGGAGATGCGGCAGGCGCTCGGCGTGATGCGGGACGACTTTCCCGGCCGGTCCCCGGTTCCCGGTCTCGCGGCGCTGCCGGAACTGGCGGAGCGGGCGGCCGCCGCGGGCGTGGAGGTCGACCTGGACGTGCGCGTGGTGGGCGCCCTGCCGGAGACGCTGGAACTCGCCGTCCACCGGATCGCGCAGGAGGCCCTCACCAACGTCGTGCGGCACGCGGCTCCCGCCCGGTGCCGGGTCCTGGTCGAGCGGGAGGCGGCCGAGGTGCGGGTCGAGGTGACCGACGACGGCCCGGGCCGCCGTACGCTGCCCCCGGGACCGCCCGGGCACGGGCTGATCGGCATGCGGGAGCGCGCCCTGCTGTTCGGCGGCGAGTTCACGGCCGGGCCGCGCCCGGAGGGCGGCTTCCGGGTGTCCGCCCGCCTGCCCGCCCCGTCCGCGGCGGAGCCCGCCGGAGACCCTGCCGCCGAGGTGGAGGACCTGTGACCGCACCCGAGCCGATCCGCGTGCTGCTCGCCGACGACCAGGACCTGCTGCGCGGCAGCCTGCGCCTGCTGGTCGACAGCACGCCCGGGCTGGTCGCGGTCGGCGAGGCCGGAACCGGGACGGAGGCCGTCGAACTGGCCCGGCGGGAGCGTCCCGACGTCGTCCTGATGGACGTGCGCATGCCCGGCCTGGACGGCATCGAGGCGACCCGGCGGATCTGCGCCGAGTCCTCCACGGTGAAGGTCCTGATCCTCACCACGTTCGACCTGGACGAGTACGTCTACGCGGGGCTGCGCGCGGGGGCCGGCGGCTTCCTGCTGAAGAACACCCCGCCCGCCGACCTGCTCGCGGCGATCCGCGTCATCGCGGCGGGGGAGGGACTGCTGGCGCCGAGCGTCACCCGGCGGCTGATCGCCGAGTTCGCCCGGACCACCCCGGCCGCCCCGTCCGGCCCGCGGTGGTCCGTGTCGCTGGACGGGCTCACCGGGCGGGAGCGCGAGGTGCTCACCCTCGTCGCGCGCGGCCTGTCCAACCAGGAGATCGCCGCCGCGCTGCACGTGAGCACGGCCACGGTGAAGACCCACATCGGCCACCTCATCGCCAAGCTCGGCGCGCGGGACCGGGCCCAGCTCGTCATAGCGGCCTACGAGGGCGGACTCGTCTCCGCGGCCTCCCGGCGCCCGTGACAGGGTGGACTCCGGTACGAGAGGAAGGGTGACCATGCCGGAAGTCTTCGATGTGATCGTGGTGGGTGCGGGACCCGCGGGGGAGGTCGTCGCCGGGCGCATCGCGGCGGCCGGGCTGAGCACCGTCATCGTCGAACGTGAACTGGCCGGTGGGGAGTGCTCCTACTGGGCCTGCATGCCGAGCAAGGCGCTGCTGCGGCCGGTCGACCTCGCGGGTGAGGTGAGCCGGGTCCAGGGGCTGCGGCTCGACGGCCCGATCGACGCCGGTGCCGTGCTGGCCCACCGTGACACCGTGGTCTCGAACTACGACGACTCCGGGCAGGCCAGGTGGCTCGACTCCGCGAAGGTGACGCTCGTACGCGGGGCCGGGCGGCTCACCGGCGCCCGGAGCGTGGAGGTCGCGACGGCCGACGGCGGCACGCGCACGCTCACCGCGAACCACGCCGTCGTGCTGGCGACCGGCAGCGTCCCGGTCATCCCCCCGGTCGCCGGGCTGGCCGCCGCACAGCCGTGGACGAACCGCGAGGCGACCGCCGCGCGCGCCG
Source organism: Microbispora sp. H10670 (assembly GCF_014161385.1). NCBI lineage: Bacteria > Bacillati > Actinomycetota > Actinomycetes > Streptosporangiales > Streptosporangiaceae > Microbispora > Microbispora sp. H10670. The sequence goes on along the minus strand of NZ_JABBWW010000001.1, from coordinate 616,505 downwards.
TGCCGGACCGGCTCGTGGTGATCGGCGGCGGAGTGGTCGCGTGCGAGATGGCGCAGGCCATGCGCGGGCTCGGGTCGCGGGAGGTGACCATGCTGGTCCGGGGCGGCGGGCTGCTCGACCGGGTGGAGCCCTTCGCCGGGGAGGCGGTGGCGCGGTCGCTGACCGAGCAGGGGGTCGACGTCCGCCTGCGTGAGAGCGCCGAGAAGGTCGAGCGGCCGGAGCCGGGCGGGGCGGTGACGGTGCGGCTGACGGGCGGAGACACGATCACGGCCGACGAGATCCTGGTCGCCACCGGACGCCGCCCCGCCATCGGCGATCTCGGCCTGGCGTCGGTGGGCCTGCCGGAGTCGCGTCCGGTGGGCGTGGACGACAGCATGCGGGCCACCGGCGTGGCCGACGGCTGGCTCTACGCGGTGGGGGACGTCAACGGCCTGGCGCCGCTCACGCACATGGGCAAGTACCAGGCGCGGATCGCGTCGGACGTGATCGTCGCCCGGGCGCGGGGCGAGGCGGACGACCGGCCCTCGATGCGCGACCGCGCGGACGGGCTCGGCGCACCCCAGGTGATCTTCACCGATCCCCAGGTGTGCGCGGTGGGCCGCACCGAGGCGCAGGCCCGTGCCGAGGGCTTCGACGTACGTGCCGTCGAGTACGAGATGGGCCAGGTGGCCGGGGGCTACCTGCTCGGCGACGGTTACGGGGGCAGGGCCAAGGCGGTGGTCGACGAGAGCCGCCGCGTGCTGCTCGGCGTGACCTTCGTGGCTCCCGGCGCGGCCGAGCTGCTGCACGCCGCGACGGTCGCGGTCGCCGCCGGGGTCACCCTGGACGACCTGTGGCACGCCGTGCCCTCCTACCCCACCGTGAGCGAGGTGTGGCTGCGCCTGCTGGAGGAGTACGGACTGTGAGACAGGCGGTGTGAGGGCCGGGGCGTGTCCCCGGCCTTTTTCATTTCATCCGGGCGGTGATTGATTTGGGTTCTATGTCGGATATCGAATAAGCGGCCCGATGCGACAGCGATGAATAATTCGGACTCCCTCATTCTGAGAGCGGCAAACACCTGGGAAAACATGGGGGCGGTCGTTTGTGTCGGCAGAACCGGGGAGATTTACCGGCTGGCAGGATGTTCCCACGGTGACACCGGGGAGGAACGTCCTCGCCGAGCTGCAATCTCGATTTCTCGAGCATCGCTGTTTGAAAGGTACAGAAATGCGTAAGCGCACGAATCTCGTCAAGGGGCTGATGGCCGGCGCGGTGCTGGCCGGAGGTGTGGTCGTGGCCGCGCCGGCGATGGCCGCGGTGGCCGCTCCGCAGGCCCAGCCGACGTGTACCACGATCACGGTCACGATCACCGACTGCCCGCCGACCGCTACGCCGACGCCGAAGGTGACGACCCTGGAGGAGCCGAGCCCGGACCCGACCTGTACGCCGACCTGCGTCGCCTGCCCGCCGATCCTCTGGAGGAGGCACCTTCTCGACGTGGCGCTCCTCGTCGACCTGGGTATCCGCATCGGCTGAGTGCGAATCAGCCGAGTGCGAATCGGCTGAATGGGAGACCGGGATCGGTGATTGCGCGGACGGCCCGTCGCGGCGCCGGTCCCGGTATCGGCCGCCGGAAGTCCGGCCGACCACGTCGGCATTCGAGCTCCGCGTATCGGGACAAGCGGTAAGTGCGGGCGGTTGACCAGATCGCGCCGGTGTCACCTGACCAGCCAGGAAATGGCTCGGACATCGCTACTGCGAGGAAGAAGAGTTGAAGAACTGCATGGGCATGCGAGTGGCGGTCAGAGTGGGCGCCGTCGTCACCGGAGGGTTCGTGGCCCTCGGCGCGGTCGTCGCCGCACCGGCGCAGGCCGTACCGGGAGACGGAGTGCCGATCACGGTGCGGCGACCCGCCGTCAGCGTCCACCCGGCCGCCCGCCACCCCCGGCACGGCAAGCGTCCGCACAAGCAGCGGCAGCCGGAGCGGCAGCGTCCCCACCAGCGGGAGCCCCAGCCTCAGCGTCCGCGGCCGAACCGCCCCTCGGCGGCCGTCCCGCCCAACACGACGGGGCCGCAGGCTCCGGGAATGCCGTCCGGCAACCAGGGCCCCGGCGGTCCGGCGATCGGCAACGGCCCCGGGTGGGCCCTGCCGCCCGTGCAGAACCTGCCGGAGGGCGAGGACGTGCCGATCTTCACGACGCCGGAGCGGCTTCCGGCGCCCGACGTCCCGGAGATCGTCGTGCCTCCGGTGCAGAACGTCGTACACGTTCCCCACGTCTCGCAGACCCCCAGCCCGCCGGCGAAGCCGCCGGTCACGCCGCCCGTGAAGGTGTCCAGCCCGCCGCCGGTGAGGCCACCGGTCACACCGCCCGTGAAGGTGTCCAGCCCGCCGCCCGCGAAGCCGACCGACCCGCCGTCCGTGACGCGGTCCGGCCCGGCGCCCGGCAGGCCATGCACCTGCACCAGCACATCTTGCGTGACGTGCTGCACCACCTGCGCCTACGAGGACGACCCGCTCCTGCGGCTCGGGCTCGCCGTGGACGCGGGGCTGCAGGTGGGACTTCCCCTGCTGAGCCTGGGCGGCCTGTTGTAACGAGGCAGGCGTCCATCTCAGGCAAGACCTCACCCGGTCGCGGCCTCCGGTTCAGCCCGGCCGGGTGACCACGGCGGGCCGGCGCGGGTCCTCGACGCGGACGACCACGTCGGCGGCCCGCGCCGGGCCCGTCTCGCGTTCGTACCGTTCGTAGGCGGGCAGCGTCCAGTGCTCCTCGGGCGGTGTGCGGCGCGCCAGCGCGGCCGGCGACAGGGACAGGTGGATCGTCAGGTCGAAGGGCAGGCTGCGGCCGAGCAGCAGCGCGCCGTCCACCAGCGCCACCCCGCCCGGCGGCAGCGTGACGTAGCCGGCCCGGGTGGCCCGGTCCCGCACGCTGTCCCACAGCGAGGGCAGCACCCGCCCGTCACCGCCCGGCTCCAGCGGCCCCAGCACCTCGCGGACGAGGCCGGCCGCGTCCAGCCACTCGTCGTGGAACACGTCGGGGTCGGTCCGGCCGAACTCCAGCCGCAGCGACGCGGGGCGCAGGAAGCCCGACGCGGGCGCCCGCAGGACCTCCCTGCCGCGCAGGCGCAGCGGGCCGGCCAGGGCGTCGGCCAGCGGTCCCGGCCCGGCGGCGGGAGCGCCGTCCACCGCGACGCGCACCCACGCGTCGCGCGGCCGGGCGGCGATCAGATCCGCCAGTTCCTCCACGAGCAGGGACGGGGACACGGGACGGGCGAGCACCCGTCCATCATCCGCCACCCCCCGGCGGCCCGCGGACACCGGCGTCCTGCGCGGTGCCGCGGTCAGCGGTTGAGCCTGCGGCCGGAGATCTGCTCGGGGGCCATCACGATGAAGTGGTCGCGGGTCCCGGGCACCCAGGGCGACAGCGGCAGCGCCGACAGGCGGTCGATCTCCTCGGGTTCCGACACCGCGCGGGCGTGCCCCACCGCGGTCACCGACCAGCCCGTACGGAACGTCGCGTCGAACTCGTCGGCCTCGAAGGCGACGACGGCGTTCCGCGCCGCCGCGGCGAGCTTGGAACCCGCGGCGGTGCGGATGACGATGTTCCCGTCGAGCAGGCAGAAGTTGACCGGCTGGACGGCGGGGAGGGCCCGGTCGGTGAAGACGATCCTGCCGATGGGGGTGGAGGCCAGCAGGTTCAGACATTCCCCTCCCGGGAGAATCTCAAGGCCGGCCGAGTCGAGCTTCATGTCTGCAAGCCTGCGTGATCGGCCCGCCGGCGGGTTAGGGACGAAGGTCCCGTCATCGCCGTCGATCGGCCTCCCGCCGCGATCCGGGCGGGTGTCACCCCCGGGGATGGAGGCGGCGGAGGGCGTCGCGGATCCTGCCGCCGAGCGGCACCCGCCGCCGGGGCTGGGCCTCCCGGGCGTCACGCAGTTCGGCGAGGGCCGTGGCCGCGTCCGGACGCTTCGCGGGGGTGAGGTCACGCATCCGCCGTACGAGGTCCATGACCTCCGGGGCGACCCCCGCGGCGGCCGGCTCGGCGTCCATGCCGGGCATGGGGAGCTCGCCCGTCAGCAGCTGGAAGGCGATGACCCCGGCCGAGTAGACGTCCGAGGCGGGGGTCATCCGGTCGGGCCGTGCCCGGCACTCGGGGGCGACGTAGTGGACGTCGAGGATGTTGGGGAGCTCGTTGGCGACGGTGTGCTTGCGCGGGCCGGGCTTGGCGTAGTCGAAGCCGGTCAGCATGGCGTTGCCGTCGTCCGCCACGAGCACGCAGGCGGGGGTGAGCGCCCGGTGGATGACCTTGTTGGCGTGGACGTGGGCGAGGCCGTCCAGCATGTCCTCCAGTACGGCGAGCTTGGCGCCGATGTCCAGCCCGCGCCCGGTCAGATGCAGGTGCAGGGCCTGCCCGTGGACGTCGTCGAGCACGAGCACGAACCGGCTCTCGTCGTCGATGGCGAAGAAGTCCCGCGAGCGTACGACACAGGGATGCGGCGGGATCTTGGCGAGCGCCTGGTAGGCGTTGGCGATGCGGCGCTGTTCGGCGACCCGCCGCTGCTGCTCGGCCATCGGGTCGGCGCGGTAGACGCGCAGCAGCACGGTCCCGCTGGTCGGCGCGGTCGCGTTGACGGCGCGATACTCGGTGACGCGGCTGTCGCCGCCGAGTTGTTCCTCCACCTCCCAGTTGCCGAACCGCGGCGGGGCGGTGGGCCGGCGCACGGTACCGTTCAGCGCCTCGATGATCGCGGTCCGGTACGGCGTGGCGTCCCGGCTGCACCCGTGCCTGACCCGGGACACGTCGCTGAGCATGGGAACGAGCCCGGCGATCGTCGTGACGTGCCGGGCGTCGCGCCCGCTGGGATCGACGAGGACGGCTCCCGGGGCGGTCAGCACCACGACGTTGTCGACGTACAGCCGTTCGAGCTCGCGGTGCTCGTCGATCAGCAGGCCCTTCAGCGCCCGCGCGGTGCCGCGCAGCTTGGCCACCGGCGAGCCGAACGCCTCGCGGTGCTGGGGGAACCACCGGTTGCCCGACACCTCGAACCGGCCCCGGGCGCCCTTCACGTCGATCACGACGAGCGAGTGGCCGGTCAGCACGACCACGTCCACCTCGAACAGGTCGGCGCCGCGCGGCACCTCGATGTTGTGCAGCAGCAGCCAGTCGTCAGGCGCGTTGTCCCGCAGGTGGGCGATGACCCGTCGCTCGGCGTCATTGACGGGGCGTCCGCCACCGACGATCTGAGCCATCTCTGCTGTTCCGCCTCTCTGACCACTATGAGAACTTAATCCTCCTAGGTAGCGGTATTCCCGCGCCACCACTGATTCCCCCGCATTGTCCCAGGGGAAATCTGGAGCTCCCGCATCCTCTCGGTCGCCCTGGTGCATGATCGCGCCTCCGCCGGGGATGGGGCTATCGCGACCTTTGTGGCGGTTTGTCGCGAAGGGTGTCAGGAAACGGAGAGCTTCATGCGAGTTGTCGTGGTTGGCGCGAGCGGGAACGTCGGGACCAGCGTGCTCACCGCCCTGGAGTCCGAGCCGAGCGTGACCTCGATCGTCGGAGTGGCCCGGCGGATGCCGGACTGGTGCCCGGCGAAGACCGAGTGGCGGACGGCCGACGTCTTCCGGGACGACCTCGGCCCGATCATGACCGGGGCCGACGCCGTGGTGCACCTCGCCTGGCTGTTCCAGCCCACCCACGATCCCGTCACCACCTGGAACGCCAATGTGATCGGCAGCATGCGCGTCTTCGCCGCGGCCGCCCGGGCCGGGGTGTCGGTCCTCGTCCACTCGTCGTCCGTGGGGGCGTACTCGCCGGGGCCGAAGGACCCGCCCGTCGACGAGTCCTGGCCGACCCACGGCTGGCCGAACGCCGCCTACGCCCGGGAGAAGGCGTACGTCGAGCGGGTGCTCGACGTCTTCGAGCGCGACCACCCGGACATCCGGGTCGTGCGGATGCGCCCCGGTTTCATCTTCAAGGAGGAGGCCGCGACCGAGCAGCGGCGGCTGTTCGCCGGTCCGTTCCTGCCGCAGCGGCTGGTGCGGCCGGGGACGATCCCGTTCGTGCCGGACATGCCCCGCCTGCGGTTCCAGGCGCTGCACTCGCTGGACGCCGGCGAGGCGTTCCGCCTGGCGCTCACCCGCGACGTGCGGGGCGCGTTCAACCTCGCCGCCGACCCGGTCGTCGACCCCGCCGTGCTCGCGGACCTCCTCGGCGCGCGGCGGGTGCCGGTCCCGGCCACGCTGGTACGTACGGCGGTCGCGGCGGGCTGGCACCTGCGGCTGATCCCGGCCTCGCCGGGCCTGGTGGAGATGGCCCTGCAGATCCCGATCATGGACATCACCCGGGCCCGTGAGGAGCTGGGCTGGCGGCCCCGCCACACCGCCGTGGACGCCCTGCGCGCCGTACTGGAGGGCATGCGGCGCGGGGCGGGCATGGGCACCCCGCCGCTCGCCCCGGACTCGGGCCGGGGACGGATCAAGGAAGTGACGACGGGTGTGGGCATCCGGCCCTGAACCCGCCCTGGACCCGTTCTGCCGATTCCGGCACGGGAGGAGTCGCGATGGCGCTGCTCGACCCCGACTGCGTACGACGGCTGCTGGAGTCGGCCGACCCGGACGTCGCGCTGGTCTTCGTCCGGGGCGAGTGCCTGGTGCTGCCGCTCGACCAGATCGACGAGCGGCACCGGCCCCTGGTGATCACGCGGCGCGCGGACCTGCCCGAGGCCACCGGTGACCAGCCCGTCACGGAGGAGCGGGTCGAGACGCTGACCCGGTGCCTGGAGAACGTCGTCCGCGACCTCGGCGGCTGATCGGTGGCGGCCCGCCGCGCGCCCGGGTGTGCGTGACCACTCCGTCACATTCGGTAACATCGTCTGTGGAAGCCTCCTTGTGCTCTCCGAGGGGCCTTCGCGGTCGCTGTGTGCTGTCCCGGATACGCCCGCCGGTCGCCGCCCTCGGAGACAAATGACGGCGTGTCGCGAGCTGGTCCAAATTTCCGGAAAGGGCCGCGGACAAATCAGACAGCGAAGCACGCTTTCCGGGACGTATCAGGGCGAAAATACCTCGCAAGTTGTGACACGATCGTCACTCTCCGCATGGAACCCCGAATGCCGTCCGTGTGCGTTGCGTGCACGCTGGGTCACCTGTGACCATCTGGGAAAGGTCCGGGGAATCGCCGCCCGGACAGCGCATATGGGGGAGGGTGCCCCGATGAGTGCCATCAGACCCCGCGGAAGCGGGGAACGCCGTCAGGAAGTCCGGTTCCACGACCCGGAGATCGGCTCGTGGGTTGGCGAGGTGGCCAGAGCGGTCCGGGACGTCGTCGACAGCACGCCCCGGACCATTCGCCTCTGCGTCCTGATCGCGGTTGCCGCCGCGTCATGGACGTTTCTCAGGTAGCCGTGCGGCAGCCCTGGAGGAGGTGGTGGCGGGACCCAGGTTATGGCGCTCGGTCCGTCGTGTCGGCCCGATTTACGGGATCGAGAGGATAACCAGGGTCAACGCGGGACCGGCCGAAGGCCCGGCCGCCGGTTCAGATCGGGTGGATGCTCCCTCGTACGGGAGCGACGCCCGCTCCGGCGGCCGGGCCGCCGGTGTCGAGGTGCATGGACAGCCGGATCGTCGACCGGCCGGGCACCTGCTCGATCGTCACCGAGTCGCACAACTCGCCCATGAGCCAGAGGCCGAAGCCCCGGACGCTCCGGCCGGAGGGCCGCTGTCCGGGCACGGCGCCGGGGCGCAGCGTGCCCAGCTCGTCGGCCACCTCGACGGCGAGCACGGCGCCGTCAGAGGACATCACCAGCGTGCCCACTCCGCCGCCGTGTTCGAGCACGTTGATCGCGGCCTCGTTGGCGGCGATGACGAGATCGTCCAGCCGGGCGCCGGTGAGTCCCGCCGCAAGGGCGAACCGCTGGATGTCGTCACGTAACGTCGCGAGGTCATCCGTTATCGGCCACTGCCGGTGGTGGTCCACCACCTGTCCTCCTCGCCGCCGCCCTGCCACGCCCTCACGGGTTCTGCCGTTCATCTCACCTCGGCGTCACCGAGGCTACCTTCTTGTGACCCTTCCGATGCCGCTACCTGCCCTACTCGGGCCCCGGCCGGGCGTTCAGCGCGCCGACGGCCTCCGTGAGGTCCGGCTCGACGGTGAACGCGTGGATGAGCCCGGTGGTCCGGAATATCCGCGCCAGCCGGGGGTTCATCCCCGCCAGGGTCACCCCGCCGTCCCGCTCCTGCAGCAGCTTGCGTACGGACAGCAGGATCCGGATCCCGGTGGAGTCGCAGAAGTTCAGCGCGCTCAGGTCGAGCAGCAACTCGCGGTGGCCCTCGCCGACGGCCGCCGTGAGCTCCTCACGCAGCCGGTCGGCGTTGGTGTAGTCCAGCGCGCCGTCAAGTGCCATGACCAGGACGTGGTCGGGGACGTGCGCGGGCACAGGGGTCACTACGACGGCGGCGGTCACTGGCACACCTCGGCGGGACACGGGCGATCGGACACGGGCATTGGGACACGGGCACGGCCGGGCAGGCCCCGGTCAGGCGGTCAGTCTAGTGGGGCGGCACGCCCGGGCAGGGCCGTACGGACCCGCGTCAAGAAATGCCATTTGTGGTTTTTCGCGGCATCGTCCGGGGGAATGGGGGACTGATTCACTGGACCCTCCTCCGAGAAAGACCACCGATGCCAGACGTGACAAGGGAGGGCCGGTTCGACACCGTCCACGGCTCTTCCCTCGTCACCCGGGCACCCGTGGACCCGGCGGCGCTCACGCTCGGCGTCGAGGAGGAGTTCCTTCTTCTGGACCCCGGCACCGGTCGGGTCGTCCCGGCGGCCGAGGACGTGTACGCACGGCTGGCCGGGCCGGCGGCGGACCGGCTGGTGTTCGAACTGACGCGGTTCCAACTGGAGAGCAACAGCGCCGTGCACACCGATCTGCGTGCGCTGCACGGCGACCTGGTGGAGTCGCGCCGGGCCGCCGCCCGCGCCGCCGCGGACGCGGGCCTGGGGTTGGCCGCGTGCGGCACGGCCCTGGACGGCAACCTCGGGGTGCCGCCCCTCTCGTCGTGCCCCCGTTACCACGCCATGCTCCGCGAGTTCGGGGCCGTGATGGACGGGCAGGGCGTCTGCGGCTGCCACGTCCACGTCGGGCTCGGGGACCGCGAGGAGGCGCTGCGGGTCAGCAACCACCTGCGGCCCTGGCTCCCCGTCCTGCAGGCCCTGTCGGCCAACTCGCCGATCGCGGACGGCAGGGACACCGGCCACGCGAGCTGGCGGGCGATGGTCATGGGCCGGTGGCCGAGCGCGGAGCCGCCGCCGTACTTCCGCTCGCGCCGGCACTACGAGAACCTCGTCGCCGGGATGCTGACCGGCGGCACGATCCTCGACCGGGGGATGATCTACTGGCTGGCCCGCCTCTCCGACCACGTGCCGACGCTGGAGATCCGCGCGGCGGACGTGTGCCCGACCGCCGCCGAGACCGCGATGCTGGCCGGGCTCGTGCGGGGTCTGGCCGCCACCGCGCTCCGGGACGTACGGGCCGGCGTGCCCGCCCCCGAGGTGGAGGACACGCTTCTGCGCGCGGCCTACTGGCGCGCGGCGCACGACGGAGTGGAGGGCGAGGCGTACGACCTGCTCGCCGGCGCCCGCGTGCCCGGCTGGCACCTGGTCGACCGCATGCTGGAGCACGTGCGGCCGATGCTGGAGGAGAACGGCGACTGGGCCGCGCTGGCCCTCCAGCTCGACCACATGCGGCGGTACGGCTCGGGCGCCGCGCGGCAGCGGGCCGCCTACGCCCGCGGCGGCCGTCCGCGCGAGGTCGCCGAGATGCTCCTGGCGGAGACCGTCAGCGCCCGCTGGGCATAGCTCCCGTCAAGCTAGCCCCCGTCAAGGTCGTCACTCCGCGACCACCCGGAGCGTCTTCAGCGTGGGGTCGCTCGCGTCCGGGATGTCCATGCCGCCGTCGAGCCCGGTGGTCAGGTAGCTCAGCACCGGCTCGGTGATGATCTCGCCGGGGCACAGGGCGGGCGCGCCCGGTGGGTACGGCGTGACCAAGCGGGTCGAGGTCGAACGCGCCGGTGTTCTCCTTGTCCAGTACCCAGAGCCCGTGCATCTTGCCGATCTCGGCGCGGACCGACGCCGCGAGCTCCAGCGCGCGGTCGAGCAGGTCCTTGCCGTTTTCCACCATCTGCCGGCGCCAGCCGTCGAGCGCGGCGTAGATCAGGGTGGAGGGGCTGGTCGTGCCGAGCAGGTCCTCGCGGGCCTTGAGGACGGCCGGGTCCACGCGGTTGCCCTGCAGGTGGAACACCGAGCTCTGCTCCAGCCCATCGCCCATCTTGTGGACGCTCGTCACGCACAGGTCCGCCCCGATGTTCATCCCCCACTCGGGCAGGTCGTCGTGGAACGGCAGGTGGGCGCCCCAGGCCTCGTCCACGATGAACGTGCGGCCGTACCTGCGGCACACGTCGTTTATGCCGGCGAGGTCGGCGCACGTGCCGTAGTCGACCGGGCTGGCGACGAGCACGCCCTTGGCGTCGGGGGCGGCCCGGAACGCCTCCACCACCGCCTGGGGAGTGGGCGGGTACGACATGTGGAGGTCGCCGTCCCAGTCTCCGTGGACCCATACCGGCTCGACACCGCTCAGGATCAGTGCCGAGATGACCGACTTGTGGGCGTTGCGCGCGACCAGCAGGCGCTCGCCCGGACCGGCCACGGAGAGCATGGCGCTCTTGATCGACAGGGAGCTTCCGCAGGTGGAGAAGAACGCCTGCTCGGCGTTGACCGCCTCCGCCATGAGTTGCTGGGCCTCTTCGAGCACCCCGTTGGTCTGCAGCCGGTCGTCCAGGCCGTTCATGACCATCACATCGTCGCGGAAGACGTCGACTCCCATGATCTCCAGGACCCGCGGATCCACGCCCCGGCCCTGCTTGTGGCCCGGAGGAGTGAAGCTGAGATCTCCTCGCTTCCGGTAGGCGGCCAACGCCTCCAGCACGGGCACACGGGACTGATCCATGGTGCCTCCCCCTGAACGCTCCGGTCTTTCCCTCGTCCGCGCGTACCCCGGCCCGACCGGTGCAAACGACCGCCGGCGCGCTGCGGCAGGAGGGGTTCTGTACGAGAGCCCCCGCCCTCGGTGTGAGGGCGGGGGCCGGATGATCAGAGGTCAGATCCCGATGATCAGACCATGGACACGTCGTGCGAGTCCGTCACCACCATGGCGGCGACTGCCTCGACGGGCGTGCCGTCGATCGAGAACGTGCCGCGCAGCCTGGTCGCCTCGAGGACGATCTTCAAGATGCCGTGAACTCCGGTGAGCCGCAGGCAACCGGCGGCCTTCTCGATGTCGTCCCGGGCGTCCAGCAGCGCTTCCAGGCCGCAGGAGTCGCAGAACCGCAGGTTCGACGCGTCCACCACGATCTTCGCGCGACCCTGGTGGACGAGCTTCCTGATCGCGTTCCGGAGGCTGTCTCCGGTGGCGATGTCGAGTTCACCCCGCAGCACGACCACGACGGCCGGCTGGTGATCGCTCACACTGATCTCAAGCTGCTGCGTTGTCATATACGCGCCTTCATCCATATTTTTCGGGCGTACTGTCTTGAACGACGCTACCCGGAGGAGTGTCAGGTCCCAGTAATGTCCGGCAGTCGATGGCATGGGAGTCCGTCCGGCAACCCCAGTTGTGCGCCATATAGGGGCAAATAAGTAAAGAACAGGGGACTTATCCTGGTTGCTCCGGGGGGTCTCCCGCGCTACGGGGATCATGCAAAACCCCTGTTCCGTAAGGGTTTCCGTGACGTGAGCCGGTCGTCCGAGCCAGTGGCGCGGCACAGCTTGGGGTCGGCGGGCCGATGCCTCGCCGCCGCCCGCTCTACCGGGGACTTGAGTCATTCAAACATACCAGCTAGCCAGATAAGCGGGCTATCCCTAATATCCCCCTTAACCAGTATTACTTTCTGGGCGTGCTCTTGGCGTGGGCATTACCGACCGTCGGGAGCCGGGCTCGCGGCGCCACGTCTCACAGGCTGTGCTCGCATGGCCGTGCTTGGCCCGCCCGTAACGGGGTAGAGGGGCGCTCCCCGGAGACACGGCGAGCGGGAGGATCGGTATGACGAGCGAGAGCACCGCGGGCAGGAGCGCGGCGCGGGCCCTGGCGGCGAAGACGCCCGGCTGGATGGTCTGGTACGGCGAGCGCACCGGCAGCTTCTGGGCCGTCCCCCGGGCGGCGACGCGGATCGTGGCCCGTCTGCTGGAGGCGCCCACGCCGGGCGACCTCGAAGAGGAGATCATGAAGGCCGAGGGCCGGTCGTCGCGTCAGGCGGCGCCCGAGCAACCGGGACGTGAGCAGCCGGAACGTGAGCGGGCAGCGCGCGAGCAGGACGGCCGAGGCGGCGGGGACGCGCCGCGCCATCGAAGGGCCACCGCCGACCCCCAGGCTCCCCGAATTCCCGTCAACCACTGACCCGCGCCCGGTGAACAGGCGCTCAGGGGTGTCCCCTGGTCGCTAAGCCCCCGCGTCCCTCTTGAAAGCCGGCACACGGGCTCGTCGACAAGACGCGGAAGGCGGTTCGTGTGGCGACGAGCCCCGCGAACAGTGGTGAGCGAGAACCGTCAGGGCTCGAAGAGTAGTGACCCGGGCCGCCTACCCGGGCGGTCGCTGACGACGAGTCCGCCCCGCCGGCGACCCGAGCGCCCGTTTGCGAGCAGAACACCCCTCTCGTCCTGGGCCGACAGCAACTGATTGAAGTGCGTGCTTATGTCCTGAACGGCATAGCAATAGCTCCCATCCGGCGACATATTCCTGCCAGGCTCTTTTATCCATATTCTGGCGATCAGTTGACACTTGTTTGCCTCCACGATGTCCAGGAGACCGGACCTGGTCATGCCCGCTCGCCTGGCGTTTGTTGCGGGATGCGCTGCGGGCCATCTGCGGGACTTCGCTGTCTTGACCCCCATCAGCATGTGATCGCGAGCGCGGCTGTCAGTGAAACGGCCGGGAAGTGCTGTCTCTTGAGCGCGAGGAAATCTCGTGGTAGCGCCGGCGAGTGGTACGTGTCGATCGTCTGGGTGCGGCCCGGCGGGTGCCGCTCTCTTCCGCTGACCGCACGCGCGGCGAAGACATCGGCCGGATGCCCGAAGGGTTGACCGGGGGGCCGGGTTGAGGACGGCGCCGGGCAGGACAGAGCACGGCGCCGTCAGTGCGCGGTGCCATCAGCGCGCGCCGCGGCATCGCGTCCGGGTGGACGGCCGCTCCTCGGGATAAGGACCGGTCCAAAATTGACATGCGTCCGCAAACGCGGTTGACAATGTCCGTAACGCGAGGGAATGGCGAACGGTGGCGCAACATTCAACTACTCGCGGGTACGGCTTCGTCGTACTGGCCCCGTCTGACCTGGGAAGACGCCCGAAAATATCCGGCTCTGTCGCCCAATACTCACTATTGCGGACGAATTTCCGGATGGGAATGACATAATGCGTGGGAGCGCTCCCGCGCTCGCGGCTGCATTCTTCGCAGCGCCCATACGGCACGCCTGCCCCAGTGGCACGTTGGAAGGAAGGTGCCGCGTCCTCATGACGGCATTCGGCGAAAGTCCTCCGTCCCGGCCCCGTCTCGACGGAAATTTTCCGGCGGACGTCGTCCGTGCCGGTTCCCGCCCGTGGGCGCCCCACGTGTGGTGGATGGCCCTGGTCGTCGGCGCCGCCGGCACCGGTTTCGTGTGGCTGGCCACGCCGCACACCAGGGAGATCCAGTCGCCCTGGCAGATGGTGGCCAAGCTCCTCGCGTTCGCCTGCCTGTGCGTGGCGATCGCGGTCTTCCCCTGGGTGTCGCCCCGGCTGAACTGGCTGCTCTACGTCCCGTTCGTGCTCTTCACGGGCTATCTGATCCCGAGGATCAGCTGGTTCTACTACGGCGACGGCGCGCGGGCCCAGGGCGACAGCTTCTACACGCATCTCTATCTGCTGCTCTATCCGGGCATCGTGCTCACGGTCGCCGCCGCGTACCGGATCGGCGGGGGCACGCCGGGCCGCTGCCTGAAGATCATGGCGACCGGCGTCCTCATCGTCTTCTCCGGCTTCCTCGACATCATGTGGTTCGTCGCCAACCCCGTCGAGATCCCCGCGACCATCGACGCGCCGCACATCAACCTGTTCACCGGGGGGCCGATCTCGTTCGGCGCGACGATCGTGTTCGCCCTCGTGCACGTCCCGATCATCGTCGGGATCAATCTGCTTCCCCTGGACCGCTGGATCGGCCGTCTGCTCGGTGCGGACGACCGCTGATCCTCTCCCTCGTTTCCCCGCAACCCGATACCTCCCAAGGAGGTGACTTTGCCGTACACGCATCCCGTGACGCGTCCAGAGGACGGTTCCCCGGGCGGCTCCCTGGACGGCCGGACGGACAGTGCTGTCGACATCTCCGTGGCCGCGCCCGCGTACAACGAGGCGGAGACCATCGCGGCGACGGTCAGCGAGTGGCAGGATTACCTGGAGAACAACCCGGCCGTCGGCGACTGGGAGATCGTCGTCTGCGACGACGGCAGCGGTGACGCGACCGGTGAGATCCTCGCCGGTCTGCGGGCCCGGTGCCCGCGGCTCGTCGTCGTCACGCATCACCGCAACCAGGGCGCGGGCGCGGCCATCGCCACCGCCATCGCCCACACCCGGCTCGACTGGGTCGTGCTGCTCGACTCCGACGGCCAGTTCCCGATCGCCAACCTCGATCGGGTCATCCCGCGCATCCGGGCCGGGGAGGCCATGGCGTTCTCCGGCGCCCGGATCAGGAAGGCCGACGGCGCGGCGTACCGCTGGGGGTCGGCGGCCAGCGGCGCGGTCAGCAACCTGCTGCACGGCACCCGCTACCGCGACTTCAACTCGATCTTCAAGGTGGTGTACGGCCCGCTGTTCCGGGCTCTGCCCCTGGAGTCGGGCGGCATGAACTGCTCGACCGAGATCACCGCCCGGGTCGCCGAGATCGGCCACGAGTGGGTGGAGGTGCCCATCGAGCACCGCGAGCGCGGCGGGGGCCGGCGCGGCTGGCGGTTCTGGCGCGGTGCGCGCGACCGCGCCCTGTTCGTCGTCTATCTCGGTTTCCGTCACTGGCTGCTGCGCCGGGGGGTCCTGCGGCCTTCCGCCCCCGGCGCCGTCGCGCCCGCGCCGGTCGCCGAGGAGGCCCGATGAACGTCGCGGTCACCATGTTCAACGGCGGCCGCGGAGCGGCCAGCATCGCGAGGGGCATGCTGGTCACTCCCGGGGTCGATCTGTCGCTGGTGGTGAACGGCTACGACAACGGCCACTCCACCGGCGCGCTGCGGCGCTACCTGCCCGGGATGCTCGGGCCGTCGGACTTCCGCAAGAACCTGCTGCTCCACCTCGATCCCGCCGACCCGGCGCAGGCCGCGCTGGCGACGGTGCTCGAACACCGCCTGCCGGCCGGGACCACGCCCGCCGGGCTGACCGAGGTCATCGAGGCCGTCGCCGCGCGGCGCGGCCGGTTCGCCGCGCTGCCGGAGGAGGCGTCCGCGCTCGTCGCGGCGCACCTGCGCGCCTTCGCCCGGCGGCTCGCCGCCGCTCCCCAGGGGTTCGACCTCGCCGACTGCGCGCTCGGCAACCTCGTGTTCGCCGGGGCGTACCTGCGGCTGGGCCGGGACTTCAACGCCGCCGTCGACGCCTGCGCCCGGGCGTTCGGCTCGCCCGTACGGCTGCTCAACGTGACCAACGGGGAGAACGCGTTCCTCGTCGCACTGAGGCGGGACGGCACGCTGCTGGCCGACGAGGCCGACATCGTCGCGCCGCGGGACCAGCGGCGGCCGCAGGCGACGATCACCGATCTGTTCCTGCTGCGCGAGCCGGTCGGCGGGCGGCGGCGGGCCGAACTGGAGGCGTCGCCCCCCGAGTGGGCGAGGGATGACCTGCTCGAGGACCGCGCCGAGGTCACGCCGAACCCGCGGGCGCTGGAGGCGATCAGGAACGCCGACCTCATCGTCTACGGCCCGGGAACGCCGCACTCCTCGCTGCTGCCCAGTTATCTCACGCCGGGCGTGGCGGATGCCGTGGCGCGGAGCCGGGCGGCGGCGAAGGTCTTCGTCGTCAACACCCGCGACGACCACGACAGCCGGGGGCTGAGCGCGCCGGACCTCGTGGACCGCACGCTGGCCTACCTCGGCGACCCCGGCAACCGGCGGCGCCTGGTGACCCACGTCCTCAGCCATCAGGGGCCGGACGTGGGAGCCGAAGCCACGCCGGGCGTTCCGACGGTGCCGCACGGGGTGCTCGGGCGGGGCGAGTGGGCGGGGGCCCGCTGGCTCACCGCCGACCTGGAGGATCCGGGTCACCCCGGCGCGCATCACGGGAGGCGTACGGCCGAGGCGCTGCTCGCCATCAGGCACGAGGCGGCGCTGGCGGGGGCCCGGTGACCGATCTCCTGGCCGACGCCTGTGCCCGCCGCGTCTGGCTCTTCGATCTCGACGGCACCCTCGTCGACTCCTGCCCGGCCCACGAGGCGGCCTTCCGGCAGGCCATCGCCGAGGTCGCGCCCGGCCTGCTCGCCTCCTTCCGGTACGCGGACCACACCGGCGCGAGCACCCGTGAGGTGGCGGTGCGCCTGCTGGGCGACACCGAGGAGGCGGCCCGGCTGGCCCGGCTCAAGCAGCGGCTGTACCGCGAGAACCTTGGAACGGTGGCCGTGTTCCCCGGCGCGCGGCGGCTGCTCGCCCGCCTGACCACCGCCGGCCGGTCGGCGTACCTGGTCACCGGCGGCAGCCGCGCCTCGGTCGAGCGGACGCTCGCGGAGCGGTCCCTCGACGGGTACTTCATCGACGTGCTCACCGGCGACGACCTCCCGGTGAGCAAGCCCGACCCGGCCTGCTACGCGTACGCCTGCGAGCACTGGGGTCTCGACCCCGGCGCGGTGGTGGTGCTGGAGGACTCCGCGCACGGCGTCGCGTCGGCGGTCGGCGCGGGCTTGGCGACCATCCACGCGCACGTCGCAGAGCCGGCCCCGGGGGCGGTGGCGGCCCGCGACCTGGAGGAGATCGCCACCCTGCTGGCCAAGGACGTGGAGGTGAGCGGTGCGGGCTGAGCGGATCTGCGCGGTGATCCCGGCCGCCGGGCGGGGCACCCGCCTGGGGCTCGGCATCCCGAAGATCATGGTGGAGGTCGCCGACGGCGTCACCGTGTGGCACGTGCTCCACCAGCGGCTCCGGCCGCACGTGGAGCACGTCCACGTCGTGATGTCCCCCGAGGGGGAGGGGCCGTTCCGCGCGCTCGCGGCGGCGGAGATCGCGGCGGGATCGGTCTCGGTGAGCGTGCAGGAGTCGCCCACCGGCATGGGCGGGGCGATCTTCGGCGCGGCCCCGCACTGGAGCGGCCACGACGTGATCCTGGTGGTCTGGGGCGACCAGGCGAACCTGTCGCCGTCGACCGTCCGCGAGGTGGCCGAGACCCACGAGAAGGGCCTCACGCTGCCGCTCGTGCCGATGCCGGACCCGTACGTGGAGTACGAACTGGACGACCGGGGCGTGCTGACGCGGGTGCGGCAGTCCAGGGAGGGCGACGAGTGCCGTCCCGGCGGGCTCGGTGACGTGGGCGTCTTCTGCCTCGACGTCGCCGGGCTGCACGAGGAGTGGACGCGCTACCTGGCAGAGGCGGCCGTAGGAGCGCGCACCGGAGAGGTCAACTTCCTGCCGTTCCTGCCGCACCTGTCGCGCGAGCGGGGCTGGCCGCTGACCGTGGTGCCGGTCGCCGATCCCGGCGAGGCACGCGGCGTGAACACGGCCGGCGACCTCGAGTTCGCCCGGAGGGCGTACCTGCGGTGGGCGCGCTGACGGAGCGGGCGGCCGCGCTGCTGGCCGCCCACCGCTGGGCGGCCGGGCCCACGCTGGTCAGCACCGTTGCCAGCGGCACGGCCGCCGCGACCACGCTCGTGATCGCCCGGGGCGCCGGAGCCGCGGCGTTCGGCCACTTCACCGTCGTCCTGTCGATCGCGCTGATCGTCACGGTCGGCATGCTGATGAGCCTCAACCTCGTCATGTTCCAGGAGCTGCCGCGGGCCGAGCCCGGCGCGCGGCCGGCCCTGGTGACCACGGCGCTGCTGTCGACGCTCGTGCTGGGCGCGGTGGTGTTCGCCGCCGGGCTGCTGGCCGCCGGGCCGCTGACCGCCGCGCTCGGCGTGGACGTCCGCACGCTGGCCTTCGCGCTCGCGCTGGCGTTGTCGATGACGCTCAACCAGCTCACCGAGAGCTTCCTGCGGGGGCTGAAGCGGTTCCGCCTCGTCGCGTGGCTCAAGCTCGCCGTCGCGGTCGCCTATCTGGGCACCGCCGCGTTCTGCCTGCTCGCCCTCGACGTGCGCGACGCGGAGCCGTACCTCGTCGCGCTGATCGGCACGAATCTCGTGTTCGCCGCGCTCTCCTTCGCCGGGTTCGAGGTCAGGCCGAGGCTCTGGTCGCGGGCGCTGGCCCGCTCGACGTACCGGCACGGCGCGTACGTCACCGCCATCGGCGCGCTCACCGCCGTGGCGTTCGGGGTCGACGTGATCTTCCTGAACCACTGGGCGCCCCCTGCCGACGTCGGCGTCTACTCCGTCTACAACGGCTTCCCCAAGCGGCTGCTGGGCGTGGTGTTCACCGACGGCGTCGGCCTGGTGCTGCTGCCCACGCTGGCGACCCTGGACAAGCCCGCGGTGATGCGGCGCATCGCCCGGCTCGGCCCGGCCGTCTTCGGCGCGACCGCCGTGTTCTCGTTCGCGGCGAGCACGGTCTTCTTCCTGCTGATGGGCGGGGAGTATCCGTACTCGCTCGGGTTGATGGCCCTGTCGGCGCTGGGGATCGGCGCGCACACGGTCTTCAACCTCTACCAGGTCGCCCTGACGATGGACGGGGTGCGGGGGGCCCGGGTGCTCATCGGCTGCCTGCTGGCGGGCACGCCGCTCGCGCTCGGCGGCCAGGCGGCGCTCATCGCCTGGCAGGGACTGACCGGCGGGCTGGTCGCCTTCGCCCTGACCAATCTCATCCTCGTGGCCGTCGTGGTGGCCGCCTGCGCCCGGTTGTACCGGCCCGGCGGCCCTCCCGCGGCCGTGACCGGCGTACGGGAGGCACGGCGATGAGGATCGCCTTCGTCATCAACCAGTTTCCGCCCAACATCACGGCGGGGCTCGGCCGGTACGCCGAGATGATCGCGCCGCACCTGTCGAGCGGCCACGACCTCGCCGTCCTCACCCTGAACGACGGCGGGCTGCCGGTGTGGGACCGGGCCGGCGGCGTCACGGCGTACCGGCCGCGCGGGCGCGTGCTCGGGTGGGTGCTCGGCGCGGTCGCCCGCGGGCGGCGGCTCAACCGCACGCGTGGCGCGGAGTTCCTCCTGCTCGCGCTGACCGTCGTGGTGAGCAACTGGCGTTACTTCCTGCTGCTGCGGCGGCTGCCGCCCGCCCGGCGGCCGGACGTCGTCGCCGTCCACGACTCGACGAACTTCCTGTGCGGCCTGCTGAGCCACTACGTGCTGCGGCTCCCGGTGGTCTTCCACGTCCACACGACCGAGTACGGCGTGGCGCGGCAGCGCAGCATCACCGACCCGCTCGGCCTGTTCGCCGCGCTGGAGCGGTGGCTGGCGCGGATCTCCCGCCGGGTCGTGGTGGCCACTCCCGAGGTGCGTGAGCAACTGCTCGCGGCGGGGTGGGTCCGGACGCCGATCGACGTCGTCCGGCTGGGCGGCACGTACGAACGGGTGGTCGCCGACCCCGGCTTCGACCGGGAGAAGCTGCGGCTGGGGGCGGCCGACCTGCGCGCCCGGCTCGGCATCGGCGCGCAGGACCCGGTGCTGCTGTTCGTCGGCCGGATCGAACGGCAGAAGGGCGTCTACGAACTGCTGGAGGCGATGCCCGCGATCGCCGCGGCGGTGCCCGGCCTCCGCCTGGTGCTCGTGGGCGAGGGGGACGAGGACGGCGTGCGGCGCATCGCCGCCGGGTCGGGGCTCGGCGACCGGGTGCTGACCTCGGGCGGCTTCGTGGACGGCCAGGCCCTGCTGGAGTACTACGCGATGGCCGACGCCTGCGTCTTCCCCTCGCTGTTCGAGCCGTTCGGGCTGGTGGCGACCGAGGCGATGGCGCTGGCCCGCCCGGTGATCCTGGGCGACGGCTTCTCCCGGATCTTCCTCGGCGACCCCGCCGAGCCCGCCGTGCGGTTCGTACGGGCGGACGAGCCGGGTGACATCGCCGAGGGGGTCGTCGAGGTCATGGGCGACCCGGACCTGCGCCGGGCGCTCGCCGAGCGGGGGGAGCGGCTGGTGCGCGAGACGCTGAGCTGGCGCCGCGCCGCCGACGAGACGCTGGCCGTGTACGCCGGGTCGGCGGGGAAGGCGGGCGGCCGGTGATCTCCCTGGTGGTGCCCTGCTACAACGCCGCCAAGACCCTGCGGCTGTGCCTGGAGTCGGTGCTCGCGCAGACGCGGCGGCCCGGCGAGGTCGTCGTGGTGGACGACGCCTCCACCGACGGTTCGGCGGCGATCGCCGAGGAGCTGGGCTGCCGGGTCGTGCGCCTCCCGGAGAACCGGGGCGTCTCGGCCGCCCGCAACGCCGGGATCGACGCCACCACCGGCGAGGTGATCTTCTTCCTCGACGCCGACGTGGCGCTGCGGCCCGACGCCGTGGCGGGCGCGATGGAGATCCTGGAGCGCGACCCCGAGGTCGGCTGCGTGCACGGCGTCTACGACGTCGAGCCGCTGATCGACGACGGCCCGGTCGAGTGGTACCGCATCCTGCACGCGGTCCACTGGCGGCGCCGCCACCTCGGAGAGGTCAACAGCGTCGTCTTCGCCCTCGCCGCGATCCGCCGCGACGTGCTGCTCGCCGCCGGCCGGTTCGACGAGCGGCTGCGCGACTGCGAGGACGTCGAGTACAGCAGCAGGCTCGCCGTGCGCAGCCGCATCGTGCTCACCGACACGGTCGTGGGCCGCCACGACGACGGCAGCCGCCTGCTGCCGGTCCTCACCGAGCAGTGGCGGCGGGCCCTGCCGTTGATCCCGCTCGCCCTGGCCACCGCCCGGCGCGGCGCGGCCAAGCCCGAGCACGCCAACAGCCCGGCCGGCATCCTCTCCTGCGCGCTCGCCCTGGCGTGCCTCGCGCTGGTGCTGCTGAGCGTGCCGTTCGGGCTGTTCCACCCGCTCGCGTCCGCGGTGCCCGCGGCGTTCGTCGCCGGGTTCGCGGTCGCCGATCCGGTGCTGGTCGGGTTCGTACGCCGGCAGCGCGGGGTGGCGTTCACGGCCTACTTCATGGCCGTCCACCTCGCCGTACACGTCGTGCTGGTCACCGGCCTGGCGGCCGGCTCCCTGCGCCTGCTGTGCGGGAGCCGGACCGAGGCGGCGTGACGGGTCGGGCGTCCGGGATCAGGCGCAGCCGACGCGGCCGGTGCTCAGCGTGATGTCGTCCATCCAGAGGTCGTACGCCGAGGGAGCGGGGTTCGGCTGGTAGAGCTGCCAGCCGAGCTTCACCGTGTCGAACCTGGGGAAGACGAAGTCGGTGTCGTTGCCGCCGTGAGAGCGGGTGGAGACGGTCAGGTCGGGCTGGGGGACGCCGTCGAACCACACCGAGATCCGGTTGTCGGCGGGGTCCATCCGCCACTCGACGCACTGCCAGACGCCGGCCCGGGAGGGCGCGGACTCGCGCCAGTTGGTCCAGTCGCCGGTGGGGCCGCCGTCCGCGCCGACGCCCCACAGGTCCTTGCCCAGCGTGGGGACGTACTGCCCGCCGAGCGGCCGGACGATCTCCGGACCCGCGCCGGTGGCCTCGACGAGCGTGTAGTGCGCCCAGTCGGGCGCGGTGGGGAACGCCTTCACGCGCAGCCGGACGCGGCCGTAGAAGCCGTTGCCGGGTGGAGCGAAGTCGTCCACCCTGAGGAAGGCCCGGCCGTTGCCCTCGGTGTGGACGTGCAGCACCTTCTGGCCGCCCGTCGCGGGTTCGACGGTGAGCGTGCCGTGCTTGGTGTCGACGCCCCACTTGAGGCTGGCCGCGCCGCCGACGGGCAGCGACTGGAAGTCCTCGCAGAACAGCGCGGCCTTCTTCGCGCAGGTCCCCGGCCCGTGCCCGCCGTGACCTCCTGAGGCGGAGGCGACCGAGGTCGCCGTCAGCGGCAGCAGCAGGGCCAGACCGGCCGCGGATAACACTCGTCTCACAACACGCTCCCTTTCCCGGTGACAAGGCAGAAGAAAGGTACGTCATTTGGGAGCGCTCCCATAGATGTCTGCCGAAGATCGATGAAAGCGGCGGATCGCGCGGATAATCTACGCGTGAAGGGACCTTCCCGGCGATTATTTCTCCAGTTCAGCGGCCTCGCCGTCCTCCTGACGGCCTGTGACCCCCAGACCGGGCCCGGCACCGGGGATCTGGCCGTGCTGGGCCGCCGCTGGCGGGAGGTCACGCTCGGCGCGGGCCTGTTCGATCCGGCGCGGGGGCCGTACCGGGGCCGCCTGGCGCGGCTGGGTGCGGAGGCCCGCCTGCACCGCGACGCCATGACCCCCACCGGCCGGTCGCTCTGGCCGGACCTGCCCTTCCCGTCCCTCGGCGCCACCCCGGCGCGGCTGCGCGCCATGGCCCGCGCGTACGCGCTGCCGGGCACCGGGCTGACGGCCGAGCCGGGCCTCGGCTCGGCCGTGGCCACCGGGATCGAGCACTACGTGCGGCACGTGTACGCCGCGGACGCCGGCCAGACCGGCAACTGGTGGGACTGGCAGATCGGAGCGCCGAGGGCACTGCTCGACGCGGCTTTGCTGGCCGGTCCACACCTGACGGGCGGTCAGACCGCGGCGCTGTGCGAGGCTGTGGACAACTTCGTCCCCCCGGGCCGCCTCGACGACTACGCGGGCAACAGCACCGGGGCCAACCGGGTGGACCTGTGCACGGTCACGCTGCTGCGGGCGATCGCCGGAGCGGACCCCGGCCGGGCCGCGCTCGCCGTCTCCGCGCTCTCGCCGGTCTTCCGGTACGTCACCGAGGGCGACGGGTTCTACCGCGACGGCTCGTTCATCCAGCACGGCTCGGTCCCCTACCAGGGAGGGTATGGCGTGGTGGCCCTGACCGGCCTCGCGACGCTGTCCGCGGTGCTGCGCGGCACGCCGTGGGAGATCGCCGACCCGGCCTTCCGCAACGTCCTCGACGCGGTCGACAGGTCGTTCGCGCCGTTCGTCCACGACGGCGCGTTCATGGACCTCGTACGGGGACGCGGCGTCGCCAGGCGGCCGTACGGCGACCACGCGCGCGGCAGGGAGATCGCCGCCGCGATCCTGCTGCTGGCGGAGACGGCCCCGGCCGCCGACCGGGCCCGCTGGCGGGGCATGGTCAAGGGCTGGGCGGCGCGCGACACCGCGAAGCCCATGCTCCGGGCCGCCGAGGGAGGCGATCCGGCGTTCCACGCGCGGCTCGCGGCCGTGCTGCGCGACGAGACGACACCGGCGGCGCCCGAGCCCCCCGGGCACCGCCTGTTCCCCGCGAGCGCCCGCGCCGTACACCGCCGGCCCGGCTGGTGCGCGGCGCTCAGCATGGCCTCCTCACGGGTGGCCCACTACGAGCACGGCAACGGGGAGAACCCGCGCGGCTGGCACACGGGCGCCGGAATGCTCTACTGGTGGGGCCGGGAGCACGGCGACCAGTACTCCGACTCCTTCTGGCCCACCGTTGATCCGTACCGGCTGCCGGGCACCACCGTCTCCACGCTGAGCCTGCCCGACGGTGCGGGCGGCGCGTGGGGCGACACCCGCCCGCCGGCCGAATGGGTGGGCGGCGTCACCGACGGCGTGTACGCGGCCGTGGGCCAGCACCTGTACGGCCTGAAAAGCACCCTTGAGGCCTTCAAGTCGTGGTTCTTCCTCGACGACGCGGTCGTCTGCCTCGGCGCCGGGATCACGGGCCGGGACGGCGTGCCGGTCGAGACCGTTGTGGACAACCGCAGGACCGGCGCCGCCCTCACCGTGGACGCCGTGGTGGGGTGGGCGCATCTGGACGGCCACGGCGGCTATGTCCTGCCCCCGGGGCAGCCTCTGCGGACGCTGCGCGAAACCCGTACGGCGGGTGGGGTCGGCCGGTCGTACGCCACGATCTGGCTGGACCACGGCGTGGACCCGGACGCGGCCGGCTACGTCTACCACCTCATGCCGGGGGCGGGCCCGGCCGCGACGCGGGCCCGTGCCGCCGACCCCGGCTGGGCCCGCGTGCTCGCCAACACCTCCGCGCAGCAGGGGATCGCGGTGCCGTCACTCGGGATCACCGCGGTCGCCTTCTGGGCGGGGGGACGGGCGGGCGGCCTGGCCGCCTCCGATCCGTGCGCGGTCCTCGTGCGGGACCTGGGCGACGGCACGGCGACGGTGACGGTGGCCGATCCCCGGGCCGATACACCGCGCGAGCTCGACGGGCTGACGGTGACGTGGGACCACCCGGTGGCCGGGGTCGTGGACGCCCATCCGCTCCTGGACAGCGCCCGGACGGGGGCCCGGCTCACGCTCGTCTTCGGCCGGCTGGCGGATCGGGCCGGCGCCTCCCACACGGTCACCGTACGGCTCGCGTGAGGGTCGTTTCGACAGCGTGAGCGGGGGCGGGGCATCATGAACAGCGTGTCCGCCCTTCCCGATGCCCTCGACGACGCGCTGGAAGAGTCGCTCGGCCGCTTTCCCGTGCCCGAACTGACGCGAAACGTATCGGCGCTCATCCGGCAGTACCGGGAGGGTTTCGACCGGAACGTCCCCGCGCTGGGCTCCGAGGCCGCCGTCGCCGCGTACGCCGGCTACCGCATGCCGGCGACCTACAGCGCGGTGGCCGCGGCGCTGCGCCAGGTCGCCCTGCTCGCGCCCGGCTTCGCGCCGCGGACGCACGCCGACGTGGGGGGCGGGACGGGCAGCGCGGTGTGGGCCGCGAACGCGGTCTGGCCCGGGCTGACGGACGTCACCGTGCTCGAACAGTCCGCCTCCGCCATCGCCTTCGGCCGGCGGCTGGCCGCCCGCTCTCCCGCGGCGGCCGTACGGGAGGCCCGCTGGCGGCAGACGGTGCTCGACCGGGGGACGGCCGCGCCCGCGGCCGACCTGGTCACCATGTCGTACGTGCTCGGGGAGCTGTCGCCCGCGGTCCGGGACGACGTGGTGCGGTCCCTGGCGCTGGAGTCGGCGCGGCACGGGGGCATGCTGGTGATCATCGAGCCCGGCACGCCCGCCGGGTACGCCGGGATCGCCGCGGCCCGGCGGCTGCTGGCCGGGGCGGGCCTGCACATCGTCGCGCCCTGCCCGCACGACGGCGAGTGCCCGATCCGGGAGGGTCAGGACTGGTGCCATTTCGCGGTCCGCCTCAACCGCAGCGCCCTGCACCGCCGGGTCAAGGACGGCACGCTGAGCTTCGAGGACGAGAAGTTCTCCTATGTCGCGGCGTCGGCCCGGCCGTGGCCGCGCGCCGAGAGCCGCGTCGTACGCCACCCGCTGAAGCGCAAGGGGCTGGTGACGCTGCGCCTGTGCACGACCGGTGACGGTCTCGCCGACCACCCCGTCTCGAAGCGGCAGGGGGAGGTCTACCGCGAGGCGCGCGACGTCGTCTGGGGCGACGCCTGGCCCCCGCCCGCCGTCTAGGACTCCATTCCGTGGACGGTGGTGACCTGCACGAGGCCGGAGATGGTGAGCACCGGGGCGAGCAGGTCGTTGGCGACGAGCTCGATGCGCGGGGCGTGCGCGAACAGCACGGTCAGCCCCGCGCTGTCGAGGTACTCGACCTCGCTGAGGTCGACCAGCAGGGCGTGGCCGTCGACGGAGGCGCCGGACAGCGCGGCGTCGAGCTCGGCCGCGTTGCTCATGTCGATCTCGCCGCTGACGGTGAGGACCGGGGTGCCGTCGGGGCGGCGGGACGGAGCCATGGTCAGGGGAGTCGTCATCGGGGGATCCTCGCGTGCATGTCGACGGTGGTGCCGGCGGCACCGGGACGGATGGTGACGCGCTGCATCAGGGCGCGCATCAGGGCGACTCCGCGGCCGCGGTGCGTGTTGGCCTCCGGTCTGGGGGGTTTCCAGTTGCCGCTGTCGGCCACGGTCAGGTAGAGATCGCCCGCGGTGGCGACCGCCCGCAGCCGCACGGTGCGTCCGGGGGCGTCACGGTGGCCGTGCTCGATCGCGTTCGCGCAGGCCTCGCCCGCCGCGACCAGGACGTTCTGGATCATCGTGGGATTCAGCTCGCACCGGTTCAGCCAGTCGCGCAGGGCCGTACGGACCGGGGCGAGCTGGCTCGACTCGGCGGGGAAGGCCACCTCGAACGGCGCGGGCTGGCGGTACAGCAACAGCGCGACGTCGTCGCTGTAACCGGTGTCCGGCGCCATCCGGCGCATGACCTGCGTCGCGAGGTCCTCGATGGGGGCCGAGCGGCCGTCCTGCACGGCGGCGCTCGCCTGGTCGATGCCCCTGGTCAGCGGGCTGCGGCGGCGCTCGACGAGGCCGTCGGTGTAGAGCAGCAGCGTCGACCGCGCCGGCATCGTGCGGACGTCCTCGGGCCGGGGATGGCCGGGCCGCACCGCGAGCGGCGTGGAGCGCCCGCCCTCCAGCAGCTCGGTCCCGCCGCCGGGATGGGCCAGGATGCCCGGCAGGTGCCCGGCGCTGGAGTAGACGAGACGGCCGGTCGTCGAGTCGAGGACGCCGCAGAAGACGGTCGTGCACCGGGCGCCGGGCACCAGGGCGGCGAACTTGTCGAGGGCGGTCAGCACCTGTGCCGGCCCCGCCTCCTGCAGCAGCAGGGCCCGGCAGGCGCTGCGCAGCTGACCCATGACGGCCGCGGCCTCCAGGCCGCGCCCCACGCAGTCGCCCACCACGATGCCGATGCGCTCGTCCGGCAGCGGCACGATGTCGTACCAGTCGCCGCCCACCTCCAGCGGACGGGTGGCCGGCTCGTACCGTACGGCGAAGCCGGCGGGCAGGTGGGAGGGGCCGAGGATGGCCCGCTGCAGGGCGACCGCGGCCTCACGCTGCTGGTCGAGCTGGTGCACCCGGTGCAGGCCCTGGCCCAGATGACCGGTCAGCAGCGCGAGCAGCGTCTGGTCCTCGGCCGTGAAGGGCCGGTTCTGGCCGAGATCGATCCACAGGGTGAGGATGCCCGCCGGATGCTCCAGGCTGATGCCCGCGCCGTCCGCCTCGCTCGCGAGCGGGCGCAGGGGCGGGTAGTCGCGCAGCTCGGCGAGCCTGTCCCGCAACTCCGCGGGCAGGTCGAGCCAGCCGGTCCCGATCTCGGTTTCGGCCGCGGTCTCGGTCGCGGGGCAGGCGCGGAACAGCGCGGGCTCCGCCTCGCCGTGCCACAGGGCGGCCGTCACGTCCCGGGCCCGCCAGACCTCGCGCAGCTCCTCCAGCGCCCCCGTCAGCGCGTCGGACACGCTGCCCGCCTCGGAGACGCGCACGCTGAGCGCGGCGAGGGCCGTCTCCCGCTGGACGAGATAGTGCTCGGCGGTGACGTCGCGCAGGGTGCCGACGATCCGGCGCTCACCGGTGCCGGGGTCCGCGACGGCGACGAAGGTGGCCGCCACCCAGATCTGGTGCCCGTCGCTGTGGCGGAGCGGCACCACGCAGCCTCCGCTGCCGTGGCTCGTCACCCGTTCGTACGCCTCGGCGAGCCTCCGGTACGTCACCGGGTCGTCGGCCTCGGCCGGCAGCCAGGGATGACGCGGGAGATAGGGGAGCCCCTCGGGGCCGTACCCGACGATGTCGGCGAACGCCGAGTTGACCTCGATGACGGCGCCGTTCTCGTCGGCGACGAAGAACGCCTCCTGCAACGACTCGATCATGGCGGCGTGCCACCGGAGGTGGTGGGCGCGCAGCCGCGCCCGATCCACGGTGGCCCGCACCCGGGCCAGCAGTTCGTCGGCGGAGAACGGCTTGACGAGGTAGTCGTCCGCGCCCGCGTCCAGCCCCTCGATGCCGGCCTCCTGTCCCGCGCGGGCCGACAGCAGCAGGACCGGGACCGCGGCGGTGCGGGGGTCGGCCCGCAGCGCCGCCACCAGCCGCAGGCCGTCCAGGCGGGGCATCATCACGTCGCTGACGACGAGGTCGGGAGCGTCGGCGCGGACGGCCTCCAGCGCGGCCTGGCCGTCGGTGACGACGTCGACCTCGTACGCGGGCCGCAGCAGGCGCCGCAGATAGTCCCGCATGTCGGCGTTGTCGTCGGCGACCAGGATCCGTGGCCGCGGCCCGTTCGCGAGCGCCGAAGCGGCCGCGGAGGTCTCGGCCTCGTCCTCCCGCGACTCCGGCCCCTCGGGGAGCCAGCGCAGGGCCTCCTCCACGTACGGAGCGGCGGCGGTCGTCGGCTCACTTTCCGTGGGCCGCACCGGGACCAGACCGTCGGGCGGCAGATGCGCCGAGCCGAAGGGCAGGCGGATGGTGAACGCGGTGCCCGAGCCCTCCGCGCTCTCGGCGGTGATCGTGCCGCCGTGGAGGCCCACCAGCTCCTTGACCAGCGCCAGCCCGATGCCGCTGCCCTCGTTCGACCGCGACCTCGCGCTGTCGACCCGGTGGAAGCGCTCGAACAGCCGGGGCAGCTCGTGCCGGGAGATCCCGATGCCGGTGTCCGCGACGGTGACGACCGCGTGGCCGTCCTCCGCGCGCAACGTGACCCGGACGGAGCCGTCGAAGGTGAACTTCAGGGCGTTGCTCAGCAAATTGAGCACGACCTTCTCCCACATGCCCCGGTCGACGTACACCGGTTCGTCCAGGGGAGGGCAGTCCACCTCGAAGGCGAGCCCGGCCTTCTCGACGGCCGAGCGGAAGACCCCGGCGAGGTCGGTGGTGACGGCGGCGAGGTCCACCGCTTCGTAGCGGGCCCGCATGCGGCCGGCCTCGATGCGGGAGAAGTCCAGCAGGGTGTTGACGAGCTTGCCCAGCCGCAGGCCGTTGCGGTGGACGACGTCGAGCTCCGCGCGCAGCCGGTCCGCGCCCACCCGCTCGCCGTTTCCGGCCAGCGCGGTGCGCAGCTCCTCCACCGGTCCCATGATCAGGGTCAGCGGGGTGCGGAACTCGTGGCTGATGTTGGAGAAGAACGCCGTCTTGGCCCGGTCGAGCTCGGCCAGCTCCTCGGCGCGGCGCTGCTGGAGCTGGTAGGCCACGGCCGCGTTGACGAGGGCGGCGGTCTGCCGCGCCACCAGGCCGAGGAACGACTCGTACGCCTCGTCGAGGGCCCGGCCCGCGCCGGCGGCGAGCACCATCACCCCGACCATCCCGCCGCCGGTCTCACCGGCCAGCGGCAGCACCACGGCCTGTGTCGGAGGGGTCTGCCAGCCGCCCGAGGGCAACGCCCCGAACCGCTCCGTCACGTCGGTCACCACGACGGGCTCCCCGGTGCGCAGCACCTGGTCGACCGGCCAGTCGCCGGGGCCGCCGGGGAGCGGGGAGACGCTCGCGTCGCGCGGGCTCGTCGCGGCCGGCGTCAGGTCGTCCGTGCCGGGGCGGCGCAGGTAGATCGCCGAGAAGGGCACGTCGGCGCCCGACCGCTCCAGCGCCTCGGCGACGAGCCGGCACGCCTCGGCGACGCTGCGGGCCTGCCCGGCCTGGGCCCCGAGGTCCTGCAGCACCGCCAGGCGCCGCTCCCCGATGAACCGCTCCGTGGTGTCGCTGACCGCGGTGAAGACGCCCCGTACGACGCCGTCGTCGTCGTGCAGCGGGCTGTAGGAGTACGTCCAGTACGTCTCCTCCCAGTAGCCGTGCCGGTTCATCGGCAGCAGCAGGTCCTCCGACCAGGTCGCCTCGCCGGAGCTCATCACCGAGCGCAGCATCGGGCCGATCGTGTGCCAGATCTCCGTCCAGACCTCGTCGCCCGGCTTGGCCAGGGCGGGATGCTTGGACCCGAGCAGCGGCAGGTAGGCGTCGTTGTAGAGGAACCGCAGCTCCTCGCCCCACCACACGATCATGGGAAAACGGGAGGTGAGGCAGATCCGGCAGGCGGTGCGGAGGCTCGCCGGCCAGGTGTCCGGGTCTCCCATGGATGTCCCGGACCACGGATAGGCGCGCATCCGCCGCGCCATCTCGCTGCCGCCGGGGAACAGGAGCTCCACCGGCTGACCGTCCTCGGCGGACATCGGTTCCGTCGCTTGCTCGTCGCCCACGCGTCTTCTCCCTCGACGGCCGGGCCGCCGCGGGCCGGCCCGGGTGTCGTGCCGCCCTGTCGGGCGAGTCCGGCAGGTCAGGGAAGGAACAGTTCAATGGTTCCGTAGGATAGGGCAAACGTTTCACGGGTGACGCGGGCCCCCTAAGTACGCGCCCCGGTGGCAAGGAAGGAGCCCGAGGTCAGCACGGTCGAGGAAGCGCCCGGCAGGCCCACGGCGGCGGACTCCGACGAGGAGGCGCGCCGGCAGGAGGCCGTGCGCCGCTACGCGGCCCTGGAGACCGCGTCAGGCGGCGCGTTCGACCGGGTGGCCGCCCTGGCCGCGAGGATCTTCCACGCGCCCTTCGCCACGGTGACGATCGTCGGGGACGACCGCGTCCGGGTGATCGCCGCGCACGGCCCGCCCGCGCGCCCCGCGACATTCCGGTCCCCGATCGTGGAGTCCCCGGTCGTCGAGTCACTGTGCGCCGCGGCCGTACGGCACGACGGCCCGCACGTCGTCTCCGACGCCCGGCTGCACCCGGGGGCCGCCGGCGATCCGGCGGTGCGCGGCGAGCCGGGGATCAGGTTCCACGCGGCGGCGCCGATCGTGACGCCCGACGGTGAGCCGCTGGGCAGCGTCAACGTCATGGACACCCGCCCGCGCGAGGCCGGCGAGGAGGAGCTCGCCTGCCTGCGGGACCTGGCCGGCCTCGTGATGGACGAGCTTCAGGTGCGGCTGGTCACGCAGCGCACGGTGGAGATCGAACGGCAGCTCCGCGCGGGCGCGGAACGGCTGGCCCGCACCTTGCAGCGGACCCTGCTGCCGCCCGCGCTGCCCCGGGTGCCGGGCCTGCGCGCGGCCGCCGCCTACCACCCCGTCTCCGCCGACGAGGTCGGCGGAGACTTCTACGACCTGTTCCCCCTCGACGGAGACCGGTGGGGGTTCTTCCTCGGCGACGTCTGCGGCAAGGGCGCCGGCGCGGCCTCCCTCACCTCGCTGGTCCGCTACACCCTGCGCGCCGCGGCGGTGTACGACGCCGATCCGCACGCCGTGCTGGCCAATCTCGACGCGGTGCTGCAGCAGGAGCACGCGGGCGGCGACGTGCCGGCGCCGTACTGCACCGCGGTCTTCGGGGTCCTGCAACCCGACGGCGACGGGTTCGGCGTCACGCTCGCCACCGGGGGTCATCCCCCGGCGCTCGCGGTGCGGGCCGACGGGGTGGTCGAACCCATCCACCCGGCCGGCGGGCAACTGATCGGCATCCTGCGCAACCCGCACTTCGCCCAGGTCAGCGCGCGTCTGAACGCCGGGGACGCGTTGCTCCTCTACACCGACGGCCTCACCGAGGCCCGCACCGAGACCGGCTCTATGCTCGACGAGGACGGCCTGACCGCCTACCTCGCCGCAGCCGGGCCGACGAGCGCCGACGCACTGCTGGACACGGTGCACGACCTGATCACCGCCCTGGGCGAGGGAGTGTCCGACGACACCGCGGTCCTCGCCCTGTCCGTCCCACCCGCCACCCGATCATCGTTCTCCGGGAGCCAAGGTGCAGCATGATCACGGCTTGACCGTCACCCTTCAACCGGGCACCGCGGAACCACGCGTGCTGGTCGTGGCCGGCGATTTGGACCACCACACCACCCCCCGGCTACGCGCGGCCCTGGAGGAGGTGACCTTCGGCCCCGGCGCCGACCTGGTCGTCGACCTGTCCAGCCTGACCTTCTGCGACTCCACGGGCATCGCCACGCTGGTGGCCGCCCACCAGCGCGCGCACGACGCCGGTGGCGCCCTGCTCCTGGCCGGCCTGGAGCAGGACATCGCCCGGGTCTTCCACATCATGGGCCTGGACCAGCTGCTCGCGTTCTACGACTCCCCCGAGGAGGCCGTACGCGCCGTGAAGGACCGGCGGGAGTCGACGACGTGACGGGGCGGTGACCACCGCGG
This sequence comes from Microbispora sp. H10670, assembly GCF_014161385.1. Classification (NCBI taxonomy): domain Bacteria; kingdom Bacillati; phylum Actinomycetota; class Actinomycetes; order Streptosporangiales; family Streptosporangiaceae; genus Microbispora; species Microbispora sp. H10670. The sequence goes on along the minus strand of NZ_JABBWW010000001.1, from coordinate 584,526 downwards.
TGTGATCGGAGGCCCGCGTTCAGGAGGCGTCGGCGCCGATGACGACCGTGAGGCTCTGCCTGATGGAGCAGTTCGCGACCCGGCGGCAGAAGCCGTCCTCCACGTTGCTCGCGCCACCGGCGGTGCTGGCTCTGGTGTGCTGGTGACCACGAAGGTGGGAGGGGCTGTCCAGGAACACGACGTTCCGGTCGCGGGTGCCGTTCCCGATCGAGGACGGGCCTCGTCCTCCCGGAGGGTCCTCCGCGGCCCGGCCGGCCGCCGCCGCGGGGACGGCGAGGAGGGCCTGCGTGATGGCCGCACCGGAGAGCAGCCCCGCGAGGAGCGGGACGCGCCGGCGCCCGCCGCGCGCTCCGCGGTATGAAAGAGCCATTCGCCACCGTCCTGTACACGCCATCCCGATCCGGGTCGCGCACAGCGTATTCTCGGCGGTGGTCCGGCGGATTTCCCGGCGCGCCTCTTGTCATATTCTTGCCCACCGCGAACAGGCGGCTGATATTCGCGGCGGAACGGGCCGGAAGCCGAGGCGGGCAAGGCCCGCTCAGTGCCCTCCCACATTCACGTTTCCCCGGGTGGTGGGGAAACTCGTGTTGCTGCCGTGGATGCGCTGCGGGATGCCGCAGCCGGGTCGGTGCCGGCAGTTGGCTGCCTGGGTGTTGACCGCCGCGTCCACGCCCGCGACGACCTGCTGGACGCCGAAGGCGTTCCGCTGGCTGCCGGCCACCAGGTAGGCGCGGTTGTTCAGGCCGTTGTTGACCACCCAGCGCGTGCGCGAGGCGTTGGCGTCACCCCCGCCGCCGCCCCAGCCCCAGCCCCGGCCCGGCGCCGCGGCGGCGCTGCCCGGCGAGAGCGCGACGCCCGCGGTCGCGACCGCCAGCGCGCCCAGCGCCAGCAGGCGTGCCGCCGGGCCGATGAGCGCGTTTCGCGCCGTGTGACGAGCCATTGTCTTCTACGCCCTCTCGGTGTCCGCATCCGGGTGGAATACACCGGGCATCTACCCCGTGGGGCCGCGCGCGTCACCGCCGCCGGGAAATGATTACCGCCGCATCGACCGCATGGCGGTCCTTTTGGCGTCGTGCCGCTTCCGGGGAGAAATGTCCCCGGAATGCTGCTGGTTCGACGCCCATATTCTCTGGGCCGCCTCACAGCGGCGGAACCATCGCCGGCAGGCCGTGCTCTGGGAGTTGGAGACGCCGCCGACGCCGATCGTCTGCTGCTGGATGCCGCTGTTCTTCGCGCTGCCCACCACCAAGTGGCTGGTGTTGTCGATGCCGTTGCCCACCCGGATCAGGGCGCGGTTGCCGTTGCGGTCGCCGCCGTCGGCCCGGAACGCCGCCGCGTCCGCGGCGGGCGGCGCGACGGACCAGGCCGTCGTGATCACCAGAACCGTCGTGATCGCCAGGGTCAGGGGGACGAGAACCCGCACGGCCGGCCGGTCACGCACGGCGTTCACCCTGCCGGGAACGATCGTGACGACCGGCACGCGCGGCGCCCGGCGACAGGGTGGCGGACGCGTGCACCTTCTGCGTCAGCACGCAGTGGCGGCCGTGCGGCCGGCACAGGCCGCCCTGCACGCTGCTCACGCCGCCGATCCCCGCGGAGAACAGGTACTGGACGCCGCTGATGCGGCTGCTGCCGATCGTCACCATGTTCCGGTTGCCGGAGCCGTTGCCCACGCGTACGGCCGAGTCGTTCCCGTTGCCGTCACCGGTCCCCGCGAGGTGACCGGCGGGCGCGCGGGACCGGGCGGAGGCGCCGGCCGCACCCGCTTCCGCCACCAGGAGCGCCACCAGGGCGAACATCAGGGCCGTCATCAGAGTCGGCGCGAGCGCGATCGACGCCGCCACCGCGGCGGGCCGTACGACGGCACGGCGCGAGGACGCGTGAAGGCTGTCGGAGGTGGGAGTGATCGGCATCGATGTGCCTCTACCCCGCCGCCCGGTCTCCCTCTCGGCTCCCGCCGAACCCGGGCCCGATGATTGCCGCCCCTTGGCAGGACCTCCGAGCGCGAATTATTGCTGCGACTATGATAGTTGCACCTATCATAGTCAGCGACGCCATCGAGACGAGGGGGGTCCTTGCTCCGGAAGCCGGAACGCTTGTACGGCCGGGACGTCGAGTGGGAGAACCTCGTCGATTTCGTCGCATCTCCCGTACCCGGGGCGACTCTCGGGCTGGTCTACGGCCGCCGCCGTCAGGGCAAGACCCTCATGCTGGAGCTGCTGGCTCAGCAGACCGGAGGGTTCCTGTTCGGCGCGACGCAACAGACCGAGGCGCAGAACCTCGCCGACCTCGGGGCGGCCTACGCCGCGCATCGGGGTCTTCGCCAACCCGTCGCCTTCCGTACGTGGCGCGAGGCGCTCGACGAACTGCTCCGGCTCGGTGAGGACGCGGCCACTCCGCTGATCATCGACGAGTTTCCCTATCTGGTCTCCGCGACGCCCGCGCTGCCCTCCTATCTCCAGCAGGCGCTCAGCCCGTTGAGCCACGCCAAGCAGCACACCCGGACCCGGATGATTCTGTGCGGCAGCGCGTTGACGACCATGTCACAGTTGCTCGCGGGCGGTGCGCCCCTGCGTGGACGGGCGGGCATGGAGCTGGTGGTGCGCCCCTTCAGGTATCGCGAGGCCGCGGCCTTCTGGGGTGCCGATCACGATCCGGAATTGGCGTTCCGGCTGCACGCGCTGCTCGGGGGGACTCCCGCCTACCTGGAGATGAGCGGGGGGTCGGGGCCGGCGCGGACCGCCGAGTTCGACCACTGGGTTCAGCGGCGCCTGTTGAACCCCGCCTCCGCGATGTTCCGTGAGGGCGCCCTGCTCCTGCGGGAAGAGCCGGCGATCGCCGATCCGACCTCGTACGCGGCGACGCTGAGTGCGATCAGTGCCGGCAACCATCGGCGCTCGGAGATCGCGGCGGCGCTGGGACGTCCCAGCAGCTCTCTCGCCCATCTGCTGGCCGGCCTGCAGGACATCGGGCTGATCGAACAGATCGACGACGCCCTGCGTGGCAAGCGCAGCGTCTTCCGCATCAGCGAGCCGGTCGTGCGCCTGCACCAGCTTCTCATCCGGCGCCATGAGGCCGAACTGGTCGCGGGTCGTGCCGATCGTGTCTGGGAGGCCAACGCGGACACCGTCGCCTCCCGCATCTACGGCGCGCACTTCGAGGACCTCGCTCGGCAGTGGTGCTTCGAGCACGCCTCACGTGACACGCTCGGCGGCGTCGCGAGCATGGTGCGCCCGACGGAACTGCCGTGCCGCGAGCACCGCCGGGGGCACGAACTCGACGTCGTCGTCACGGAGACCACGTCGTTCGCCGCCGACCGGATCACCGCGATCGGGGAGGCCAAGAGCACCGAGGCGCCGGTCGACGTCCCTCAGCTGGAACGCCTGGAGCATCTGCGCGGGCTGCTGCCGGCGGGGAGGGTCGGGGCCCTCCCGAAGCTGCTCCTCTTCGCCCGGTCCGGGTTCTCGGCGGAGCTGGTGCGCCTCGCCGGCAGACGGCCCGACGTGGAACTCGTCCACCTGGGCCGTCTGTACGGCGGAGACTGAGGGGTCCCGGGACCTACTTGCCGAAACCGGCGGTCAGGCCGCTGAGCAGCTGACGGCGCCCGACGGTGTAGAGGACCAGGATCGGCACGATGGTCAGCACCACGGAGGCGAGCACGGCGGGCACGTTCACGCCGTACGGCCCGCCCTGGAACGCCGCCAGACCCAGCGGCAGGGTGCGCTTGTCGGGGCTCTGGGTGAGGATCAGCGGCAGCAGGAACCCGTTCCAGACGTTCAGCGCGTTGTAGATCGAGACCGTCACCACGGCCGGCCGGGTCAGCGGGAAGGCCAGGCGCCACAGTGTCATCCACTCGGTCGCGCCGTCCATCCGCATCGACTCGAAGAGCTCCTTGGGCACGTCCCGGATGAAGTTGGAGAGCACCAGCACCGACAGCGGGATCGCGAAGGCGATCGACGGCAGGACCAGCGCGGTCAGCGAGTCGTAGAGGCTCAGCTTGATGATCAGTAGGTAGATCGGGATGACGGTCGCCTGCAGCGGGATGGCCAGGCCCATCAGGAAGAGCGAGTTCACCCCGCGGAGGAACCGGCTGGCGGTGCCGCTCCGGACGATCGCGTACGCCGCCATGAACGAGAACAGGACCGACGGGATCACCGTGCCGACGGCGACGAGGAGGCTGTTCAGGAAGTACAGCGGGAAGTCCATCTCGATGACGAGCCGGTAGTTGTCCAGCGTCGGATCGGAGGGCGGCAGCAGCGGGTTGGTCACGTAGTAGTTGCTCTGCGTCTTGAAACTGGTGATCACGATCCAGTAGATCGGGATGATCACCACGGCCAGCCACAGCCAGCCGATGAGCCCGCCCAGCCAGTTGGGGCGCTGGCTGGGCGTTGCGGGGCGGCGTCCGCGCGAGTGGGCCGCGGTGGGGCGCTTCGCCGCCGCCGGCGTGTGGGTCGCGGTCACGGTCAGGCCCCTTCGAGCTGGCTGGCGTTGGGGTCGCGGCCGCCGAGCCGGCGCAGCAGCAGCGCCAGGGCGAGGCCGACGAGAACGAGGATGACGCCGATCACGCAGGCCGCTCCCATGAGGTTGGCCTGGAAGCCGCGCTTGTACATGTCCAGGGCGAGCGCGCGGGTGGCGTCGGAGGGACCGCCCTCGGTCAGCACGAAGATCAGGTCGAAGAAGGTCAGGGAGCCGACGATCATCAACGTGGAGGACGTGATGATCGTGTACTTGAGCTGCGGCAGGGTGATGTTGAAGAACATGCGGACCCGTCCCGCGCCGTCCAGCTCCGCGGCCTCGTACAGCGAGCGCGGGATCTGCCGTACGCCGCCCTGGTAGAGCAGCGAGTGGAACGGGATGAACTGCCACGACACCACGAAGATCACGACGCCGAGGGCGAGGCCGGGCTCGCCGAGCCAGTCCTGGGTGAGCAGGTCGATGTGCAACCCCGCGCCGAGCCCGAAGTTGGGGTCGAGCAGCGCCTTGTAGGTGATCGCGATGGCCGCCGAGCTGAGCAGCAGCGGGATGAAGTACAGCACCGCGAGCAGCTCGCGGTAGCGCTGGTGTCCCGCGAGGAACACCCCGATCAGGATGCTGGCCGGGGTCTGGACCGCCCAGGAGAGCGCCGTGATCAGGAACGTCACCCACAGCGCGTGCGGCAGGCCCGGGTCGGAGAGCACGGACTGCCAGCTCTCCAGCCCGGTCAGCTGGATCGTGCCGAGCGTGTCCCAGGACGTGAAGCTGAGCAGCAGCACCCCGATCAGCGGAATCACCGCGAAGGCCACGAAGGCCAGCAGGGCCGGAAGTGCCAGCCACGGCAGGACGCCGCCGCCGCGCGCCTTGGGCGCGGCGGCGGACGACGTCCGTCCGGTGGTAGTCGCGGACATCGTCACTTGCCGATGACCGCGTTCATGTTCGTCGCGAACTGCTGCGGAGAGATCGACAGCTGGAACAGCTTGGCGATGTTGTCCAGCAGCACCTCGGCCGCGGTCGGGCTGAGCGCCTGGTCCCAGGACTGGGCGAACACCTTGGCCTTGCTCGAGACGCCGTAGATGAAGTTCAGGAACTCCGCGTCCTTGGAACCGGTGAACAGCTTGTCGGAGCCGTTGACGATCGGCACGCCGCCGGTGCCGACCCATTCCTTCTGCTCGGCTTCGTCGAGGACTCCGGAGGCGAAGAACTTCTTCGCGATCTCCTTCTGCTCGGGCGTCGCCTTGGAGGAGATCGACAGGTACTGGCCGGGGTTGCCGACGGTGTCGCTCGGGTCGCCCTTGCCGCCGTCGATCGGCGGGAAGTTCATGAAGCCGAGGCCGCCGCTGGAGACGAAGTCGCCGCCCTGCGCCTGCTGGATGCCGTACGACCAGCTGCCGTGCAGCATCATCGCGGCCTTGCCGGTGTAGAGCAGCGCCTGGTCGGCGTTGGAGTCGGCGGTGATCGAGGAGAAGCCCTTGATGAACCCGTTGGCCTTGATGAGCTCCTGCATCTTGGTCAGGGCCTCGATGGACGCGGGGTTGTTCCAGGCGTCCTTCTCGCCGTCGAAGACGGCCTGGAACACCTCGGAGCCGCCGGTGCGGTCGAAGAGGAACTCCAGCCACATCATGTTCGTCCAGCGGGACTGGCCGCCCAGCGAGAACGGCGCGATGCCCTGGGCGTTGAACTTCTTCACCAGATCCAGGATGTCGCCGTACGACTGCGGCGGCTGCACCCCGACCTTCTCGAAGACCTTCTTGTTGTAGAACAGGACGATCGGCTGCACCGTCTCGCACGGCATCGCGTAGATCTTGCCGTCGATCGTCGCGGCGCCGAAGGCACCGGGGAACAGCCGGTCCTTCACTGCGGCGTTCTGCTCGAACCACGGGGTGAGGTCCTCGACCTGGCCGGCCTGCACGTAGCTGCGCAGACCGCCGCCGCCCCAGCCCCAGATGATGGTGGGCGCCTGGCCCGCGCCGATCGCGGTCTTGATCTTCGTCTTGTACGCGTCGTTCTGGATGACGTTGAAATCGATCTGGCCGTTGGGATTGGCCTGGTTGAACCGCTTCACTGCCGCGGTCCGGGGCGCCTCACCGGGCGGGCCCGAGAGGAACCAGTAGCTGGCCTTGGCCCCGCCCCCGTTTCCGCCCGCGGCGGCGCCGCTCGCGGCACCGCCGCTCGGGGCCGGGCCGGACGTGCCGCAGGCCGCCAGCGCGGCGCCCAGGGGAAGGCCCATCGAGAGGGAAAGGAAGGCACGGCGAGATGTAGACCTGGACTCCACGCTGTTCTCCGTACGTCGCATGCCGAGGCTGAGCGCGGCTCGCCGAACATCGGATGCGGTGGCCGGCGAACTGGATCAACAGCGTGATCAGCACCGTGGGCGCCTCCGCCCCACTCCTCCTTGAAGTCAGCCCGTCGAAACATTTCGACACAAGCCGCGTGGCACGCCAATTTAGATAGGCGTTACCAGCGTGTCAAGGCTCCTCTCACATGCTCGGCACAGCCGGGTTAGCCGTGTGTAGAGTACTTTCGCATGGGCGTCTAGCTGGTGATCTCGTGAAACATCTATGTTTCAGCCGAATCCGCCACCGGACCTCGAAATGTTTCGAAACTCTTTCTTGAGGAGAGCAGATGACGGCGCTCGATCGGACCCCCGCGACGGACCGGATCCTCCGGCCGTGGCAGGACCCCGCGCTTCCCGTGGCCGACCGGGTGGAGGCCCTCCTCGAGGAGATGACTCTGGAGGAGAAGATCGGCCAGCTCGGCAGCCGGTGGATCGGCAACGACATGCAGGACGAGCAGATCGCCGAGTCACAGGACGACACCGGCACGCACAACGTGGCGCCCATGCAGGACGTGTTCGCCGCCGCGGGGACGGTGCCGTTCGAGGAGTCGGTGCGCCACGGGCTCGGGCATCTGACCCGGGTGTTCGGCAGCACCCCGGTGAGCGCGGCGGAGGGAGCCGCGGAGGTGGTGCGGCTGCAGCACGAGGTGGTGAAGCACTCCCGGCTGGGCATTCCGGCGCTGGTACACGAGGAGTGCCTGACCGGTTTCACCACCTACGGCGCGACGGTCTACCCGACGGCCATCGCCTGGGGCGCGACCTTCGACCCCGGCCTGGTGGAGCGGATGGCCGCGGCCATCGGGCGGGACATGCGCGCCGTGGGCGTCCACCAGGGCCTTTCGCCCGTGCTCGACGTGGTGCGCGACTACCGCTGGGGCCGGGTCGAGGAGACCCTGGGCGAGGACCCGTACCTCGTCGCGATGCTCGGCTCGGCGTACGTGCGCGGCCTGGAGAAGGCGGGGGTCATCGCCACGCTCAAGCACTTCGCCGGATACTCCGCGTCCCGGGCGGCCCGCAACCACGGCCCGGTGCCGATGGGCCGGCGCGAGCTGATGGACATGATCCTGCCGACGTTCGAGACCGCGATCGCGGAGGGCGGCGCGCGCTCGGTCATGAACTCCTACTGCGACCTGGACGGCGTTCCCTCCGTCGCCGACCCGTGGCTGCTGACCGAGGTGCTGCGCGAGGAGTGGGGGTTCACCGGGACCGTCGTCTCCGACTACTGGTCGGTCGCGTTCCTGGCCACGATGCACCAGGTCGCGGCGGACGCGGAGGACGCCGGCGTGCAGGCGCTGACCGCCGGGATCGACGTCGAGCTGCCCGACACGCTCGGTTTCGGCCAGCACCTGGCCGACCGGGTGCGACGGGGCGAACTGCCCGAGGCCCTCATCGACCGGGCCGCGCGCCGGCTGCTCACCCAGAAGATCGAGCTCGGCCTGCTCGACCCCGACTGGACGCCGGAGCAGTCGGTGGCCGAGGCGGAGTCGGTGGACCTGGACTCGGCGCACAACCGGGAGCTGGCCAGGGAGCTGGCCGAGCGGTCCGTCGTCCTGCTCGACGCGGGCGAGGCGCTGCCGCTGCTCGGCGAGGGCCGCCCCGAGCTGAGGCGGGTGGCGGTGGTCGGCCCCTGCGCCGACGACCCGCGCACGTTCATGGGCTGCTACTCCTTCCCGAACCACGTGCTGCCCCGCTACCCCGGGCTCGGGCTCGGCATCGAGGCGCGCGGCCTGCTCGACGCGCTGCGGGCCGAGCTGCCGGACGCCGAGATCGTCCACGAGCGGGGCTGCGACTGGCGGGACGCGGACCGCTCCGGCTTCGCGGACGCGCTGCGGGCGGCCCGCGAGTCCGACCTGTGCGTGGCCGTCGTCGGCGACCTCGCCGGGCTGTTCGGGCAGGGGACCTCGGGCGAGGGCTGCGACGCCGACGACCTGCGGCTGCCCGGCGTGCAGGAGGACCTGCTGACCGAGCTCGCCGCCACCGGCACGCCGGTCGTCGTGGTGGTCGTCTCGGGCCGGCCGTACGCGCTGGGGGACGTGCGCGACAAGGCCGCCGCGCTCGTCCAGGCGTTCATGCCCGGGCAGGAGGGCGGGGCGGCGGTCGCGGGCGTCCTGTCCGGCCGGGTGCAGCCCTGCGGGAAGCTGCCGGTGCAGATCCCCCGCAGCCACGGCGGCCAGCCCGGCACCTACCTCCAGCCGCCGCTCGGCGCCGACGACCACGGCATCAGCAACCTCGACCCGAGCCCGCTGTTCCCGTTCGGCTACGGCGCCTCCTACACCACCTTCGAGGTCGGCGACCTGGAGATCAGCGAGACCGAGGTGCCCACGGACGGCGAGTTCACCGTGTCGGTGCGCGTGCGCAACACCGGCCCGCGGGCGGGCGAGGAGGTCGTCCAGCTCTACCTGCACGACGTGCTCGCGCAGGTCACCCGTCCGGTGCGGCAGCTCACCGGGTTCGCCAGGGTCCGGCTGGAGCCCGGCGAGAGCGCGCGGGCGACCTTCACCGTCCACACCGACCGGACCGCCTTCACCGGACGCGACCTGCGGCGGGTGGTCGAGCCCGGGGACGTCGACGTCCTCGTCGGCACGTCGGCGTCGGCGTCGGACCTGCCCTGCCGGGGCCGCGTACGGCTGACCGGCCCGCTCCGCCACGTCGGCAGTGACCGCCGGTTGGTCACCCCCGTGGAAGTGAGCCCGGCGCCGGGGTCCGGCGCCACGCGACAGGGAGGATCAGATGGCGGCCGGTCGTAGACGGGCCACGCTGGCGACGGTCGCGGCCTCGGCGGGTGTGTCGGTCGCGACCGTGTCGAAGGTGCTGAACGGCCGGAGCGACGTCGCCCCGGCGACGCGTGCCCTGGTGCTGTCGCTGCTCGCGCAGCACGACTACGTGGCGCCGCCGCAGCGCCGGGGCGAGCCGGCCGCGTCCGACACGGTCGAGGTGGAGTTCGACGACGACCTCAACCCGTACTCGACCGAGATCGTCCAGGGCGCGGTGGAGGCCGGGGCCGAGCTCGACGCGTCGATCGTGGTGAGCATCCGGCGCTCCGCCGACCGCACCGGGGGGTGGGCGCGCGGGCTGGTCGCGGCCGGGCGGCGGGCGCTGGTCGCCGTCACGGGTGAGCTGACCGGGGGGCAGCTCGGCGCCCTGTCCCGGGCGCGGCTGCCCCTCGTGGTGATCGATCCGCTGAACCTGCCGAGGACCCGGGTGACCAGCGTCGGCTCCACGAACTTCGCCGGTGGTCTGGCCGCCACCCAGCACCTGCTCGGGCTGGGCCACCGGCGCGTCGCCCACCTCGGCGGCCCGGCCACCGCGGCCTGCACCCAGGCCAGGCTGCACGGCTACCGGGCCGCGATGGAGGCGGCGGGCGTCCCCGTACCTCCCGGGTACGTGCGGACGGCGCACTTCCACTACCAGGACGGGGTCGAGGGCGGCGCGGCGCTGTTCGATCTCCCCGAACCACCCACGGCGATCTTCGCCGGGTGCGACGAGATCGCGCTCGGGGTGCTGGAGGCCGCCAGGGCGCGCGGGCTGCGGGTGCCGGAGGACCTCAGCATCGTGGGATTCGACGACACCCAGATCGCCCGGATGGCCTCGCCGCCCCTCACGACCGTACGCCAGCCGCTCCGGGAGATGGGCGCCGTCGCGGTGCGTACGGCGCTCCGCCTGGCGGCGGGGGAGCGGATCGAGTCGCACCACGTCGAGCTCGCCACCGAACTGGTGGTGCGCGGCTCGACCGCCCCCGTCACGACCGGGGACCCCACGACGGATGCTTCGGCGGCCACCCGGGTGGACGCGGCCGCCCGCGGCTGAACCGGACGGCCGCGGGGTGCCGGGGGTACGGCAGGCGCCGACGGGGAGTACGCGGCTCACCAGGACGAACGTAGGCTGGGACAGAAGGCCCACCCGGGGGGATTGGGTCGCCCCTCGGGCCACGTGACCGCTGGGGGGAGGCGGACATGTCCGATCAGCGGATGCCGCTCGCCGCGCACTGGCGGCTGCACACGCACGACGCCGACGAGGCCCGGGTGCGGATCGGGGAGGTCATCGGCGCGCACGAGCTGCGACCCATGAGGGCCGGTGCCCGGCTCGACGTCCGGTTGCACGGAGTCCAGTTCGGCGACTTCGGACTGCACGTCCTCGGCTACGGAGCGGAGGTGTCGATCATACCGCCCGTCGCGGACGACTCCCTCTTCGTCGAGCTCCCGTCTGCCGGAACGGCCGAGGTGTGCCACGGCCGGGAGTCGATCCGATCCACGCCCGAGCTCGCCGCCGTGCTGTCGGCTCGCCCCAGGTCCATGCGGTGGTCGGCCGGGAACACGCAGTGCATCGTGCACTTCGACAGGCCGGCGCTCGAAGCTCACCTCGGCAGGCTGATCGGGCGGCGGCCGGACCGTCCGCTCACGTTCGCCTTGGGCATGGACCTGACGCGGCCGCCGGCCCGTTCCTGGTGGTCGGTGGTCGAGCTCCTCCGCGACGAGGCCGAGACCGGTGGCGCCATGCTGGAGCAGCCGCTCGTCGTCAGGCAGTTCGAAGGGCTGCTGATGACGCAGCTTCTGATGGCCCAGCCGAGCAACTACATCGACGAGTTGTGCGGTGGGCAGCGGAGGGTCGCGCCGCCCACCGTGAAGCGGGCCGTACGGCTGATCGAGGAGCACGCGGGCGAACCGCTCACGGTGGAGGACATCGCCGAGGCCGTGGGGGTGAGCGCGCGGGCGTTGCAGGAGGGGTTCCGGCGCCATCTGGACAAGACGCCGATGGGTTACCTGCGGGAGGTGCGCCTCGACCGGGTGCGGGCCGAGCTCACGGTCACCGATCGGGTCACCGTGACCGTCACCGACGTCGCGTACCGATGGGGGTTCGCCCATCTCGGCCGGTTCTCGTCGGTTTACCGGCAGCGGTTCGGGGAGTCGCCCTCCGAGACCCTCCGGCGCTGACCCGGCCCGGGCGGGGCCGGGGGTACACGGCCTGACCAGGGCGAACGTAGGCTGGGACGGACCGTCCGGGGGACGCGCCACGTCCGCGCGTTCCGGTTCGCGTGACCGCTGGGGGAGGCGGAGATGTCCGATCGGCCGCTACCGTTCGCGGCGCATCAACGGGTGTGCACCCGGGACGTCGACGAGGCCGAGGCCAGAGTCGGGGAGGCCCTCGGCCGCTACGCGGTGCGTCCCGTGGAGTCCGGCGCTCACATCGACGCCTGCATGACCGGGATCGAGTTCGGCGAGGTCGGTCTGTACTGCCTCCACTACGGCACGGAGGTGTTGATTACCCCCCAGATGGTCGACACTCATCTCCTCGTCGAGGTGCCGCTCATCGGCACCGCCGCGATGTCCCACGGGCCCGAGCGGATCGTGTCGACGCCAGGGCTCGCCTGCGTGCTGTCGCTCACCCGGCCCATGTCCGTGCGCTGGTCGGCCGGCCACTGCGGGCTGTTCACCCGGTTCGACCGCAGGGCACTCGAAGACCAGCTCGGCAGGCTGATCGGGCGGCGGCCGGACCGTCCGCTCACCTTCTCCCTGGGGATGGACCTGACGCGGCCCCCGGCCCGTTCCTGGCGGTCGGTGGTCGAACTCCTCCGTAGAGAGGCCGAGACCGGTGGCGGAATGCTGGAGCAGCCGCTCGTCGTCAGGCAGCTGGAGGGGCTGCTGATGACGCAGCTTCTGATGGCTCAGCCGAGCAACTACATCGACGAGTTGCGCGACGGGCATCGGACGGTGGCGCCGCCCACCGTGAAGCGGGCCGTACGGCTGATCGAGGAGCACGCGGCCGAGCCGCTCACCGTGGAGGACATCGCCGAGGCCGTGGGGGTGAGCGCGCGGGCGCTGCAGGAGGGGTTCCGGCGCCATCTGGACAAGACGCCGATGGGTTACCTGCGGGAGGTGCGCCTCGACCGCGCGCGGGCCGAGCTCACGGTCACCGATCCGGTCACCGCGACCGTCACCGACGTCGCCTACCGGTGGGGGTTCGCCCATCTCGGCCGGTTCTCGCTGGCCTACCGGCAGCGGTTCGGAGAGTCCCCTTCCGAGACCCTCCGGCGCTGACCCTGCCGCCCCCATCGGATCAGCAGGCGGGCAGTTCCGCCCAGTAGGTGGCGGAGTCAGGCCCGACGTCGGCGCCGTGACGGAGCGCCAGCGCCTCGACGACGTCGGTGCCGCGTCCGCGCTCGTCCGAAGCGGGCGCGCTGCCCGGCCACACGGGAGCCGCTCCCGAGTCGCCGACCTCGACGCGTACGACGCCTCCGTGCAGGAACAGCCGCAGCTCGGCTGGTGGCAGGGCGTGCAGCACCGCGTTCGTGACCAGCTCCGAGATCACGAGTACGGCCTCGTCCGCAATGGCCTCGGGCAGGCCCCACTCCGCCAGCACGTCGCGTGCCCGGCGGCGCACCACGCCGACCGCCTGGAAGGAGTGGGACACCGGATATGTGTAGACAGCCGTGGCCGCTGCGGCCCCGGTGACGTCGGCACGTTCCATAACCTGTACGTTCATCGTCTCGTGCTCCCTGATCACCAGTGGGCTGGACCCGTTCGGAGAGCCCTGCCGTGACCCCTCCCGGTAAGGAGGCCTCCAGCTGGTAAGAGCGTCCATATCCCCACGTTATGTGGGTGGGTCAACGTGTGCTATCCCAAAGACGAGGCATGACGTCCACATTACGAACCCCCCGTCCTCCACCAAGCCGCCCCAAGGCCGATCTTGCGCAATTGTGCCGTCTACCAGCGGGAACGTAGGCTGGATGGGTGTCCACGCAGAGGATGCGCCTCGCCCTGATCGCGTGACCGCCGACGGGAGGGGGACATGCCCGATCAGCCGCCGGCGCTCACCGTGGAGGACATCGCCGAGGCCGTGGGGGTGAGCGCGCGGGCGCTGCAGGAGGGGTTCCGGCGCCATCTGGAGAAGACGCCGACGAGTTTCCTGCGGGAGGTCCGCCTCGATCGGGTACACGCCGAGCTGGCGGCCCGCAACCCGTACACGGCCACGGTCACCGATGTCGCGTATCGCTGGGGGTTCGCCCATCTCGGCCGGTTCTCGTCGGTCTACCGGCAGCGGTTCGGGGAGTCGCCCTCCGAGACCCTGCAGCACTGAAGCCGGCTCGTGGGCCGCACCGAGGGCCGGGCCCGCAGCTCCACCCAGTGGGTGACGGACTTCGGCCGGACGTCGGCGCCGTACCCGACCGCGAGCGCTTCGATGACGACGACGCCGCGTCCGCCCGCGGGCGTGCCGCCGGACCGCACGGGTGCCGTCCCCGAGTCCGCCACCTCGATCCGTACGACGTCCTCCAGCAGGAGGAGCCGCAACTCGGCCGGGGGAAGAGCGTGGAGCACGGCGTTCGTGACCAGCTCGGAGACCACGAGCAGGGCCTCGTCCACGGTGTTCTCCGGCAGTCCCCATGTCCTGAGCGGGCCGTGCGCGCGGTGCCGTACGGCGGCGACCGCCTGCGGCATGTGGGGCACCGGACAGGTGTACACAGCCGTGGGCGCTGCGGCCCCGGCGGCGTGGGCACGGTTCATGAGCTGTGCGTTCATCGTGTCGTCGTGCTCCTCGGCCGGAGGTTCTGTGCGTCGTCACTGGTCGGGCGGGGTGCGCGGGAAAGTTTCCCCTCGCTCACCTCCGCGGCCGCCCCGCCGGGACGCCCCTGACGGGCGGTCGTCCGGCTGGTGGAAGCGGCCATGTCTGAACGTTATGTGTGTCGGGCGGAGCGGGCTATCCCGAAGACGAGGCTTGGTATCCCCAGTACGAACCGCCGCTTTTCGCCTCACCGGCCGGGCCCGTGCTCGGCCGATCGGGCTCTGAGGGCTTAGCGTATGAGTCATGATTCGCGTGTTCCTGGTGGACGACCACGAGGTGGTACGGCGCGGCGTGGCGGCGCTTCTGGAGGCCGAGGACGACATCGAGGTCATCGGCGAGGCGGGGACGGCGGAGTCGGCCGTGGCCCGCATTCCGGCCCTGCGGCCCGACGTCGCGGTGCTGGACGTGCGCCTGCCTGATGGCAACGGCGTGGACGTCTGCCGGGAGGTGCGCTCGAAGGTGCCCGGCCTGGCCTGCCTGATGCTGACCTCCTTCGCCGACGACGAGGCGCTGTTCAACGCGGTGATGGCCGGTGCGGCCGGTTACGTGCTCAAGCAGATCCACGGCTCCGATCTGGTCGGCGCGGTGCGGACGGTGGCCGCCGGGCAGTCGCTGCTCGACCCGCAGACCACGGCCGCGATGCTGCACCGGCTGCGTGACCAGGCCACCAGGAAGGACCCACTGGCCGCCCTGTCGGACCAGGAGCGCCAGATCCTGGAACTGATCGGCGAGGGCCTGACCAACCGGCAGATCGGCGAGCGGATGTTCCTGGCCGAGAAGACGGTCAAGAACTACGTGTCGAACCTGCTGGGCAAGCTCGACATGCAGCGCCGCACCCAGGCCGCCGCCCTGGCCGCCCGCCTCAAGGCCGAACACGACTAGATCGGCTCGACCACCGCCGCCCGGCGCCGGTCATCCGCTCAGGGGAATGGTCCATTCCAGGCGGGTGCCGCCGCCGGGCGGCGCGGTGAGGGCGAAGGACCCGCCGAGCCGTTCGGCGCGGTCGGCGAGGTTGCGCAGGCCGCTGTGGCGGCCCTCGGCGGAGACGCCGACGCCGTTGTCCTCCACCACGAGCGTCAGCCGCTCGCCGGTGGCGTCGAGGGTCACGTCGGCACGCGAGGCCCTGGCGTGGCGGACGATGTTCGACAGGGCCTCGCGCAGCACGGCGAGCAGGTGTTCGGCCGCCTGCGCAGGCACCCGGCTGTCGAGATGGCCCTCCAGGCTCAGGCCCGGCATGAAGCCCAGGTGCCCCCGGGCGCTCTCGACCAGGTCCACCACCTGGGCCCGCAGGCTGGGAGAGCTGTCCTCGCGCGGCGTCTGCAGGGCGAAGATGGTCGAGCGGATCTGCCGGATGGTGGTGTCCAGTTCGTCGATCGCGGTCTGGAGGCGGGAGGAGGCCTCGGGGCGTTCGACCAGCCGCACCGTGCTCATCAGGGTCATCGCGACGGCGAACAGCCGCTGGATGACCACGTCGTGCAGGTCCTTGGCGATGCGGTCGCGGTCTTCGAGCAGGCCGAGCCGCTCGGCGTCCCTGCGGGTGTCGGCGAGCTCCAGCGCGACGGCCGCCTGCCCGGCGAAGGCGTGCAGCATGCGCAGCTCCGACCGGCTGAAGGGCATCCGCCCGGCGCGCTTCACCAGGGCGAGCACGCCGCGGACCGCGCCGGGCGCGCCGAGCGGCACCGCCGCCACCGGCCCCACGGGAGCGTCGATCTCCCAGGCGAGCGTCTCCTCGTCCGCGCCGTCGTCGTCGAGCATCAGCGGCTCGCCGCTGAGGAAGGCCCGCCCGGCCAGCGAGCCCGTGATCGGCACCCGCCCGTCGTACGCGGAGCCGGCCGGGCCGGCCTGGTCTCCCCGCTCCTTCCCGTCGGCGGGGTCGCGGGGATCGCCGTCGGGGTCGGCCGGGTCCGCGGAACCGGTGCGCTCCAGGGCCAGGTGCAGGGAGTCGCTGCCGGCGCGGGGCAGCAGGATCGCGACGCCGTCGGCGGCGCTCATCTGGTGGGCCCGGTGCGCGATGAGGGTGAGCACCTCCTGCGGCTCGGCGCCGGAGAGCAGACGGGTGGTGATCTCGGCGGACGCCTGCAGCCAGGTCTCCCGGCGGCGGCTCTCCTCGTACAGGCGGGCGTTCTCGATGGCCACTCCGGCGGCGGTGGCCAGGGCGACCACGATCGCCTCGTCGTCCTCGTCGAACTGCCCGCCGCCGCGCTTCTCGGTCAGGTAGAGGTTGCCGAACACCTCGTCGCGGACCCGGATCGGCACCCCGAGGAAGCCGCCCATCGGCGGATGGCCGGGTGGGAAGCCGTACGACTCGGGGTGCTGGGAGATGTCGGCCAGGCGCAGCGTCCGCGGTTGCTTGATCAACAGGCCGAGCAGGCCGAGACCGTGCGGCCAGTGCTCGATCCGGGCGATCTCCTCCTCGCTCAGCCCGACGGGGACGAACTGCACCAGGGTGTTGTCCTCGCCGATCACGCCCATCGCACCGTAGGTGGCGTCCACCAGAGTGGCGGCGGTGGCCACGATGCGGCGCAGCACGATCTCCAGGTCGAGGTCGCTGCCGATCGAGACCACCGCCTCCAGCAGCGCGTGGACGCGGTCGCGGGTGGCCAGCACCGCTTCGAGGCGTGACTGCAACTCGGCCAGCAGGTCGTCCAGTCGCATGCTCGGAATCAGCGACCGGGACAGCTCGTGGTCGGTCATAGGGGGCAGTCTCGCATCGAGGACAGGCCGATGCCCACTCCCAGGGGGCGGGGAGTGGGCATCGGAGCCGGAGAGTCTCACCTGAGGATCGGGAAGCGGCGCACGAGCGGGGTGGCGGCCCACCGTCCGCCGAGGCCGAACGTCTCGCCGGCCCGGGTCAGCGCCAGGCCCGCGAGGACGATGGCGTAGACGATGTGCTCGTCCATGAAGGGGTTGGTGGTCAGCGGGAGTTCGGCGGCCCACATCATCAGCAGGAGGAGCCCGCCGGTGGTGGCGGCGACGCGCATGCCCACGCCGAGGACGAGGGCGGCGCCGATGCCGGCGAGGCCGGTCATGAACAGCCAGTCGACCCAGGCCTGGCCGGCGAGGGCGCCGAACAGGCCGCCGAAGGTCCTGTCGGCGGTGCCCTTCAGGAAGCCGGTGGTCGGGCTGCCGCCGTTGATCCACGCCTTGGCGGCGGGGGTGGCGAAGCCCCAGCCGAACAGCTTGTCGAGGAAGGCCCACAGGAACACCCAGCCGACGGCGACGCGGGCGGCGGCCCAGACGTACCTGGCCGGGTCCGTGCCGGTCGTCGTGCCGGTCATCTGGGGAGCGGGGGGAGCGGCGGGAAGGAGGGGGGCCTTCTGGTGCCGCCCTTCGGTGATGGCCATGACCGGCCCCTTTCAACTGCGGTGGTCGCGTTCTTTACGTTCCAAGAACACCGCATCACCGCATCGGCGGCGCAGAGCCGTACGGCACCCTCCGGTCACTCCGAAGTCCCGTGGTCGCGGGACCTTCGGCCCTCCCGGAACATGCGCAGGGCCGCGCGGGACCGGGGGGTGACCAATCCACCCCGGTCCCGCGCGGCCCCGCAGCGCACTCTCGACGTGCGTCTACCCAAGGGGTCCGACGTCATGCACGAGGGCGTGCTTCGTTATCTGTTCCAGGTCCACTTCTGGTTGGTGCCGCCGTGGCAGCTGTAGAGCTGGAGCTTGGTGCCGTTGGCGGTGGCGGCTCCGGCGGCGTCGATGCACAGGCCGGACTGGACGCCGGTGATGCTGCCGTCGGAGTTGACGCGCCACTTCTGGTTGGTGCCGCCGTGGCAGGCGTAGATCTGGATCTTGGCGCCGTTGCCGGTGCCGCCGGCGTCGAGGCACTTGTTGCCGTAGACGCGGATCTCACTGGCCGAGGTGGACGACCAGGTCTGGTTGTTCTGGCCGTTGCAGTCCCACAGCTGCACCTGGGTGCCGTCGGTCTGGCTGGCGCCGGTCACGTCCACGCAGCGGCCGGAGGCCACACCCTTGATCGGCCCGCTGCCCCCGCCGGAGGTCGGGGTCGCCGACGGCGTCATCGTCGGTGTCACGGTGGGGGTGACGGTCGGCGTGGCGGACGGGGAGGTGCTCGGCGCGTCGAGGCCGAAGAACCGGATCGCGTAGATCCCCATGCCCTGGTGCGGCAGGTCGTGACCAGCGCCGGAGATGGTGTACGCCTCGACCTGACCCGAGCCGAAGCGCCGCCGGGTCCAGCCGGACTGCGGGGTGTCAGTGGAGGCGGGCGTCTGGCTGATGCCCCACACGTTCGTCCACTGGTCGACCTCCTCCTGCAGCATGCTGTAGTTCAGCACCGAGTCGTTGGTGCCGTGCCACGCCTGCACCCGCGGCCGGGGCCCGGTGTAGCCCGGGTAGGCGTTGCGGGCCAGGTCACCCCACTGCTGCGGCGTCTTGTCGCCGCACCCGGCCGGGCCGAGGCAGCCGTAGGGGACGCCCGAGAACGGCGCGCCGGCCTTGAACACGTCGGGGTAGGTGGCGAGCAGGTTGTTGGTCTCCATCGCGCCCGAGGAGAAGCCGGTGGCGAACACCCGCTCCGGGTCGCCGTTGTAGCGCTGCTGGACGTAGTTCACCATCGACACGATCGAGCCCGGGTCGCTGCCGCCGCCGTGGCGCAGCGACTCGTTCGACCACACGTCGAAGCAGTTCGACATGCCGTTGGCGCTCTTGTTCGCCTGGGGATAGATGACGACGAAGCCGTACCTGTCGGCGAGCGAGGCGAACTCGGTGCCCTGGTAGAAGCCCTGCGCCCAGCCGTTGCAGCCGTGCATCGCCACCAGGATCCCCGGCCTGGCCGCCACGTTGTTGGGGACGTACAGGAACATCCGGATGTTGCCGGGGTTGGAGCCGAAGTTCGTCACCTCTGTCAGCGTCGCCGCCGACGCTCCCGGCACCGGTCCCACGAGCATGGACAGCGCCGTGACCACCGCCGTGAGCGCGGCGGCGAGGGCGGTGCCGACGAGTTTCCTGAGATGTCGTCTCATCGTTCTGCTCTTTCTGAGGGGTTCTTTCGGGGGTTCTTGCGGGAGTTTTCAGGGGTTCTTCAGGAGGTCGTCCGGGGGAATCGTCCGAAGGGCCCCGGCGCGGCGGGCACGCCGCACCGGGGGGATCCCTCCGCATCCGGGACTATCTGCTCCAGGTCCACTTCTGGTTGGTGCCGCCGTGGCAGCTGTAGAGCTGGAGCTTGGTGCCGTTGGCGGTGGCGGCTCCGGCGGCGTCGATGCACAGGCCGGACTGGACGCCGGTGATGCTGCCGTCGGAGTTGACGCGCCACTTCTGGTTGGTGCCGCCGTGGCAGGCGTAGATCTGGATCTTGGCGCCGTTGCCGGTGCCGCCGGCGTCGAGGCACTTGTTGCCGTAGACGCGGATCTCACTGGCCGAGGTGGACGACCAGGTCTGGTTGTTCTGGCCGTTGCAGTCCCAGATCTGCACCTGGGTGCCGTCGGTCTGGCTGGCGCCGGTCACGTCCACGCAGCGGCCGGAGGCCACACCCTTGATCGGCCCACTACCGCCACCGGAGGTCGGAGTCACGGTCGGGCTGGCGGACGGGCTGTTGCTGGGTGAGGGGGACGGGGAGGGGGACGGGTCGCCGCCGAGGGTGAGGTTCTTCTGCTGGACCTGCCATTGGGTGTTGCACAGGCCGCAGTTGGCGCCGACGAAGTTGGTGCCGGCGGTGGTGTCGTTCTTCAGCCGCCATTTGAGGTAGAGCACCGCGACGCGGCCGAATTCGCCGCCGTTGGTCTGGGTGTAGGTGCCGCCGTGTCCGACGTTGAGGTTGCCCATGAACGCGGGCAGCCCTGCCGGGAGTTTGCCCCAGTCGTCGATGGCGTTGGGGTAGGCGATGTCGCTGGGCCCGCCGATGAAGTAGGCGATGGGCTTGGTGAGCCGGCGGAGCTGGTAGTCGTCGGAGTCGTTGAGCAGGCCGCTGCTGAAGATGGTGGTCGTGGTGATACGGGAGTCGTTGGAGACGGCGTAGGCTTCCAGCCCTCCGCAGGACCAGCCTCCTACCGCGATTTTGGCGGTGTCGAGTTTGCCGTTGTATTTGCTGCCCTGGCGGCTGTTTTCGGCGACCGCCCAGTCGATGGACTGGGTGAGCATCTGGGATGTGGTCGAGCCGGAGCCGTTGGGGCTGCCGCTGGCGATGACCAGGAATCCGTGGGAGGCGATCTCGCGGAGGAAGGGCAGCTGGTCTAGGCCGTTGGCCGAGCAGCCGCCGTTGCCCCACACGAAGATGGGCATCTTCTCCGACGGGAGGGTTCCGGGGCGGTAGATGGTGTGGTTGGGCAGGCTGGTGGAGGTTTCGTAGTCGGCCGGGTAGGGGCCCGAGCCGCCGACCGCTGCGGCGGCCGGTGTCGTGGTGAGTGCCACCGTTGCGGCGCAGAGCGGGGCGACCGCGGCCGCCAGTGCCACGCTGATGATCGAGCGTTTTCTCACTTCGCCCTCCGAAGGTGTCACGACGGCAGACCGATAGGGCGGGCCGTCGGCTGCACAATGCGCTCCTGTCAGGCGGAACAGGCCGATGAGAGCAATGTGCAGTTACTATCACCGCGGTCATGAAAAGTGTCAATCGATCGCAGTCGGTGCGCTGAGCGGTGCACGCGCAGATCGCAAAAACCCCCACCCACTCCGAGCCGAACGCCGAGCGCCCGATCACATAAACGTTCGGAACGGGCGCCCGCCCGCCGCCGGGGGAATGGGCCGCTGGGGGCGGCTGCGGTGCAGGTCACGATGCCTGACCGGCCTGGTGCTCGGGTGGGATCCGCGGCGCCCGGCGACCCGGCGGGAAGCCGGCGCACCGCCCGGTTACGAGACGAGCCCCGGCGGCCGGGCAGTCGCCCGGGTGGGTGAAAGTTTCTTGCGACCGTCCCCGAGGGCCGGGACCGAGACACCGTTCTCCGACGCCTGGAAGTGGGTGATCCAGGACACGGCGTCCGGCCAGTACGGGGTCGCCTGGATGAGCCGCACCACAACGCCCTCGCCGAACGAACTCCGGGCCTGCGCACGCGGCCCCTCGTACCTGCGTTCCGCATATTCGGTGGTTCTGGAGGTCTCGGTGAGTTCAACCCCGATTTCCTGAAGGCCGTTTATCTGGATGGCTGTGCCCGGCTGGAAACAATTCGGTGGATGGTTCCCCCGGAGTGCCTTCGATTATGTGCTCCACCGTGAGGACAACGGCCGCCAGATTATTGTGACCAATTGGTTAATATCGCCGCCATATCGATCTGCGCTAAATCTCTGTTGATCGATCAAATGCCCGTCCCTGGTAAGGAGAAGCATGCGAAAAGTCACTTGGCTCCGCCGGCTCGGCCTCGTCTCAGCGGTGGTGGCGGCCGGCCTGGCAACCACGTCCGTGGCCGCGCACGCCGACGGCTATGACACTCCCCGCAGCGCCACTGCTGATGGGGCGGGCAGCACCTACGCGGCCGGGTTGGCGTCGGCCGAGCAGCGGGCCCGGCAGGCCGTTCTCGCGGTCGGCCACGACTGCACCCCTGGTACCTATTACACGTATATGATCTATTCCTCTCCAGGTGGCGGCACATGGGTCTTCCGGTCCACCCACTACGCGGTGTGCGTGGACTGATCAAGTTTTTCAGCGGATCGGCCTCCGCCTGGGCCGCCGGGGCAGGGTAGCCCGGCTGCCCTCGGCGGAGGCCGTTCCGCGGTAGGTAGGAAATGGCCACGGCAGCCACACGAACGGTCCGGTGAGCCGGTGCCTGCCCAGAAGTGGCTCAGCGAGAGAGCGCACGTCCGGCTGTCACCCTGGGCTGACCGTCCCAGTCGCGTACGCAGTGTGGCGGTGGGCCCGCGGCTTTCCGGACGCTCAGTTGTAGGGGTTGTCGTAGGTCACGGATTTGGTGCGGCTGTTGTACGTGTTGCCGGGGTAGAACCAGCCGCCCGTCACGTACAAGGTGACGTTCCTGAGGGTGGTGGAGTGGGTGTATTCACCGTCGTAGAGGAACAGGTACACCTGGCACCCGGAGGGAGCGGTCGCCGTGCCTGTCTGGGCCGGATAGAGGTAGGTGCTGCCGTTGACCGCGACGTAGAAGTTCGGCTGGGGGTAGGACCCGCTCCCCCAGCACAGCCGGAGCGAATACCTGAACTTCGTGTTTCCGTCGTCGAAGGCCAGCGTGCCGGTCAGCTGGGCAAGCGTGATCGACGGTCCGGAGTTCGAGCTGACCGAAAGGAAGACGGTCTGGTCCGGGCCGTAGGCGGCGTGCGCGGGAGCGACTGGCATCAGGATCGCCGCGAGTGTTGCGATGACCATGGCGACAGAGCTGACCGCACTACGTGCTTTCGAACGTGCCAATTCCAACCTCACCTCTTTCATGATGACGGTGGAGCACACAGGAGATTATTCTCGGGGCCTCCAGGCGTCCAGGCGGCCAATTGAGAACACTGATTCGGCCCGGCGTTAACCTATTTCCAAGGCGGCTCTCTCGACGGTGGGCCAGGTATGTCACCAGGTCGGGGACCGGTCCTGCGGAGCCGTAATACCGGCATGACGAGTGAGATTTTCATTCCACTCAGAAGCGGTCGGCTCCGGCGGCGGAGACGGCTGCTGAGCGGCGAGGTCTCGGCCAGCCGTGATCACCGAGGCCGGAGGGCCGGCCGTCGCGCCGAGGAACCGGCCCAGCACCGCCGCGACCTCCCCCGAGGGCGGACCATGCGTGTACAGCGGCGGCAGCCCCTCGGTGACGGGCGAGCTGCGTCCCGAAACATAAAACGGGCAGGCCGATAGTTTCAGACACATGACCGTCAGAATATTGACGGTCAGGTTGGCAGGGGCCTACTGTCCCGGAGAAACGATCGACGTGACGTCGCCGAAACTTTCGAGCTGCCAAGAGTGAGGTCAGAAGGCTCTGCAGGTAAGACACCAGGTCGGCATGGCGGTGCTGGACCTGCCCGGCACCCGCGGTCCGGAGCCTGAAGTAGCACGGCATCGTCGCCGTCCTACGTCTCAGGCACGCAGCGGGACCGAAACGTAGGAGATGCCCGGCGAGCGCAGCGCATCCTCTCGCACCAGGCCGTACGTCACATCCCTGACCACAGCAAGCGAAAAGAGGTCGCCGTGAAGTTCCGCAACGTCTCAGCGGTCGTGTTCGCCGCTACCGCGGCCCTCAGCATGGCAGCGTGCTCAGGCTCGTCGTCCGGGACTTCCTCCGGCGGGTCGGACGCCTCGTCGTTCGAGTTCTGGTCGTTCACCGGGATCGACGCGAAGGGGTCCGCCGCCGAGTACAAGGCGAAGAGGCCGGACATCCAGATCAAGCTGACCGAGGTGGGCAACGCGCAGGAGACGGCGCAGGCGCTCACGACGGCGCTGGCCGGCGGCAAGGTGCCCGACCTGGTGCTGATCCAGGGCGACGACCTGCCCAAGTTCGTCCAGCAGCCGCAGAACTTCGTCGACCTGCGCACGATGGGCGCAGACAAGATCAAGGGTGACTACCTCGACTGGGTGATCAGCCAGCCCACGGCCAAGGACGGTTCGATCATCGGCATCCCGACCGACGTCGGCGGCATGGCCATCGCCTACCGCGCCGACCTGTTCAAGAAGGCCGGGCTGCCGACGGACCGTGAGGAGGTCAGCAAGCTCTGGCCCACCTGGGACGCCTTCATCGAGACCGGCAAGAAGTACACGGCGGCCACCGGCAAGGCGTTCGTCGACAACGCCGGCGGGAGTGTGTACTCGCAGGTGGTCAACCAGGGGCAGGAGAAGTACTACGACCCCGCGGGCAATCTGGTGTACGAACGGAGCCCCCAGGTCAAGGCCGCCTTCGACCTGGCGCTCAAGGCCGTGGCCGCCGGGATCACCGCCAAGCAGAGCACCTTCACCGAGGGCTGGAGCGCCGCGATGAAGAGGGGCGACTTCGCCGTCATCGCCGCACCGGTCTGGATGCTCGGCTCCATCCGCGACAACGCCCCCGACACCAAGGGCAAGTGGGACATCGCCACGATCCCCGGCGGCTCGGGCAACTGGGGCGGCAGCTTCCTCGCCATCCCCAAGGGCGCCAAGAACCCGAAGGCCGCCTGGGACTACATCGCCGCCACACAGTCGCCGCAGGGCCAGCTCGACCACTTCTCGAAGGCCAGGTCGCTGCCCGCGACCCCGTCGGTCTACAAGGACCCGAAGCTCACCTCGGCGAAGGACGAGTTCTTCACCGGCGCGCCGATCGGCACGATCTACACCAACTCGCTGCTCGGCCTGAAGCCGTTCCTCATCGGGCCGGACAGCACCACGATCGGCACGGAGTTCACGAACGCCATCACCAACGTCGAGCAGGGCAAGGGTGATCCCGCGAAGGCGTGGGACGCGGCGGTGACCAACATCAAGAACGCGATCGGCGGCTAGGACTTTTCACGAGCGCCACCGGCGCCGGGCCGTTCCCACGGCGCGGCGCCGGCGGCGGGGAAGCGAGCAGACCGTGACGACGAGCATCACCCCCACCACGGCGGGCTTGCCCCCCGCCCCGCCGGTGGAGGCGGCGCGGCGCGGTTTCACCGAGATCATCGCCCCATACGCCTACATCGCCCCGTTCTTCGCGCTCTTCGCGGTGTTCGGTCTCATCCCGCTGTTGTTCACCTTCTACGTGGCGCTGTTCGACTGGAACCCGATCGGCGAGCATGTGTTCGTCGGCCTGGACAACTTCGACCGGCTGCTCGGGGACGTGCGGTTCTGGAACGCGGCCCGCAACACCGTGAGCATCTGGCTGCTGTCCACCGTGCCGCAGTTGCTGGTCGCGCTGGTGCTCGCGCATCTGCTCAACCACGCGCGGCTGCGCCTCGCGGTGTTCTTCCGCATGACGATGCTCGTGCCGTACATCACCTCGGTGGCCGCCACCGCCATCGTGTTCGTCCAGATGTTCGACCGCGACTACGGGTTGCTGAACTGGCTGCTCGGCCTGGTGGGCGTCGAGCACATCGACTTCACCCAGTCGGTGACGGGCAGCCATGTGCTGATCGCGGTGATGGTGACCTGGCGGTGGTTCGGCTACACGACGCTCCTCTACCTGGCTTCCCTGCAGGCCGTTCCCCGGGCGATCTACGAGGCGGCCGCCGTCGACGGGGCCGGAGATGTGCGGCAGTTCCTGCACATCTCCCTCCCCGCGTTGCGGCCGGTCATCGTGTTCACGATCGTGACCTCGACGATCGGCGGGCTGCAGATCTTCACCGAGGCCCTGCTCGTGAACCGCGGCGCGGCCAACACCTGCGGGCCGATCCGTCAGTGCCAGACGCTCACTCTCTTCCTGTTCGAGCAGGGGTTCATCCAGTTCAAGTTCGGTTACGCCGCGGCGATCGGCGTGGCGCTGTTCGTGATGGTCGTCGGGCTCGCCGGCCTCAACTACTTCCTGTCCACCCGGATCCGCCCGGTCAAGGGCTGAGGGGGCGATCATGAGCATGACGAGACCACGCTCCGGCGATCGTGTCCGATGGTGGACCTACGCGCTGCTCGCGCTCGCCGCCTTCGCCTGCCTGTTCCCTCTGTACTGGATGTTCATCGTCGCCACCACCGACACGGCGACGGCGACGACGCTGCCGCCCGAGATCGTGCCGGGCGGCAACTTCTTCCGTCTCGCCGGTCTGGTGTTCTCGACCGTGCCGTTCGTCCGGTCGGTCGTCAACAGCCTGGTCGTGGCCGGGACGATCGGCGTGGGCCAGGCGGTGCTGTGCGCGCTGGCGGGCTTCGCGTTCGCCAAACTGCGCTTCCGTGGCCGCGACGCGCTGTTCCTGCTCGTCGTCCTGACGATGACCGTGCCGACCCAGCTCGCCATCGTCCCCCAGTACATGATCACCTCGTGGCTGGGCTGGGTGGACACGCTCCAGGCGCTGATCGTCCCCGGCCTGGCCAACGCCTTCGGCATCTTCTGGATGCGCCAGCACATATCGTCCGCCATCAGCGACGAGATCCTCCAGGCGGCCCGCATCGACGGGGCGTCGACCTGGCAGATCTTCTGGCGCGTCGCGTTCCCGCTGGTGCGTCCCGCCGCCTTCGTGCTCGGCCTGCTGGGCTTCGTCACCGCGTGGAACGACTTCCTGTGGCCGTTCGTGGTGCTGAAGTCGCCGGAGATGTACACCGTTCAGATCGCGATCAAGGCGCTGCAGAACAGCTTCAACATCGACCTCGGGCTCGCCATGTCCGGTTCCTTCCTCGCCACCCTCCCGCTGCTCGTCCTGTTCGTCTTCGTCGGGCGGCGCATGGTGGCCGGGATCATGGACGGCGCCTTCAAGGGCTGAGGCCGCCGCCGGTCACCGGGCTCCGGCGGCTCACGCTGTCCAGGCCGGATCCCGCCCGATGACGCCGAGCAGGCGGTCGAACGGCGGGGCGTCGTCCGGCACGGGCACCGGCGGCCCGAAGGCGCCGCGTTGCCTGCCCATCTCCACCATCCGGTCGGTGAAGTGCAGCGCCCGCGGGACGGCCTCGGGGTCCGGCTCGTACTCCTGATCGGTCGCTCTGGCCAGGTCCCAGCCGTGCACGACCATGTCGACGAGGTACATGTGGCCCAGCGTGGTCATCGGCAGGCCCATGGCGGGGCTGGTCCCCTCCCACACTCCGGGTCGCGACCAGGCGGCCAGCGTGGCCTTCGCTCTCTCGGGGAAGTCGCCCGCGTAAGGCCCCTGCTCGACGCGCGGCCCGTTGCGAGCCAGCGACTCGAACAACGCCGCCACCCACTCGAGGTGGCTGATCAGGTCCTTGACGTCGAACTTCGCGCATGGCGTGGACAACCCGAGCTGCTCCTGCCGCACCGCGCGTACCAACTCCGCGGTCCGTTCGGTGGCCCGCGTCATCAGCGGCATCATGTCTTCCATGGCGACCACCCTGCCCCGCCTGCCCGCAGGGCGGCTTGTAGAAACGCGACAGCGCGGCTGGGTCGATCCGTACGCGGGGCTCGACGCCTTCGATTTCGTCCGGCAGGCGCCATCGCCCGGGATCGCGCCGTACGTGGACCATTTCTGGGTCGTGACGTGGACCGGCCTCGCCGAGCCGTACGAGCAGCGCATCGTCTCGCACCCGACCGTGAACATGACGATCGCCCGGGACTTCCGCCGGATCGCGGGAGTGATCAGAGGCGGGTTCTCCTACACGATGCAGGGCGGTGGCCGGGTGCTCGGCACGCGCTTCCGCCCGGGTGGCTTCCGGCCGTTCCTCGGTGGTCCGGTGTCCCGGCTGACCGGCCGGTTCGTGGAGATCAGCGAGATGTACGGCGCGGCCGGCGCGACCCTGGTCGAGCAGGTCCTGGCCGAGCCTGACGCCCAGGCCGCCATCGCGCTCGTCGAGGCGTTCCTGCTGAGCCTCGAACCGGATCAGGATCCGCTGTCGGAAGAGGTCGCCGCACTGACGGCGATGGTGGAGAACGACGTGTCCGTGACCAGGGTCGACGAGTTGGCCGCCAGATCGGGGCGATCGGTGCGCTCGCTGCAGAGGCTGTTCCGGGACTATGTCGGCATCGGCCCCAAGTGGGTGATCCGCCGATTCCGGCTCCACGAGGCCGCGGAGAGGGTCTACCAGGGCCTCGACCTCGCCACGCTGGCCGCCGAGCTCGGCTACACCGATCAGGCTCACCTGACCCGGGACTTCACCGCTGCCGTCGGCATTCCTCCCGCGGCCTACGCCCGGCTCAGAGGCCGGGCCTGATCCTCGTAGCGTGGTTCGCGCGGGAGCGGAGGGTGTGGCGGCGCTCGCGCGCCGCCACACCGCTGCCGTGCTGCCGACGCCCTGCTGCGGGCAGGAGGTCACGCGGGATCGGACCGATCGACGGTCCCGGACTTCGCGCTCAGAGGAGGGTGTCCCTGACCGCGATCTGACCGTTGTCGATCACGAACTTCTGGTTGTTGTTGGGCAGGCACTGCCACAGGTAGACCGGCGAGAGGTTGGCGCGGCTGTTGGTGACGTCCAGGCAGATGCGGTTGCCCGAGTTGAGAGTGGACTTGAGGATGATCAGGCCCCTCTGGACGACCCAGAGCTGGTTGGCGTTTCCGAGGCACTGCCACTGGTACACCCGGGTGCCGTTGGCGCGGTTGTTGGAGGCGTCCAGACACATCTCCCGCCCCGTGCCGATGGTGTCCTCGACCTTGATGAGGCCGTCCTGGAAGACGAACTTCTGGTTGGGGTTGTTGTCCTGGCACTGCCACAGATACATCTGCGTACCGTTGCCGCGGCCGTTGCTCAGGTCGACGCACGCCGGGGTGCCGACCAGGGCCGTGCGGTCGGCGTGCGGGTCGGCGGAGGCCGAGGCGGGCAGAGTGGTGACCGCACCCACGGCGGCGGAGATGGCGGCGACGGCCAGCAGACGGCGAGCGAGCATGGTTTGCCTCCCGAGGAAGTTGATCGAGTCGCAAGCACCATGTCACTACTCCGTGTCACTGATCAATTACCTGACGTGCGTGTCCTGTCCTGCGGCGAAACCCCGGACGGTCGGAGACGGCGGTGCCGGCAGGCGAGATCCACCGCTCTGACCCGGCACCGGTGGGCATGCGGGCGGGCGGCTCAGCCGTGGGCGCGCAGAGCGGCGATCAGCCAGGTGAAGGCGGGTACGGCCGACGGAGAGGGCTCATGTCCGTTGAGCACGGCTATCAGGTGCCAATAGCGCTCCACCCGGGCGTCGGCGACGGTCTCAAGCCACCGAAGCAGCTCGGTGCGTTCGCCGGCCGGCATGTCGGGCTTGATGATGCGATGGAGAACCGACCGGCCTTCGACCGAGTCCGGTGTGATCGATGCGGCTATCGCCCGGTTGGCGTGCTCCAGGGTCGGTGACCGGAGCTCATAGCCGTAGCGAGACGTCACCGATGAGGCACCGGCCAGCGCGATCCGCCGGAGCCGTTGCCGGAAGTCCTCGCCGGCGACCAGGTCGGCCAACTCGATCCAGGCGTCGACCTGGTCCGGCGCCGGATCGTCCGGCAACTCATCGGGCAGCTCCCGCATCCAATCGGCGATCACCTTGGCGTCGTCGTCCAGCGGGATATCCGAGAACGTGTTCTCGATGAACTCGTCGATGACCTGCTGCCGCTGCGCGGCGGACAGACGGGCGAGTCTGTGCGTCATCATCGTCTCCTCGGTTGTGCCGCCCCGCGCTGCGATCGCGCGGAGTACGGCGCGGCGAAGCTTCAGAGCCCTGATCTCCGCGTCCAGCGCTCGGGCGTGTACCTCGGCCACCTCCGCCACCGTGGTTTGGTGCGCGAGGATCTTCCGGACGGCCTCCAGCCCGATACCGAGGTCGCGCAGGGCGTGGACCAGGTCGAACCGGGCCACGGCGGCGGCGTCGTAGAGGCGGTACCCGCCGGCCGAGCGGCCCGTGGGGACTATCAGGCCGCCGTCGGACCAGAAGCGTATGGTGTGCACAGAAAGACCGGTACGCCGAGCGATTTGGCCTACGGTGTAGAACCCCGTTCCGTCACTCACAAGGACGAGCCTGCACCTTCGAGTCACTCGAAACTCAAGCTGGAATTCGTCCTCGGCGCATCCGCCAGGAACAGGGAATGAGCTGAGCCGTGCCGACTTCGATGGTCGTACGAGGATGACGTCCCCGGTCACGCGGCATGGAGCCTGACCGTCGTCCGGGGGTAGGAGCCCGCTCCACCACCGCCTGAGCGCAGAAGCCAGGGTGCTTGTGCCCGTCGTTGTGCCGGGGGGTCACCGCCAGGCTGCGCCGGGGACTTCGACCTGGGTCGAGAGCACCTGGCCGGTTCCGGGTGGCACCATCTCGGGCATGCGCCACTCGGCCGCCAGGATGAACAGGGTCTTTCCGTCATCGCCGCCGAGCGCGCAGGCGAAGCATCCCCGGTCGACGTCGACGGTCTGCAGGACCTCTCCGCCCTCCCGGACCCGGACGCAGCGCCTGTTGCCGACGTCGGCGTACCAGACGGCGCCCTCGGCGTCGACGCAGATGCCGTCGGGGTGGTCCTCGCCGGTATCGGCCCAGACCCGGCGGCCCGCCAGGCCGCCGTCGGCCTCGATGTCGAAGGCGGTGAGCCGGTTGCCGTACGAGTCGGCGACGATCAGCGTCGAGCCGTCCCGCGTCACGGCCATGCCGTTGGGAAAGGCGATGTCGCCGGCGACCTGCCGGGCCGCACCGCCGGGGCTGACGTGCACGACGGACCCGGGGGCGAACGCCCCGCCGCCGGCCATGTCGAAGCCGATCCGGTTGACGTAGGTGTTGCCGCGGCCGTCGACGACGATCTCGTTCCAGCCGCGCCCGAGACCGGTGAGGTCCGTCTCGGCCACCAGGGAGCCGTCGGGTTCCCGTCGTAGCAGCAGCCCCCGCGCGGAGTCGAGGATCATCAGCCGCCCGTCCGCTCGCCACTCCGTGCAGAGGGGGAGCGAGTCCACCCGGGCCACCACTTCGTGCTTGCCGTCGAGATCGAGCTCGATCACCTCGTGCGCGGTCCAGTCGGAGAAGTAGAGGCGGCCGTCGTGCCAGCGTGGCGACTCGACCAGCCCGAGACCGGTGAGCCACGTACGCAGTTCCGGCATTGACGGCTCCCTCCGCGATGTCCGCTCCGCCGCTGGGCGACGACTCTCAGGGACGGTACGCGATCCCTACGACAGTTTCCGGGGCACCGCCGGCACCGAGAAGACACCGGGAAGACACCGGGAAGACACCGCGACCGCTTCCCACAGGTGTCACACATGGCCGGGCCGCCCGGTCGATGATGAGTATCCACAGCGCGATAAGGAGAAGTCACATGCCCGAGCTCCTCCCGTTCGTCATCGATCCCACCGGCGCCGACCGGCACGCCGAGTACCGGGCCCTGCGGGCTCGCGGCCCGGCCACTCCGGTGGACATCCTCGGCCTGCGCGCCTGGGCGGTCACCGACCCCGCCGTTCTCCGGACTCTTCTCACCAGCCCCGACGTCTCGAAGGACGGCCGTGCGCACTACCCGGCCTTCCAGGAGACGGCCGGCACGTGGCCGCTCGCCCTGTGGATACTGGTGGAGAACATGTTCACCGCGTACGGCGCGGATCACCGCAGGTTACGCCGGATGATCTCACCCGCGTTCAGCGCACGCCGCATCGCCGAGCTGAAGCCGATCATCCGGTCCATCGTCACCGGGCTGGTCGACGACCTCGCCGCGCTGCCCGCCGGCCAGGTGGTGGACCTGCGGGAGCGACTGGCGTTACCGCTGCCCATCGCGGTGATCGGCCACCTGATGGGCGTGCCGGAGGACCAGCGCGGCGGGTTCCGGCAGATCGTCGACCGGGTCTTCGACAGCACGCTCACGCCCGAGCAGGCCCAGGCCAACACCGTGCGTCTCTACGAGCACATCGACCAGTTGATCGCGACCAAGCGCGCCGACCCCGGCGACGACCTGACCTCCTTCCTCATCGCCGCGCGTGACGAGGAGTCGGACGGCTCCGGATTCACCGACCAGGAGTTGCGCGACACGCTGGGCCTGATGATCAACGCGGGGTACGAGACGACCGTCAACGTCATCGACCAGGCCGTCTTCGCGATGCTGACGTCACCGGAACAGCTCCGTCTCGTCCGGACCGGCGAGGCCGCCTGGGAGGACGTGGTGGAGGAGACCCTTCGCCACGAGCCCGCCGTCAAGTACCTCCCGCTGCGCTTCGCCGTCACCGATCTCCGGCTGCCGGACGGCCAGGTCATCTCCGCGGGAGAGCCGATCCTCGCGGCGTACGGGGCCGCCAACCGGCACCCGGGGTGGCACGGGCCGGACGCCGACGCCTTCGACGTCACCCGCCGGGTCAAGGACCACCTGGCGTTCGGATACGGCGTGCACTTCTGCCTCGGCGCGCCCCTGGCCCGGCTGGAGGTCGCGGAGGCCCTGCGTCAGCTTTTCGAGCGTTTCCCCGCCATGTCACTCGCGGTGCCGGCCGCCGAGTTGCGGCCGCTGCCCACCCTCATCAGCAACGGGCACAGGGCACTCCCCGTACGCCTGCGCGCCGCCGGATAGCCCGGCACAAGGGACACCCTGCCGTACGCCTTCGCCGGGACGGGGTCGTCTCCGGCGAAGGCGCGTCACCGCGTCACCCGCGTCGTTCAGACGCGGGTCCACTTCTGGTTGTTCTGGCCGTTGCACGACCAGATCTGCACCTTGGTGCCGTTGGCGGTGCCGCTGCCGGACACGTCCAGGCACTTGCTCGCGCCGACGGCGGTGATGGTGCCGTCGGAGTTGAGGCGCCACTTCTGGTTGTTCTGGCCGTTGCAGTCCCAGATGATCACTGCGGTGCCGTCGGCGGTGCCGGCGTTGTTGACGTCCAGGCACTTGCTGCCGTACACGCGCAGTTCACCGGCGCTGGTGGAGGTCCACTTCTGGTTGTTCTGGCCGTTGCAGTCCCAGATCAGCACTGTGGCGCCGTTCGACTGCGAGGCGCCGTTGACATCCAGGCAGCGGCCCGACGCCACACCCCTGATCGAACCCGTGGCCGGAGGCGTGGCGGTGGGCGTGGATGTGGGGGTGGCCGTAGGAGTAGCCGTGGGTGAGGCGGTGGTGCCGGTGACGGTGAGCAGGACCGCCTCGCGGGCGGGCACCGTGGTGGCGTAGCTGCTGGTGAAGGTCCCGGCGTCGGTCCCCGTCCACAGGTTCCGTACGGTGGCCGCCCCGCTCAGGCCGAGGTCCGACCAGCGGACGGTCATGGACGCGGACGAGGTGGTCCGGTTGAGCAGGAGCACGGCCCGGCGGCCGGTGCCGGAGAGCACCTTGCTGTAGACCTGGCGTCCGCTCTGGTCCTCGGCGACCTTCACGCCCTGCCGTCCGAGCGGGTCCTGGTCGACCGCGAGCACCTCCCGGTTGGTGAGGATCGCCCGGGTCTCCGCGCTCATCGTGGCGAGGTTGTTGCCGGCCAGCAGCGGCGCCCCGGAGATCGCCCACAGGCCCATGTGCGTACGGTTCTGCGCGGCGGAGAAGCCGTTCATGCCGACGATGAGCATGTCGGGGTCGTTGTAGTGGCCGGGGCTCTGCGCGTTCGGGTGCTGGGCGGAGTCGAAGTTGGCCAGCATCCGGTCCATCGAGGCGTTCTCGCCCCAGTAGATGATGTCCCCGCTGGTGCGCCACATGGTGGAGATGGCCGGCGCCCAGTCCCACGGGCTCTGGGCGCCCCAGTTGCAGACCGACAGCACCAGCGGCCGTCCGGTCTGCGCGGTGGCGCGGTCGATCGCGGCGCTGATCGCCTGGTAGGCGGTGCGGGCGTTGAGCCCTTCGGCTTGGCCGCCGCACCAGTCGACCTTCACGAAGTCGAAGCCCCAGCGGGAGAACTGCAGGAAGTCCTGGTCGTAGTGGCCCTCGCTGCCGCTGTTCGGGGCGGCCGGGCGGCCGGTCGGGTAGTAGTAACCGCAGCCGTTGCGGCCGGCGTCGGTGTAGATGCCCGCCTTGAGGCCCTTGCTGTGGATGTAGTCGGCGATCGCCTTCATCCCGCCGGGCCACTCGGCGGTGTCGACCGTGATGTTGCCGGAGGAGTCCCGCGTCCCCTGCCACCAGCCCTCGTCGATGTTGACGTACTCGTAGCCGGCGTCCTTCATCCCCGAGGACACCATCGCGTCCACCTGGGCCTTGATCACGTTGTAGTTGATCTGGGCGGCGAAGGTGTTCCAGGAGGCCCAGCCCAAGGGAGGCGTCGCCACGGCCGCGACGGCCGCGGCCGGCATGGCGACCGTTCGCGCCACGCCGTCCGGGACGGCCCATCCCGCCGACGCCAGGGCGAGGACCACGACCTGTACGGCGACGAGCAGTCGCGACAGGGGCCGGGTGAGAAACGGCGCCGGGGCCGGGTGACCATTCCCGGCGTCGTCGGAACGGCGTCGCCGTACGGGTCCGCGTTGTCGCATCGTGCCTCCTCGTCTCTGAGGTGCTCGTGCCGGTGCGGCTCGGCGAGTGGGAAGCGCGGCGTTCCACTCACTCCGCGGCTGACCGGGTGAGCCAGAGTTCGGTCGGGTGTTAGCGTTAACATTTCCGTGCCGGCACCTTCCCCCGATGGAGAGGCAGGTGGTGGTGGTGCCGAAGGGAGCGAATACGACATCTCAGGGGCCGTCAAGTCTCCTGCCGCCCTCCCCGCCCGGCTCCCTGCTGCGGCGTCCCCGCCGCCCCGCCGGGGGTGAAACGTTCATGTGCGGTAAGCTCCCGGCGCCGTCGGTGACAGGACAAGGGGGAAGGCGAGATGGCTCTGGAGATCGAGAGCCGGCCGTCCGACTCGCCGTACATCGAGCGGGTGTGGCGGAGCACCAGCCAGGACGTCAGCGAGATGACGTCCGTGGCGACGGCGCACTGGGACCTGGTCTTCTGGGAACACCGCGGGCAGGTCAGCGTGTCCGTGCAGGGGCCGGAGACGAGGGCGGCACGGGCCTCCGTGCCCGAGGACGCGACGTTCTTCGGGATCGTCTTCGCGCTCGGCACCTCGATGCCGCATCTTCCGGCGAACCGCCTCGTCGACGCCTCGGCGGAGATACCCGACGCGACCCGCAGGACGTTCCACCTCAAGGGGTCCGCCTGGTGCCTTCCGGACTACGACAACGCCGAGATGTTCGTGCGCCGCATGGTCCGCGAGGACGTCCTGGCCTGTGACCCGGTCGTCGCCGCGGTGCTCGGCGGCGCGTCGCCGGACCTGTCGGAGCGCACCCTCCAGCGGCGCTTCCTCGCGGCGACCGGCCTCACCCGCGGCACGGTCCGGCAGATCGAGCGTGCCCGGCGGGCGGCCGTGCTGATCCGGGAGGGCGTGCCCGCGACCGAGGTGGTCCACCGGCTCGGCTACTTCGACCAGCCGCATCTGGCGAGGTCACTGGCCCGTTACGTCGGGCAGACCGCCACGCGGTTGGGCGAGCGCGATCCGGTGGAGCCGCTGTCGCTTCTGTACAAGACCTGATTGCCGACGCTCTTCTAATCTTCCCTTCGCGGCCGGCGTGACGGCGAAGGGTCGCGCGGCCGGCGTGAACGGGGCGCCGCCGAGGAAGAGGAAAAGGGGAGCAGAGCAATGGCGAAGATCGTTTCGAGTTTCTTCATCTCGCTGGACGGCGTGGTCGAGTCGCCGGACCAGTGGCACTTCCCGTACTGGAGCGACGAGATGGGCGCCGTCGTCCAGGCGGGCATGCAGAACGCCGCGGGCTTCCTGATGGGCCGCAGGCTGTACGACGAGTGGTCCGCCTACTGGACGACCACCGACCAGGACCCCGAGGTGGCGGCGGCGTTCAACAACGCCCGCAAGTGGGTCGTGTCGAACACCCTGGAGAAGGCGGACTGGTCCAACACGACCCTCGTCTCCGGTGACGTCGCGGGCAGGCTGCGCGAGCTCAAGGAACAGACCACCGAAGGCGACATCCAGATGTCCGGCAGCGCGACGACCGTGCGATGGCTGCTGGCCAACGGGCTGCTCGACGAGCTGCACCTGCTGGTCCACCCGATCGTCGTCGGCCGCGGCCACCGGCTCTTCGAGGACACCCCGACGCACAAGCTGAAGCTGGTCGGCTCCGAGACGTTCAAGACCGGGGTGCTGCACCTGTCCTACATCCCCGACGCCGGCTGACCGCCGTCCGCCGATCGGTGCCCGCCGCACGCGCCGCCGTGGAGCGGATCTTTTGATCAGGGCGGCGCGCCGCAGACGGCCCGGGGTGTCCGTCGCGCCGGACTCGCCCGCCGCTGTGCCGTTTTCAGGTGGCGTGCGGGCCGCGGTACTGGAGCGTCTCGCTGTAGACGATGTTGGTGGTGGTGCTGCCGAACCGCGCCAGCTCGTCCACGACCTTCTCCAGGTGGGCCATGGAGGTGGCCGCGACCTTGAGCGTGTAGCAGTCATCGCCGGTGGTGCGCAGGCACTCCAGGATCTCCATGCGCTCGCCCAGCAGCCGGTGCAGCGGCTCGTGCCTGCTGCCCGGATACTTGAGCCGCACCACGGCGAGCACGGCGTATCCGGCCTGCCCCAGATCGACGACGGCGCGGTAACCCCTGATGACGCCGACCGCCTCCAGCCGGCGCACCCGCTCGGTCGTCGCGGAGGCGCTCAGGCTCACCCGCCGGGCCAGCTCGGTGAGCGGTACGCGGCCGTCGCGTTGCAGCTCGGCGAGGATGGACCAGTCCGTCGCGTCAAGACTCTCGGCCATTCGCCGAATCTACCGGGGAATCCACGGCGGAACCACCGTCAAGCAGGGAATTCTTCCTTCCCGATGGCGTGGCCGCACAATAGCCTGGACCGGTGAAACTAGGTGTCAACGTCCCGAACTTCGGGCCGGGCACCCGGCCGGACGTGCTGCGCGGCTGGGCGGAGACGGCGGAGGATCTCGGGTTCGACCTGCTCATGGTCTCCGATCACGTCGTCGTGACCCCCGATGTCGCCGGGCAGTATCCGGCGCCGTTCTACGAGCCGTTCACCACGCTGTCCTGGCTGGCCGGGATCACCACGAGGATCGGGCTCGGCACCACCGTGCTCATCGTGCCCTACCGGCACCCGCTGCTCACGGCCCGGATTGCGGCCAACCTCCAGCAGCTCAGCGGAGGCCGCCTGACCCTCGGGGTGGGCGTGGGCTGGGCGCGGCAGGAGTTCGAGGCGCTCGGCGTGCCGTACGAGCGGCGCGGCGCGCTGACCGACGAGCACCTGCGGGCGATCCGCCGGGCGTGGCGGGACGAGGAGGACTACCGGGCCGGGCACATCCCGATCTGGATCGGCGGCGGCAGCGACGCCGCCCTCCGCAGGGCGGTGCTCCTCGGCGACGCGTGGCACCCGCTGCGCTTCACCCTCCCGTGGCTGGACGAGCGGATGGACCGGCTGGCCGCCATCGCGGCGGGCCTGGGGCGTCCCGCCCCCGCGTTCGCCCCGCGCATCCTGCTGCGGCTCACCGACACCCCCGTGAAGGGCGCGGAACGCCGGGCCGGCGAGGGCACCGTCGGCCAGGTCCTCGACGACCTGGAACGGCTGCGCCTCCTCGGCGCCGAGACTGTCCTGCTCGATCCCTTCCGCGGGGACCCCGATGAGACAAACCATCCGGAGGCGGCTTGGCGCATGCTCGCGACGGTGGCCGCCGCCCGTACGAGAACGGAGCACCCGTGACACCGGACGAAGAAAACCTCCTCCGCAGGGCGATCGAGTTGGCCGCGGCGGCCCGGGAGGATGGGAACCCGCCGTTCGGCTCGCTGCTCGTGGGCCCGGACGGCGGCGTCCTCGCCGAGGAGTGCAACACCTCGCTCACGGATTCGGACATCACCGCCCATCCGGAGTTGAAGCTCGCGCGCTGGGCCGCCCGCGAGCTCGACCCCGCCACCGCGGCCGGCACGACCATGTTCACGAGCTGCCAGCCGTGTGGCATGTGCGCGGGGGCCATCGAGCGCTCCGGGCTCGGCCGTGTCGTCTTCGCGCTCTCCACCGAGCAACTCGGCACGCTGAAGCCGCCGACCGGCCCGTCGTCCTTCCGTCAGGAGGGGCCGGCGTTGTTCGACGAGGCGCGGGTCCCCGTCGAGGGCTACTACACCTGACGCTTTTCGGTGACGCTTCGATAGCGTCGGGGCATGCGGGTTCATGTGGGATGCGCGATGTGGACGCACAAGCCGTGGCAGGGGCGCCTCCTGCCGCACCCGCTCCCGCCCGGGGAGCGCCTGCGGGCCTACGCGACCTGGTGCAACGCGGTGGAGGGCAACACCACCTTCTACGCGACGCCCGCGCGGAGCACGGTGGAGACCTGGGCCGGGCAGACCGGCCCGGACTTCCGCTTCGTGGTCAAGCTGCCCAAGTCGATCACCCACGAACGCCGTCTCACCGGCGCCGAGGACGAGGTGCGCGCGTTCTTCGACGCGATCGAGCCGCTGGGGCCGCGCGCCCACACGCTGTGGATCCAGCTTCCCGGCTCGTTCGGGCCCGCCGACACCGGGGTCCTCGGGACCTTCCTCGCCCGCCTTCCCCGTTCCCACCGGTACGGCGTGGAGGTGCGGCACCGCGCCTTCTTCGAGGACCCGCGGGCCGTACGGCTGCTGGAGGCCGTCCTGGCGGGGGCCGGTGCGGAGTGGATCCCGTTCGACACGACCGTGCTGTTCCGGAGCCCGCCGACCAGCGACGCCGAGCGCGACGCCTGGACGAAGAAGCCGCGCGTGCCCCTGCGCACCACGGCCCTCACCGACCGGCCGGTGGTCCGCTATCTCGGCCGCGACGACCAGGCGCGTACGGTCGAGGGCTGGCGCCACTGGGTGGACACCGTGGCCGGGTGGCTGCGCGAGGGCCGCTCCCCGACGGTGTTCGTGCACACTCCCGACAACGCCGACGCGCCGGTGCTCGCCCGTCTGTTCCACGACGCGGTACGGGCCGAGGTGCCCGGCGTCGAGCCACTGCCGGAACCGCTGTCCGGGCAACTCGGCGACCAAGCCCAGGACGAGCCGCTCACCCTGTTCTGATCACTTCTTGACGGCCCGCAGCAGGACGAACCTCGGGTCGCTCGCCACGACCTCGCAGTTGCCGAAGAGCCTGCGCAGCTTGACGTGGTAGCCGAGGTGGCGGTTGCCCACCACCCACAGTTCGCCGCCCCGCCGCAGCCCGGCGCGGGCGCCGTTGAACATCCGCCAGGCGGTCGCGTCGGTCCGGCCGCGGTGGCTGTGGAACGGCGGGTTGTTGAGCACCAGGTCCGCCGTGCCCGGCGGGAAACCGGCCATGCCGTCGGCCGCCGTGAACCGCGCGACCGCGCCCGCCGGGGCGTTCGCCAGGAACGTCGCCTCCGCCGAGGCCAGCGCCTGGTACGACTCGTCGACGAACGTCACCTCGGCGTCCTGGTTGGACAGCGCCGCGGCGAGCCCGATCACCCCGTTGCCGCAGCCGAGGTCGACGACGTGCTCCGCCCCCGTACGCGTGGGCAGGTTGCGGAGGAGCAGACGGGTGCCCGCGTCGAGGCGGTCGGCGCTGAAGACCCCGGCGTGGCTCACGACGGTCAGGCCGGAGACCACCCCGGCGTCGGCGGGCAGGCGGAGGCTCCGCGGCCACGGATCGTCCTTCCGGAGCGGCCCGGGTTCCGGCGCGCAGAAGATCAGCCGGGCCTTCCTCACGGCCAGGGAGGTCCTGGTCGGCCCGAGGATGCGTTCGAACAGCCGCAGCGTCGAGGTGTGGATCTCGGTGACCATCCCCGCGCCGACGACCACGGTGCCGGGACGCACGGCCGGGGCGAGGCGGTGCAGTTGGTCCTCCAGGAGCGCGAGACTCTTCGGCACCCGGACCAGCAGCACGTCGATCCGCTCCGGCGGCGCCTCCCTGGTGGTGAGCAGCCGTACGGCGTCGGCGGGCAGGTCGTTGCGCTCCAGGTTGGCGACGGTCGCCCGGCGGCCGAGGAAGGAGTCGCTGATCTGGATCGGGCCATGCCCGGCGAGCGCGGTGACCAGGGCGCCCCACCGGTCGCCCAGCACGACCACGTTCCCCGACAGGTCCACCGGCCCGTCCTCGCGCTCGTCGAGATGACGCAGCAGGTATTCGTCGGCGGCGTCCCACGCGCGCAGCGGGTCGCGGGGATCCTCGGGGAAGCGGGCGAGGCCGAAAGTCCCGCGCGCTGTGGTCAGACGCTCCATCGCGCCCCAGGCTAGTGCCCCTCCCGGCACTGGCGCCGTGCCGGGCGAGCCGGTCCGCTTCCGATGAATCTGGTCGGGGATGACGGAGCCTGTATGGTCCCGGCATGATCTCCGCTTCTGCGAACATTCCGGGCCCGTGGCGGGAACAGCTGACCGGTGCCTTCGAGATCCTGCTCGGCCGTCCGCTGGCGAGTTTCGACGCCGACGCCGTTTATGCGACGTTCTTCGGCGGCAACCTCATCAACGAGCTCGGCTTCGCTCGGGACACCGCCTGGGTGAACCCGGCCGCCCTCAGCGGCGCCGAGCCGATCGTCTGGGACTGCCCGATCTTCGATCTGGACGAGCCGTTGCTGGAGTTCGACGCGAGCCGGTCGGTCTTCGAATTCGACAAGGCCGGGCTGCCGCCGGAGTTCGAGGCGGATCTGGCGGCGGCGTGCTTCGCGGGCCGGCTCGTCCTGGGCGGTGAACTGGCCCCCCTGCTGACGCGGCACGACCTCGCCGCGTCCGATCTGCGCGGGACCTGGACCGTCTGCCACCCGCGGCTGGTCTCGGACGGCACGCTCTTCGACGCGATGCGGGTCGCCACCGCGCTCGGCACCGGCCCCGAAAACGTCCTTCCCCTCGAGGTGGAGGCGGCCGAGGAGTGGCAGGAGGCGCTGGCCGGCCTCACGCCGCCCGAGCTGTTCGCTCACCTGAGCTTCTTCTGCACCGACGGCGAGGAGGGGCTGATGTATCTGCGAACCGAGCGGTCGGGCGGCGACCTGCTCTCCGACGAGGGCTGCACGCTGATCGCCAACTGGGAAGAGGGGCAGGGCCAGGTCGAGTTCGCGGTCGTTCAGGTCGGCGAGCTCCTGGCCGGGCCGCGCCCGTCCTGAAGAACACACGGAGGGCCGGTGCCGGGGCACGGTGTGGTGCGCGCGGTGTCGCCGGTACGGGGGGCCACTCAGCCGCGGCGGCGCGCGTTCCACCACAGCACCAGCGCCAGGACCGCGATCGCGGTGCAGCCTCCGACGGCCATCCCGGCGAAGAAGCCCGCCCCCTCGCCGCCTTCGGACCGCCCCCACAGGGCCCACAGCGCGACCAGGACGATCAGGAGCGCGGCCGTCACGGCATAGAACCGACGGCTGAAGAAGATGCTCCGCCCCGGGGCCGCGGGCGGGGAGTCGATCTGTGCGGCCGGTCCCACGCTGGCGGCCTTGGGCCGTTTGAAGTATCCGAAGCAGACCCAGGTGCCGCAGGGCTCCCAGCCCTCGGGCGCCAACCGCTCGGCGAGCGCCCGGGCGCCACCCGGTGTCACCCGTTCCCTGCGGTACTCCCACCGCTGCGGACGCTCCGGGTCGCGGTGGCTGACGAACCTGCCGAGGGAGTCGACCCGGTCGACCTCCCAGCCCTGGTCGCCGAGCCGGGCCAGCATCTGCCGGTCGGCGAAGACGTCGGCGGTCCACCGCCACTCGGTCGCGTCCGCCGCGTCGGCCTCGGGCGAGCGCGCCGCCAGAAGCTGCTCCGCGAACCCGCCGACCGGCCCGAACTCCTCCTCCGGGTCCGCGCCGGTCTCGGCGGCGTACGACGTGAGGTCGGCGACCATGGCCTCGGCCTGCTCGTCCGGCACGCCGCCGGCGCGCAGCAGCGCGGTGAGTTCGTCGAGGTAGCCGGTCACTTCAGCCCTCCCGTGGCCAGCATGGTGCGTACGGACTCGTCGAACGCCAGCCACAGGCGGCCCTGCTCGGCGAGCGTCTGGCGGCCCTGCTCCGTCAGCCGGTAGTAGCGCCGCCCGGGGCCGCGCTCGGTCACCCGGAACTCGGCCGACACCAGGCCCGCCTCCTCCAGCCGGTTGAGCACGGGATACAGCGTGCCGCCCCTGATCTGGCCGAGTCCCGAGGCGGCGAGCATCTTGGCGATCTCGTAGCCGTAGTTCTCGCCCTCGGTCAGGCTGGCCAGCACCAGCAGATCGAGGACTCCCTTGAGCCAGCTCGCCCGGCGGTCGGTCGCCATGAGCTCATCCTCGCACGGTAGCGGTGCTACCTAGGCGGCGTGGCCGACCTTCTCCGGTGAGGGCGCGGGCACGAGCACCAGGCCCCGGACGTCGATCAGGACGTGCGCCACGATCGGCAGCAGCAGGCTGTCGGTGGCCAGGTACATCGCGGTGAACCAGAGACCGAGGAGGGCCACTCCGGCCATCCCCCTCCAGCCCTGGTAGAGGTGTCCCGCCACGAACACCGCCAGGGCGAGAACCGCGGCCACGTTCGGGTTCAGGCCCAGGACCCCGACGCCGAGCGCGATGAGCAGGCCGCGGTAGACGACCTCCTCGCAGACGCCCGCGGTGACCGCCATCGCGACGGCGTGCCACCGCTCGGCGGGGGTGCGCGGCAGCAGTGCCGCCACGGCCTCCTGACCCGGTAAGGCGCGGCCGGACCGGGACGCGTGGCGGAGCGCCAGGGAGCCGGCCAGCAGGGCGCCCCCCAGGCCGGCGGTCATCGCCGCGACCTTCCCGAAGTCGTCGGGCCGGGTGAAGCCCAGGTCGCGGAGGCCGGCGTCCGGCGACAGCGCCAGGATCAGCGCCGTCACGGCGATCCAGGCCCACTCCTCGCCGATCCAGATCCGGTACGCCCGCACGAGAGCCCGGGGGTCGTCGGCGCGGCGCCGCGCCAGCCGGGCGTACTGGCGCCTGCCGAGCCAGGGGGAGACGAAGGCCAGGTAGGCCGTCAGCGGCACCGCCAGAAACAGGCTCGGGACCGTGAAGCTCGGAACGGTCATGACCAGCCGCCCTTTCTACATCAGGTAACGATCTAGACGATAAAGCGAGCTAGTTAGGAATGCAACCTATAGACCTCGACGTTGGCAATACTCGTCTGCGTATACTTGTCTACGAGTAGCAGAGACGAGGTGAGGGCGATGGCCGGGCGGCGGAAGGTGAACAACCTGCTGGGCCTGGCGGTGCTGTCGACGGTCGTCCAGCGCCCCATGCATCCGTACGAGATGGCCACCCTGATGCGGGCCCGCGGCAAGGACCGCGACATGGGCGTCAAGTGGGGGTCGCTCTACACGGTGGTGCGCAACCTGGAGAAGCACGGGTTCCTGGAGGTGGCGGGAACCGTGCGCGAGGGGGCGCACCCCGAGCGCACGATCTACCGCATCACCGACGCCGGGCGGGCAGAGATGGCCGACTGGGTACGCGACCTGATCGCGGACCCCGAGCCCGAGCGGCCGAGGTTCGAGGCCGCCCTCTCGGTGTGCGGAGTGCTTCCGCCGGAGGAGCTGACCGGCCTGCTGCGGCGCCGGCTGGCCCGGCTGGAGGAGGACGTCGCCGCGCAGCGGGAGGCCCTCGCCGAGTGGCGCCGGGAGACGCCGCGGCTGTTCCTCGTCGAGGCGGAGTACGACCTGGCCGTCCGCGAGGCGGAGGCCGCGTGGATCCGGTCCTTCGTCGAGGAACTGACCAGTGGGGCCTTCCCCGACCTGCCCATGTGGCGGGCCTGGCACGAGTCGGGGCGGATGCCGCCCGAGATGGCCGAACTCGC
The DNA here is from genome assembly GCF_014161385.1 of Microbispora sp. H10670. Taxonomy (NCBI): domain Bacteria; kingdom Bacillati; phylum Actinomycetota; class Actinomycetes; order Streptosporangiales; family Streptosporangiaceae; genus Microbispora; species Microbispora sp. H10670. The sequence continues at coordinate 541,177 of NZ_JABBWW010000001.1, read as the reverse complement.
CGAAAGGGGCCTCACCTCGGACTGAACCCCATGAGCGAACCCCGGCGTGGTGCGGGAACACCTCGCCGGGGTCGCGACCCTCGAACCGAAACCCGCGGACGGATCCGGTCGCAAGGTTGGCAACCGCAAGGATAGCCGGGCTCCCTCCACGGGCCGGTTCGGACACCCGTACGAACCGACACCGGAGAAGACCATGGAGAAGATCACACAGAAGCAGGCGGCCGGCATGGAGGGCGCGGTGGCCCGGTGGTACGCCCGCCAGCGCGCCTCCGCACCCCAGCTGGCCGCCGTACGGCGGTTCGCGGCGGAGGTCACGGTGGGGCTGCCCGCGGGGGCGGCCGTCCTGGAGGTGGCCCCCGGCCCGGGTCACCTGGCCGTCGAGACGGCCCGGCTCGGGTTCGCGGTGACCGGGCTCGACCTCAGCCGCACGTTCGTGGAGATCGCGACCGGCAACGCCCGCCGGGCGGGGGTGCACGTCGACGTGCTGCGGGGCGACGCCGCCGACCTCCCCTTCCGCGACGGCTCCTTCGACCTGGTCGTCTGCCAGGCCGCCTTCAAGAACTTCGGGCGGCCCGTGCGCGCCCTCGACGAGATGCACCGGGTGCTGCGCCCCGGCGGCCGGGCGGTGATCCAGGACATGAGCCGGGAGGCGTCCCGGGCCGCCGTCGACGAGGAGATCAGGGGCATGGGGCTCACGCCGCTGAACGCCCTGATGACGAAGGTGCCGCTGCTCGCGCTGCGCCGCCGCGCCTACTCCCGGGACCTGTTCGCCCGCCTCGCCGCCGAGAGCGCGTTCGGGACCTGCGAGATCCGTACGGAGGGCATCAGCGTCGAGGTCCGGCTGACCAGACCGGCCCGGTAGGCCGCGTGGCCCGGGGCGGGGCCCGGAGCGCCCCGCCCCGGAGCACGCGCGGTCAGGACGAGGCCGGTACGGGCGTGGTCTCCTCCTCGGCGACCCGCAGTCCGCGCACGCCGGGGGCCAGGAGCGCCGCCAGCGTGACCAGGACGATGATCGCGCCGCAGGCGACCAGCGCCGGCCGCGGCCCCACCCCGATGGCCACCGGCCCGGCCACCAGCAGGCCGAGCGGCCCGAACATGAGAGACCCGAGCGCGTCATAGGAGCTCACCCGCGACAGCGACTCGGCCGGGATCTCACGCTGCATCGTGGTCTGCCACAGCACGCCGAAGATGTCGAAGCACACCCCCATCACGAACGCCCCGCCCACGACCGTCCACAACGGCGCGTCCAGGCCGAGCAGCACGTACGGCGCGGCGGTGGGCAGTGTGAGCAGCGTGGCGACCAGGATGGGCCGCCGGGGGCGCAGGCGCAGCGTGACGACCACCCCCACGATCATGCCGACGGCCTCGCCCGCGAGGACGGCCGACCACGCGGGCGCCCCGCCGAGCGACTCCTTGGCGACGAGCGGCCCGAGCACGCCGTGGGCGGCCTGCAGCGCCATGACCAGGACCGAGAACTGGGCGACGACCACCCACAGCCACTGGCGGGAGACGAACTCGCGCCAGCCGTCCCGCAGTTCGGCCAGCACCGAGTGCCCGACGCCCGCCGTCCGCTCGGCCGGCGTGAGCCGCAGCAACGCGACCAGTACGGCGGCCACGGCGAACATCGCCCCGCTCACGGTCAGCGCCCAGCCGCTCCCCAGCAGGACCACGGCGGCGCCGCTCAGCACCAGGCCGGCCACGCGGGAGACGTTCTGGCCCAGCCCCAGCAGCGCGTTCGCGGTCTGCAGCCGGTCGGCGGGCACCACGTCCGGGATGATGCCGGTCAGGGCGGGGAACAGGGCCGCGGCGGCGATGCCGCTCACCGCGCTCGCGATCACGAGGGCGGGCAGCGGCGTCCAGCCGGTGAGCATCATCGCGGCCAGGCAGAAGTACGCCGCCGCGTTGAGCGACTCGCCCACCATCATGACCCGGTGGCGCGGCAGCCGGTCGGCGATCACGCCGCCGACGAGGATGAACAGCACCATCGGCAGCGCCTCGGCGGTGAGCACGGCCGACAGCGTCGTGGCGGTCGCGCCGGGGAGGCCGAGCACGCCGAAGGCGAGGGCCACCGGCGCGAAGGCGGTGCCGAGCACGGAGATCGTGCGGGCCGCCAGCAGCAGGGCGAACCGCCGATCTCCGAGCAGGCCGAGATCGCGGCGGACGCCATTCATGTGAGAACTCCGGGAGACGGGGTGGCGGTGGAGAAGGGTGCACGGGGAGGAGGGGTGCACAGGATGAGGTGACAGTCCATCGTGCCGCTCCGGGACGCGCCCGTCACCTCATTTACCACCGCGTTCACCGCTGCCGGAGACTCCCCGCCCCCGCTCACCTCGGTAGATCCGTCGGGACTTTCCGGGGGGAGACCAAGTGGGGCCCAGCACCTATCCTTGGCGGGGAGGGGTAGTCTCGGCGGGAAGACAAGAGCGATCCTTCCGACAGTCCGCTCTTGTGCCCTGGTGGAAGGCGGACGGCGGGTTCATGGGTGGAGGTGATCGCATTCTGCGGCTGACCCCTGTGAACAGTTCGCCTGGCGGGTCCGGCGAACTCCCGCGGGAAGCCGTCACCGCCCTCGTGCAGGCCACGCTCGACGCGATGCCGACCCAGGGCGTCTGGCAGCTGCCGATCCGCGATCCGGCCGGCGTCGTCGTCGACTTCGAGGTGCTCGCGGCGAGCCCGGAGGCCCGCGACATCAAGGACCGGGTCGGCAAGGAACTCGTCGGCCTGCGCATGCTGCAGGGATACCCCAGCGTCGCCGGCTCCCCGCTCTGGGAGGCCTGCCTGCGGGTCGTGTCGACCGGGGAGGCCGAGGACGTCACTCCCTACATTCACCGGGAGGACGACGACGGCGTCCCCTACCTGTCCACCTACAGCGTCCGCGTGGCCCCGTTGCAGGGCGGCATCTTCCTGTCCTGGGTGCGTCACGACAGGGAGGAGCGGCTGGCCGCCCGGCTGCTGCACACCGAGCGCCTCGGTCACCTGGGCTGGGGCCACTGGAGCCTGGTGACGGGCGAGGTCGAGTGGTCCGACCAGCTCTACGTCATCCACGGGCGCGACCCGGCCGACGGCCCGTTCCCCCTGGAGTACTACCGCGAGATCGCCCACCCCGACGACGTGCCCGTCGTCGACCACGCGCTCTCCACGCTCATCGAGAACGGCGGGCCGCACGAGTTCGAGCTGCGCATCCGCGTCGGCCGGGAGCACCGGCACATCAGGGCCACGGCCGAGGTCACCAGGGACGCGGCGGGGCGGCCCGTCGAGATCCACGGCGTGCTCCAGGACGTCACCGACTGGCGCCGGACCGCCGACGAGCTGGCCGAGGTCAGCCAGCGGCTGGAGGAGGAGTCGCAGCTCACCGCGCGCCTGCAGAGCATCATCCTCCCGGTGCAGGACGCCGTGCCCGGGCTGCAGCTCGGCGTACGCTACTTCCCCGCCGAGACGGCCCCGCTGGGCGGCGACTGGTACCAGGCCATCCACCTCGACAACGAGGAGGCGCTGCTGGCCGTCGGCGACGTCGCCGGGCACGGCCTGGCCGCCGCCTCCGCCATGGCGAAGCTGCGGCACGCCATCACCGGGCTGGCCTTCGCCGACCACGACCCGGCGCAGATCCTGGTCGCGCTGAACCGGCTGCTGCGGCGGATGCGGCCCGACGTGCTCGCCACGGCGGTGTTGGCGCGTTACCGGGTCGAGGACCGCACGCTCACGTGGACCCACGCGGGTCACCCTCCGATGCTGCTGGTGCGGGGTGACAAGGTGCACCGGCTGCTGCATCCCGGAGTCCTCCTCGGGGTCTTCGAGAGCGTGAGCTACACGTGCGCACAGGTCCGGCTGGAGCCGGACGACCTGCTTCTGATGTTCACCGACGGTCTCATCGAACGACCGGGCCGGGACCTGTTCGAGGGTCTGGACATCCTCAGCGAGGCCATTGCGGAGGTGGTGCCGAAGGTGCCTCCGGACGAGAGGGTGGCGGCCGTCATGGGGGTCCTCGCTCCGAGCAACACCGGTGACGACACCTGCATCCTCGTCGCGCGCATCATGCCGAACGCTTTGGAAGTGTCCTGATGTCCGAACTCCATATCTCGACAGAGCCGATCACGCCCGACGCCGGAGACAGTGGGAGCAGCGGCATCCTCGGAGTGGTGACGGTGCGGGGGACGCTCGACTTCATCACCCACGAGACGGCCTCCGGGCTCTTCGACAAGGCCTTCGCGCAGTACGGGCCGCACCTGGTCATGGACCTCCTGGGGCTCGACTTCCTCGACTCCAGGGCGACCGGCCTGCTGGTGAGCTGCTGGAAGCGCGCACTCGACGAAGGGGGCTGGCTGGCTCTCGTCGCGCTGGAGAAGGGTGCGGCGCGCGCCCTGTGGATCACGGGCCTGGCGTCCCACGTCCCGGTCTTCCCCACCGTCGAGGCCGCTCTCGCCGCCGCTCCGCCGCGCGCCTCCCAGTAGGCCCCCGCGACAGGCCCCCGCGACAGGCTCTCGCGACCGGCCTGGGGCCACCGAAGCCTCCGCGAGCCGATCCAAGACCTCCCCAACTCCTCCTCACGTGCCGCCACGGGCGGGATAGGGCCACAGGGCCCGGGTAGCACCCCCACAGGACGGCCGGGCCGGGGAGCGGAGCCTGGGGGCCTGGAGGGGGCGAGGTCATGAGACGTCTCATCGCCGCCGCGGCACTCGCGGCCGCGGGCCTCGGAGCGGCGCGATGGGCGGCGGCACGCGGGCGGATGCCCGTCTCGGCGAGGGACCCCCTCGCGGCCGGCCGCTGGCTCGGCGTCACGATCAACCGGCCGCCCGAGGAGGTCGCCCCCGGCGAGAGGCTGCCCGAGCCGCTGACCCGCGTGGACGCGGAGGTGCGGATGAACCGGGCGCCGGGCGGCCGGGGCACGGAACTCTACGCCCGCCCGAGGGGGCGTACGGCGCGGGCCGAAGGCGCCCTGACCCGGTTGCGCGGCGAGGACTCCCGCACGGCGGTCCGTACGGCGCTGCGCGAGGCGAAGTCCCTGCTGGAGACGGGCGACGTGCTGCGGTCGGACGAGGAGATCGTCACCACCCGGCCCACCCTGCCGGGGAAGGTCCTCGACCTGGCGCTCGGCCGGGCGTCGGAAGGGGGACGGCTGTGAAGGCGGTCTGCTGGCAGGGCGTGAACGAGCTGTCGGTCGAGCGGGTGCCCGACCCCGCGATCCTCAACGCCCAGGACGCGATCGTGAAGGTGACGGCCAGCACCACCTGCGGCTCCGACCTGCACCTGCTCGGCGGTCACATCCCGGCGATGCGGGCGGGCGACGTCATCGGGCACGAGTTCCTCGGCGAGATCGTGGAGACCGGCCCGGAGGTGACCCGGCACCGGCCGGGCGACCGGGTGGTCGTCTGCTCGATCATCGGCTGCGGGCGCTGCTGGTCGTGCCGGCACGGCGACTGGTCCCTGTGCGAGAACAGCAACCCCAACCCGGGCATCACGGACCTGATGTGGGGCGGGTCGACGGCCGGGATCTTCGGCTACTCCCACGCGATGGGGGGCTTCAGAGGCAGCCACGCCGAGTACGTCCGGGTGCCCTTCGCCGACCACAACGCGTTCACCGTGCCCGAGGGCGTCTCCGACATGGACGCCGTGTTCGCCTCCGACGCCGTTCCGACGGGATGGATGGGAGCCGACCTCGGCGGCGTACGGCCCGGCGACGTGGTCGCTGTGTGGGGCTGCGGCGGCGTCGGCCAGATGGCCGCCAGAGCCGCGATGCTCCTCGGCGCCGAACGGGTCGTCGCGATCGACCGCTACCCCGAACGGCTGGCCATGACCACCCGCCACGTCGGCTGCGAGGTGGTCGACTACACGACCACCGACGTCGTCTCCGAACTGCGCGAGCGCACCGGGGGGCGGGGACCGGACGTGTGCATCGAGGCCGTCGGCATGGAGGCGGACAGCACCGGCCTGCAGCGCTTTTACGACGGGGTGAAGCAGCGGCTCCGCCTGGAGCAGGACCGCCCGGCCGCCGTACGGGAGGCGATCCACGCCTGCCGCAAGGGCGGCTCGGTGTTCGTGCTCGGCGTCTTCGCCGGGTTCGTCGACAAGTTCCCGCTCGGCGCGCTGATGAACAAGGGCCTCACACTGCGGGGCGCGCAGCAGCACGGCCAGCGGTACATCCCGAAGCTGCTCGAACTGATCGGCAGGGGGGACCTGAAGCCGTCCCACCTCGCCACGCACACCATGACGCTCGACGAGGGGCCCAGGGGCTACGACCTGTTCAAGAACAAGAAGGACGGCTGCGTGCGGGCCGTGTTCCGCCCCTGGATCTGAGACTCCGGACCCGGCGCGGGCGGGCGTGAAGGCGGCCCGCCGTCCCCTGATGGGACGGCGGGCGCGCGATCTCAGCGTACGGCTGGGGCGGCCAGCCGTTCCGCCTCCTGGTGCAGCGCCTCGATGAGGACGAACTCCAGCCGGAGCTCCTCGTCCACGAGGCTGTCGAGGACGTCCATCCGGGCCTCCTTGTTTCCAAGACGTCCCGCGGTGCGCGGTGGTTCACCGGGCGCCCGCACGAATCCGGAACGGGACGCGGGCGGCTCCTCCGCCGCGAGAACGGCTACCCAGAAGAGGCGCGGCCTCACTCACATCCGTCACACAGATCGACTGCGGCATCAGTGGTGGCCGAGAAGAAGCGGAAGAGAGCCGGAAGGCAGGCGGGGAAACGGCCGGACATGGCCTATAGTGAGAGGTTCGAAAATATCTGAAAAACAGATTCCCTCGTTAGGAGTTTATCACAGGAATGAGTGATCGTCAACCGGACGCCGCTCGCGCCGAGGCCCTGCGGCGTGAACAGGAGTACGTCTCCATGCTGTACGAACGTCTCGACGTCGCCCGCGACCGGGCCGGCCGCGGGATGCGCGACGTTCTGGCCCGGGGCGCCTCGGGCACCAGGCAGGCGCTCGTGGAGCGGGAGGTGACGGCGGCCGAGCACGCCGACCGCCTCGCGCGGTTGTCGGCCGTCGAACGCGGCCTCTGCTTCGGCCGCGTCGACGACGGCGATGGCCGCACCCTCTACATCGGGCGTGTCGGGCTCCGCGACGACGACCACACGTCCGTGCTGGTGGACTGGCGGGCACCGGCCGCACGCCCCTTCTACGTCGCCACGCCCGGCGACCCCGAGGGTCTCGTGCGCCGCCGTCACCTCCATATCCGGGACCGCAGGGTCGTCGGGATCGACGACGAGGTCTTCGACCTCGACCGGATGGCCGACGCCGACCGCCGTACGCTCGTCGGCGAGGCGGCCCTGCTCGCGGCGCTGCGGCGGGGGCGCACCGGACGCATGGGCGAGGTCGTCGCGACGATCCAGCGGGAGCAGGACCGGGTGATCCGCTCGGGCCTGGCCGGGGCGCTGGTCGTGCAGGGCGGGCCGGGCACCGGCAAGACCGTCGCCGCGCTGCACCGCGCGGCGTACCTGCTCTACACGCACCGCGACACGCTGGAACGGCGCGGCATCCTCGTCGTCGCGCCCAACGCGACCTTCTCCCGGTACATCGGCCAGGTGCTCCCGGCGCTGGGCGAGACCCAGGTGGTGCTCACCAGCCTGGGCGGGCTCCACCCCGGCGTGCGGGCCGAGGCCGAGGACGCGCCCGCCACCGCCGTCGTGAAGGGCGACCCGCGCATGGTCCGGGTGATCGAGGAGGCCGTACGGGACCGGGAGCGGGTGCCGGAGGGCGACCTGGAGGTGCGGATCCCCGTCCGCACCTCCCTGCGCGGCGGCGTGGAGGTGGTGGTCGAGGAGATGACGCTGCGGGTGGACCACGCCACCTGCCTGCGGGCCCGGGACCACGCCCGCGGCCTGCGGCGGCCGCACAACATCGCCCGCTGGGCCTTCGTCCGCCGGATCCTGCCGGCGCTGGCGCGCGACGAGGCCGAGCGGCTCGACCGGCCATTGGAGGACGGCGACCTGCGGTACGCGGCCACGGCCCTGTGGGAGCACCGATCGGTACGTGACGCACTCGACGCCCTGTGGCCGGAGATCAGTCCGGAGCGGCTCGTCCGCGAGCTTCTGTCCGACGAGGAGCGGTTGCGCGCCGCCGCCGGGCCGCACCTGACGGAGGACGAGCGCGCGGTGCTGCTGCGGCCACGGGAGGCGCCCTGGACCGTCGGCGACGTGCCGCTGCTCGACGAGGCCGCCGAACTGCTCGGCGAGCACGACCACGGGGCGGAGGCGAGACGGCGCCGCGCGGAGGAGGAGCGGCGTGAGGAGGAGCTGTACGCCAGGGAGGTACTCACGATCACCGACGCCGCCTCGGTGCTGGACGCGGCCTCGCTGGCCGGCCGCAACCGCGACGACGGGCCGTACGTCACGACCGCGGACCGGGCCGCCCGTGACCGCACCTGGGCGTACGGGCACGTGATCGTGGACGAGGCGCAGGAGCTGTCGGCGATGGCGTGGCGGACGGTGATGCGGCGGGTCCCGGCCCGCTCCCTGACGGTCGTGGGCGACATCGCGCAGACCGGCGCGGCCGCCGGCGCCCGGTCCTGGGGCGAGATGCTCGACCCGTACGTGAAGGGGCGCTGGCGGGAGGAGCGCCTGCTGGTCAACTACCGCACCCCGGCGGAGATCATGGAGGTGGCCGCGGACGTGCTGCGGGCGGTGGAGCCCGGGCAGGAGCCGCCCGAGTCGGTCAGGCACGGCGGCGCCCGCCCCCGCGCCGTACCGGCCGCCGGGACCGATCTGCGGCGGCTGGTGGACGCGGAACTGCGTGAGATCGGGGAGGGGGGTGAGATCGGGGAGGGGCGGGTGGGCGTCGTCACGCCGGACGCCCGGCACGCCGAGATCGGCGCGCTGTTTCCCGAAGCCGTCGATCCGCTGGACAGCCGGGTGGCCGTCCTGACCGTGCGCGGCTCCAAAGGTCTGGAGTTCGACGCCGTGGTCGTGGTCGACCCCGAGGGCATCCTGCGTCAGTCCCCGAAGGGAGGCCAGGATCTGTACGTCGCGACCACGCGGGCGACGCGGCGGCTGACCGTGGTCCACGAGGGCGCGCTGCCCGCCATGCTGCACCGCCTGGAACCCGCCGGGCAGCCTGAGAACGCCGGGCCGCTTGGCAACGCCGCGCCCCTGGAGGACCCGGGCCGCCGCCTCTGAGCCGCCTTAGAGCACGCCGGGCCGCCGGCGACGGGGCGGCCCGGCGTCCTCGGAGGGCTCGGGGGACTCCGGACACGCGAACGGCCGGCGTGGAGGACGCCGGCCGTATCAGCGCGGCCGTGTGCCGCGCACAGCGCGGCCACCGGTTTCAGGACATCTTCCCCGAGATCTCGTCGGCGGCCTTGTCGGCCTTCTCTCCGACCTCCTCGGCCTTGTCTCCCACCCACCTGCCGGCGTCGGCACCCGTGTGCCGCACACTGTCCCGCATCGTGTCGGCCCACTTCTGGGCGTTGTTGCGGTACATCGCCACTCCGGCCGCGCCGATCGCGACACCGCTGAGCAGCGCGACGACGGGCCAGCGCCGCCGGGTGCGCCGGGTGCCGGTCGACACCTCGATCCGGCGGGCCAACTCGCTCAGGAACGCGCTGACGATCGGAGCGATCTGCTCCTCGACCGACTGCGCCGCCTGGTCGAGCTTCGGCGCCGCCCAGACCCTTGCGTCCTCGATCCGGTGCGTGGCGAGGTCTCTGGCGTTCTCCGCCATCGGACTCACCCGCCCGCCGGCCTTCATCGCCTGATCTCTCACCCTGCTCAGCCACGTCTGCGGGATGATCACTTCGGCACGGCGCTTTCTGTTCATTGTCAGGGACACGATCAACCTCCCCAATCGACAGGGGCCCCGGACCGTCCCCTTCCCGGATGGTCGGGGCTCAATCACGGGCGGTGCTTGAAGGCATGCTCGATACCCTGTGATCCGGACAACTAACACGAGCAACCTAAGGGGGCGGCCCTCGTGGCTGACAACCTCATCGCGAACCTGCGCACGAACCACGGCACGATCCGGGTCCGGCTCTTCCCCAACAAGGCGCCGAAGACGGTGCGCAACTTCGTCGAACTCGCGGAGGGCACCCGTGAGTGGACCCACCCCGAGACCGGCGAGAAGACGACCGACAAGCTGTACGACGGCACCATCTTCCACCGGGTGATCAACGGCTTCATGATCCAGGGCGGCGACCCGCTCGGGCAGGGCGTCGGCGGCCCGGGATACAGCTTCGACGACGAGATCCACCCGGAGAACCAGTTCAACCGGCCCTACCTGCTCGCCATGGCGAACGCCGGCAAGCGGTTCGGCCAGGGCACCAACGGGTCCCAGTTCTTCATCACCGTCTCGCCGACGCCGCACCTCAACCAGGGCCACACGATCTTCGGCGAGGTGATCGAGGGCACCGAGGTCGTCGACGCGATCGCCAAGACCCCCACCGCCCGGGGCGACCGGCCCGTCAACGACGTGGTCCTCGAAGAGGTCACCATCGAGCGGTCCTGACGCTTCCGGCGATCACGGCGCACAGCGTCCGGCGATCACGGCGCCCCGGCCGCGCGAACGCGCGCGGCCGGGGCGTTTCCGGCTTATAGGCTGGCTGTCGTGGATGTGCCCGCACCGGGACCCGCCCCAGGAAGGATTCCATGACCTCCCAGCCTCCGCCGCCCCCGCAGCCGGGGGCGCACGCCGTACCCACCTGCTATCGGCACCCCGAGCGCGAGACCTACGTCCGCTGCCAGCGCTGTGCGCGCCCGATCTGCCCCGACTGCATGCGTGAGGCGGCAGTCGGCCACCAGTGCCCCGAATGCGTCCAGGAGGGCAACCGGGAGGTCCGGCAGGCCCGCACGACCTTCGGCGGCGCGGTCGTCGCCGCGCCCCGCGTCACCTGGGCGCTGCTCGCCCTCAACGTGCTCGCGTACGCGGCCGAGGTCGTGAACCAGAACGAGGTCATCCAGCGGTTCGCCATGTACTCGCTGGGCGTCCACCTGGGCGAGTGGTGGCGCCTGATCACCGGCGCCTTCCTGCACTCGCCGCCGCCGTCGTTCTGGCACATCCTGTTCAACATGTGGGCGCTGTACGTCATCGGGCCCGAACTGGAGCGCAGGCTCGGCTCGGCCCGGTTCGCGGCGCTCTACCTGCTGTCGGCGCTCGGCGGCTCGGTCGCCATCTACCTGTTCGGCACCGTGGCGGTCGGCGCGTCCGGAGCCATCTACGGCCTGTTCGGCGCGTTGTTCGTGGTCTCCCGCAAACTCGGGTACGACGCCCGGGGCGTCCTGTGGCTGATCGGGATCAACGTGGTGCTCACGTTCGTCGTGCCCGGCATCAGCTGGCAGGGGCACCTCGGCGGGCTGCTGACCGGCACCCTGGTCGCGGCGGGCTTCGCCTACGCGCCCCGCGGCAACCGCGTGCTCGTCCAGGTCGGCGTCGCGGCGGTCGTGCTGGTGGCGCTGGTCCTGCTCGTCACCGCGCTTCCGCCGTACGGATATCCTCCCGTGGGCATCCGCACCTGAGCGCGTCGCGCGTCTGACCTGGTCGGCCGGGCCTCGCCGTACGGGAGCGGGCCCGGCGGATCGACCGCGCGTCGCACTTTACCCACAGCCTGTGGACAAAGACTGTGGAAAAAATCTCAAACGGCTAACGCCACTTGGTGGACAGCACGACACCCACGATGATGAGCCCGAACCCGATCAGCAGGTTCCAGTTGGCCAGCGCGGAGATACCGGGAACGTTCGGCGCGATGTAGTAGACCGCGATCCAGACGATGCCGACGATCCAGCAGGCCACCATCAGAGGGGCGAGCCAGCGGGGGCTGACCTTCACCGTCTGCGTCTTCTGCGGCGGCGTGTAGACGGGCTTCTTGCGAATCTTCGACTTGGGCACGGGAGCGTCTCCTGGTGGGTACCCGCGCGGTCGTGCGGGCTGGTGTCAATAGCGTAGTCGCCATGGCGGCGAAGTCCCGAGCAAGGATAGTCGGCGCGGGCCCGCCGGGGCGATCCCCGTACGGCATTGCCTTAGGCTGAAAGTCCGATTTCTCCACACCCGAGAACGCCGAACGAGCCGATGACGCAGCCGATGACGCAGCCGGAGACAGAGCGGGAGACACAGCGAACGGCACCGCACGGCGCGCCGCCGAGGGTGCTGGTCGTGGACAACCACGACAGCTTCGTCCACACGATCGTGCAGTATCTGCGTGGTCTCGGCGCGGACTGCGACGTGCGGCCGCGCGACCGGGTCACGGTGGGCGACGCCAACGGATTCGACGGCGTGCTCGTCTCGCCCGGCCCCGGCACGCCCGAGGAGGCCGGCGTGTCCGTCCCCCTCGTACGGCACTGCGCCGGGCGCGGCCTGCCGCTGCTGGGGGTCTGCCTCGGGCACCAGGCCATCGCCGTCGCGTACGGCGCGGTGGTGAGCCGCGCCCCCGAGTTGATGCACGGCAGGACCAGCCCGGTCCGGCACGACGGGCGGGGGGTCTTCGCGGAGATCCCCTCGCCGGTCACGATGACGCGTTACCACTCGCTCGCCGTGGTCCCGCGGACCGTGCCGGACGCGCTGGAGGTCACCGCCACCACCCCCGACGGCGTCATCATGGGCCTGCGTCACCGCGCCGCCCCCGTCGAGGGCGTCCAGTTCCATCCCGAGTCGGTCGTGTCGGAACACGGCCACCGGCTTCTCGGAAACTGGCTCGCGCGGATCGTGTAACGCTTTCCGCTCTTGTTACGAAGACCAAAGTGAGGGCTTCCGCCATTGCCCCCGAGTGGCGGAAGCCCTTCTCGCGTGTACGGGCCGTTTCCGCCCGATCTCTCAGCCGCCCCGGCCTGCCCGCCGCGCTCTGCCTGCCGCGCCCGGCGCCGTGCGTGAACCGTTCATGAAAGCCGGACGGCGGCCACCGCCGTGCGGTGGCCGCCGTCCTCTCGCAGCGTTGTCGGTTCGGTCGGTGGCGCTGCTCAGCCGTTGCCGAAGGGGTCGTCGCCGCCGTCCCCGAGGTCGACGCCGCCGCCGTCGTCCGTCGGCTCGGCCGTCGGTAGGTCGTCGACCGGCGGCTGGGTCGGCTCCTCCGTCTGCTCCGGCCCACTGGAGACCGTCAGCGTGATCGTGGTGCCGGGGTTGAGCTTGGCCCCCGGCTGCGGCGACTGGTCGATCACGTTGCCCGGCGCCACCACGTCGCTCGGCCGCTCCGTCGTCTTGACCCTGAAGCCGGCGCCCTCGATCGCCTTCTTGGCGTCCGCCAGCGTGAGGCCGACGACGCTCGGCACCTCCGTCATCTCCTTGGGCACGTAGAGCTTGACGAGGGAGCCCTTGTCGACCTCCTCGCCCGCCTTCGGGTCGGTGTCGAACACCTTGCCCTGGGGCTGCCTGGAGGCCTTCGCCACGACGCTGGCCTTGAGACCCATCTCCACGAGCTTCGCCCGGGCCTCGTCCGGCGCCAGACCGGTCACGTCGGGGATGGAGATCTTCTCCTCGCCCTTCGACACGATGACGGTGACGGTGGAGCCGGGGTCGGCCTCCTCGCCCTCGGCGGGCTCGGTGCTGATGACAGAGCCCTTGGGCACGTCGGCGTTGAACTCCTCGGGCCCGAACTCGACCTTGAAGCCCTTCGCCTCCAGCGCCTGCTTGGCCGCGGCCTTCGTCTGGTTGGTCACCTGCGGGATGGCGACCTTGTCGGCCGTGGACGAGCCGCCGCCGCCGAGGAAGGCGTACCCTACCCCGATCATCGCGCCGATCACCAGAAGCGGGATCAGGATCCACGCGGCCGTCTTCAGCGCGGTGTTGCCGCCGCCCCCGCGTCGCCGCCCGTCGTAGCGGCCGCCGCGTTCCTCGGGGCCGTAGTCGTACTGGGGGATCGCGCGGGTGCCCTGGGTGGCGGCGCCGCCCGCCGTGGTCATCGTCCGGGTGCGGTCCGGCGCGCCGTACGAGTTGTACTGCTGGGTGGCCATCGCCATCGTCTGGGGGTCGACGGGCATGCCGGACATGGCCCGCTGGAGGTCGCCGCGCATCTCGGCGGCGCTCTGGTAGCGGTGAACCGGGTCCTTGGCCATGGCCTTCAGCACGATCGCGTCGGCCCACTGGGGGATCTCGGGGTCGATCCGCGACGGCGGGATCGGGTCCTCCCGCACGTGCTGGTAGGCGATGGCGACGGGGGAGTCGCCGGTGAAGGGCGGCTGGCCGGTGAGCAGCTCGTACAGCACGCAGCCGGTCGAGTAGATGTCGCTGCGGGCGTCGACGCGCTCGCCGCGGGCCTGCTCGGGGGAGAGGTACTGCGCGGTGCCGATCACCTGTGCGGTCTGGGTCATCGTGGCCGCGGAGTCGGCCATCGCCCGGGCGATGCCGAAGTCCATGACCTTGACCTCGCCGTTGACCGTCAACATGATGTTGGCCGGTTTGATGTCCCGGTGGACGATGCCGCCCCGGTGGCTGTAGTCGAGCGCCCGCAGGATGCCGTCGACGAGCTCCGCGGCCCGCTCGGGCATCAGCCGCCGGTCGGCGCGCAGCACGTCGCGCAGCGTCCGCCCGTCGACGAACTCCATGACGATGTACGGCACGGGCGTGTTGTCCATCATGTCCTCGCCGGTGTCGTACACGGCGATGATGGACGGGTGGTTGAGCGAGGCGGCCGACTGCGCCTCACGCCGGAAGCGCGCCTGGAACGTGTGGTCCCTGGCGAGGTCGGAGCGGAGCGTCTTGATGGCGACGACACGGTCCAGCCGGATGTCCCGGGCGCGGTAGACCTCGGCCATGCCGCCACGCCCCACGACGCCGTCGAGCTCGTAGCGTCCGCCGAGTAGTCGTGGCTGAGTCATTTCCTGCACAGTCCCTTGCCGTTCATCGTGGGGTGCCGCCGGTGTCCATCATCGACCTTTTTCCTCATCACTCCCCCTCAGCCGGAGGGTTCGTGTCGGGCGGGGGTTCCGTGGGGCGCGGAGTCTCGGTGGTTTCCTTGGCCGGGGTGGACGTCGGTTCCGAGGTCGAGGAAGAGGTCGGGGACGGGTCCGGTTCGGGCGTCCGGGTGGATGGTGCCGACCTGCTTACGGTAGCCGACGGAACGGCGGTCGGCTCAGCCGACGTCCTCCGGGCCGTGGGCCGGTGCGACGGCGGCGCCGCCGGTTCGGACTCCCGCGCCGGCGACTCGGACGGCGTCGGCGAGGTGGACGACGAGGTCGTGGGCACGGTGGTCTCCCCCGTGTCCGGCGGCGCGTCGCCGATCTGTCCGGCGGTGAACGCCAGCACCCCGATGCCGACCGCGGCGGCGCAGCCGGCCGCGGCGAGGATCAGGGCCGCCGGGCGCCGCCTGCGCCCGCTCGCCGCGGGCCCGCCCGCTCCGGCCGGCTGTCGGACGCCGGCTCCGGGGACGCCCGCGGCGGGCGCCCTGCCCGGGCTCGTGGGCCGCGCGGACACCGGGGTCGCGGGACCCGGCGACGGGTTGAGCGGCGAGTTCAGCGGCGTCGTCCGGCCGGGCGCGGGCGGGACCGGCACCGCCCCCAGGGGCCGGGTCCCGCCGGCGGCGTCTCCGGCGGTGCCGCCTCCGATGGTGTGGCCTCCGGCGGCGGGGAACCCGCGGGGGTCGGTGAGCGAGCCGAGCACCGCCGTCGAGGCGGCCGTGCCCGCGAGGTTCCCGCGCAGCCCGCGCACCCGGTCGACCAGCGGCTGCCCGGTCTCCGGCCGCGCGGCGGGATCCTTGGCCAGCATGGACACCACCAGGGCCGCCACCGGAGCGGGCACGTTGCCGGGCAGCGGCGGGGGTGTGTCGTTGAGGTGCCGCAGCGCGAGCGCCACCGGGGTCTCCGCCGTGAACGGCGGACGGCCCGCCAGGCACTCGTACGCCACCACTCCGAGGGAGTAGATGTCGCTCGCGGGGGTGAGCGTGTCGCCGGACGCCTGCTCCGGGCTCACGTACTGGGCGGTGCCGAGCACGAGGCCGGTCGCGGTCAGCGGCGCGGCCTCCAGCGCGCGGGCGATGCCGAAGTCGGTGATCTTCACCTGGCCGGTCTCGGTGACGAGCAGGTTGCCGGGCTTGACGTCGCGGTGGATCACCCCGGCCCGGTGGGCCGCGTGCAGGCCCCGGGCCGTCTGCTCGACGACGTCGAGCGTGACCTCCGGCCCGAGCGCGCCGTTGCGGGCGAGGACCGCCGACAGCGGCTCGCCCTTCACCAGCTCCATCACCAGGTAGGCCACGTCGTCGGTCTCGCCGTAGTCGAAGACCTGCGCGATGCCGTGATCGGTCAGGGCGGCGGTGATCCGGGCCTCCGAGCGGAACCGGTCGCGGAAGGTCGAGTCGCCCGCCACGTGGCGGCCGAGCAGCTTGACCGCCACCTCCCGGCCCAGCAACTCGTCGTCGGCCCGCCAGACCTCGCCCATCCCGCCCGCGGCGATGGGGGAGGTCAGCCGGTACCGGCCGCCGAGCACCGTCTCGGTCACTGTCCGAGCACCGCCTGCATGACGTCGTGCGCGATCGGCGCGGCCACCGCGCCACCGGTGGCGTCGTTGCCCGCGCTGCCCGACTCCACGAAGACCGCCACGGCGACCTGCGGGTCGTCGACCGGGGCGAAGGAGATGAACCACGCGTGCGACGGCTTGCCCGGCGAGGTCTCCGCCGTGCCCGTCTTGCCCGCCACGGTCTTGCCGGGGAGCTTGGCCGCGCCGCCCGTGCCGTTCTCGACTACGCTGATCATCATCTTGGTCAGCTCTCCGGCGACCTCCGGGGTGACGGCCTCGCTCAGCGGCTCCGGGTCGGTTCCGTCGATCTCCGCGCCGTCGGGCCCGAGGACCTTGTTGACCAGGTACGGCTTCATCACCGTGCCCTGGTTGGCGATGCCGGCCGCGACCATCGCCATCTGCAGCGGGGTCATCTGGTTGCTCTGCTGGCCGATCGCGGTCTTGGCGAGCTCGGCCTTGCCCTCCTCCTTGCCGATGCTGCTGCCCGCGACCGACAGCGGGATCGCCAGCGGCTGGCCGACGCCGAACTTCTCGGCCTGCTCCTTGAGCTTGTCGTAGCCGAGCTCCATGCCCATCTTCGCGAACGGCGTGTTGCAGGAGATGGTCAGCGCCTCCACCAGCGTCGCCCGCCCGCCGCAGGACTCCCCGTGGTAGTTCGGCAGCGAGATGCTCGTGCCCGGCAGCGGCAGCGAGTCGGGCGCGTCGACCTGGGTGTTCTCGTCCCGGGAGGAGTCGTCGCTGAGGTAGGCCGCCGAGGTCACCGTCTTGAACGTGGACCCCGGGGCGTACGTCAGGTCGATCGCCCGGTTCAGCAGCGGCTTGTCGCCGTCCTTGTCGAGCTTGTTGTACGCCTTGTTGACCTTGTCCTTGCTGGCCGTGGCCAGCGGGTTCGGGTCGTACGACGGCACCGACACCATCGTCAGGATCTTGCCCGTCTTGGGCTCGATCGCCACGACCGCGCCGCGCTTGCCCGTGCCCGCCAGGTCCTTGTACGCGATCTCCTGGGCCTTGGTGTTCAGCGTGAGGTCGACGCTCGCGCCCTTGGCGGGCTTGCCGCTGACCATGTCGATGGCCCGGCGGACCACCAGGTCGGGGTGCGAGCCGTCGAGGTAGCGGTTCATCGCGCTCTCGATGCCTGAGGCGCTCTCCGGCGCGAACCAGCCGACCACGTGCGTGAACGGCTTGCCCAGCGGATACTCCCGCTCGAACCGGAACTTCGGGTCGCCGGTGTCGACGGTCTTGGCCAGGGTGGTCTTGGTGTTGTCGGCGGTGATCCAGCCCCGGTCGACCTTGTACCTGGAGTAGAGCATCCGGACGTTGCGCGAGTCGTTGCGCAGGCTCTCCGCCTGCACCGTGCCCAGATAGGTCACGTTGGCCATGAGCAGGCCGAACATGAGCAGGCAGGCCACGGCGACGCGCTTGAGCGTGCTGTTCATCGCTGCATCACCTGGGTCATTCCCTCGTCCTGGATCGCCTGTGGCGGCGGCCGGCGGGCCGCGTCGGACATGCGTACGAGCAGGGCGATGAGCATCCAGTTGGCCAGCAGGGCCGAGCCTCCCGCGGACATGAACGGCGTCACGAGACCGGTCAGCGGGATCAGCCGGGTCACTCCGCCGACGATGATGAACACCTGCCAGGCGAGGATGAACGACAGCCCGCCTCCGAGCAGCTTCGAGAACGGGTCGCGGGACGCCAGCGCCGTCCGCAGCCCCCGCTGGACGATCAGCGCGTACACCATGAGGATGGCCATCAGGCCGGTGAGGCCCAGCTCCTCGCCCACGGCGTCGAAGATGAAGTCGGAGAACGAGAACGGGGTCAGGCCCGGGTAACCCTGGCCGAGCCCGGTGCCGAGGATGCCGCCCGAGCCGAGCGAGAACAGGCCCTGCATCAGCTGGTAGCTCGTGCCCGAGTCGTAGACCGCCGTGGAGTCGGCGTGCAGCCACCCTTCGAAGCGGGCCTGGACGTGGCCGAAGACCTGCCCGGCGAGGACGGCGCCGCCCACGAACAACAGCAGGCCGATGAGCACCCAGGACGTGCGCTGGGTGGCGATGTAGAGCATCGCGATGAACGCGCCGAACAGCAGCAGCGAGGTGCCGAGGTCCTTCTCGGCGACGAGGACCGCGATGCTGACGCCCCAGGTGATCAGCACCGGGCCGAGGTCGCGGGCGCGCGGCAGGTCGATGAACAGGAGCCTGCGCCCGGCCAGAGCCAGCACGTCGCGCTTGGCGACGAGATAGCCGGCGAAGAAGACGACCAGGGCCAGCTTGGCGAACTCGCCCGGCTGCAGGGAGAACGGACCGAGGTTCATCCAGATCCGGGCCCCGTAGTGCTCGGAGCCGACCACCGGCAGCACGGGCAGGACGAGCAGGACGATCCCGGCGAAGCCGGCGGTGTAGGTGAAGCGCTGCAAGGCGCGGTGGTCCCTCAACACGATCAGCGTCGCGGAGAACATCACCACACCGAGCGCCGTCCACATGAGCTGGTTGGAGGCCGAGGCGTCCTTGATGCCGCCCTCCTCCAGCCGATAGATCATCACCAGGCCGATGCCGTTGACCAGCGTCACGAGGGGAAGCAGCAGAGGATCGGCCCACGGCGCGAACTTGGCCAGCACCAGGTAGGCCGCGAGCATCAGACCGCCGAGGCCGAGGCCGTAGCCGAGCATGCCGGACGGGACCTTGCCGTTGATCCCGAGCCCGACGCTGGCGTACGCGCCCATCACGATCAGTACGGCGAAGGCGAGCATGCCCAGCTGGGCGCCGCGCCGCTTCGCGGTCATCGGTACGGGCGTGGCTTCGACAGCAGTCACTTAGCGGACCTCGTGGGGGTCGGTGTCGCCCCGGTGTCCGTCGTGGACGTCGCCGAGGCGCCGAAGTTCTTGATCCTGGTTATCCCGGTCTGGAGGTCGTCGACCGGGATGCCGGTGCGGACCTGGTCCTGCTGGACCGCGGGCAGCGCCGAGACGCGGATGTCGTCGGTGTAGGCGACCTTCTTGAGGGACACCGGCCCGACCTCCGCGTCGACGCCCTGGAAGACGACGAGCCTGTCCCCGTTGGCGCCTATGTAGAACTGGCTCTGGGTCCACTCGTAGCCGAAGTAGCCGCCGAGCCCGAGCGCGACGGCGACGACCAGCACGCCGGCGGCGACCTTCGGGCCCGAGCGGCGCTTCCGGGCGCGACGCCCCGACGACTGAGGGTCCCGTAGGGGCTCGTCGCCGAGGTCGTCGTCGGTGATCACCGGCTGCGGCGCGGTGACCGTGGCGGCCCGGCCCGCCGGCGTGTCGGGCGGCGCGGTGGAACGCCCCCGGCCGGAGCCGGCCGCGCCCACGACCGCCGCGGCCAGCGGCGGCGGCTGCACGTCGTCCACCTCGATCACGTCGGCGACCACGCAGGTGATGTTGTCCGGCCCGCCGCCCCGGTTGGCGAGGTCGATGAGCTGCCGGACGACGTCCTCGGGATCGTCGATCGTGGTCAGGGTGAGATGCAGGGTCTCGGCGCTGACCACGGTGGACAGGCCGTCCGAGCACAGCAGGTACCGGTCGCCCACCTGGGCCTCCCGGTCCTGCAGGTCGGGATCGACCTCGCCGCTGCCGTCGAGCGCCCGCAGCAGGATCGAGCGCTGGGGATGGTTGGCGGCCTCCTCCTGGGTGATCCGCCCGTCGTCCACCAGCGACTGCACCAGCGTGTGGTCGTGCGTGATCTGGTACAGCTCGCCGTTCCTGAGCAGATAGGCCCGGGAGTCGCCCACATGGACCAGGGCGAAGCGCGGGCCGCTCCAGAGCATCGCGGTGAGGGTGGTGCCCATGCCCTTGAGGCTCGGGTCCCGGGCCACCATCGCGTGCAACTGGTGGTTGGCGTCCCGGACCGCCGCCTCGATGGCGCCGAGCAGGTCACCGCCGGAGGCGTCCCGGTCGAGGGACGACATTGCGGCGATGGCGACCGAGCTGGCCACCTCGCCGTGAGCATGCCCGCCCATGCCGTCGGCGACGGCCAGCAGGCGGCCGCTGGCGTACGCCGAGTCCTCGTTGCCTTCACGGAGGAGCCCGACGTCCGAGCGAGCGGCGTAGCGGAGTGCGATGGTCATTTGCGCAATTCGATGACGGTCTTGCCGATGCGGATCGGAACTCCGAGGGGCACCGGGGTCGGGCGGGTCACTTTCGAACGTTCGAGGTACGTGCCGTTGGTGGATCCGAGATCTTCCACGATCCACTGGCCGTCCTGCGGAAAGAGCCGGGCGTGCCGACTCGAAGCGTAGTCGTCGCTGAGTACCAGCGTGGCGTCGTTCGCCCGGCCGATGGTGATTGGCGTCTCCGTGAGGTTGATGATGGTCCCTTGCAGGGGGCCACCGGTGACGATGAGCTGACGTGGTTCGCCCTTTTTGGGCTTGGACACCGGTCGTGGTTGCCTGGCCGGTTTCCGTGGGGGGGCGGGAGCCGTGCGCGAACCGAACAGGTCTGTCCGGATGACGCCGACCGCGGCGATCACGAAGAACCACAGCACCGCCAGGAAGGCGAGCCGGATCAGCAGCAGCGTTAGCTCGGACATGGACCGTTTGTTACCTCTAATCGCGCCGGAACACCAGTGTCGTGCGGCCGAGGGTCACCCTCGTCCCATCCTGCATCTCGACTCTGCGGACCGGCTGGCCGTTGACGAAGGTGCCGTTGGTCGACCCCAGGTCCACGAGCACGACCTGTGGCCCCTCTACCCGTAGCTCGGCATGATGCCGCGATACGCCGGGATCCACCAGTCGTAGATCACAATCGGTTCCGCGTCCCAGCAACGTCACCGGTGTGGTCAGCTCGTACGAACGCTGCCCCTGGGGGTCGTCCTGGGTCGAGACGAGCAGCCGGGGGCGGCCCTGGAACGCGCTGGGCCGGCTGGCGGGCAGGTCGCTCGGAGGCTGCCGGATCTCGTCCTGCTCGACCGTGGCGCCACGGATCACGCCCGACCGGATGCGGAACAGCCCGACCGCGAGGTCGTCGGCGGTCTCGAAGCGCACCCGCACCGGCCCGACGAACGAGTACCCCTGCTCCTTGGCGTACTCCCGGGCGAGCGTGGCGAGCTCGTGGCTGATGCTGTCGGCGTACACCTCCAGGCGCTCGCTGTCGGTCGTCGACAGCTCCACCACGAAGTCGTTCGGCACGAGCGTGCGACCCTGAGCGACGATCGCGGCGCGCTCGTCCATCTCCCTCTGCACGGCGCTGGCAACCTCGACCGGCTGGAGGTCGGACTTGAACGCCCGCGCGAAGGCCCCTTCAACCATCCCTTCGAGCCTGCGCTCGAAGCGCTGAAGGACTCCCACCGGATACCTCCCTTCCACTCGCGTCTATGGTCGCGACCGCTCCGGTGCTTCGCTGAGCTCCATCGCATCGTCGTTGATGAGGATCGTATCCGGGTTCGGTAGCACGGGCGGATACGTGCTAACCTTTCCAGGCACCCAGAGATGGGGGCCAACCGCAAGGGCAAGTGGCGGAATGGCAGACGCGCACGGTTCAGGTCCGTGTGTCCGAAAGGACGTGGGGGTTCAACTCCCCCCTTGCCCACGAGAAAGCAGCCTCGCACGGTCGGAAGCAAAGCTTCCTCCCGGCGGGGCTTTCTCTTTGCGCCACCCAGGGGGGCAACCCCCTGGAACCCCCGGCCGGACAAGCCGCGTCGCGTGGTCGGAAGCAGAGCTTCCTCCCGGCGGGGCTTTCTCTTTGCGCCACCCAGGGGGACGACCCCTCGCTTGGAAGAGCCCTGGCCCCACGTGGTCGGGAGTGAACACACGTCGGGCATCTCCTTCCGGCCCGTACGGCGTCGGGCCCCGGTCCACAGGTCGTGACGCGCCGGGGCCCCGATGACCGGGGCCCCTCGATCGCGCACTGCACATTCTCCGGAGACCGGCTTTCAAACCACTTTCCGCGCGCTTGCGAGTCCGGCGGGTCAGGCCACCAGCAGCTCGCCCAGCAGGGTAGTGAGATCGATCACACCGACGGGGGCGCCGCCCGCGTCGGTGACCAGCCCCAGCTGGGCGTGGGCCTCCTGCAGCAGGGTCACGGCGTCGGAGATCGTGGTGCCCTTCGCCATGCGGGGGACCGGGGTCGCCAGCTCACCGGCCCGGTGATCGGGCCGCACGACGGCGTCGCGGACGTGGCACACCCCGACCACGTCGTCGGGGGTGACCACCAGCATGCGCAGGCTCCCGACCCGTACCGCCGTCCGCCGTACGAGCTGGGCGTCGGCCCCGGCGGGCACCGACGGCGCCTCGCTCACGGGCACCATGAGGCGCTCCACCGGCTGGGAGTGGACCCGCAGCGCGCGGGTGAGCAGGTCGTGCTCGTCGCGGTCGAGCATGCCCATCCGGCCCGACTCGGCCACCAGCATGGCGAGCTGCCCGGGCGTCCGGGTGGTGGCGAGCTCGTCGCGGGCGTGCACGCCGAGCAGCCGCAGGATGCCGTTGGTCACCGCGTTCAGCGTGGCCAGGACCGGGCGGACGATCCAGGCGAAGCCGCGGAACGGCAGCGCCAGCCCCATCGCGGCGCGTTCGGGGTGGGTGAGCGCCAGCGACTTGGGCGCCATCTCGCCCACGACCATGTGCAGGAACGTCACCAGGGCGAGCGCCACGACGTACGCGGCCGGCGTGCGCAGCGACTCCGGCAGCAGCGCGAGCACCGGCTCCAGCAGGTGCTCGATGGAGGGCTCCGCGACCATGCCGAGGCCCAGCGAGCTCAGCGTGATGCCGAGCTGCGCCCCGGCGAGCATGAGCGACAGCTCGCGCCCGCCGCGCACCGCCGCCCGAGCCGTGATCTTGGCCAGCCGGCCGCCGCCGGCGGCGATCTCCTCCAGCCGGTGCCTGCGGGCGGACACCAGGGCGAACTCGGCCGCCACGAAGACGCCGTTGGCGGCGAGCAGGACGATTCCGAGCAGGACTCCGGTCAGCGAACTCATGCCGGCCTGCCCTGGAACAACGCGGAGAACAGCTCGGGGGCGTAGTAGGCGCCGCCGGAGGACTCACGGGCCGCCACGCGGGCGTCCTCGGCCTCCCGCCGCTCCCCCGCCTCCGTCGACAGCCGGATCCACTCGGGGACCCGGCGGCGCACGCTCTGGACCGTGAGCACGGCGTGCCGCGTGTCCTCCTCCTCGTCCTCGAAGAGGTGCGGCTCGGGCACGAGGGGGGAGACGACCTCGTCGCCCGGCTCCGCCATGCGGCCGAGGGCGGCGAGGACGAGCCCGGCGACGGTCTCGTAGTCCTCGCTCTCGGGCAGCCGGACATGGGTGGCGCGTTCGACCTCGTCGAGACGGAGCGTGCCCGGCACGTCCCAGACGTGGTCGCCGCGCCGCACGACGCCGAGGGGTTCGGGGTCGTTCTCGTCCACCAGTTCGCCGACCAGCTCCTCGGCGAGGTCCTCCATCGTGACCACGCCGGCGAGCCCGCCGTACTCGTCGATCACACAGGCGAACGTCTCGCCGGCGGAGGTGATCCGGCGCAGCAGTTCGGGCAGCGGCAGCGTCGCGGGGACGAGGACCGGCGCGCGGGTGATGCCGCCGACGAGCCCGTCGGCCGGGGATCCGGCCTTCAGATACTCGGTCAGCCCGGTCACGCCGACGACGTCGTCGGCGTCGGTGCCGAGGACGGGGTAGCGGGAGTGACCCTGGGTCCGCAGGGCGTCGAGAAGGTCGGACACCGGCCACTCGGCGCGCAGCGAGACCACGCGCGGGCGGGGGACCATCACGTCCTCCGCGGTGCGGTCACCGAACTCCAGCGCCCGCTCCAGCGTCTCGGCCAGCCGGGGCGGCAGCTCCCCGGAGGCGGCGGACTCCGACACGATGCGCGAGAGCTCCTCGGGGGTCGCGCCGTGTTCGAGCTCCTCCACCGGCTCGATGCCGAACAGGCGGACCAGTCTGGTCGCCGCCGTGTCGAACAGGCGGATGACAGGCCCGGCGACCGCCAGGTAGATCTCCGTCGGCCGGCCGAGGGCCTTGGCGACCTCCTCGGGCCGGGCGATGCCGAGATTCTTGGGGGCGAGCTCGCCGATGATCATCTGGACGACGGTGGCGATCACGACGCCGAGCGCCACGGCGACCCCGGGCACGGCCGCGCCGGGCAGCCCGGCCGCCTCCAGGGGGCCGCGCAGCACGCCCGACGTCGCGGGCTGGGCGATGAAGCCCACCAGCAGGGTGGTGACGGTGATCCCCAGCTGCGCGCCGGAGAGCATGAACGACAGCCGTCCGGTGACGTCGAGGGCACGGCGGGCGGCGTCGTCGCCGGCCGCCGCCTGTTCGCGCAGCGCGCCGCGGTCGGCGGCGACGAAGGCGAACTCCTGCGCGACGAAGAATCCGGTGGCGAGGGTCAGGACGAGAACGGCAAGAAGACCGAGGGCGGCGCTCATCGGGCGGCCGCCGTATGATCATGAGAGCCCGTGCCGAGGCACGGGCCGGTACTCCAGGGGTCCGGAACGGACACGTCGATCCTTTCGCGTGGTTCGTATACCACCGTAACGGCTGGAATCTCTCCTGTGTTTCCCGGCGGCGTTTACTGGCTGCTTAGAAGCCGCCTGAGTACCGTGAAGGAGGGGGCCCATCGGCAAAGAGTTCCGCCGGTGAGGTCAAAGCGGTGGTCAGGACGCTGAGGGGCTGGGGATTTCACGTGGCCGACGAGAACGAGGCGACCCGGGCGATCCGCCGCCCGGCGGAGCCCCAGGCTGCCCCGCTCGGGGCACCCGGGTCCGGGAACCGGGCCGAGGGGCCGGGCGGAGCGTCCGGGAAGGGGTCCGGCAGGGACGACACGGTCCCCCGCGCCCGTTCCAAGGTGTACGGCAAGCCGCGCTCGGGCAGCGCGCCGGTCCGCCCTATCGGGGGGAGCGGGCGGACGCCCAGGGGCCCGGAGGACGCCCCGCACAGGGACGGCGGCGGGTCCGGGGGCGGATTCGGTGGCGGATTCGGTGGCGGGTCCGGTGGCGGGCGTGGCGGTGGGTCCGGCGGCAGACGTGGCCCCCGGGTGACCGGCAGGGCCGTCGTCCGGATCGTCGTGGTGCTGCTGGTGCTCCTGCTGGTCGCCGCCGTCGCCGGGTATTTCCTGATCAGTGCCAGGCTCCACTCGGTCGAGGCGATGACCGACTACGACGGGCGGTCCGCCGAGACGCCGGGCGAGGACTGGCTGCTGGTCGGCTCCGACAGCCGGGCGGGCCTCACGGCCGCGCAGCGCAGGAAGCTGGCCACCGGCAAGGCGGTCGGCAAGCGCACCGACACGATGATGCTGCTCCACATCCCGGAGGACGGCCGGCCGACGCTGGTGAGCCTTCCCCGCGACTCGTACGTCCCCATCGAGGGGCACGGCAGCGGCAAGCTGAACGCGGCCTACGCCTTCGGCGGGCCGAAGCTGCTGACCAGGACGGTCGAGCGGGTGACCGGCATCCGGATCGACCACTACATGGAGATCGGCTTCGGCGGGTTCGTGGGCATCGTCGACGCGATCGGCGGGGTCAACATCTGCGTGAAGCAGGACATCAACGACCACAAGGCCGGGATCAACCTCAAGAAGGGCTGCCAGGACATGGACGGCGGCACCGCGCTCGGCTACGTGCGCACCAGGAAGACCGGCGCCATTCCCGACTTCGACCGCACCCAGCGGCAGCGGGAGTTCTTCTCCGCGGTGGTCCAGAAGGCGGCGAGCCCCGGCACGCTGCTCAACCCCTTCACCTCGGTGCCGCTGGCGCTGAACGCGGCCGACTCGGTCGCCGTCGACCCCGGCACCGGCCTGTTCGACCTGCTGTCGGTGGGCCTCGCCATGCGCGGCGGACCCGTCACGACGGCCGTCCCGATCGGCTCGCTGCCGACCATCGGCGGTCAGGCCGTCGTGAAGTGGGACACGCAGAAGGCGCTGCGCCTGTTCGAGGCGCTCGCCGCCGACAAGCAGGTCCCCAAGGACGTCATCACGAAGTGACGCCGCGGCCGCCGCGCCGTCCCCGGCGCCGTTCCTCGGCGCCGGTTCCGGCGCGGCCCAGCGGAGGCTTGGCGAAAGCGGTGGAGACCCGGCGCGGCTCGGCCGAGGCGCGGCCGACACCCGCCGGCACCCGGCCGGGTCCGGCGGAGGCCTGAACGCGGCGTCAGTTGATGGACGCGGTGGTCGCGGCGGTGGTCGCCGCGGTCGTGGCCGCCAGGACGGCCGCGTGCACGGACGCGATCGTCCTGCGTACGGCCTCGCCGGCCCACTCGCCCTGGGCGATCTCCTTGACGCGGCCCTTCGGCGCGTCCGGGAACGCCTCGCGGTCGAGCTTCGCCGCGTGGACGACCGCGATCAGCGCCGCGGTCCGCTCGTCGGGCCGCGCCCCGGCGAGCACGTTCCGGACGCGGTCCCGCACCGCCTGCTCATGGCTCGGATCGAGCTCCGGATAACGGGTGGTGGGGAAGATCCCGAGGATCTTGCCTTTCTGCTCGCTCAGCACGCCGCGTACGGCGAGTCGGGTCAGCAGCCGCTTGCGCAGCCCGCCCATGCGGAGCTTGCCCACCCACCAGTCCGCCTTGTGCCGCCGGGACTCACCGGAGATCCGGGCCAGCGCCTGGTCCAGCTCCTCGTCCCCCAGCGACGCGTTGTCCGTGACCACCAGCTTCTTGTCGTCGAAATCGACGCGTCCGGTCACGGCGAGTTCGGCGACCACGGCTCCCGCCAGGGCGGCGTCGAGCTCCACGGACCCGATGACCGGCTTCCCGGTGTCCTCCCGGTAGGCCAGCAGCAGCACTTCCTCGGCGATCGTCAGAGTCACGGCATCGAGCCTAACTCTTCCCTTACCGCGAAAATGAGTACTTATGGGGATATCAGCGGACCTGCACGCCATCGGACGGCCGATGCTCGACGCCCAGCTCGCCCACCCGACCGTGCGCGGCATCGCGGCGGGAGACCTGCCCGAGCCGGTCTTCCGGTCGTGGCTGGAACAGGACTACCTGTTCCTGCTCGACTACGTCAGGGTGTTCTCCCGGCTGGCCTGGCAGGCGCCGGACGGCCACCTCGGCGACCTGGTCGACCTGGCCCACGCGACCTGGCACGAGGAACTCGACCTGCACCGGTCGCTGGCCGCGGGTTTCGGCGCGGACCTGGACGGCGCGGTGAAGGGCCCGGCCTGCGCGGCGTACACGTCGTTCCTGCTGGATGCGGCGGCCGGCTACGGCGAGGGGCTGGCGGCGCTCTACCCCTGCATGTGGGGCTACTCGACGCTCGGGCGGCTCCTCGCCGAGGACCCGCCCGCCGAGCCGCGTTACCGGGCGTGGGTGGACACCTACGCCGACCCCGGCTTCGCCGCGCTCGCCGCCCGGATCGGCGAGATGATCGACGAGGCGGCCCCGGACCCGGCGCGCGCCCGGGCACTGTTCGTACGCGGCATGGAGCACGAGCTCGCGTTCTGGGACGTGCCCTGACGGCTGCGATTAGTGTGGGGACATGCCGGAGCTGCCCGAGGTCGAGGCGCTCGCCGGGTTCCTCCGCGAGCACGCCGTCGGCCACGCGATCATCGGGGTCGACGTGACCGCCTTCCAGGCGCTCAAGACCGTCGACCCGCCCGTCACCTCGCTCGGCGGACTGCCGATCACCGCCGTGGCCAGGCACGGCAAGTTCCTGGACCTCGACTGCGACGGCCTGCACCTCGTCACCCACCTCGCCCGCGGCGGCTGGCTGCGCTGGCGCGACGACCTCACGGGCGCGAGACCGGTGCGGCCGGGGAAGGGCCCGCTCGCGGTCCGGGTACGGCTGTCGCCCGGCGAGGACGGCCGCGCCCCCGGGTTCGAGCTGACCGAGGCGGGCACGCAGAAGCGCCTGGCCGTGTACGTGGTGCGGGACCCCCGCGACGTCCCCGGGGTGGCCGGGCTCGGGCCCGACCCGCTCGCCGAGGAGTTCACGCCCGACCTGCTCAAGACGATCGTCGGCGGGAGCCGGGCCCAGATCAAGGGGTTGCTGCGCGACCAGAAGGTGATCGCGGGCATCGGCAACGCGTACTCCGACGAGGTGCTGCACGTCGCGCGGATGTCCCCGTTCAAGGTCGCCGGGACGCTGACCGACGGCCAGATCGCCGACCTGCACGACACGATCGTGAGCACGCTGCGGGACGCGGTCGAGCGGGCCCGCGGCCTGGCGGCCAAGGACCTCAAGTCGGAGAAGAAGTCGGGCCTGCGCGTGCACGGCCGCACGGGCGAGCCCTGCGAGGTGTGCGGCGATACGATCAGGGAGGTGGCGTTCGCCGACTCGTCGCTGCAGTACTGCCCGACCTGCCAGACGGGCGGCAAGCCGCTGGCCGACCGGCGGCTGTCGCGCCTGCTGAAGTAGGCCCGCCAGGAGGGCCGGCCCCGGCGGAGCCGCTCCACCAGGGCCGGTGTCAGGCCCGGAGGAACTCGGCGATCGGCCCGGCCTGGCCGAAGACGGCGTGACCGACCTGGGGGAGCAGGCGGACGGTCGCATGCGGGACCGACTTACGGACCCGTCGCGCCGTCTGGCGGGAGTCGATCATCGCGTCGCGGTCGCCCGCGATGACGAGGACCGGCATGGCGAGGCCGCCCAACGCGTCGTCGGAGAACACCGGAAGCCTCTCCCTGCGCGGGTTGAAGTGCGTGAAGGTCAGGACGACGGCGTCGAGCGCCTGCCGGTCCCGCTCCCCGTCCAGGCCCGCGACGGCCATCGCCGACTCGCGCACCCCGCCACCCCCGAACGGGCGGGTCAGCAGGGCCTTGAGGATCCAGCCGACCTTCTGCCGTCCCACGCCGCCGGGGCAGATCAGGGCCAGGCGGGTCACCCGTTCCGGGCGGCGGACGGCGTAGTCCAGAGCCATCCAGCCGCCGAGGGAGGTGGCGACGAACGCGGCGCCGGCGATCCCGAGCCCGTCCAGCACGTCGTCGAGCCAGAGCGCCACGGCGTCGGAGTCCAGGGCGGGGCGCGAGGGTGCGCTCAGGCCAGGCTCGCCGACGAGGTCCACGGCGTACGTGCGGAAGTGACGGGACCAGGTGGAGATGTCGCCCCGCCACATGGACGCGTTGGCGCCCGAGCCGTGCAGCAGCACGAGAGGCGGCGCGTCGCGGGGGCCGGAGACGAGGACGAACGTCTCGCCCTCGCGCGTCGGCACCCGTACGTGCTCGGCCGGAACCGGCCAGGCGTCCAGCACCCGCCGGTAGTGGTCGAGGATCTCCCGTCGACCTGCTTCGGATTTGTAGACCATCACTCCTCAAACATACGTCATAAAGGGATGTATAGGGAAGTTTGGGGAGTCTGGTGGCCCTCGTGCGGGCGGCGCGTGGACCACCGTGGGTCACAGCTCCCGGCGCGGGCCCGGGCATGCGTGGTGTGCCGCCAGAATGGGCGCATGACATTGCCGGAAATCGCCCCCGACGCCCTGCCCGAGGGCGCGTACCTGCTGGACGTCCGCGAGGACGAGGAGTGGCGGGCGGGACACGCCCCGGAGGCCGTGCACATCCCGCTCGGCGAGTTGCAGGCGCGGGTGGACGAGGTGCCGCCGGACCGGCCGGTGTACGTCGTCTGCCGGGTGGGCGGGCGGTCGGCGCACGCCGCCATGTGGCTCAACCACATCGGTCGGGAGGCCGTCAACGTGGACGGCGGGATGATGTCCTGGGCCGCCGCCGGACGCCCGATGGTGAGCGAAACCGGAGGGAACCCCTACGTCGCGTAGGAAAACGGGGATGTAGACCGCGTAATCAACATGCTGGTCGGCGACACCTAGCGGATCACCGAGTATGCCAAGAAGGGCTTCGCCGTCGAGCAGCCGTACCCGGATGGCGTCGATGGGGCCTTCCAACGGCTAGTAGCTGCCGGCTTCGTAAGTCGCTTGGTTGGACGTTGAACGAGCGAGTGCTGGCCGGCAGCCTCATCGCGCTCGGTTCGCCACGTCGATCTGCGTAGTCAGCCTGTAGGTCGGGTTCAAATTTCACGCGCTCCCGACCTGCGGTGAATCGCCCCGCACCACATACGACCTGCGAGAACACTTCCGTTCGTCGCCATTGCCTGCCAACGCTTTTCCCCAAGGTGCCCCGGCCCGCTAGAGACAATCGGCGGGTGGCTCATGCCTCAGATGGCGGCCCCAAATCCGGGCTCTGCGATAAGGCCCACACCCATCGCTGTCTTTCTGAGCCTCATCGAACGTAACCCAGTACTCCAGTTCTTCGGGGTGTGCGTGCGGATGCTGAACCGGCTCGGGCGCGCCCATGTCGTCGATCGTTCCCAGGAACTCCTCCTGCCATGGCCGGCCCCTGGCGGGGTCGCCTAGGACCGTGACCCGGCTTCCAGGCGGCAACGCGCCGGCAGGCCATGTCTGACTCAGAGGGCGACCAGGGATACGCTCGACAGCTTCTCGGCCTCGCGCCTTTGCCGAAGCAGAACTGGAGTCGGAGGGCACAGGCTCATCCTCTCGCACACCACGGGATCACAAGTCGTAGATCTGATCCGTCCTGCCGACTGACCTGCGACGGCTGCTCCATCGTCGTCCGCTAGCGTCCGCTGGTGTCCGTGGGCGTTGTCACGCAGTTGGACACGCAGGGCGGATCCGCGGGGAGCTTACTGCGGGTCATCGGGTACGGGAGCGGTGATAACCCCGCCGAGCAGAGAGTCACTCTCGACCATGTCCCGGTGGAACAGGACCCCGGAGAGGCGGCTGGCCAGCGCGAGCGCGAGCGCCACGATCTCGTGCCGGTACCGGGACTTCTCCTGCGGTCCTGAAGGCGTGAGTCCGAGCTCGCGCATTTCTGCGTTCAGGGCGTCGGGCCGGGCTCCCCAGCGTTCCTGGGGCGACTCCAGCCGGAAGGCTGTGCGCAGTTCACCGTCGACCGCATGCGCGAAGTGGTGGGATGCGGCGTAGTCATGCCGCATGACAGAAACCGCCTCGCCTCCCCGGGACAGCTCACGCAACGTCTCCGGCCGGTTGCCTTCCCAACCGCAAGCCTCAAAGGCGATCGTCCACCCGTTCACGTGGGTCACGACGACCAGGTCGGATTCTCCGTCGGTCTCCTCGACACGCTCCCAGACGTCCTCCCAGTTGTACGGCCGCATGTCCGCCTGGGCGACCCCGAACCTGCGCAGCGTCTCCCGCTCATCGTGGCCGCAGACGAACGTGACCGTGTATATCTCCTCCCAATCGCTCTGCCAGGCGTAATCGTCAAAGGTGGCGGGTGGCATAAGCTTTATACCTTTGGCTCTTCCCTGACCTCTCGATCAGGCTTCCCGAGCAACGAGTGGTAGTCATATCCGAGCTCGTCAAGACGGGTGCGGACCCATTGAGTATGTGCGTCGTCTGCTCCCAGCAGAAGGAGTCTCAGGCTCTCACTAGCCCTTCGCTCCCGTTGCCGCTTGCTGCGCGAGCTAAGACTTCCGGGCAAGTTGTGGCATATGTCCGCGATTACTCGTATCTGCTCGTGGTAATCCTCCGGGCCGTCAATCCACCCCAGGAGCGTCAGATCGCGACGGTAACTAATGGTGCGGATCTCTATGAATGCCAAGCTCATCAGGCCTATGACGGCCTCCTGCGCGGAAATTCGCATTCGAACCACCGGGTTCTCCCACGTTCGTGCGGACCCGCACATTATCCGCTGGCCTGATCTCTCGTTTGCCGTCGACCCATCGCGAAGCGACAGCGGGCCGGGGACGGAGGGTCAAGCCCTGCCTCGCGTGTACCTGCTCCCAGTGAGCTTCCTCGCCCGCTGGTTGTCCTGGCCGCACGGCTGGGCTTGACCTGGAGGAGCCGGGTTGCTGGGCTCTACCTGGGTCGATGGCGGGCGAGCGATCAGGACTTCCACCCCAGCCAGCTACGGCGTGAGCTATGCGCGGCCCCCTCTCGGAGCCGGAGTGCCCCGGGGTTTGGGGCAGCGCCCCAAGGTCGTCCCTGCGTCTTTGGAGAGATCTTCATCAGTGCCAACGTTTGCCGCCGGTTCGCCGACGTTGCGCCGCTTGCCGGCAGGGGTGCGCGACCGCCGAGGCGGGACCGGCCGGAGAGCCGCAGCCCGCCGACGGCGGGGCGTGCGGCCCGCGGCCGGTTGATGCTCGTGCTCGCGTGGGCTCCGGTGCGGGCCGTCGTGATCCCGGCCTTTGGTTCGCCTTCTGCTCTCTCCCCTTGCCTGCTCTTTGGTCGGGCTCCTCCCTGCTCCCCGCGCCACTCCCCGCCGAAGGCGGCTTGAAGACGTACGGAAAGTGCGCCCAGCCTCGAGGTGAGTCATGGTTGTGTGCCTCGACTGCCGACGGGGCTGGCGCACGATTCCCTTGCACAAAGCAGTACGACGACGTTACGGTCTTGCTCGCCACCGTCTGGCATGGTGGGTCGCGCGTCGGCCCGACGTCGACGACAGCCCCCTCAATCAAACCCTGATCATGAAGTGCGGCTGGAGTATTAGATGCGGGGACCCATCGATACTGCCCAGGAGAGAGGCCAATAGAGAAAACGGTTACGCTTTGATGAGATTCAGCTGCTTGCAGGATTTAGAAGGGAAAACGGCAAAACGGGCAGAATTAATTCTACAGACATAGAGTGCTGGAACTTGGTGCAGGGCCTTTCCGTCGGCGGGGTAGTTCTGCGCAGCACCTTCCACAAGCCGACCCTGTTGGAATAGTGCGGCGCATGCGTCTTTTGCTCTCTCGGCACTGTGTCGCGGCGCCTTCATTTCAGCCGTCTTGGTCCTCTCGCTGCCGAACATGACTTCAGCGAAGTGCCCCTCGGGATCGGCCACGCTGTAACAGCGCACTTGGGAATACCGCTTTTCAAGCGGGGTTGGTGTCCCTTGAGAACTAGAAGAAGGGGCCGCATCGGTCGTCGCCGCTTGCGTTGCCAATCCTCCACAAGCGGCGATCGATGACGTGACGCAAGCAGTCAGGAGAGCTGCTCTGAACGTGGTGATGGCGCTAGCGGAGCGCTGTCTAGTCATACGCCTTGCCGTAGGGTTACGCTGGTCGTTCTGTTGTCGAAGCTACCGAGGTAAGGCGCGACCCACAAGTGGGGAAGTGAATAAGAAAGACCATAGAACTGGTACTGGTAAAGGGTCATCTCGCAGTCTTGCCATACCTGGGCGGATGAAGTGCGATTGTCCCACCAGGTGCCGGTGAAGTCGTAACTGTAACTAAATACGTCCCTACAAAGAGTTGGGCCGGTTAGGTATAGTACTTCTCCCTCATAATATTCGAGCTGCCATACGGCGCCGAGGAAATACTCGGAAGCAGTAGCGCCAGCGATGCGATTGCGTGTTACCGAATCGTTGTATGCTTGAATCTTGGCATGGAATTCTCAGGAGCCAAGTCCCTTGCCGTCGGCTGGGGCGTCGGCAATCGCGCCGCCGCTAGCGAATTTGATCGCTTCTGTTGCGGTTTGATAGCAGGTGGGCTGCAATTGCTGCTTGGTGGAACCTGAAGTATTAGCGTCTAGGCGTGCTACGCAGAACGCCCCCTTCGGGTTCTTGAACGGCGCCTGTTCCGCTCCGTCGGCACTGGGGTCAGCATGGGCAGGAACTCCGACTATGAGGCTAAGGGCCGCAGTGCTGGCCAGCACGCCTGCACCCTTGAGTGCCCGACGAATAGAATAGTTGAGCATATTACTCCCTTATCTTTCTCGGTATCTCTAAGGAGTAAAACACGATGATGATCACTGCGTCAAGCGGAACTTTCTGTGACACGGTGTGAACCTACGGCAGTCCGCCGTGGTCCGGTTTAGGTAGCTGGTCGGGCTGGGGGTTATGTGAGGCGCTGATTCCTTCCCCGAAGCGGCGGCCGCCTTGCTCGCCATCTCCGGCGGGCGATTGTGAACGCGATCGCTTATTTTCACGGTGGCCAATATTCTCACGGTGGCCGACCGCATCGCGCCGACCACTGCGGAACGTCAATGACCTCAACCTGACCGGTGATGATGTCCTGCCGCCGCAGTATCAGAGCGACCAGCGTTGAGACACTAAGGAGCTGGGCGGCCTGCGGCATAGCAGCACTCCTACGTCCATCCCGTCTGCCTGCCGTCGACCCCACCGCGGAGCGACAACGGGCCGGCGACGGAGGTGCAAGCCCGGCTTGACGTGTCCCTTCGCCTGGGCACTTTCCAGGGTCATCGGATGCCGACGGTCGCAGCCGGGCTTGCAGCGGCGGCGGTCTGCTCGGCTTGCCTGGGGTCGATGGCGGGCGGGATGGCTCCCACATCAGCCACCCACAACCCGCACTTGTTCGAGGCCATCCCGGAGCCGGAGCGCCCCCGCCGGAGGCGTCACCATGTGCGGCGCGGCACGTGGCGGCTGTTCCAGCTCAGCCCGCTGCCCCGTGAGCAGACCTGTACTGTCGCGCGGCGGCCCGCCTCGACTCGTCCGCGCCAGCCGTCCGGCGTGCTTTTAGCCGGCCGCCGGGAGCGCCAGCGGGAGGCGGCGGCGTTGCCGTGACGGGGGCGCGCGCGGCCCGGCTTCGGGCCGCCTTGAAAACGTACGGAAAGTACACCCAGCCCTGAGGATCCGCCGGCCCCTCCATACCAGGGTCTAGCAGCAGGTCGCGGGCGGTTTCGTACAGCTGCAAAGTACAGCTACCTCTATGCACTCAGCTGTACTCCGGCGGACGACGACGGACGGTAGTAGTGAGACGGACGTGATGTGTCTCACTGTGGTCAGAGTGCCTCTGATGAGGCAGGATGAGGGCGCCAACTGCATAGGAAGTCGCGGGAGCTCGGGGCACCGGGCTGAGAGGGCAGCTAAGCCGCTGCCGACCGCCTGAACCTGTCCGGATAATGCCGGCGTAGGGAGCGTGTGATGACCGCCGTCGTCGACGACGCGCATGCGGAGGTTCCGCTCACCCTGGACGAGGAGGTCCCGAAGACCCTCGGCCTGCTCGACCAGGGGGCGTTCTGGGCCAACCTGGGCGTCAGCCTCCTCGGCTTCTCGGGGGCGCTGTTCCTGCTCGATCCCCTGGGCGGCAGGCCCCTGACGTTCACCGCCGCGGTGCTGGCCGCCGTGGTCGGCAGCCTCGTGGGCACGGCGATGGTCGGCCTCGCGGCGATCCCCGGCGCCCGGACCGGCCGGCCCGCCATGGTGCTGCTGCGCGGCCTGTTCGGGGCCCGCCTGTCGTACGTCCCGACCGTGCTGAACATCGTGCAGATGCTCGGCTGGGGCGCGTTCGAGCTGTGGGTCATCGCGCAGGGCGCGCAGGCGCTGTCGGGGACGGCGGTGCCGTACGCGGTGTGGGCGGTCGCGGCGGGCGCGCTGACGATCGCACTGACGATCCGGCCGCTCGGCGCGCTGCGCCTGCTGCGCCGCTACGTCACCGCTGGCGTCGTGGTCGCGATGATCTGGCTGTCGGTCGCCCTCTTCACCCGGGGACCCTCCGTGGGCGGCGGCTCCTGGGACGCCTTCGCCCCGGCCGTCGACTACGTGATCGCGCTGTCGGTGTCGTGGGTGCCGATGGCCGCCGACTACGCGCGGCACTCGCGGTCGAGCGGCGCGGCGTTCACCGGGGTGGTGGCCGGGTACACGATCGCCCAGGTCGCCTGCCTGGCCCTCGGCATCGCCGCGCTGGCGCTGGTGGGCAACGACCCCGACAAGGTGTGGGACCCGTTCGTGGCCGCCCCGCTCGGGCTCCTGTTCTTCGGCGTCCTGGTGCTGCGCGAGGCCGACCAGTCGTTCGCGAACGTCTACTCGACGACCGTGTCGATCCAGAACCTCGCGCCGCGCTGGGACCGCCGGGTGATCTCGGTCGTGATCGGCGTGCTCACCACGCTGATCGCGCTGCTCGCCGACGTGAACTCCTACGGCGCGTTCCTCACCGTGATCGGGGCGGTCTTCGTGCCGATGTTCGCGGTCCTCGTGGTCGACTACTTCCTGCTCGGCGGGGCCGCCCGGTGGAACACGGCCGAGGACGCCCCTTCGCGCTGGCCGATGGTCGTGCCGTGGGTCCTCGGGTTCGCGGCGTACTGGATCGTGACGGTCACCCCGACCGTGGCCTGGTGGGACGGCCTCTGGGCCGACGTCCGCGACGCGGTGGGGTTCGTCCACCAGCCGTGGATGAACGCCGCGCTCGCCGCGTTCCTGGTCGCCGCGCTGGCGACGGCGGCGCTGTCCGTGCCCGGCCGGCTCGCCCGGCGCCGGGCCTGATCGCACAGGGTCTGATCGCACGGGCGCCTGAGCCCGTACGGCTGATCAGGGCAGCGCGCCCTCCAGGCGGAGCAGGTGCTCCTTGGCCGCCTTGCCGCCCGCGTACCCGCCGAGCGAACCCGGGCCCTCCACGGCGCGATGGCAGGGCATGAGCAGGCAGAGCGGGTTGCCGGACAGGGCGCCGGCCACCGCGCGCGGCGCCTGGGGCCGCCCGATCCGCTCGGCCATCTCCTGGTAGGTGGTCACGCTCCCGTACGGCACGCCCTGCATCAGCTGGATCACGGTGCGGGAGAAGCCGGTGACCAGGCGCGGGTCCACGGAGAGCGAGAAGGTGCGCAGCCTGCCGGTGAAGTACGCGTCGAGCTCACGGCGCAGGGGATCGAGGCGGCGCGGGTCGGGCCCGATGAACGAGCCGACGGCGCGGGTCACCCGGGCGAAGACCGCGTGCTCGTCCTCGTAGGTGCAGGCGAGCACGCCGCGCGCGGTCACCGCGAGGACCAGGCGGCCGACCGGCGTGTCCGTGGTGCCGAACGCCACCTCGGGCGGGGCCAGGCCGACGTAGCCCGGCGTGGTCACGCGGAGCAGGGCTTCGAGGTCCTCGGTGGACATGGGCGCCCAACTTTCTGTTCATCGCGTGGAGGCAGCGTATCGGAGCGTTCGTGAGGGGCTCGAGAACGCCGCCGGGCCGGCCGGGTTCACCGGGCTGACCAGGGCGGGCGATGCGGAGGATCTCCACTCCGGCGGCACGGTCCGGAGCGTGGCGTCGCGATTTGGCGACTGATCTATTGTCCAATGTGCACAAGCTGTGATCCGGGGCACGGTTTCCCGGCTGATACGACGGGGCATTTCGGTCGTACTGGGTTGTGCAAGGGGAAACGTTGTGCAAGGGGAGTCGGGGGAATCGGGGAGGTGAGTGCGTCGAGCGTCGTGATGCTGCCGTACGCACCGTCGAGCGTCGCCGTCGCACGTCAGCGCCTCAGCGCCGAACTACAGGGGGCGGGGCTGCTCGCGACCGCCGTCGACGACGTGGTGCTCATCTTGAGTGAACTGCTCAGCAACGCCCTGCGGCACGCCCACCCTCTCCCGTCCGGACAGCTCAGGGTGGCCTGGTACTGCTCGGACAGCCAGGTCGAGGTGGCCGTGAGCGACGGCGGCGCCTACACCGAGCCG
Source organism: Microbispora sp. H10670 (assembly GCF_014161385.1). Lineage (NCBI taxonomy): Bacteria > Bacillati > Actinomycetota > Actinomycetes > Streptosporangiales > Streptosporangiaceae > Microbispora > Microbispora sp. H10670. Next base: position 503,592 of record NZ_JABBWW010000001.1, on the reverse strand, counting down.
CGGGCGGGCCGTCCGACGCTGTCGTCACTGGGCGGCCGGGGGCTGGGCATCGTGGAGTATCTCGCCGAGCGCTGGGGGGTCCGGCACGAGGCGGAGATCACCACCGTGTGGGCCGTCGTCCTGGTCGCGACCCCGGACCGTAACGGACATCAGGGTCCGTCCGAAACCCGCATTCTGCGCGAGGTCGGCTGAGCGCCCCCCGTCGGCTGGTGGTCGGTCAGCCGGTGGTCAGGAGTCACGGTCGGCCGAGAGGGTGCTCCAGGCAGAGCAGGTCGTCGCGCGCGTCCCACGACGGGACGACCGCGAAGCCGAGCCGCTCGTAGAGCGCGATCGCCGTCGCCCGCCACCTCCAGACCGACAGCCGTACGGAGCGCAGGCCGGCCTCCCGCGCCCGGGTCAGCGCGGCCCGGACGAGCGCCCCGGCCACGCCCCTGCCGCGTTCGTCCGGGTCCACCCAGAGCCGCTTGATCTCCGCTCGCCCGCCGACCGGCTCCGTCAGCACCACGCAACCGATCAGCACCGCGCAGCCGATCGCGGTCCCGGCGCGGCGCGCGACCAGCACGACGTCCCGCGCGAAGGCCGCTCCGGGGTCCTCGACCTCCGCCCGGTATCGCTCGGGCAGCTCGGCCACGCCGGGCACCGGGACGCCCTTCTCCTCCTCGGTGCGCAGGTGATAGGCCGCGAGGAGCGCGCGCAGCCCCTCCCGGCCGTCCCCGCCCGCCCACGTGCTGATCGAGTACGCATCGGTCACAGGGAGCAGGATTCCATCTCACCCCTGATCGCCCGGGCGCCGGCCCCGGCGGCCTAGGCGGCCCGGGGGTAGAGCACCGCGCGCTCGGCGGTCGCCCAGGCGGTGCTCACGAGCAGGTAGACGCCCGCCGCGAGGGGCAGGAAGGCCGCCGCGAGCACGGTCCAGAACGGGAGCAGGACCTGCAGGCGCCGCATCGGAGCCGCGGGCTCCACCCGGCGGGCGGCGAACACGGCCACGACGGTGAGCAGCGCCAGCAGCGCGGCGAAGACCACCACGGGCGGGCTCAACAGGCCCGCGCCGGCGACCGCCGCCCCCAGGTGCTCTCCCAGCGGCACTCCCAGCACGCCCTGCGCGAGCAGCAGGTTCGGATGCCCCGCGATCGTCACGGTGGTGAACAGCCGGTAGGTGACCATGAAGAACGGCATCTGCGCGAAGCCCGGGAGGAATCCGGCGAACTGGCTGGTGCCCTCCGCCGCGTACAGCGCGTTCACCTCCCGCATGAGCCGCTCCGGGTCCTTCTGCCACCGCTTGCGGAGCTTCTCCACCTGGGGAGCGAGCCGGACCCGGACGCGCTGAGCACGGGCGACGCGGATGCTCAGCGGCAGGAGCGCCAGCCGTACGGCGAGGGTGACGAGGACGATCGCGAGCCCGGCGCCGGTGGCGTGGCTGAGCGCGTCGATGAGCCGGTAGGCGGGGTCGAGCACGAAGTCGAACATGGGGAAGCCTTTCGTCTGAATTCAGGGCATGACGAAGGCGCTCGCGACCGGATCGGTGGTCAGGCGAGCGCGAGGCTTCCTGATGGTGCGCGGGGACGGGGGCGGCCGGGCGCGCCGGGATCGCGCAGCCTCACCATCGCCGTCTCACCGTCGTACGAACGTCTGCCCGGGCCCCGCACGACGGCGGGGACCCCGGTCAGCCGGGAGAGCATCCAGGCGAACACCAGCACGGCCACCCCGGCCACGCCGGCGAAGGCCATCACGGAGGGCACGGCGGAGCCGCCGGCCAATCCGGTGACCAGTTCGGCGAGCAGCCGGACGAGTGACGTGACGGCGGCCTGGAGAGCGTTCACGTCAGCGGGACATCTTCCCCACGACGGTGACCGCGAGCACGGCGACGGCGGCGACGATCCCGATGATCAGCAGGAACTTCAGCGTCGCGAACAGTGCGGGGATGACGAATGCGAACACCAGCCACAGGGCCAGCAGGATCCCCAGAACGGTCAGTACGGTACGGGCCATAGGCACACGCTACGCGGTAGGTCCGACAAGCGCGAGCTTGATCCAAACGAGTCCTACTACCCGCTGCCGCCGAGGTTTCACGTGAATCATCGTGATCGGCGCTGTTTTCCACCGACTCGCGTGCGCTGGAAGATCCCGGGCCCTGCGGTGGCGCTGGTCCCGCGGGTCGTTCTTACGGGGCGGTGACGGGGCTCGGCGCGGTCGTCCCGCGGCTTTACCGTTGAGGCGTGCCCTCCCCGAGGAGTCCGATGTCCGCGAACCCCGCCGCCCGTGTCCTGGTGGTCGACGACGACCCGACCGTCGCCGAGGTGGTCGCCCGCTACCTGGAGCGGGACGGTCACGAGGTCGAGTGCGTGGGCGACGGCGCCGAGGCGTTGCGGCGGGCCCTGGCCGACCCGCCCGACCTGCTCGTGCTCGACCTCATGCTGCCCAAGCTCGACGGTCTCCAGGTCTGCCGGAAGCTGCGGGAGCGCTGGCCGGTTCCCGTGATCATGCTGACCGCCCTGGGCGAGGAGATGGACCGGGTGGTCGGCCTGGAGACCGGCGCGGACGACTACGTGACCAAGCCGTTCAGCCCACGCGAACTCGCCCTGCGCGTCCAGTCCGTGCTGCGGCGGGCCCGGGGCGCCCTGGTGCCGACGGGAACCGGCGTCCTGCGGGACGGCGACCTGGTGGTGGACGTCGGCGCCCACGAGGTGCGCCTCGGCGGGCAGGAGATCACCCTGACCGCCCGCGAGTTCGACCTGCTCGTCTACCTGCTGCGCAACCCGCGTCAGGCGTTCAGCCGGGCGGCGCTGCTCGACCAGGTGTGGGGCTGGTCCTTCGGCGACTCCTCGACCGTGACGGTCCACGTGCGCAGGCTCCGGGAGAAGATCGAGCCGGACCCGACCGACCCGCGGCGGATCGTCACCGTCTGGGGTGTCGGCTACCGCTACGAGCCGCTGTCGTGATCGTCCAGATCGTCGCGGTCGCCGCCGGGCTCGGCCTCGTCATCGCGGCCCTGGGCCTGGCGCTGCTGCGGGTGCTGCGCCGGCGGTCGATCGGCGTGATGCTCGCGGTGGTGGCGGCCGTCACGGTCTCCGCGACGCTGGCCGGGGTGGTCGCCATCACGCTCGCCATGATCATCGAAGGGCGGCCGAAGAACATCGTGCTCACCGTCGTGGCCATCGGCGGCCTCGTCGGACTCGGCGTGGCGCTGGTGAACGCGCGTACGGTGGTGCGCGCCAGCAGGAGCCTGGTGACCGCGGTGGAGAACGTGCCGCCTTCGGGCCGTTTCACGCCGCCGCCCACCCCGCTTCCGGCCGAGCTGCGGACCATCGGCGCCGCCCTGGAGCAGGCGTACGAGCGGCTCCGGCTGGGCCGCGAGCGGGAGCGGGCGCTGGAGAGCGCGCGGCGCGAACTCGTCGCCTGGGTCAGCCACGACCTGCGTACGCCCCTCGCCGGGATGCGGGCGATGGTCGAGGCGCTGGAGGACGGGGTGGCCGACGACCCCGAGACGGTCAAGCGCTACCACGTCCAGATCAGGGTGGAGGTCGACCGGCTCGCCGGGATGGTGGAGGACCTGTTCGAGCTGTCGCGGATCCACGCGGGTTCGCTGCGGCTGTCGCTCGCCCGCACCGGGCTCGGCGACCTCGTGGCGGACACGCTGGCCGCCGTCGAGCCGCTGGCCCGCGCCGAACGGGTACGCCTGTCCGGCGAGGCCGACCCGCACGTCCCCGTCTACGCCGACGCCGGGCATCTCGGCCGGGCCGTACGCAACCTGGTCGTGAACGCGATCCGGCACACGCCCGCCGGGGGGACGGTCCTCGTGCGCGCGGCGGCGGACGGAACGGCCGCCCGGCTGTCGGTGCTCGACGGCTGCGGCGGCATCCCGGAGGAGGATCTCCCCCGGGTCTTCGACGTCGCGTTCCGCGGCGAGGCGGCACGCACGCCCGGCCCCGACGGCGGCGCCGGGCTCGGCCTCGCGATCGCCCGCGGCATCGTCGAGGCCCACGACGGGGAGATCGGCGTGGTCAACGAGGGCCCCGGCTGCCGTTTCACGATCACGCTGCCGCTGGGTCGTGCCTGACGGATCAGGCCCGGCTTCGCGTGACCCGGGCGGTGCTCGCGACGGGCGATCCAGGCCGGCCGCTCCCGGCCGCCGGAGGAGCGGCGCCGCGTGCGGGTGTCGTCCGCACGCGGTCCGCCACGGCGGGTCTCAGCAGGTCCCGACCTCGCCGCAGTAGTAGCCGTAGTTCCCGCCGTAGCAGCACCACCGCTGCTGCATGCACCAGCACGGCACGGTGGCCGACGCCTCGACCCGCGGTACCAGGCGGGCGAGCAGGCGGTCGCCCAGGGACTGGATCGTGTGGAACATCGGGCTCCTTCCCTCGGTTGATTGCGCGCGATCACCCTCACGTTCTCATCGCGACGGCGCAGGTCAACCGATGGGACGCGGCGATGCCGCCCGGTCGCCCCGCCGCCCGGGAACCACGGCGGTGACCTGCGGACCGCCCCCGGCCACGACCGGGATCCGGCGCGCAAGAAAGCGGCCGCGGTGAAAAGTTCACGCCCTGAGCGGGCACGCCCGAACGGCGGCGTGACCATCCAGGCGTTTTCACGCCAGGCCCGGGGCGTCATGCGCCCGCGGCGTCCTCGTCGGCCTCCCAGCGCAGCAGGTCGCCCGGCTGGCACTGGAGCACCTCGCAGAGGGCGGCGAGCGTCGTGAAGCGCACCGCCTTGGCGCGGCCGTTCTTGAGTACCGCCAGGTTGGCGGGCGTGATCCCGACGCGGTCCGCGAGTTCGCCCACGGACATCTTCCGCCTGGCCAGCATCACGTCGATGTCGACGGCGATCGGCATCAGATCACCTCGTCCAACTCGGCCTGCATCTGCGCCGCTTCGACGTCGCGCGCGACGGCCTGGGCGAGCAGCATCCGCAGCACGAGCACGATGAGCGCGACCCCCAGGATGGCCACGCCGACCCCGCCCATGATGACGGTGACGCCCGGGTCGTCCCGCTGGCCCGGCGCGTTGAGAACCGTGACCGCGAACCACACGAGGGCGGCCGCCACGATCGCGCCGATCACGCCGTCCACGTACCGGAAGGCGGCGTGGGAGAACACGGTTCCGCGTCGCACCATCGTCAGCAGCCGCCATACGCAGACCAGGGCGACCTGGACCGACACCATGCCCAGGATCGTGATCACGCGCAGCGGGGTCAGCGGGAGCGACCCGTCCTCCGGGTCGCTCCCGCTGACCAATGCCCACACCATCAATGCCTGTACGAACGCGGTGCCGGCGAGCACCACCACGAGCACGGCGCGCAGCGCAAGCACCGTCAGCTTTCCCATGGCTCACCCTTCCATCGAGAAACGATGGAAATCTATCGAAAAGCAATAGATGAATCAAAGCTGGGACGGAGAATGGGCGGCGGTTCCGCACCATCGCGGGACACTGCCGCCCCCTTCCGCGGCGATGCGCTAGCCGAGGTCGGGGGCTCTCTGCGGTTCGAGCCGTCCCCGCCAGGAGGGCAGGCCCGGTGCGGCCTCCCGGCGGCGCGGCGTGAACGCCTCCGCCATCGCGCGGAACGTGGGGCAGGGCCAGCGCCACATGCAGCTCCTGCATCGCAGGATCGGGTTCGCCGGGTCGCTGGAGATGCCGCCCGCGTCCCTGGGCTGGTGCAGGTCGAGCAGCCGGATGCCGAGCTCGGAGAAGCACAGCAGCTCCTCGCGGGCCTCGGCGAGGAAGTCGAGGTCCTCGCCGACCAGGCGGGCGCTGACCCGGACGTACCCCTCGCGGTTCAGCAGGCCGCGCAGCGGCTCGGCGGAGGCGCGCCACGACGAGGCCTTCTCGGTGTGCGCCTGGATCGTCTCCAGATGCTCCCGCAGTACGCGCCGCTGGAAATCTTCGGGAATGTCACTGTTCATGATGCTGTCGGGCCCACTGTTCCGGGTTATGGCCGTGGATCTCCCAAGTGGTGAAGATCCACGTGGCATTCCCAGGCGCCCGCCCTCCTTCCGCGAAGTGACGACCACGACGCGGAGGTTCCGGGGCCCTCCATCCGGCGACGCCGGTGTCGCTCAGCGTCAAGCTTCGCGCACTCCGCGTTTACATGCGGCCGGAATCGGGGACAAAGGGCGGACGACTCTTCGACGCAACCCGTGGAACGTGACCCGGGGCCGGGACGACGCTAGTGTGCGCGTCGTGGAGCTGAAAGTCGCGACGCAATCCCACGCCGGTCAGGCCGTCATGGCCGTATTCGGCGAAATCGACCTCTATACCGCGCCTCGGTTGCAGACGGAGTTCACCCGCCTGCTGGACACCGGGCCGGACCGGGTGGTCATCGACATGTCCGGAGTGGAGTTCTGCGACTCCACGGGCATGAACGTGCTGCTCTCCGCGCTCAAGCGGCTGCGGGAGCGCGGCGGCACGCTGGAGGTGGCCGCGCCGAGACCGGCGGTACGGAAGATTCTCCAGGTCACCGGCCTGGACTCGGTGTTCACCGTGTACGACGCGGTGCCCGCCGATCTCCTCACCGCCGAACACCAGGGCTAGGCGTATGAGGGACATGGCAGTGCCCGAGCCGGACACCGCGGTGGTGATCCCGGCGAAGGACGAGGCCGAACGGATCGGCGCCACCGTGAGCGCCGCCCTGAAGCTGCCCGGCGTGGATCTCGTGGTCGTGGTCGACGACGGCTCGTCCGACGAGACCGGCCGGGTGGCCAGGGCGGCCGGCGCCCGGGTCGTACGGCACAGCCGCAACAGGGGCAAGGCCGCGGCGATGGAGAGCGGGGCGGAGGCCGCGGGCCTCCTGGACGCGGACCACGCACGTCACCTGCTGTTCCTCGACGCCGATCTGGGTGAGACGGCGGCGGCGGCCGTCCCGCTGATCGCGCCCGTGCGGGCGGGCGAGGCCGACATGACCATCGCGACGTTCGCGACCAGGGTCAAGCTCGGCGGCCACGGCATCGTCGTACGGGTGGCGCGCGACGGGATCAAACGGCTGACCGGCTGGGAGGCGACCCAGCCGCTCAACGGGCAGCGGTGCCTCACCCGGGACGCCTTCGAGGCGGCCCGCCCGCTCGCGCACGGCTTCGGCGTCGAGACCGGGATGACCGTCGACCTCCTCAGGAAGGGCTTCCGGGTGGTCGAGGTCGAGGTCGAGATGTCGCACCGGGCCACCGGCACCGACTGGCGTTCCCAGGTGCACCGGGCGCGGCAGCTTCGCGACGTCGGCCTGGCCCTCGCCGCCCGCGAGCCCGTGGTGCGGCAGACCCTGTCCACGATCAGGTCGCCGCGCGGGTAGCCGCCCGCACGGGCGTGACCGGCCCGGCCGTGTGGTGGAATTCTCGGGTGGAAGCGCGGACCGTCGCCGGGCCGGCCGTGGCCGTGGCGGCGGGCGGCCTGTCGATCCTGCTCACGATCGCGATCGGCGTCCTCGGGCCGTCCGCGATGGTGCCCGCGCTGCCCGGGCCACCCGGGCAGGCCGAGTCGTGGCAGCCCCCCTGGTCCCTGGGCCTCGCCCCCGACGGGCGTCTCGTCGTCGCCATGGCCGCCGCGGCCGTCGTGCTCGGGGCGATCGGCCTGGCCGCCGGGCTGTCGTGCGTCGACCGGCTGCCGAAGGCGCGCACGCTCGTCCTCGCGGGATGCGCTGCCGCCGGGGTGCTCGCGTTCCTGCCGCCCTCCGGGTCGGCCGACCATCTCAACTACGCGGCGTACGGCCGGATGGCGGCCCTCGGGTACGACCCCTATCTGACCGTGCCCGCCGACCTGCCCGGCGATCCGGTGATCGGCCACGTGGAGGAGTGGACGAGGACCCCCAGCGTGTACGGCCCGGTCGCGACGGCCGTACAGGCTCTGGCGAGCCACGTGGGCGGCGACTCGGTCCGCCTGACGGTCTTCGTGATGGCCCTGGTCAACGCCGCCGCGTTCGCCGCCACCGGCCTGCTGCTGCACCGTGTTGCTGCTCGTGCTGCTGCTCGTGGCACCGGGGGTGTCACGGCCGGCGACTCCGTACGGCAGCGCCGCGCGGCCCTGCTCTGGACGGCGAACCCGCTGGTCGTCTACCAGCTCGTGGCCGGGATGCACCTCGACACCCTCGCGGTCGCGCTCGTCGTGGCCGGGCTCGTCGCCCGCCGGGGCGTGCCGCTCGGCCTGGGCGTCGCGGTCAAGGCCACCGTGGGCGTGGTCGCGCTGGGCACGGCGTGGGAGCTGCGCGGCAACCCGCGGCGGCTCGCCCTGGTCGCCGGGCTCGCCACGCTCACCGTCGTCGTGGCGTACCTGCTCGCCGGGCCCCACTCGCTCGACCAGCTGCTGAACGCCAGCAGGTCGGTCTCGCTCGCCACCCCGTGGGCGCTCGGGAAGAAGGCCCTGCAGGCGGTGTTCGGGTCCGGGGCGTACCACGCGTGGATCCAGACGGGGTCGCTGCTCCTGCTGGCCGCGCTCGCCGTCCTGATGCTGCGCGGCCGCCCGGTGGCGGAGCGCGAGGGGCCGGTCGTCGCCCTCGCCGTCGCGGTGGCCTGGCTGTTCGCCACGCCGTACGCGCTGCCGTGGTACGACGGGCTGGGCTTCGCGCTGCTCGCCCTGGTCGCCTGGCCGGGCCTGGAAGCGTTCCTGGTCGCCCGGCTCACCGTGCTCTCGCTGGCCTATCTCCCCGCGCGCCAGGCGCACCAGCCGGACGACCTGTCGTGGCGCGTCGACGTGGTCAGGCAGTGGGTGGCGCCGTCGCTTCTGCTGGCGCTGACGATCGTGCTGCTGTGGTGGGCGGCGCGAGCTGGAGGGCGTGTACGGACGCCGCCAGCGCCAGCGGCACCGCGACCGTCAGGGCCATCGCCGGAATCGCGATCCCCGAGTCGTTGATCAGGAACCCGGCGAAGGCCGCGGTCAGCGCGCCGATCAGCCCCGCCCGCAGTTCGGGGGCCTGGGCGTAGGCCAGGCTGAGCGCCGCCGCGCCCCACCGCGAGGGCCTGGCCAGCACGAGGAACAGGAACGCCAGCGCGACCACCGACAGCAGCGTCAGCGGCAGGTTGCCCAGGGTGTGGAGCATCGCCCCCAGCTTGCGGCCGACGACCGAGCCGCCGTCGCCGCCGATGATCTGCTGGACGAACGCCCCGAGATGGGTGCGCTGATCGGCCGGGCGCAGCCAGTCGGCCACCGCGATCAGCGAGATGAGCGCCGCGCCCGCCAGCCCGATCACGCCGAGCCGGAGGACCGACACCCGCCTGCCCGCGGTCATCAGCACGCACACCGCCACGCCGAGGACGAACGACGGCACGCCGCCGAAGTCCGCGCCCCAGGTCGGCCAGCCGTCCCCGGCGATCGCGAGCAGGCCGTACGCCACGCACACGGCCACGGCGAGCCTCGGCCGACGGCGCAGCGCGTGGGCGACGGCGGCCAGCAGCAGGATGGTGCCGGTCGAGTAGACGGCGAAGGCCATGTTGCCGAAGCCGTAGAACCGGCCGCCGGTCACGGGCTCGTACCCGGCCACGGCGTTCACCTGCAGCCGCGAGCCGGTGACCACGTCGGCGAGGAGCGCGAGCGAACTGACCCCGGCGACCACGGCGGGCGGCCCGAGCACCCGGCCGCGCCACGGCCCCGCGTACGCGAGCCCCGCCACGAGGGCGGCGAAGGCCACGATCGTGCCGAGCAGGGCGGGCATCGGGTGCCGGAGGCTCCACCACGGCACGAGCTGGGCCAGGAAGATCGACACCGGGAGCGCGGCGCTGACCGTGGCGACCACGCGGGTGGCGGTGAGCATGCGCCGGTGACGCCTGACCACGATCGCGGCGAGGGCGTAGAACAGCAGTTGCGCGCTGACCAGCGCGATGAAGAACGGCTCCCTGACCTCTCTGAGCACCTGGCTCGCCAGGTCGGCGTCGGCCGGCCCGCGGGCCGCCTCGGCCGCGGGCGGAGCCGCGCCGCCCCCCGACCACGCCCTGCCGACCACGCCCTCGGGCGTGGGGATGCCGAGCAGGTGGGTGACCGTGGCCGTGATGTCGGTGATCGTGACCAGTGCCCGCTGCCGGGTCGAGGCGGCGGTCAGCCATCCACGCCCGTACGGCCCGCCCGAGGCGATCGCCACGTGGAGATGAGCGACGGAGCCGGAGTCGGAGATCCCGGCCACCAGGACGGTGGCGCCCTGGGGGACCTTCGACAGCACCTCGCCCACGGTCCGGTCGGCCGCGCTCACGGCCTCCCGCCGTGCCTCCCCGTCCAGGTCGGCCGGCTCCCGTTCGGCCCCGGCCGTGGTTGTGGACGGCGCGGCCCGGACTGGGAACGCTGTTGATTCCGGTGCCGATGCCGTGGACCGCGCGGGCTGGGTTGTGGACGGCGCGGCCGGCGGTGTGGCCTGGGTTGTGGACGGTGTGGATTGCGTGGCCGGGGGGCTCACCTGTCCGTCGCCGGTCCAGGCTCGGGTGATCTCCCCGGCCTCGGCGACGACCAGTGCGTACGGCGCGAGGTCGGGCAGCGCGGCGGGCGTGGCGGCGTACGCCGCGACCCGGCCGGATCCGTCGGCGGCGGCGAGGGCGGCTCCCGGGCCGATCGCCGCGACCTTCCCTCCGGCGGCGGTGACGGCGTCGGCGAGGAGCCCGAGCCGTGCCTTGAACGGACTGGACTGCTGCGCGGCGACCAGCGCGGGCCAGCCGGGCACCGACGCCGTACCACCGTCGCCGGCGGCCACGGGTGCGGGGATCGCGCCGCAACCTGGGCCGGGGGAGGCCGCCCGCTGGCCCGCCGAGACGGTCAGCCATCCGGCGGCCGGGCAGGTGACGGGCAGGCCTTCCGGGGGCACCGCCCGCGTGGACAGCGACGCGGTGGAGCCCCGGTCGGCCAGAGCCCACAAGGTGGGCGTCCGCTCCGGATCGAGGTCCGCCCAGCGAAGCCCGGGCACCCCGATCACCACCACCCGCCCCACCGGCACGGCTCCAGCCACCGGCAGGGTTCCCCCCGCCGGCGCGGTTCCGGCGGAGGCCGGGCCGGAAGAGGCGGGCACGATGAGGGCCGCGACGAGGAGCGTGAGGAGAGCCGCGAGGAGCACCCGCGCCGTGCGAGGGCTGGGGCCGCCAGGGGTGAGCATCGGCACAGAGCGGGGGCCTGGGCTCACGGGCACGCTGCCGCGGCCCGGCGGGGCGGCGGAAGGTCCCCGGCCCGGCGCCGGTGCTGGTGCGGATGGCACTGTTCCAGGCTCCCTCATGATCGGCGATGGCGCGGCCACGGTCCACGGTAACCTGCCTGGTTGTGACGACTGGCCGCATCGCCGGGGCCCGCCGGCCCGCCTGGGCATGGGCGCTGGCCCTGGTGGCGGTGGCCGCCGCCGCGTCCCCGCTGATCGCCTACTGGCTCACCAATCCGGACGACCAGCGCCTCGTCGACCTCGACGTCTACCGTACGGGCGGCTGGGCACTCCTGCGGGGCCTGCCCGTCTACGACGTGATCACGCCGGCGCCCCAGTTGCTGCCCTTCACGTACCCGCCGGTCGCCGCGATGCTGGCGGTGCCGCTCGCCGCGATGTCCTGGCCGGTCGCGCAGTGGGTGTGGACGATCGCGATCGTCGCCGTTCTCGCGGTGACGGTCCGGCACGCGTTCCGGGCCTGCCTGGACGGCGTGCGCGGCGCCCTGGCCGCGCCCGCGCTGTTCGCCGTCCTGTGCGCCGCGTGCATGTACCTCATGCCGATCAGGGACCAGGTCAGGTTCGGCCAGGTGGATCTGTTCCTCCTCTCGCTGTGCCTGCTCGACTGCGTGGTGCGCCGCCCGTGGTGGCCGCGCGGGATGCTCATCGGGCTGGCGACGGCGGTGAAGCTGACCCCCGGCGTGTTCCTCGTCTACCTGGCCGTCACCGCGTTCGCCCCTCGCGACGCCGACCCAGGCCGCAGCGGCACCGCCCCCAGCGGCCCGAGGCAGCGCCACGGGGACATCGCGCAGCGCGGGGACGCGGCGCAGCGGCGGGCTCTGTTCATGGCGGTGTTCACGGCGGCGGTGCTCACGCTGCTGCCGTTCCTGGTGATCACCGACGACGCGCGGGACTTCTGGTTCGGGGCGCTGCTCGACTCCGAGCGGCTGGGCGCCAACGCCGCCACCACCAACCAGTCGCTGCGGGGCATGCTGCTGAGGCTCTACCTGCCCGACACGCTGACCTCGGCCGTCTGGCTCGCCGCCGTCGCGGCCGTCGGCTGGTACGGCTTCCGCCAGGCCCGGCGGGCGCACCTGGACGGCGACGCGATGACGGCGGTCGCGCTCACCGGGCTGATGGCGGTGCTGCTGTCGCCGGTGGCGTGGATCCATCACATCGCCTGGATCGTGGTGGTGATCGCGGCCGTGGCCGGGTCCGGGCGCGACCCGGTCCGGCTGCTGGTCGCGGCCGGCGTGTGGCTGTACTACGTGCTGCCCATCCCCTGGTGGGGAGTGTCGATCAAGGCGCTGGAGATCCCGATCCTCAGCCCGGTCGCCGGGAAGGTCGTGCAGAACGCCTTCGGGCTCGGGGCGATCGGCCTGGTCTGGCTGCTCGGGTCCTGGCTGCCGCGACGGCGGGCCGCCGTCACCACAGCTGCCGCGGTCCCCGCCGCGAAGGCCTGACTCCGGGAACGCGCGCCCGACGGGCCGGGTGGAGGGTGTGCGCGGCAGCCGGGTGGGCAGTGCGATCGCCTCAGGTTTTCCACAGAAGGTGATTCGGCGCGCTCACAGCCGATACCTGCGGATACTCTGGACGGCATGTCGAAGCTCGCGTACCTGGGGCCGCAGGGCACCTTCTGTGAAGCGGCACTGCGACTCCTGGCGCCCGACGCCGAGCGCCTGCCCTGCGCCAACGTCGGAGCCGCGCTCGACGCCGCCCGCGACGGCGCGGCCGACGGCGCGGTCGTCCCGCTGGAGAACTCGGTGGAGGGGGCGATCACCCAGACCCTCGACGAGCTGGCCAAGGGCAGGTCGCTGCACATCACCGGCGAGGTGCTGCTCCCGGTCGAGTTCGCCCTGCTGGTCCGGCCCGGCACCGAGCTGGCCCAGATCAAGCGGATCATCACGCATCCCGCCGCGCACACGCAGTGCCGGGGGTTCATCGAGCGCGAGCTGCCCGGTGCCGTGGTGATCGCCGGATCCTCCACGGCCGCCGCCGCGCAGGAGGTCTCCCTCCCCGGCTCGCCGTACGACGCGGCCATCAGCCCGGCCATCGCCGGGGAGTACTACGGGCTCGACGCCGTCGCCTCGGACATCGGCGACCGCTCCGACACCGTGACGCGGTTCATCCAGGTGAGCCGGCCGGGGCCGCTGCCCGAGCCGACCGGCGCCGACCGCACCTCGCTCGTCGCCTTCCTGCGCGACGACCACCCGGGTGCCCTGCTGGAGATGCTGAGCGAGTTCGCCGTGCGCGGGGTGAACCTGACCCGGATCGAGTCGCGCCCCACCGGCGACGGCATCGGGCGTTACTTCTTCCACTTCGACCTGGAGGGTCACATCGCGGACGCCAGGGTCGGCGAGGCCGTCTCCGGGCTCCACCGGCTCTGCGGCGACCTGCGCTTCCTCGGCAGCTATCCCCGGGCCGACCGGGTCGCCACGCAGGTCAAGCCGGGTACGGCGGACGGCGACTTCGACGAGGCCGCGCAGTGGCTCGGAAAGATCCGCGCCGGTCTCGCTTGACACACGGGAGCCGCACCGGCTCCGGTAGCCTGTGAGCCGTGATTGACCTGCGAACCCTTCGTGAGGACCCGGACCGGCTCCGGGCGTCGCAGCGCGTCCGCGGCGAGGACGACTCGGTCGTGGAGATCCTGCTGTCGCTCGACGAGCGCCGCCGTGCCGCGCTCAACAACTTCGAGTCGCTGCGCGCCGAGCAGAAGAGCATCGGCAAGTCGGTGTCCCGCGCGTCCGGAGACGAGCGCCAGGCGCTGCTCGACCGCGCGAAGGAGCTGGCCGCGCAGGTGAAGACGGCCGAGGCCGAGGCCGCCGCGCTGGCGGGCGAGCTCGACGAGCTGCTCATGACCGTCCCGAACATCGTCGAGGAGGGCGCGCCCCCCGGCGGCGAGGACGACTACGTGGTCATCGAGGAGGTCGGCGAGAAGCCGGTCTTCGACTTCGAGCCGCGTGACCACGTCGAGCTGGGCGAGCTGCTCGGCGCGATCGACACCGAGCGCGGGGCCAAGGTGTCCGGCGCGCGGTTCTTCTTCCTGAAGGGCGCCGGCGCGCGGCTCCAGCTCGGGCTGCTGAACATGGCGATCCAGCAGGCGGTCGAGGCGGGCTTCACGCCGATGATCACCCCTGTGCTCGTGAAGCCGGAGTCGATGCAGGGCACCGGCTTCCTCGGCGCCCACGCGAGCGAGGTCTACCGGCTGGAGGCCGACGACCTCTACCTGGTCGGCACCAGCGAGGTGCCGCTGGCGGCGTACCACTCCGACGAGATCCTCGACCGGGCGGCGCTGCCGATGCGGTACGCCGGGTGGTCGTCCTGCTTCCGGCGCGAGGCGGGGTCGTACGGCAAGGACACCCGGGGGATCATCCGCGTCCACCAGTTCGACAAGGTGGAGATGTTCTCCTACTGCCGTCCCGAGGACGCGCACGAGGAGCACCTGCGGCTCCTCGCGTGGGAGAAGGAGATGCTGGAGAAGGTCGAGATCCCCTACCGCGTGATCGACGTGGCGGGCGGCGACCTCGGCTCGTCGGCGGCCCGCAAGTACGACTGCGAGGGCTGGGTGCCCACCCAGGGCCGCTACCGCGAGCTGACCTCGACCTCGAACTGCACCGACTTCCAGGCCCGCCGCCTCAAGGTGCGCTACCGCGACGAGGACGGCAGGCCGCAGCACGTGGCCACGCTCAACGGCACGCTCGCCACCACCCGGTGGATCGTGGCGATCCTGGAGAACCACCAGCAGGCGGACGGCTCGGTCGTGGTGCCCAAGGCGCTGCGGCCGTACGTCGGACTCGACGTTCTGGAGCCGGTGTCGCGTTAGGGACGCGCCGCCGGGCCGCCCTCTTCGGCGCCTGGTGAAGGGGCCGGGTGATTGGCCGAGTGAGGGCGGGCGTCAGGAGTGATGTAAATCTCTTCGCCGGATCGGCGATCGGACCCGAAAGAGGCCTCCGTGCGTGAAACTTTCACGCACGGAGGCCTCCTCATGTGAGCGGTACCAGACCTGGCGGCCGGGCCGGCGATTGAGCCCGGATATACGAAAGGCGGGGCTCGCAGGCGCGAGCCCCGCCTTCGTCACGTCAGGTCAGAGACCACGGACGTTCGACGCCTGCGGACCCTTCGGACCGGCGATGACCTCGAACTCGACCCGCTGGCCGTCCTCGAGGTTGCGGTAGCCGCTGCCAGTGATCGCGGAGAAGTGCACGAACACGTCGGGCTCGCCGCCGTCCGGTGCGATGAAGCCGAAGCCCTTCTCAGCGTTGAACCACTTGACGGTTCCCTGAGCCATTACTGCTCTCCCTAAGGAAGTGAATCTTGGGGACCACACCTCGTGGCCCCCGGTGTGTCGCACAGCTCCCCGGGTGGCTCATACAGTCAAACTGGTTTTCGCTACGGGAACAGCTAATACAACGCCTTCACATCTAACACTATGTAGCCCGTTGGTGTTCCACGTCTGGGGCAGATTTCTCGCACCAGGGGTGGTCGAGGGGTGGTCGTGCCGGGTCACGGTGCAGACTGGAACCTGCTATGACCTGCCCCCGCCTCATCGCCACGGATCTCGACGGCACCGCGCTGCGTACCGACGGAACGATCTCATCGCGTACGGCCGCCGCCTTCGCCCGGGTGGAGAAGTCCGGCGGCACCCTCGTCTTCGTCACCGGGCGTCCACCCCGGTGGATGCACAGCGTCGCCGGAACCGTGGGGCACTGCGGGCTCGCGATCTGCGCGAACGGCGCACTCGTGTACGACCTGCACACCGAGCGGATCGTCGAGTCGCATCTGATCGCCCCGGACATCCTGGAGGAGTGCGTCGCCCGCCTCCGGCGGGACGTGCCGGGCCTGACGTTCTCGGTCGAGTACGAGGGTGACTTCGCCCACGAGGCGGCGTACGCCCTCGGCGGCTGGGACTCCCGGGAGGTGTCGTGCGGACGCGAGGTGGGGACCGCCGCGCTGACCTCCCTGCCATGCGCCAAGCTGCTCGCCCAGCATCCCGCGATGGACCCCGACGAACTGGTCCGCGTGGCCCTGGAGATCGTGGGCGACATCGTGACCCCGACGCACTCCAGCGGCCGGGCGCTGCTGGAGATGAGCGCGTACGGGGTGACGAAGGCGACGGCGCTGGCCACACTGGCGGAGGAGCGGGGGATCAAGCCGGCGGAGGTGGTCGCCTTCGGCGACATGCCGAACGACCTGCCGATGCTGACCTGGGCCGGCACGTCGTACGCGGTGGCGAACGCCCACCCGGACGTGCTGGCCGCCGTCGATCACGTGACGGCGGCCAACAACGACGACGGTGTCGCGATGGTGCTGGAGAACCTCTTGCCTCGCGGCCCTTACAGGTAGGGGCCGCCGGCGCGGTGGCCCTGCTCGTCCGCGGCCTGGCTCAGGCCGCCGGGGAGGGCGCGGCGCATCTGTTCGAGCTGGGCTCGCGCGGCCATCTGCTGGGCGAACAACGTGGTCTGGATGCCGTGGAACAGGCCCTCCAGCCAGCCGACGAGCTGGGCGTGCGCGACCCTCAGCTCGGCGTCGCTGGGCGGGGTGGGGCTCTCGTCGCTGAACGGCAGCGACAGCCGTTCCAGCTCCTCCACGAGCTCGGGGGCCAGACCCTCCTCCAGCTCCTTGATCGAGCTCTGGTGGATGTCCTTGAGCCGCTTGCGGCTGGCGTCGTCGAGGGGAGCGGCGCGCACCTCCTCCAGAAGCTGGCGGATCATGCTGCCGATCCGCATCACCTTGGCGGGCTGCTCCACCAGGTCGGCGACGGATCGCTCCTCGTGCTCGCCGCCCTTACCGTCGCCGGAGACCGACAGGCCCTGCGGGCCCACGACCACGATCTGCGGCGTGCTCTCGTCTGCGTTCATCGATCGCTTACAACTCCTGACTCACTCCGCTGGGGCACACCGGTGCTCACCCGACCCAACCTAGCTCACCTGACCAGCAGCAGCTTTCCGACGTGGGCCCCCTCCTCGAGCATGCGGTGCGCCCGTCCGGCCTGGTCGAGCGGAATCCGCTCGTGCACCACGGGCCGTACGGCCCCGGCGGTGACCAGAGGCCAGACGCTCTCCACGACGCCCCGGCAGATCACGCCCTTGTCGTCCACCGGGCGGTGGCGCAGCCCGGTCGCGTGGATCGCCGCCCGCTTGGCGAGCAGCGCCGCG
Source organism: Microbispora sp. H10670 (assembly GCF_014161385.1). Classification (NCBI taxonomy): domain Bacteria; kingdom Bacillati; phylum Actinomycetota; class Actinomycetes; order Streptosporangiales; family Streptosporangiaceae; genus Microbispora; species Microbispora sp. H10670. Next base: position 486,358 of record NZ_JABBWW010000001.1, on the reverse strand, counting down.
AGGTCGAGCTCGCCCTTGGCGCCGCCCTGCATGCCGATGACCACCAGCCTGCCGCCGGTGGCGAGGGCCCGGAGGTTCCCGGCCAGGTACTTCGCGCCGATGATGTCGAGGATGACGTCGGCCCGGCCCTCGAACCGCTCGGCGAAGTCCTCCTCGTGGTAGTTCACCGCCTCGTCCGCGCCGAGGGCCCGGCAGCGTTCGATCTTCTCGGCCGAGCCCGCCGTCACCAGCACCCGGGAGCCGTACGCCTTGGCGAGCTGGATCGCCATCGTGCCGATGCCGCTCGCGCCGCCGTGGACGAGAAGCGTCTCGCCCTTCCGCAGGCGGGCGGTCATGAAGACGTTCGACCAGACCGTGCAGGCGACCTCGGGCAGCGCGGCCGCCTCGTCGAGCGGGAGCCCTTCGGGCACCGGCATGACCTGCTGCCACGGCACGGCCACCCGCTCTGCGTACCCGCCGCCCGCGAGCAGGGCGCAGACCCGGTCGCCGGGGGCGATACCCGGAACGTTCCCGCCGACCTCCGCGACCACCCCGGAGCACTCGAGACCGGGGATCTCCGAGGCGCCGGGCGGCGGCGGGTAGAGGCCGCGCCGCTGGAGGAGGTCGGCCCGGTTGACGGCCGAGGCGGCGACGTCGATGACCACCTCACCTGGGGCGGGACGTGGATCGGGCACTTCCCGCCAGTCCAGAACCTCGGGTCCGCCGGGTTCGGAAATCACCATCGCGCGCATGTGACCTAAAGTAGCGTGACGGAGAACTAGGGCGGTTGCCCGCATTCACCGGATTACGTGGCGCTAATCTTCAATGTGATTGCTACCCCATAAGCCCATCCCGAGGGGGTACTCGGTGGCGAGACATGATCGTGAGGATCCCCATTCTCTGGAGGACCAGCTCGCGTGGCTGGACGCGATCAAGGAGATGCCCGACGAGGTCGAGATAGCGGTGAGCGCGGTCACGTCCGCGACCCTCGCCTCTCCACCGCCCTCGCCCGCCGCCGAGCCCGAGGCCGCCTCGCCGTACCCCGCCGACCCCTGGAGCCTCGTCCCGGCCGAGCCCGCGTCCGGCGGGCTGTTCCGCGCCACGACCGAGTCCGCGTACGGCGCACCGGTCCAGGAGGACGCCGAGGCCCGGGAGGCGTCGTCCACCGGCCCGATCCGCGAGTCCGGTTTCGGCGGTTCCGCCGCGTACGGCTCGGGTGATCAGGGCGGCGACAGCGCCGCGACCTCGGCGTACGACTACGGATACGGCACCGATTCGGGATATGGAACCGACTCGGGATACGGGAACGACACGGGATATGGCGAAACGGCCTTCGTCACCCCGCCGGAACCCGTCAGGCCGGAACGCTCCGACGAATCCTCAACCGTAAGTGAGGAGCGGGAAGAGGGCCGGTCGGTGGAGTCCTCCACCGGTCCCGTGCGGTTCTCCTCGTTCAGAAGTATGGAGACAGAGCCGGAGAGCGGGGAATCGTACAGTTCCTTCGGGACGCCGACCGCGTCCTTCGGCATGCCTCTGGGGACGTCGACCGGGCCCGTCAGCGCTCCGCAGCTCGGCGATGCGGCGGACGCGCCGGCACCGGAGTCTCCGGCCGCGAGCCGGGACGAGGAGGAGGAGGACGACCACTCCACCCCCTCGCCTGGAGGGGCCTTCGGGCGTGGCGCGTTCTCGTCGCCCGTGGACACCGACTCCTACAACATCGGGGCGTTCTCGGACACCGAGACGCGTAAGCGTCACACGCCGGACCCGCCGTCCGCGTCGAAGGAGCCGTTGCGGGGTTGGCTGGAGCCGGCGGTGCCGGTGGAGGCCGTCCGGCAGGAGGACGCCACCGACGCCGAGCCGGAGGAGCCTCCGGCCCCCTCGGAGGCCTCGTCGTCGTTCGCGCCCCCGAGGCCCGAGCACACCGACGATCGCTTCACCGGCTCGCTGCGGTCCGAGCGTGCGGACGATCGCTTCACCGGCTCGCTGCGGGACGACCTGGCGGTCGAGGAGCGCAAGCCGTACGAGCCGGGCCCGGTGGCGCCCCCCGCGCCCGAGCAGGCCGTGGCGCCGGAGCCCGTTGTGGCTCCCGAACCGGCTCCGGAACGCCCCGCCGCCTCCGTCTACCCCACCGCCCCCGCTCGTTCCGCCGCCCCGCCTCGCTCCACCGCCGAGGCCGCCCCGGTCATCCCGGATGCACCGGCTGTCCCGGAGCGGGACGCATTCGCGGAGCGGGAGGCGTACCAGTCGCCGCGGCGGCCCGCTCCGCCCGTCTCCGCCTTCAACTCACCGGCGCGCGCCACAGGTCCCAAGACGGCGGGGTCCAAGCCGAACGCCGACAGTCTCGACCCGGTCGTCCTCCTGCGCGGCCGCAGGAACGCTCCCGCGACGGGCTGGCGGCGCCTGGTCTACAAGGCCTCCGCCGGGCTGATCAAGCCGGGCGAGGCCCCAGAGGTGCGGCGCCGCCGCGAACTCGTCCAGCGCGCCCGTACGCCGGTCGCCACGGGGCATCACCGGGTCGCGGTGCTCAGCCTCAAGGGCGGGGTGGGCAAGACCACGACGACCGTCGGCCTGGGCGCCACGCTCGCGCAGGTGCGCGGTGACCGCGTCATCGCCGTCGACGCCAACCCGGACCGTGGAACGCTCTCCGACAAGGTGGAGCTGGAGACGTCGGCGACCGTACGCGACCTGCTGAACGAACGCGCCCAGATCAAGCGGTACGTGGACATCCGGGCCTTCACCTCGCAGACGCCCTCGCGGCTGGAGATCCTGGCGTCCGACCGCGACCCGTCGGTGTCGGAGGCGTTCAGCGCCAAGGACTACCACTCGGTGGCGCAGGTGCTGGAGAACTTCTACTCCATCTGCATCACCGACTGCGGCACGGGGCTCCTGCACTCGGCCATGTCGGGCGTGCTGGGCATGGCCGACCAGATCGTGCTGGTCAGCTCGCCCTCGGTGGACGGCGCCCGCGCGGCCTCGGCCACGCTGGACTGGCTGGAGGCGCACCACTACGGCGACCTCGTCCGGTCCGCCACTGTGGTGCTCTGCAGCGTACGGCCACGGTCGAAGTCGACGGTCGACCTCGACAAGCTGGAGGCCCACTTCGCCGCCCGCTGCCGTACGGTCGTCCGCGTGCCGTACGACCCGCACCTGGAGGAGGGAGCGGAGATCGACCTGGACCGGCTCCAGCAGGCCACCAGGGACGCCTACCTCCGCCTGGCCGCCTCCGTCGGGGACGGCTTCGCCGGCCCGCAGGCACTGGTGGAGCGCAAGTTCTCCGAGATCCCGGACCACCTGTAGGACCGTCGACTGATCTTTTTCACCGGTCGCGGTCACGTCCGGGGCGGTGAGAGACTAGTCTGCGGCGTGGCGCCTCGAATGAGGCGCCGCCAGGGAGAGCTCGCCTAGTGGACGATGGCGGCGGTCTTGAAAACCGCTAGGCCGGGTGACCGGTCTCGTGGGTTCGAATCCCACGCTCTCCGCTCAGCCTCTTAAAACGGCGTCTGACCAGCGAACTCGCTCGGTTCAGACGCCGTTGATCGTTTCCGTCATGTGCAGCCGTAAGCCATCAAGAGCAGCCCTCGGCCGTGGAATATACGCGGAATGGATCTCGAGGTATGTCCCCTGGTAGGCCCGGACGTGCGACTGCCAGCAGAGGAAACCGCGCGCAGGCATATGCGCCCATCATGCGGCACTGTGGGCAGACGCCCATCCTCGGTGAACAGATCCGCATCACTGCAGGTCACACAAGTAGCTTGCCGGCACCCAGAGTGGACGGAGAGGACGCGGCGAGGTGGTCGAACGCTTGGTCGGTGAGTGCTTGCAGGGCACGGCGTCTCCGCGTGGGCGGTCTTGAGGTACTGCCTGCGCCTCGGCAGCGCCGGCGTCGCCGGGCTCAGGGTGTGATGGTCGCGGTGCGGTAGAAGTCGGCTGCGGTGACGGTGGCGGGAACGCCGAGTTCGGCGGCGACCGCGGTGATCGCGGTGGCGCCGACAGTGAGATCGGCTTGGCCGTCGGCGGTGAAATACGGTGCGATGAACGTCTCGTGGTGGGCTCGGGCTTCGTCTGCGGTGTGTCGGCCAAGGAACGTCTGGATGTGCCGCACCGTGGTGTCGGGGTCGTTGTGGATCACCTGCAGGGCGCGCCGGTGGGCTCGTACGACGGCCTGGACCGCAGGGTCGTCCGGGTGGATGTAGGTGGGGTCGACGGCCACGCCCACGGTGGGGATCTGGAAGTGGTCGCCGACCCAGGCCGGCACCTGCCAGCCGTGCTCGGCGGCTATCGCCTCCGGTGCCATGGTGCTGCCGACCAGGGCGGCGTCGATCCTGCCGTCGTGCAGCCAGCGCAGGTCCATGCCGTAGTCGCCGGGCGGGCGAACGATGGTGTGGATGTCGCGGTCCGGGTCGAGGCCGGCCTGGCGCAGCACGATCCGGGAGAAGCACCCCGGTGCGGTGTGGGGGGCGTGTACCGCCAGCCTTCGGCCAGCCAGGTCGGTCAGGGAGGTCAGGCCGGGCCGGGCGAGGAACCAGAACAGCGGGCGGTGGGTATTGACATTGAGTGCGACCCACGGGATGCCGGCGGCCAGTCGGGACAGCAGAGCCCGGCCGAGCCCGATGGTGGCGCCGTGGCGCAGCCGCTCCTCGTCCCAGGAGCATCCGTCGTGCAGCGCGACGTGGACGCCCTCGTCGACGTAGTAGCCCTGCTGGTCGGCGATGTAGGCGACCAGTTCCTCGTGCAGGCCCCGCCCGACGTAGGCGAGATCGATCGTGTACATGACCGTTTTCCTTGATCGTGTCACCGCCATGCGCCCGCACGTGCCGCGGGCCGGCCACTGCGACCCGTGGTGCCGAGGTGACGGTGTGCGGATGGGGTCCGGCCGTCGGCCGGACCGGGACGGTACGGCCCCGTGGGCGCAGGACAGCGGGGCGTCAGTACATGGACATCCCGCCGTTGACCGCAGCCGTGGTGCCGGTCATGAAGGCGTTGTCCTCGCTGGCGTAGAAGGCGACCGCTTGGGCGACGTCGCCAGGGTGTGCCAGGCGGCCCAGGGGGGTAGCGGCCACCTGCCGCTGCTTGTCGTCCTCGTCCAACGCATCCGCCATGCGGGTGCCTTCCACCGGGCCGGGCTCGACGATGTTGACCGTGATGCCCCGCGGGCCCAGTTCCTGGGCGAGGTACCGGGCAAACTGCGCCAGCGCGGCCTTGGCCGTACCCAGTGCGAGCATGCCCTCCCGGGGCCGGCGGCTGAGGCCAGCACCGAGATAGATGATGCGTCCCCAGCCCTGTTCGGTCATGGCGGGCAGGACGGCTTTGGTGACCGCGAACGCCGCACGCATCTCGCCGTCGAGCTTGCCGCCGAGTTCTTCCCACGTCATGTCCTGGAACGGTTTGATCACATACGGGGTGAGCGCGTTGTGCACGAGCACGTCGATGCCGCCCCATGCCGCCTGGACCTGCTCGATCATGCTTTGGACCGCCGCTGCCTCCCGCACGTCGGCCTGCACGGTCATGGCCTGGCCTCCTGCGGCCTCGATGCCGACCAGGACCTCCTCGGCTGCCATGCCGCTGCGGAGGTAGTTGACCACCACCCGCATTCCTCGCGCGGCCAGAAGACGCGCGGTGGCCGCACCGATTCCGCTGCTGGCCCCTGTCACCAATGCCACCCTGCCGGTTGCCCCACTCACGGGTTCACCTCCTGCTCATCATCGTGGGCCGTCGGTATGACCGCCCGGAGTCGTTCATCGTCGATGCCGGGGCGACCCGGCCCGGCGCACCCGGGGTGCGTCGAATCGCCGTAGCTCGGTTGCTTACCCGGACGGTGTTCGCCCACCCTCCGCGACGACCGGCCCCCCGGGCTGGACCTGCTTGTCGAACACCGGATCCGATGACGGCGGCTTGCGCGAGTTCGATTCCGCACACCCACACACGCGACTCGGGCGACAGACCTTTGGGTTCCACCCGATGACGGTTTTCGCCGACCACGGCGCGGTCGGTGGCGGGGAACCTGCTCGGATGCCGACTGTGCGCTCATGGTGGCCGACACCGGACCAGCTGCCTCGGTCGATCCAGTGCCTTGGTGCACTTCCACCGCGAACGGCGGTCGTCACCGGCCGAGCACCGCTGACCGCGGTACGGGCCCGAACGATCTCGCGGACCACGTGCGGAGGCACGCCCAGATCAAGGAGGAACGATAGGGCACGGCCGGCACGTTTGCGGCGCCCCGCGTCCGAGTAACGCGAGCACCTGCGCTCCCAAATCGGTCCATGCGGGCCGAACTGGTTGCTCTCGGATGATATCCGACGCCTCAGGGTAACAACTGGTCGAGGAGGCAGCATGGACACGGACGAAGGGGATGAACCTGGCGATCCGGGCCGCCTGCTTGTCATCGGGGGCGCCGAGTGCCACGGTTCCGGGCTGCTCGAACGGTTCGTGGAGCTGTCTGGCGGCGAGGCGGCCCGGATCGTGCTGGTCACTACGGCCACCGGGGCGCCCGAGGAGGTGCACGCCGACTACGAGCGGGTGTTGCGCAAGCTCGGCGTGGACCACACCAGGGAACTGCGGCTGCGCGGGCGCTCCGACGCGGACGGCGACAACGCGGCCAAGCTCCTCGGCGACGCCACGGGCGTGTTCTTCTCCGGCGGCGACCAGTCGCGGCTGCGCGCCCTGGTCGGCTCGCGGGCCAACGAGATCCTGCGCGACCGGCTGCGCGCGGGTGGCGCGGTCATCGCCGGGACCAGCGCCGGCGCCACCGCCATGGGCCGCACGATGATCCTCGGCGGCGAGGGCCCCGGCGTGTCCGCCGCCACGGTCCGCACCGGCCCGGGGCTCGGCCTGCTCCCGAAGGAGCTCATCATCGACATGCACTTCAGCGAGCGGGGCCGGCTCCCCCGGCTACTCAGCGCTATGGCGCTGGACCTGGAGTACCTGGGCGTCGGCATCGGCGAGAACACCGGGATCCTGGTCGACGGCACCCGCTTCGAGGTGCTCGGCGCCGGCGTGGCCACGGTGGCTGACGGACGGAACGCCACGGTCATCCACGCCGCCGGGGACGAAGACCCGATCACCCTGTTCGGCGTCCGGCTGCACCTGCTGCCCGCCGGGTGCGTCTTCGACATCGCGACCCGCGAGGTCACCATCGGGCCCGCGCACGACCGGTACTGATCACCGCCAGCCCTTCATCTGCTCAACCCTTGGGGAGTGTCACGTGCGTCTCGACGACCTGCGTCACCTGAGCGGACCCAACTCGTTCAGCACCCGGCCGGTCACCGTCGCGCGGCTCGAGCTCGAGGAGCTGACCGGCCGGAACACCACCGAGTACCCGGGCTTCGCCGGACGGCTGACCGCGGCCCTGCCCGGGCTGGCCGAGCACCACTGTGCGGCCGGGCGTCCGGGCGGGTTCCTGGAGGCGATGGGCCGGGGCACCTACTTCGGCCACGTCACCGAGCACGTGACGCTGGAGCTGTCCAGCCTGGTGGGCCGCGATGTGCACCTGGGCCGGACCTTGTGGGCCGGCGCCGACGGCCGCTACGACGTGATGACCGAGTGCCCGCAGGACGAGCCCGCGCAGTCCTCGGTGCCGGCCGAGCTGCTGGAACTGGCCATCACCACGGTCAAGCACATTCTTCGCGAACGCATCCCCGACCTGCCGCTCGAACTGGCCAGGATCGCTCGGGTCGTGGAGCGGGAGCGCCTCGGCGTGAGCACGGCCGCGCTCGCGGGCGCGGCCCGCCGCCGGGGGATACCGGTGCGCCGGGTCGGCCGGCTGAGCATGCTGCGGCTCGGCTACGGGCGCTATCGCCGACTGGTGTACGCCGCGCTGACCGAGCGGACGTCGGTGATCGGTGTGGACATCGCGGCCGACAAGATGCTGGCCAAGCAGCTGATGACCGAGGCGGGCATCCCGGTGCCCGATGGGGTGGTGGCCTGGAGCGCGGCCGACGCCGCCGGGGCGGTGGGCCGGCTCGGCGGGCCGGTCGTGATCAAGCCGCTCCACGGCAGCCACGGTGCCAACGTGACCGTCGGCGTGACCACCGCCGCGGCCGCGGCGGTGGCCTACGCCCAGGCGGCGGCCGACGGCGAGGGCGCGATCGTGGAGAAGTTCGTGCCCGGCACCGACTACCGGGTGCTGGTGGTCGACGGCCAGGTGGTGGCCGCGGCCGAGCTGCGGCCGGCCTCGGTGACCGGCGATGGTGCCTCCGACATCACCCGGCTCGTCGATGTGGTGAATGCCGATCCGCGCCGGGGCGAGGGCCACTCCCGAGAGCTGACCAAGATCGAACTGGACGATTGCGCGCTCGCGAACCTGGAGGCCCAGGGCCTGGGCCCGGCGTCGGTCCCGGCCCGCGGCCGGCTCGTGACCCTGCGCCGGAACGCGAACCTGTCCACCGGCGGAACCAGCCGCGACGTGACCGACCTCGTGCACGAGGATGTGGCCGACATGTGCCGCCGGGCCGCGGCCGTGGTCGGCCTGGACGTCTGCGGCATCGACGTGCGGCTGGCCGACATCGCGGCACCGATGCGGTGCGGCGCGGCCGGTCACGGCGGGGCCGAGCCCGGGGCCGTGATCGAGGTCAACGCGTGCCCGGGGCTGCGGATGCACCTGTCCCCGGCCGAGGGGGCGCCGCGGGACGTGGCCGGCGCGGTGATCGACAGCCTGTACCCGCCCGGCGCCCCATCTCGGGTCCCGGTCGTCGCGGTCACCGGGACCAACGGGAAGACCACGACGGTCCGCATGATCGGCCACATCCTGAGCAAGGCCGGGATGCGGGTGGGGATGTCCACCACGGACGGGGTCTACTCCGGCGGCCGGCTGGTCTACGACGCCGACGCCTCGGGCCCGCGGTCCGCGGACATGGTGCTCGACGACACCAGCATCGATGCCGCGGTGCTGGAGACGGCGCGTGGCGGGATCATCCGCAGTGGGCTCGGCTACGACCAGGCCGACGTGGCCGTGGTCACCAACATCACCGCCGACCACCTGGGCGCGGACGGCGTGGAAGATCTCGACGAGCTGGTCGAGGTGAAGGCGCTGGTCGCCGAGGAGGTTCGCGAGGGCGGGACCGTGGTGCTGAACGCCGACGACCCGCTGGTCGCCGCGCTCGCCGACCGGACGCGGGTGCGCAGGCACGCGTCCGTGATCAGGTATTTCAGCCTGGTGAACGGCAACCCGGTCACCGAACGGCACCGGCGGGCGGGCGGGCTGGCCTACGAGCTTCGCGACGGCGAGCTGGTCGAGTTCGATGCGGACCGGGAGCTGGCGCTGCTCAGCGTGGCCGAGCTGCCCGGCGCGTTCGGCGGGCTCGCCCCGCACGTGATCGCGAACGCGCTGGCCGCGGTGGCGGCCTGCCGCGGGCTCGGGGTCAGCGCCAAGGACATCCGGCGCGCGTTGGGCACGTTCACGCCGGGCGAGTCGAACCCGGGGCGCGGCCACGTCCACCTGGCCGGCGGCGGCCCGGTGATCGTGGACTACGGCCACAACGCCGCCGCGCTCGACGCGACCGGCCGCATGATCAACGACGTCTGGGGCGGCGAGCCCGTGGCCGCGATCACGCTGCCCGGCGACCGCCGCGACGACCTGGTGGCCCGCTCTGCCGAGGCCGTCGCCGCGTGGTTCGGCCGGGTCGTCGTCTACGAGGACGCCGACAAGCGCGGCCGCCGGCCCGGTGAGATGACCGGCCTGATCACCGCGGCCATGCGCCGGGCCCGGCCCGGCATCGGCCTCGCCACCGCCGAAGGACCGCAGGCCGCCCTGCGCATCGCGGTCACGATGGCCGCCGGCCATCCAGTCCTGTTCGTCTACGAGAAGCTGGCCATGGCCCGCCAGGCTCTTGAGGCCCTGAACGCCCGGCCCTGGCCCGCCGCCGCGGTCCCGCCCGCACCCGCCGACCTGGTCCCGCCTGCTCCTTCTGTCGAGCCGCCGCAATCACGGATGACTGGAAGCCCCCTCCGGTGGATGAAGGCGAAGGGGTGAGCTGCCTCGTCAATCCGTCCGTGCAGAGATGCCGGCTTCTCTGTGTGCCGGGAACTCAGTAATCGGTCACCCGGATGTGATGCGGGCCGTGGTACCGCTGCGACGGAGATCGTGCCTCGTGCTGACCAGGGTGAGCATCCCTGTCGTCGTGGCGGCGAGGACGGCGGCGACGGCCGCGTCCACGTGTCCGGTCGGCGCGGCCATGAGGACCAGGCACGCGCCGGTGAGCGTCACCATGCGCAGGACGCGGGTCCACCGCCGGACGGCAGGGCGGATCAACGAGCTGAGCACCCCCACGAGCAGGCAGCCCCAGATCAGGGCGGCCACGTACTCGTCGCCTGCTTCCAGCCTGGACAACGCCCTGCGGACGTCGGGAGGCCCCGCGTTGAGCGGAACCAGGTTCGGCATCTGGTCGGGGAAGAGCAGGAAGGCGCCGTAACCCAGTACGGCGACCACTCCGGCGCAGACGGCTCCCGCACACATCAGGGCGACGACGCTCTGGAGGGCGTCCCGGGTGCACCGGGCGACCACGATCATCGCCGCCGCAGGCGCCGCCACGACCGCCGCGAACAGCCACATCCCGTGGCCCGGCAGGTGCTCCGCGAGCGGCGGCAGAGCACGCTCGAAGGGCAGGAGCGTGAAACACGCCGGTCCCGCGACCAGACCGGCGACGATGCCGGACACAAGGGTCACAGAACTCGCCGTGGACGCACGCGCGGTCAGCGCCAGCGTGACCACGAGGTACAGGACGAGCGTGATCATGGCCGGCAGGAGGCCGTCGCCGGGTCCCAGCGGTTGGGGACCGCGATGGTCCAGAAAGGCGATCACCAGGTACGCGGACGCGACCGCGAACCCCGTCGTCCGCACCACCCGGGCGGTCCTCGAAGGCCGCACCGGACCCAGCAGCCCGGGCCTGGCTCCCCGCCAGGCCAGCAGCACCACGACCGACAACAGGCCGGTCAGCTCGAGACGGGCGGCTGGGTACGTGACGCCTCCCGCCAGCAGGAGCGCCAACGCGCCGGCCACGACGGCGGAAAGGGCCAGGCGGCGCAGTGCCACCGGTTGCACCGCCGCCGCTCGGACGCAGCCGAGCGCGAAGCGCAGGCGTGCCGCGGGCTGTTCCAGATGCGCGAGCTCGGCCCGCATGGCCAGTCCCCAGTCGTACCGGGCGGCAGGCAGGAGCCACAGCGCGAAGGCGAGGAGCCGCCCCGCCGCGTCGCCTCTGGGGCGGCTCACCAGGCACCGCGCAGGGAACCCTGTGTGCCGGGCCTGTCCTGTTCGGCGGCCGAGCGCGCCGCGGCCTTCGCCGCCACCTCGGCGGCGACCGCCAGCCCCGCGCCGGTGAGGCGGTAGAGGTGCCGGGGAGGGCGGCCCGCCACCGGGGCCTCCTCCCAGGACGACTCCAGCAGCCCGCGGTCGGCCAGCCGCATCAGGATCGGATACAGGGAGCCGGCCTTGAGGTCCACCTCCCGCCCGAGCTCGTAGCCGTAACGCCACTCGGAAGGGTCCGCCGCCAGCGCGCGCAGCACCGCTTCCGCCTGGGGAGAGAAACGCCGTGTCCGGGTCACCTCCGATACTCTACCTATATAGAGTTATCGGATGAACCAGGTACGGCGAATGGGGCCGCACTCGTGGAGTGTGGCCCCATTCCTGTCGGTACGGTCAGTGGCCGGCGCCCGGGCCGTTCCGGCGCGGCGCGCCCGCGGCCAGTGCCAGGTCCTGCTGGATCACGTAGTACTGCGACTTGGGCTTCAGGTCCGCGTCGTACAGCAGGGCGGCACCCTCCTGCGGGTTGTCGAACCAGCCGGGGATCCAGGAGTACGTGTCGCCGAAGCCCCACGGGGTGAACGAGATGCACTCGCGCACCGCCAGGCAGGCCTTCAGGGCGCGGGACCAGTAGCTCTCCTGGGCGTACGGGGCCAGCGGGTCGGTCGGGGTGTTCACATTCGGCGCGGCCTGCGTGAACGTGCGGACGTCCACCTCGGTCTCGGCCACCTTCAGGCCGAGGTCCGCGAAGCGCTGCAGGTTGTTCTGCAGGTCCGGGAAGCCGTACTGGGTGTCGAGGTGGCCCTGGAAGCCGACGCCGTCGATGGGCACACGCTGGGCCTTCAGCGTCTTGACGAAGTCGTACACGGCGTTGCTCTTCGGCCCGGTGAACTCGAGGTTGTAGTCGTTGTAGAACAGCAGGGCCTTCGGGTCGGCCTCGTGCGCCCAGCGGAAGGCGTCGGCGATGTAGCCGAGGCCGCCCCACGCCTTGAACCAGACGGTCTCGCGGGGCTTCCCGTCGTCGTCGAACGCCTCGTTGACCACGTCCCACTGCCAGATGTCGCCCTTGAAGTGCTTCACCTGGTCCTGGACGTGCTTCTTGAGCAGGGCCTTCAGCTCGTTGTTGGACAGCGTGGTGGTGTAGCCGTCCGAGGAGAGCCAGGTGGGCAGCTGGCTGTGCCACACCAGCGTGTGGCCGCGGACCAGCTGCTTGTTCGTCTTCGCGAAGGCGACCAGCCGGTCGGCCGGCGCCCAGTCGTAGGTGCCGCGGGTGGGCTCCACCAGCTGCCACTTCATCACGTTCTCCGGGGTGACGCTGGAGAACTGCTCAGCCGTGATCTTGGTGTAGTCGGTGTTGCTGCCGAGTTCGTCCATGTTCACGGCGGTGCCGATGCGCAGACCGATCCGGTCGCCGAGGGCGCGCAGCGAGTCCGCCGGGTAGCGGACGGCCTTGGACGGGGCGGCAGCGGCGGCGCCCGGTTCGGCGGAGGCCGAGCTGGTGAGAGCCACCCCGCCCAGCAGGACCGTGGCGCTCAGGACGCCGATGGACAGTGCGGAACGAACCACAGGAACTCCTCGGGTTGGAAACAGGGATCTGATGGCTGTTGTGGATCAGGTCAGCCCCGCCGGACCGGTGTCGGGAGGTGCGCGGATGGCGACGCTCGTCTCCAACAGAGCCGCGCCCGATCGCCCGACGGGCACATGACTGCGCTCACGCGGCGCTCGCGCGGTACGGCGAGCAGGCGCGGCCGGCCGGCGGGAGAACCATCGCGGCCGGTGGAGCTGCGAGAAGATGTGGCCCGCGTGGACGCCGGCTTCGGTTGACCACGACGACTCCATCTTCGTACGGAGGATGACCGAAAGTTTCGAGGTTGTTACGAAAGTAATGCAGACCATAGGAAGTGGCTTGTTGTACGTCAAGAGCTCCAACCACCAGTGGTTTCGCTCCCGGTGCGCCCTGGGGGAGATAGGAGTGCGATAGTCGGCCCTCCGCCTGCGGCTATGCCGACGGCAGGTTTTTCGAAACTTTTCGAGGTTTCCAGCCCTGCTGGGAAAGGCGGCGATCAGCGGGGTGGCCTGCCGCCAGGGCCGCTGCGGCGTCCTGGGCAGGAACTCGGAAACCCCGGGAGCTCGGCGAGCGCAGGCGGGATCGGCGGCCCTCAGGAGGACATGGGGTCCGATGGCGATGCACCACTGCAGGTGTAAATTTCACGGCCGCCGCCGCCCGCGTGCCCGGAGATGTCGTCACCGACTTGCTGCCCGCGGGGCGATCGACCGGATCGTACGGGATCGCGAGACGCGTGGCTGGGCAACCGCGCGCCCCGCGCGCTCAGCAGTTGACGAAGGCCGCCCGGCTGTTGTTGTACGAGCAGGAGTCGATGAGCTTGCCGCTGGGGTTGCGCAGGTAGGCGGTGTCCTTGTCCTGGTTCCAGATGTAGGCGAAGGTCCCGCCGCCACTACGTCCCCAGTAGAGGGTGGTGGAGGTGTCCTTGCCCCTGCCGGTGCGGAGGACGATCGTCTTTCCGGCCTTGAGGGTGACCGCGCCGAACGTGTAGACGTGGCCCGCCTGCTTCGTCTTGTCGCGCATCGTCCATCCCTCCAGGCTGACGGCCTTCCGGGTGATGTTCCTGATCTGCATATATGGGACGCGCGTACGGCGTGAGCGGCCTGGCTCGGCGCGGGCGGTGCCGCGGCGCCGAAGGCGTCGCTTCCGGGGTGCCGGTGCCCGCCGCCAGGTGAAAACCATGTGACATTTCATGGCAGGTGCCGTAACTCTGTGCTTGGGCGATGAGTTTTGTCGGTGGTGTCCGTCAGGCTTTCCATGAACGCAACTTCTTGCGGAGCCCAAGGCTGGGGCTCCAGCCATGCCCGCGTCATGTTCCGACGACCCTGATCGAGGTACCGTGTCAATCGCTCAGACTGATTCACCCGCCGAGCCTGTGACCGCCGCGGCTCCGGGGCGCACCCCGCCCGTGATCCGGCTGCTGGTGCTCGCCACGTTCGTGGTGATCCTCAACGAGACGCTCCTGATCAACGCGATTCCGCGGCTGATGGGCGCACTGCACATCACGGAACAGACGGCGCAGTGGTTGTCGACCGCCTTCATGCTGACCATGGCGGCCGTCATCCCGATCACCGGGTGGTTCCTGCAACGGGTGTCCACCCGTGGTGCGTACGCCACCGCGATGGGACTGTTCCTGCTCGGCACGGCGCTGGCCGCCGTCGCGCCGTCGTTCGAGATGCTGCTGGGCGCCCGCATCATCCAGGCGTCCGGGACGGCCGTGATGATGCCGCTGTTGATGACCACGTTGATGCAGGTTGTGCCTGAGTCGGACCGCGGCCGTGTGATGGGCAACGTCACGCTGGCCATCTCGGTCGCGCCCGCCATGGGCCCGGCGGTCTCGGGAGTGATCCTCCAGCTCGGGTCCTGGCGGCTGCTGTTCGCGGTGGTGCTCCCCATCGCCGCGTTGATCGCGTGGAGCGGTCTGCGGCAGCTCAGGAACGTCGGGGAGACCCAGGCCAGTGCCATCGACTGGCTGAGCGTGGTGACCGCCGCCGCCGGTTTCGGCGGCCTGGTCTACGGGCTCAGCCAGTTCGAGGGCGGCGACGTCCGCGTGGCCGCCTCGATCGTGGCGGCGGGCCTGATCGCCATCGCCGTCTTCGTCGTCCGCCAGCTGTCGCTGCAGAAGCGCGGCGTGCCGCTGATGGACCTGCGCACCCTGCGGCACCGCACCTACACGATCGCGCTGATCCTCATGTCGGTCTCCTTCATGGCGATGCTGGGTGCGATGATCCTGCTGCCGCTGTACCTGCAGAACGTCCGGCAGTTGAGCCCCCTGGAGACCGGCCTCCTCGTGATGCCGGGCGGCCTCGCGATGGGGCTTCTCGGCCCGACCGTCGGCCGCCTCTTCGACCGGTTCGGCGGCCGGGTTCTGGTCGTTCCCGGCGCGGTCGGGATCATGTTCGCGCTCGCCGGCTTCACCCAGGTCACGATGACCATGCCGTACTGGCAGCTGCTGGGCCTGCACGCGCTGCTGATGGTGAGCCTCGCCGCGACCTTCACCCCCGTGTTCACCCTCGGGCTCGGCGCGGTTCCCCCGCACCTCTACTCCCACGGCAGCTCGATCCTGAGCACGTTGCAGCAGGTCGCCGCGGCCTTTGGCACCGCGCTCGTGATCACCGTGATGAGCGCGCGGGCCGACGCCCTGAGGTCCGCGGGAACGACGGAGGTGCTCGCCAACCTGGGCGGCATGCGGCTGGCCTTCGTCATCGGCGCGGTGCTGTCCCTGGCCGTGGTGATCACCGCCGTGCTCCTGCCGGCCCGAGCGGACGCCGGAGCCGAGTTCCAGGGACACGGCCACTGAGACAGGCCTGACGACGGGGGGAGCGAATCTGCCGGGTGGGTCGTGCCTGCCCGGCAATCAGCGGATCAGGTCCGCCGGCCGGCGGAGGCCGCGAGCCGGTCGGCGAGGGCGATGACGAGGGTGCGCAGCTCATCCGGTCGCTCGATGACGAACCGCCGGTCGAGTGACGCCAGCAGCGGAGGCAGCCAGTCGAGCCGTTCCGCCCGCACCTCGACGCGGAGCCAGCCCTCGGTCTCCGAAGCCACGCCCCCTGTCAGTGGCGGCTCCTCCACGATCGCGACACTGGCGGGAAACCTGGTGCGGATCTGCTCGACCGTCCCCTGGATTCTGAGGATCACCTCGTGCCGGTAAGGGGCCTTTGCGAGCCCTGACAGGACGCGCTGCGCCGGATCGATCCCGGCGGTCGGCGGCTCGAACGAGCCGGGCAGGGTTCTGGCGTCCGCGATGCGATCCAGCCGGAAGGTCCGGTCCTCGCCGGCCCCGGGATCCGCACCCGTCACGTACCACCGGCCCGAGTGGGCGACGAGCCCGTACGGGTGCAGCGTGCGTTCGCTGCGCCGGCCGTCGGCGGTGGTGTACCGGATCGAGATCGGCCGACGGTGGCGCACCGCATCGGCCACGGCGAGCAGGACCGTGGTCTGCGGGGCGGGGAACTCGCCGGGCGGAGCCGTGAAGGCGAGGGATTCGAGCACGGCGTCGACCTTACGGGCGAGCCGCTCGGGCAGTACCCGCCGGATCTTCGCAGCCGCCGTCTCGCTCGCCGCGCCCGTCGTCGTCGCCAACCCCGTCCGGCGGGCGGCGACCAGGCCGAGCAGCACGGCGAGGGCCTCGTCGTCGCTCAGCATGAGTGGAGGCATCCGGTATCCGATGGCGAGCCGATATCCGCCGTATCGGCCGCGCACCGACTCGACGGGCACGTCGAGGTCGATGAGGTGGTCCACATACCGGCGCACGGTGCGTTCATCCACGCCGAGCCGATCGGAGAGTTCGGCCAGCGTCCGGATGCCGCCCGACTGCAGGAGTTCGAGCAGGGTGAGCACGCGCTGAGTGGGCCGGGCCATACACCACAACTTAGTGCCGATAGTGGGCCGATTCTGTCCGGTATTCGACGTAACTTCTCCTGCGTAGGCCCCGCAGACCAAGGAGATCTCTCATGGATTTCGTCTCGATCCGCGTCATCACAGACGACCTCGCGCGCCTCGTCGGCTTCTACGAGCGGGCCACGGGTGTACGGGCCGACTCGTCCGGCGAGGACTTCGCAGAGATCAGGACCGGGTCCGCCACCCTCGCGATCGGTAGCACCCGCACCGTTCCGTTGTTCGCGCCCGGAGCGGCCCGTCCGGCCGGCAACCACTCGGTGATCATCGAATTCCTCGTCGACGATGTGGACGGCGTCCACCGGAACCTGGCCGGGTCCGTCGCGGAGCTTGTGAAGGAACCCACCACGATGCCGTGGGGCAACCGGTCGCTCCTGGTGCGCGACCCTGACGGCAACCTCGTCAATTTCTTCACCCCCGTCACGCCGGCCGCCATCGCGAAATTCGCTCGCTGACGTCGGAGAAACGACCGCCCGGCAGGCCGCTGCAGGGCGAATCGCACCGATAACGCTCCCGGAAACGGCTCGGTCCTGCATCCTGTTCAGGCGGATGACTCCGTACGAACGTGATTTCCCACGACGGATGGACCGGCCGGGTGAATGCGGCCGGGACGGAGGACTGATGGGATTGTCTCCCAACGCCCGGGCGTTCACCGCCGGACTGCTGGTGAGTAACAGCGCACCTCATCTGGGGACGGCGGTGACGGGACGCCGGCACCTGACACCGTTCGGCAGGAATTCCGGTCCGATGGTCAACCTTGTTTGGGGGCTCGCCAATCTCACCGGTGGCTTGTTACTGCTCCGTACGGTGGTGCAAGCCGAAGGGACAGACCAGAAATGGTATTCGCGGCTCGTCGCATTCGAGGGCGGCTGCGCCGCCTTCGCGATGTGGATGGCGGTGACCGAGAAAGCCCTTTCGATGATTCACACCCGGGACTGACCGCGACTTCCGGCGATTTTTCAGGTCGGGACGGCGTCTGGCCGGTCAGCCGGACGCCGTCGACCGCTACCGGCGGTGAATCAGCACCAGCAGTACCCTCTTGGCCGATGCTCGGGGGTCGAGTGCCCTCAGGAGCCTGTCAGCCTGTGCAGGAGCGCCAGCGTGGTGAGGGCGACGCCGATGGGGAGCGCGAGCGCCGGGCTGACCGCCACGGTCGCCCCGGTCTGCACGGAGACGAACACGAGGAGGAGAGCGCGGGAAGAGAGCAGTGCCGGGGGACGTCCCTCGTAAGGCCCGCTGCCCTCCACGCGCCTGCGCACCACCCGGCATCTCCGCTGGCCCATGGACTCATCGGTCCTCCCGCCGGGATGGTCCGTCGTTCCCGGCGGTGTCCTGTGCCGGCGACTCACGAGGCCGCGCCCGAGGCCGTGGCCGAGACCCTGGCCGAACTCCCGGCCCGTGATCTCGGCGATATGGCCGGTGGGACGCGCCGACCGCCAGGCGCAGGGGGTATCTTCAACATCGGTTCATGTCCTTTCGTGCGGTGGAAGCGCGGGGACTGAGCGGGAACGGCCCTCTGTCTGACCACGGGGGGCCGTTCGTTTTTGCATGGCTTCGACACGGTGCCACGCTCGATGGCGCTTATCCTCCACCAGCGATCACCTCCGTGCAAGCGCCATCTGCACGTGAGTATGACCGACCAGATGCACGTGCATAACCTTCTCTATCGGGCCGGAGGGCTTTCCGGATTGCCGGCCTGAGCCTGATCGGCCTTGGGCAGGACTCTGTCGCCACGCGGATTCCCAGCTCATACCGAATCAGTGAGGAAGAGCGTGTGCGGGGCGATGGCGGATGCCGCGGTCGGGTCATGCGATCCGCTGCCCCTCTGTGCCGAACACGGACAGGCCGTTCGTCGATCCGCTCGGCCTCACCCTTCCTTTCACCTTGCGCTTCTCCTGGCATCGCGCTCGGCCGACGGGCGCGGTCGGGCCTATCAGGGGTTTGCACCTGCTTATGAGCGGCTATATGCACGTGCACGGCGGTTGGCGCGGCAGACTCGGTTACCATGGGCGCCGGACAATTCGATGGCGTACTGTCGAGCCCGGGGCGGTTTGACGTGCGCGGACCCTCATAGAGGCGTGGTTTCCCAGGTCAGGTCATCTGCGCGGGAGAGAGTTGATGGCGGCGGTACTCGCAGGAAGCGGATGGCCGGCCGACGGGGATCGCGGTCATTCGGGAAGCGGACCGACTGTCCTGCGCATCACACTGGGCGCCCAGCTACGTCGGCTGCGTGAGGCGAAAGGCATCTCCCGCGCCGCGGCGGGACATCTCATCCGAGGCAGCGAATCCAAGATCAGCCGTCTGGAGCTGGGCCGGAGTCCCTTCAAGGAGCGGGACGTCGCCGATCTCCTGACGTTCTACGGCGTGACGGACGCCGATGAGCGCGCGGCACTCCTCGACCTGGTGAAGCAGGCCAACAACCCGGGCTGGTGGCACAAGTACAGCGACGTCCTGCCGCCCTGGCTCAACGCCTATCTGGGGCTGGAAGAGGGAGCCGCGGTGATCCGGGGCTACGAGGAGCACGCCGTCCCCCCTCTCCTGCAGACGGCGGAGTACGCCAAGGCGTACCTGACGCTTGCCAATCCAGGCGCGCATCCGTTGGAGATCGACCGCCGGGTCGACCTGCAGCGAGAGCGTCAGCGGATTCTGTCGGAAACCGAAGGCCCGAGAGTATGGACGGTGATCGACGAGAGCGCTCTCCGGCGCCCCACAGTGGGACGCGAGACGATGCGGGGGCAGTTGCGGCACCTCATGGAGATGGGGCAACGCTCCACCGTGACCGTCCAGGTTCTTCCGTACGGTGCCGACGCCCATGCTCTGGTCGGTCACTCGTTCACCATCCTGCGGTTCGGTGAGCCGGACCTTCCCGATCTGGTCTACCTCGAACAGCTCAACAGCGCGCTCTACATCGACAAGCGCGAGGACGTCGACCTCTACACAAACGTGATGGAGATTCTGTGCGCGCAGGCCCTGCCCCCTTGGGCAACGGCTGAGCTGTTGCGGGAGCTGCACGACCTCTTGTGACGCCTCCTCGCGCCGCGGGGCCGTCGCCGCCGACGGGGGCGCGCGACGGCCCGGGACGGCAACGGGCCGCGTGCCTCGCTCCGGCAAGAGGGGCGGCCGTGGACATAGCGCCGGGAGGGGTTGGCGAGGTACAAACGACCCAACACATTCTTCGCGGCTTGATACAAGCCCGCCTACCTGAGAGAGCGCTCTCACGGGCGCCGCAGGGAGGCGGCGGTGTCGGGCCGTCCACCCCCTGAGTAGGCAGGTCGATGACGATCGTGAGCCACCCCGGCACGCGAACGGGCCACCGAGCCCGTCGAGGGACCCCGCACGCGGCGCCCGCATACCCGCCGTCCATCCCCACGTCCTCCGCATTCGGCATGGAGCGGGAAGGGCGGGCCGCATGACGCCCCAGCCTTCCGGCCGCCGCCGGGCCGGCCTCGTGTTCGTCGCCGGCCTCCTGATGACGGCCGCCGCGATGTCCGCCGTTGCCCCGGCCGCCGTGGCCACCCCGCACAATTCGGGCGCCGCCCCGCACAACCAGGGCGCCGCGAACCTGGGCCCGAACGTCACCGTCTTCGACCCGAGCATGCCGGTCGCCGACATCCAGGCGACCCTCGACGCGGCCAACGCCGCCCAGGTCGACAACGAGATGGGCACCACTCGGCACGCCTATCTCTTCAGGCCCGGCACGTACGGCACGGCGGAGCATCCGCTCCAGATCAAGGTCGGTTACTACACCGAGATCGCCGGCCTCGGCGCCTCCCCCGGGGACGTCGTCATCAACGGCAAGGTCGAGGTCTACAACCGCTGCCTGGAGAACAACGGCACCGGCAACTGCCTCGCGCTCGTCAACTTCTGGCGCACGCTGTCCAACCTGTCGATCAACGTCAACGGAGCCGGGCAGGACGACTGCCGCAAGGGGGCGAACTTCTGGGCCGTCTCCCAGGCCGTCTCGATGCGCCGTCTCAACGTCACCGGCGGCACGTTGTCCTTGATGGACTACTGCACCGCCGGCCCGCAGTACGCAAGTGGCGGTTTCATCGCCGACTCCAGGCTGCCGTCCGTCACGAACGGCTCACAGCAGCAGTGGCTGACCCGCAACACCGAGATCGCCGGCTGGTCCAACGGCGTGTGGAACCAGGTCTTCTCCGGGGTCGTCGGAGCGCCGGACGAGAGCGGTTTCCCCAACCCGCCGTACACGACGCTCGACACGACGCCGGTCAGCCGGGAGAAGCCGTACCTGTTCGTGGACGCGCAGGGCAGGTACAACGTGCGGGTGCCCGCCGCACGGAAGAACACGCGAGGCGTCTCCTGGGCGAACGGCATGACCCCGGGCCGTACGCTGCCGATCGGCGACTTCTTCGTCGCCAGGCCGTCGGACTCCGTGCAGACCATCAACAGCCAGCTCGCCCGGGGCCGGCACCTGCTGCTCACGCCGGGCGTGTACGACATCGCGCGGAGCATCGAGGTCAAGCGTCCCGGCACGGTGGTCCTCGGCCTCGGGCACGCCACGCTCACCGCCGTCCACGGCTCGACCCCGATCTACGTCGCGGACGTCCCCGGCGTCGTCGTCGCGGGCGTGACCATCGACGCGGGAACGGAGAGGTCTCCGGTCCTGCTGCGGGTCGGCAGGGGGCACGGCGGGCACCGGACCTCGGCGAACGACCCGACGACCCTGTCCGACGTGTACTTCCGCGTCGGCGGGCCGCACGTCGGCAAGACCGACGTCGCGCTCCAGGTCGACAGCGACGACGTGCTCATCGACCACACGTGGGTGTGGCGCGCCGACCACGGCGTCGAGGGCTTCACCGACACGCAGCGCTGGCAGACCAACATCGGCCGTTACGGCGCCGTCGTCAACGGCGACCACGTGACGGCGACCGGCCTGTTCGTCGAGCACTTCCAGCGCTACAACACGGTCTGGAACGGCGACGACGGCACGACGATCCTCTACCAGAACGAGCTGCCGTACGACCCGCCGACCCAGGCCGACTGGATGAACGGCAAGGTCGAGGGCTATGCCGGTTACAAGGTCGGCGACCGGGTGCGGACGCATCGCCTGTACGGCGGCGGTGTCTACGTCTTCAACCAGAACAACCCGGCGATCCACACGGAAAACGGCTTCGAGGCGCCCCAGACCCCGGGCGTGCGGTTGCACCACATCATGACGGTCAACCTCAGCGCGGGCACGATCGACCACGTCGTCAACGGTGTCGGCGACGCGGCCGACACGACCAAGGTCGGCGCGCCGGTGTACATCTCCGACTACCCGGCCCAGTAACAGGAAAAGGAACCCCGGAAAGGTGCGGGCCGTACGCGGTCCGCACCTTTTTCGGGGACGGCCGGCCGGAGACCGCTTCGAGCCGGCACGTACGCCCATGTGGATCGAACGTAATCGCACGGAACCTACTTCTCCCGGCCCGGGAAGGGCGGCAGCTCACCCAGGTCGGCGGCCTCCGGCGGTAGCTCGCCCCGGCGCTGCCGGGAGGGGGGAGGAACGCGCAGCACGATCTTGAGCACCTGAACGGCGCGCGTCTGGCGCTTGGCGGACGGCGCCCAGAGGGCGGTCAGACCGGCGGCCACGACGACGACGGCCATGGCGACAGGCACGATTGAGGCACCCATTCCCACGGTCTTGAAGAACTCGGTCACGGAGCCCTCCTGGCAGCGCGAAGCTCGCCAGAGGTCTCTCCCGCCCGCCGTGCGGCCGGACCGGCGGCCCCGGGTGCCGACACCGTAATGACGGGACCGTCGCGAAGGGATACTCCCCCCTGCTGTACGGCCAGCGTAAGGGCTCGGGCCGCTGCCGGACCAGCGATACTTCAGTACCCGTCATGACCCCGCCGAGCAGCGGGAGAGCTTTCCCGGGACGGACGGCAAGGCCGAGGCGGCGTCCGGCCGGCGGCTCGCACCGGCCGGACGCCGCCGATCGTTCCGGCCGTGTGCGGACGTACGGCCGCACACGGCCGGTGGGGAGGTCAGCCGGGCACGCCTAGTGGTCGTGGCCGCAGGAGAGGCGGGCCTTCTCCAGCTCGTCGGCGTCGTTCCACCAGAAGGCCGCGGTGCTCGGATGGGCGGGCACGCGGGCCCTGACCTTGCCCCGGGGCGCCGACGCACCGGGTGCGACGGCCTGGTCGGTCGTCGTCGAGGACGGGTACGGGGCGAGTAATTGCTCGACCGTGTGGTGCCTCCCGCCGACGACGACGGCGGTGACGTTCGCGGCGTCCTCGATGCGGGACAGGGGATCGCCGTCGACGACGGCCAGGTCGGCGTACATGCCCCTGCCGATCCTGCCGAGCGGCTGGCCGAGGAACGTCCCGGACGTGCTGGTCGCGGTACGCAGCGTCTCCAGCGGGGTCAGGCCGTACTTGACCATGGCCCGCAGGTTCATGTGCAGGCTGACCGCGAGGTGATCGATCGGTGAGTCGGTGCCGGCGGTGACGACGCCGCCGCCGCGGATCATCGCGGCGAACTGCGCGACGTGATTGGCCAGGGCCGCCCGGAGCACCGTCTGATCGGTGGTCTGCGCCGACGTGACGGACGCCTGGAGCGCCGCCATCCGCCAGTTCGGGTAGAGCCGGCGGACCCGTTCGTCGGTGACCAGCGAGGTGTCCTCCTTGTAGAGGGTGCTGCAGTTGAACAGGGTCGGGGTTCTGGCCATCTTGGACGCGTTGAACATGGAGATGACGTCGGAGTAGGCGGAGCCGACGTTGGTGACGGTCCGCGAGTAGCCGAACCGGTTGGTGGCGCCGTAGTGCTCGGTCTGGTCGCCGCCCATCGCGATCGCCGGATAGTGGTAGTGGGACGTGACCGGTTTGCCCTTGCGGTGAGCCCATTCGATGATTTCCTTGTGCCACACGACCGGCAGCCGCACGTACGCCTTCATGAGGTCGTAGTCGAGGCTGGCGGCCCGTTCGAGCTCCAGCCGCAGTTGCTGGTGGGAGAACGTCGGGCGCATGAAGTTGTAGTAGATGCGCGGCCCGTCGATGGCCTCGCCGGTGGCCAGGTAGCGCGGTGCGAGCCGGGCGCCGGACTGGACCGACTCGCGTTCTTCGACCATGTGGTACGCGGGCGAGCCGGGTGAGCGGGTCGTCGTGATGCCGAGGGCGAGCCACAGCGGCCCCTGGCGGGATCCGTACGCGTAGCCCTGCATCTCGCGGTGGTGGTGGATGTCGATCAGGCCGGGCATGACGAACCTGTCGCTCGCGTCGATCAGCGTGCCGGGCCGTCCGTCGCGGTGCGGCTCGACCGCGACGATGCGCTGGCCGCGCATGATGACGTCGACGTCGCGGGCGACGCCCGCGGAGACGCCGTCCCACATGCGGCCGGCGTGGACGACGACCTGGTCGGCGGGACCGGGGTCGTTGCGCCAGGTCAGCGGTACCGGAATGGATCGTCCGGGCCTGCCGTCGATGCGGACGGTCTTCAGCCGCCCGCCGTTCAGGTAGAGCAGGGAGGTGGAGTCGCCGGCCCATGCCGGGGCGTCGGACAGCTCTTGGGTGACCTGGCGGGCGGGGCCGGTGGGCCGTCCGGTCTTGTCGACCGGCATGACCCATAAGAGCGATTCCATGGCGAACGCGAGCATGGTGCCGTCCGGCGACCAGACGGGGCCGTCGTCGCCGCGGGTCTGCAGCGACCGGTGCGGGGCGGGGTCGACGTACGTGCCCGCGCCGGTGGCCCGGTCGACGAGGAGGATCTTGGACAGCCCCTCGCGGTAACGTCGCGAGTACGGCACGACCGCGGCCAGGGCGATGGTCTTCCCGTCGGGTGACCAGGTCGGCCGGCCCGGTTCGAAGGTGGCGCCGAAGACCTTCTGGATGTCGCCGGTGCCGACGTCCAGGACCCACAGTGCGCCGTCCTGGTCCAGGTAGGCGATCTCCTTCCCGTCGGGTGACCACCGGACCGACAGGGCGGCGGAGTCGGTCAGGCGGGTCAGCTGCCGGTCGGTGCCGGCGGCCAGATCGCGGACCCAGATGTTGAGGGTGCCGGTGCGGTCGGTGACGAACGCCAGCCGCCGCCCGTCCGGGGAGAAGTCCGGGTCGGCCTTCCACCACCGGTCGCGGAACAGCGGGACCGGCCTGCCTCCGATCCGCATCGTGTAGATGTCGTTGAGGGCGCGGAACGCGATGGTGGACCCATCCGGGGACACGGCCGGGCTGCCGATGCCGACGACCGGGAACGACCCGGGCGCGTCGAACACGCGGACGTTCTTCTTGTACTTCGGGGTGGTCACGGTCAGCGCGGCGGTGAAGCCCACCGAGCCGGCGGACGTGGAGCCGAGGCGGCGGGTCCGGATGGTGCCGCCGGAGGTGTAGAAGTAGCGCCCGTCCGCGGCGAACCGCGCCCGGAACGGGAAGACCTCCTCGCCGGTGACGAGCGGGCCCGCGGTGCTGGCCAGGGAGTTCACGCCGGCGTTGAAGAGGTGGTAGGCGATGTCGGTGCCGTTCGGCATCCACGACGGCTGGTGGACGACCTGACCGGTGGGTACGGTGACCGCGGTGCTGCGGGCGCCGGTGGCGACGTCGACGACGTCGATCCTGGTGTCCGAGACGACGAACGCGACTTTGGTCCCGTCGGGTGACCAGACCGGCTCGTACTCCTCGGCGGACGTGTCCGCCAGCGCGCGGGTGGCGCCGGTGGCGACGTCGAGCAGGTGGATCCCGTAGCTGCCGCCGGCATCGGAGGAGTAGGCGATGGTGCGTCCGTCGGGGCTGTACCGGGGCTCGCGGTGGTCGTACGGGCCGGTGGTCAACTGGGTGATCGCGGATCCGTCGGACCGGATCTTCCACAGGTTGAAGACACCGTCCCGGTACGACTGGAACACGATGGTGGAACCGTCCGGAGACCAGTCGGGCTGGGCGATGTCGTACAGATCGCTGGTGAGACGGCGGGCGGTGCCGCCGGAGGCGGAGCAGACCCACAGGACGCCGAGCATGTCGATGGCGAGCAGACGGCCGTCGGGTGAGGGGGCGACGGCGAAGTCGGTGCCGGAGGCGACGGAGGTGCCGCCGCCGTTCCGGGCCTCGTCCGCTCGGGCGCGGCCGGCTGTGGCGGGGATCAGCGAGGCGGCGAGGGCGGCTCCCGCACCGGCCAGGACGGCCCGGCGGGACGGGCGGAAGGGCGATTCAGTGGAGAGAGGTGCGTCGGGGGATGCCGGGGTGGGGGGCACCGACAACTTTTCCTCCTACATTTCGCGTCGTCGATCATCTTGGTGCGATCCTCGAATCATGACCTTTGACGCGGATCTTTCATAGGAGTCAGAGAAATTCGGTGCTATGAGCGGGCGAAGGACGATATGGGGTTCTCGCGCCCGCTCAGCCGAAGTCAGCGGAGGCCGGCGAAGAGGTCGTCCTCCTGGTCGGGGGTGGCCACCCGGGACGTCTTCCTGATGAAGAACTCGTGCGAGAAGGCCTGGTGCTGGGCCTCGGGGGACATCTGCAGCATGGGGATGTTCTCGCCCTGGCTCGCGTGGGCCCGCAGGGCCTTCATCTTGCGCTCCACGTACGGCGAGACCTCGACGACGGAGGTGATCAGCTCCTCGGGGGTGCCGAAGTCCTCGGGGATCTCGAAGTCCTCCGGGGCCATGCCGCTCTCCTGGAGGAACTCGAACATCCGCTGGATCCGCTCACGCGGCACGGCGATGTAGTACAGCTTGTCCGGGATGCCGGTCAGCTCCGCCGCGGCGACCGCGATGCGGTGGGCCTGGATGTGGTCGGGGTGCCCGTAGTTGCCGTTCTCGTCGTAGGTGACGATCACCTGGGGCCGGTAGCGCTCCATGAGCGCGGCGAGCCGGGCGGCGGCCGTCTCGACCGGGACGTTGGCGAACGCGTCGGCGTGCCTGTTGCCCTCCCATCCGACCATGCCGGAGTCGCGGTAGCCGAGCAGTTCGAGATGGTCGATGCCGAGGTGGGCGACCGACTCGCGCAGTTCGCTCAGCCGCTGCTCGGCCACCGCCGCGTCGTCGTGCCCGGGCTCGCCCGGCTTCACCCCGCCGGGGCCGTCGCCCTGCTCGCCGTTGGTGCAGGTCACCAGGACCGTACGGATGCCTTCCTGGGTGTACTTCGCCAGGACGCCGCCGGTGCCCATCACCTCGTCGTCGGGGTGGGCGTGCACGGCCATCAGGGTGAGTCTCGAATCCATTACATCCCCCGTGGTGTCGTTTACCGTCACCTGGACGACCCTATATCTCGGCTTGATCCTCAGAGCGGGAGGGAACCGGCTCATCGGCGGCCGGGTGGGGCGCCGGGGTCATGCGGCCCGCCACGAGCCACCAGACGAGGAGCAGCGCCAGGGCCAGGACCACGGCGAAGGGCGGCAGGGTCCACACGCCGACGCCCTGCGCGATCGCCCCGGCTAGCCAGGGGAACACGGCCCCGCCGACCACCGACACGCCGTTCAGCAGCCCGATCGCCGTGGGCACCAGCCGGGGCACGGTGAGCCGGGGCGCCACGGCCATCGTCGTGGGGAACACGGGCCCGAGCCAGAAGCCGAGCAGCACGAAGCTCACGCTGGCCACGGCGGCGCCCGGCGCGATCCAGGCCAGCAGCGCGCTCACGGTGATGCCGGCCAGGCACACGTAGGTCATCCCGGTCGCGGTCATGCCGAGCCTGGTGGCGGCCGGGCTGATGAGGAAGCGGCCGAGGGCGAGCCCGAGCCAGTAGCCGGAGACGGTGTATCCGGCGATCAGGTCGCCCTGCCCGTGCTCCTCCACCAGGAAGCTGAACCCCCAGTTGCCCACGCTGATCTCCAGGCCGACGTACACGGCCAGGAACACGGCGCCCAGCAGGACGGCGGGCTGCCGTGAGACGGCGGTCAGCAGGCCGGGACGCTCCGCCGGTTCCCCGTCCGCGGCGGGCGAAGGGATCTCGCGGGCGGGCAGGGTCAGCCAGAACCCGGCCAGCAGCGGCAGGCTCACCAGGGCGAGGACCAGCCACACGGCCGTCCACGGCAGGAAGCTCAGGATCCAGGTGGCCAGCAGCGGCCCGAGCAGCGCGCCGACGCCGAAGAACGCGTGCAGGCGGTTGAGCAGCGTCGTCGCCCCGGGCCGTTCGGTGAGGTAGGCGTTGAGCACCGATTCGAGGATGCCCGTGCCGTACCCGGCCAGGATCTGGACCGCCACGAAGGCCGCGAACGGCGGGCGTACGGCGGTGTAGAGGCCGGCCAGGGCGAAGACGCCGCCGCCGACGACGAGCGAGGTGCGCACGCCGAACCGGTGGATCAGCCAGCCGGCGGTCGAACCCGCCAGCATGAACCCGGCCGAGAAGGTGAAGAACTGGGTGCCGACGGTGGCCTTGTCGAGGCCGTAGTCGTCGATCTGCGCGGGCAGCAGCACCCCGCCGACGCCCGCGCTCAGGCCGACCAGGACGAAGGTGGCGTAGGCGAGGGCGACCGGCACCCATGAGTCACGCCGCAGTGCGGACACCCGACCTCCCGCGATTGACGAGCAGCCTGCCGACCACCCGCGGCGCGGGAGCATCGGTCCGTGATCACCGATGATCCCGTTGCGGCGACATGCTACTTGCCACACCCGTCGGCTTTAAAGGGGTTATGGGCGGTTACGTGGTGAAAGCTGAAACCGGTGTCAGCGGGTCGCGGCAGCGCGATGAGAGTGGACCCTCGGCGGCCGGCCTGGCGAGGGCCGTCGCTCGGGCCCGTCTTGCCTCGCGTGGCCCAGCCCGCCAAGCACCCCCCACTTTCGGGTGATTTGTGGTGGTTTACGTAGCCTGAAGTCCTGGGAGAGGGGAGTCGCCATGCCCGATCCAGCGGACGCGACCGTGTTCTTCGTAGGTAACGCCACCATGATCATCCGATCACATGGGTTCACCCTGCTGACGGATCCGAACTTCCTGCACCGGGGACAGTGGGCCCGTCTCGGCTACGGCCTGCGCACCCGCCGGCGTACCGAGCCCGCGATGCAGGTCACGCAACTGCCGCCCGTGGACCTGGTCGTCCTGTCACACATGCACGGCGACCACTGGGACGCCATCGCCCGCGACGGCCTCGACAAGGACCTGCCGATCGTCACCACCCGCCACGCCGCGCACCGGCTGAGGCGCCAGGGGTTCCATCGGGCCATCGCCCTCGACCCCTGGGAGTACCACTTCGTGCGCCGCCACGACGCCACGCTGACGGTCACCGCCACACCCGCCCGGCACGCCCCGGGCCCCGTCGACAGGCTGATGCCGCCGGTCATGGGCAGCGTGCTCGACTTCGCCCACGCCGGGGAGGTGGACCTGCGCATGCACATCAGCGGCGACACGATCATGGACCCGTGCCTGGCCGAGATACCGCGCCGCTTCCCGGACATCGACGTGGGCGTCGTGCACCTCGGCGGCACCCGGATCCTCGGCGTCACGGTGACGATGGACGGCCTCCAGGGCGCGGAGTGGCTGCGGCTGATGCAGCCGGAGTCGGCCCTGCCCGTGCACTACGACGACTACGAGGCGTTCGCCTCGCCGCTCAAGGACTTCCAGCAGTACGTCCGGCGGGCGGGGCTGTCCCACCTCGTGCACTACCTCATGCGCGGCGAGACCTACCGCCTGCCCGTACGGCAGGCCGGACTGCGCCCGCACCGCCCGGTGACCGGCCCCGGCCGGGGCGCCGGCCCGCCGTACGGCTGAGCGCGCGGCGTCACCTGCGCTCGGGACGGCGTACGGCGAAGGCGATCACGAGGTAGGGCACGGCCGCGACGGCGAAGAGCGGCCCGGGGCCCGCCCACATCGATCCGGCGGCGTAACCGCCGTAGACCGTCAGGCAGACGATCTCGACGCCGACTCCGGCCATCGAGGTGACGGTGGCCCGGGCGCCGTCCGAGATCTCGTCCTGGAGTCTCGCGTCCAGCGTCGCAGAGGCCCACTGGACCAGGCCGAAGGCGACGGCCACCAGCGTGACCGCCGCGGGGTGGCGCGCCGCGGCCCCCGCCGCCCCGGCCGCCAGGCAGACGGCGGCGAGCACCAGGGCCGGTGCGAGCGCGCCCTGTCCGCGCCCGGCGAACCACCCGCCGGCCATGCCGCCGATGCTCACCAGAAGCACGAGCAGCGGCACCGCCCCGGCGGACACCCCGGTGGCCTGGGCGAGCAGGGGCAGGTACTCCTCCATCGCCCCGATGACCGACATCACCGACAGGACCGTGATCGCGCGGCGGATCGCCGGCCCTTCGCGCACCTGGGCGAGGCCCTCCCGCAGGACGGCCACGGGGTTCGCCGGACGAGGGCTCTGCTGGCGGCGGCGTGTCTCGGGGAACGTCAGTGCCACGACGGCACAGAGCAGTGTCACGAGCACACTGGCCAGACCCGCCGCGCGGAGGCCGCCCGCGGCGAGCACCGGCGCCGCGAGCGCGGTGGCCGCCGTGATCGCCGTCGTGCCGACCGCGGCCGACCGGCCGACGAGCACCGGGTAGCGGTCCGTCCCGCCGTGCCGCCCGAGTTCCTCGTACACGAGGGCCTGGAGGGTGCCCGAGCGCAGCGAGCTCCCGGTGCCCCACAGCACGAAGCCCAGCGCGAACGACCAGTAGGAGGGGACGAACGTCCACAGGGCGTAGCCCGTGCCCGTGAGGAGGGGTGCGGCGGTGAGCAGTGCCCGGCGCGAGACGAGGTCGGCCCACACTCCGGACGGGATCTCCAGGACGAAGCCGGTGACGGACCAGATCACGAACAGCGAGGAGATCTGGGCGGGCGACAGCCCGGTCTCGGCGAACAGCAGGGCGTACACCGGATAGAGGACGATGAAGTCTTCGAAGAACGCGTAGGCGTACAGGCGGGCCGCGAGGGCCCGTTCGGGTGAGCGTCAATGTCGCCAGGTCATGCCCGGCACTCTAAGGTCACGCCGATCCGCTCCGCACCGGGTTTTTCCGGCGCGGACCCGCTCACGGGCTGACGGCCAGGAGCAGGAACGCGGCGAACAACGTGAGGTGCACTCCGGCCTGCAGCAGGGTGGCCCGGCCGGGCACCACGGTCAGCGTGGCCACGACGACCGTGAGGCCGAGCAGCACGATGTGCGTCGGGCCGAGACCGAGCAGCAGGGGCCCCTCCAGCCACAGTGACGCCGCGGCGATCGTCGGGATGGTCAGGCCGATGCTCGCCATGGCCGAGCCGAACGCCAGATTCAGGCTGACCTGGACCCGGGCCCGCCGCGCCGCGCGTACGGCGGCGAGGGTCTCCGGGAGCAGCACCAGCAGCGCGATCACCACGCCCACGGCGGCCTGCGGAAGCCGTGCCGTACGCACGACCGTCTCGATGGCGGGCGCCTCGATCTTCGCCAGCCCGACGACCGCGATGAGCGCCGCCAGCAGCAGCGCCAGGCTGACCATGGCCGCGCGGTTGGAGGAGAGATCCGCGTGCTCCGCCTCGCCCCCGTGCCTGCCCCCCTGCCTGCCGCCGCGCTCGCCGGTGGTCTCGACGGGCAGGAAGTATTCGCGGTGCCTGATCGTCTGGGTGAGGACGAACAGGCCGTACAACGTGATCGAGGCGACCGCGGCGAACGCGAGCTGGGCCGGGGCGAAGGCGGGACCCGGCACGGTCGTGGTGAAGGCGGGCAGCACGAGGCTCAGCGTCGCGAGCGTGGCGACGGTGGCCAGGGCTCCGCCGGTCCCCTCCGCGTTGAAGACCGCCACCCGCCGCCGCAGCGCCGCCATCAGCAGCGACAGGCCGACGATGCCGTTGCAGGTGATCATCACGGCGGCGAACACCGTGTCGCGGGCGAGCGACGACGCGGCCGGGCCGCCGGACACGGTGAGGCTGATGATCAGCGCCACCTCGATCACCGTCACCGCCACCGCGAGGACCAGCGACCCGAACGGTTCTCCGACCCGATGCGCGATGACCTCCGCGTGATGCACGGCCGCGAGCACCGCGGCCGCCAGGAAGATCGCCGCGATCGCGACGACGAGGGGAGGGATCGTCCGGCCCCATGCCAGGGCGAGCACGATCACGGCGAGGATCGGAGCGGTCGTCGTCCAGGTGGTGGCCAGTCGGCGGAAGAACAGATTCACGCTCTTCATCCTGCCCACGTGAGGCGATTTACGATGATTCGTCCACTTATGTCTGATGCGGAGCTGAAGACCGGTCCGCCGCCGGTGCGGGCGGGGGCCGAGCCGGCCCGGGCTCACGGTCGTTGCCGGCCCGCGCGGCGTACGGCGGCGCGGGTCAGAGCCGCGTGATGTCAGAGCTGGCCGAGCAGCCAGCGTGGTCCGGTGACGAGGGCGCCGAGGGCCGTCACCCGCTCGCGCAGCCCGCGGTCGGCGGTGACGACGAGCGCCGTCTCCCATGGCCGCACGTCGCGCACCGTCTCCACGATCGCGTCGTCCCCGCTGCCCCCGGCCAGTACGACCGACATGTCCCCGTTCACCGGCCCGGGGTCGGCGGCCCTGGCCGCGGCGCCCTCCAGCACCGCGAGCATCCGGGGGAACCACCGCGTCAGCGCCGGCACGCCCTCCGGCATGTCGCCCACGCCCCGCGCCGTCAGCGCGATCAGCTCGTTGAGCAGGCGGTTCGCGGCGCCCGCCCGGTCCTTCCACCAGCCGTGCTCGGCCCGCGCCCCGATGATGTTGGCCACGTCGAGGACGACCACGACCGGGCTCAGCGCTGCCCGGATCAGCGGCCAGGAGCCGGCGAAGCCCGGATGCAACCGCTTGGCGGCGACCTCGTCCGCGGCCACCCACCGCATGTCCAGGCTCTCGCCGTTCGCGGGCGCGGCGTCGAGCAGCCCGTCCGCCTCCGCGATGACGGTCTGGAACGACCAGCCGCCGTGGTCGTCGACGTAGAGTCCGCGTACCCGGACGAGATCGGCGCTCAGCGCCGCCTCCTCCCGCGCCTCGCGCAGCGCGCCGGTGACAGCGTCCTCGTGGCTGTCGCGGGCCCCGCCGGGCAGGCCCCAGGTGCCGCCGTGATGGCTCCACCAGGCCCGCTTCTGCAGCAGCACGTACGGCATGCCGTCCAGCGTGTGGTGGACGGCGAGCAGACCGGCGGCGCCGTGCAGTCCCCAGTGCTGGTGTCCCAGCGAGCACAGGGCCCAGCCGTCGCCGTCCATCGCCGCCATGTCCCCATTTTGGCGCAGCCAGGGAAAGCCCCGGTCATGTGGTGCGGAGCCGGGCTCGCCGCTCCCGGCGTCACCAGTGGTCGACGGGCACCTCCACCCCGGCGGACAGGTCGAAGAGGGTCGCGCCGTCGGCGAGGCGGATCACCTGGATCTGCGTCGCGAAGCGGAGACCGCGAAGGCGGATGGCGGCCTCGTGCGCCCTGCGCGGGAAGTGGTAGCGGTCGGCCGCGCGGCCACCCGGAGCGGGCCGGACAGAACGGACTTCGAACCGGTCGGGGGGCCATAGAGGGGGCAATGGAGCAGATTGCTGCCAAGCGGACATGTCTCTCCTGTCTCGCCGTTGAGAACAAGCAGTTGACCGGTCGGGCGCGCGTGATCGCCACAGCGTGACGGCGTCGTAGGCCGATCGTTATTAAGTGGTAAGCGATCCTTCCCAAGCCGGAGTCCGTAGCCCGTTAGCGTTTGAGCCCTCACTCGTGATTCCCCTTTATCCGGAGAATCAGGAGATGTCATATCTGGAGAGACGCCCGCTTCTGCGGCCGGAGAAGCGGGCGTTGTCCTCCACCCCTCGCCCCACCGTCCCGACCCACCGTCCGACCCGCCTTCCGCGCGGTCCTCTCCGTGTGCCCGTCCCGAGGTTTCCGGGCCGTGCCGTCTGCGCGGCCGCTGCCGTCAGCGCCCGTTGACCGAGAAGTGCTGGTAGTCCCGGGCACCCGACCAGGTGCCGCCCCAGCCCCAGCCGATGCTCGCGAAGGCGCGCACCACGCGGTCGCCTCTGTTGATCACGCCGGGCTTCTTCAGCGGTCTGTCCACGAACGCGTCCGCGTTGCGGTGCGCGTTGCTCCCGTCCGCCTCCACGTACGGGTTCTCGCGCGGGTTGAGGTCCACCGCCAGCCCGTACGCGTGGTTGGACCAGCTGCCCGATCCCGTGGCGTTGCGGCAGTTGAAGGCCGAGGTGTTGTCCACCTCGATGGAGTCGAAGTCGCTGCCCTTGTAGACGTCGACGGGCTCCATCCGCCGGATGGGATAACGCATCTCGTACAGCTTCCCGAAGACCGACGCGACGTCCTCGGCCACCGACCTGTTCACCACCAGCGTGCCGGTGTGCGCCTTGTCGTCGAAGCCCCAGTAGGTCATCGTGATCTTCCGCAGGCCGCTCGGCGCCACCGGGCAGCCGGGGCGCCAGGAGTGCCGCAACTCGTCCCGGGACACCTTCTCGATCTTCGAGGAGAAGGCGGGCGGGCCGCTCGGGCTGGGTGTGCCGCCGTCCTCCGGAGCGGACGGGGCGGGCGTCGCCGAGGGCGTCGCGGGCGCGGGCGTGGCGGTTGCCGTTGAGAGGGACGCCGCCGGTGACGTGACGGCGACGGGCACCGACGTCCGGGCGGGTGCGGAGGCGGCGCCTCCGGCCTCGGGGCCTGCCCCGCCACCACAGCCGGTCACGCCCACCAGCGTCGCTATCATCACCGCTGACCTGCGGTTCTTCAATAAGCCCATAGGCGCAGAGTACCCGCGGCCGCAGGATGCGCCGACGGTTGTGCACAACCTGTGGATAACCAGCCCCCGAAAGCACGTGGCCGATTCGCGCCGGCCTCGCCGTACGGGCCGTCGCCCGGAACCGCCCGGTCAGGTGAACCCGGCTCGGCCGGCCCGGAAATCGAGGATCGGAAACGTCGGAAGCCGCCGCTAGGGTGGCGTCCGTGATGGAGGAACTGCGCTTCGGCGGGGTGAGCGTGCCGGCCCACGCTTTCTTCGTGGGCCTCGGCGTGGTCCTCGCCAGTGTGGTCTTCGTCCTGGAGGCGCGCCGCAGGGGAGCGCTGCGTGAGGAGTCGCTGGTGGCGGTCACCGGCGCGCTCGTCGGCGGAGCGGTGGGCATGCGGCTGTCCGGCTGGGCCGAGCACCTCGACCCCGCGCTGAACCCCGGGCTCGTCGAGGCGTGGATGTTCGGCGCCCGGAGCATCCTCGGCGGGCTGACCGGCGCGTACGTCGGCGTGCTGGTGGCGAAACGGCTGATCGGCTACCGGGAGAGGACCGGTGACCTGTTCGCCCCCGCCGTCGCGATCGGCATGGCCGTCGGGCGCATCGGCTGTTTCCTCACCGAGGCCCCCGGTCGCCCCACCACTCTTCCCTGGGGCGTCCACGCGCCCGCGACCGTTCCCGAGTGCCCCGGGTGCCTGGCCGGGCAGGCCATGCACCCCTCCTTCCTCTACGAGGTCGTCTTCCAGCTCGCCGCCTTCGGCGCGCTCCTGTGGGCACGCGGCCGCGTCGACCGGCCGGGCGAGCTGTTCACCCTCTATCTGGGCGCCTACGCCGTGTTCCGGTTCCTGATCGAGTTCACCAGGGCGAACGAGACGGTCTGGCTCGACCTGACCCGCCCGCAGTGGTTCCTGATGCCGGGTCTGGCGCTCCTCGCCGTCCGGCTGACGTATGGCTGTCGCAAGGGGTTCTACGACAGACTGCTCCCCGGCCGGGGCGAGCGGCCGTTATTGACGGGCGTACGGCTTTCGCCCGCCGGCGAGGAGGACAGATGAGCACACCCCCCGAGCCGCCCGAGCGGCCCCAGGACCCCCAGCCCCAGGATCCGCAGCCCCAGGATCCGCAGCCCCAGGATCCGCAGCCCCAGGACCTCCGGCCCGGCGACCGGCCCCCACCACCGGAACAGCCCCCGCCTCCCGGCCAGCCCCCACCCCCGGGCCGGCCTCCGTACCCCGGTGAAGCGCAGGGTGGCGCGCCCGGTCCGCCCGGTCCCGGCGGTCCGTACGGTCCGGGCGCCGGTTCCGGCCCTGGCGGGCCGTACGGTCCCGGCGGGCCGTACGGTCCGGGTGGCGGGGCGCCCTACGCGTGGCCGCCACCACCGGCGCGGCAGGAGAACACCACCGGCGTGGTCGTCGCGTTGACGTTCGCGGGGATCGTGCTCGAGGTGATCGTCAACGCGATCCTCGCCGTGGCCACCCTGGCGGCCGCCGACGGCCTCGGCGATCACAAGGAGGTAGCGGTCGTGGGCGGGGCCCTGATCCTGGCCGCGATCGTCTTCGGCGGCGGGACGCTGCTGATCCGCCACCGGCAGCCATGGTCACGGGGGCTCGGTCTCGGCCTGATGATCGGGTGGGCGCTCGTGACGATCGTCACCGCCGGTTTCTGCACCGGCGTCAACACCTCGCTCTACACGGACGGCGGACTGTGACCATGGGAATGCCGCTGCGGGGAGACCGGATCCTCCGCTACGTCAACGCGTTCTGCCCCCGCTGCCACGAGGAGCGGCCGGACCGCCCGCTGGCGGAGGTGCCGCGGCTGTCCGGCTGGCTGGCCGCCCGTGACGGCCGCGTCTTCCTGGAGCGCGGCTGCCGGGTCCACGGCATGGTAAGGACCCTGTATGACGAGGACCCGGAGATCCTCGCCTACCTGGAGGAGTGGACCGCTCCCACCAAGGCCCACCTGCCCGACGTCGCGGGCAACTTCGACCCGATCCCCGAGGCGTACCTGCGGGGTCTGCCGGAGATGCAGACGCAGCACACGTGCATCCTGCTGGAGGACGTGGCGGAGGCGTGCAACCTGCGCTGCCCGACCTGCTTCACCGAGTCCTCGCCCGACCTGCGGGGAGTCGTGCCGGTCCGGGAGGTGCTCGCCAACGTCGACCAGCGGCTGGCCCGGGAGAACGACCGGCTCGACGTGCTCATGCTCAGCGGCGGCGAGCCGACGCTGCATCCCGACCTGCCCGAGTTGCTCGCCGGACTGGTGGCGCGGCCGGTCACCCGCATCCTCGTCAACACGAACGGCCTCCTGGTGGCCAGGGACGACGCCCTGCTCGACCTGCTCACCGAGCACCGCGAGCGCGTCGAGGTCTACCTGCAGTACGACGGCCTGTCCGCCGAGGCGTCCCGGCACCACCGGGGCGGCGACCTGCGGCGGCAGAAGGCGGAGGCGCTGCGCCGGCTGTCGGAGCGGGAGATCTTCACGACCCTGGTGATGACGGCCGCCCTCGGTGTCAACGACGGCGAGATCGGCGACGTGGTGCGCCTGGCCCTCGACACGCCCTACGTCGGCGGCGTGTCGATCCAGCCGCAGTTCGGCTCGGGACGGTCCGGCGTGATCGACCCCATGGACCGGCTCACCCACACCGGCGTGCTGAAGCGCCTCGGTCCCCAGACGGACGGCCTGGTCACCTGGCGGGACCTCACGGCACTGCCCTGCTCGCACCCCCACTGCTGCTCGGTGGGCTACATGGTCAGGGACGACGCCGACCGGTGGCGCTCGCTGACGGCCCTGATAGGCCACGACCGTCTCAAGGAGAACCTCGGCCTGGTCTCGAACCGGATCGCCGACTCGGAGATCCCCCGCCAGCTTCGCATGGCCGTGCAGGAGTCGCTGCTCGGCCTGTTGTCGGAGCAGTCGTCGCTGTCCCACCCCGAGATCGGGAAGGTCTGGCGTGACATCTGCGAGAACTGCGATCTCGGGTTGACGACCCTGCTGACGCTCGCGTCGTCGGTGCTGCCCGGCCGGCAGCGGCGCCTGCGGAAGCTGCTCGGCGAACGGGTCGTCCGGATCACGGTCAAGCCGTTCATGGACATGTCCACGATGCTGGAGGAGCGCCTGACCCAGTGCTGCGTACACGTCGGCACCCGCTCCGACCAGGACCAGTGCGCGCCGTTCTGCGCGGTCCAGGCCTGGCCGGCGCTCGCGCGTCAGCGCCTGTCGGCCGTGGCCTCCGCCGACGCCGGTGTACGGCTGCCGCTCGTGGAGATCACGTGAGCCGCCGCGTCGCGGAGCCCGCGTGAACCCCGGCACCGGGCCGCGAGCGGGTGACCGGCCGGACGACCACCCCACCGGCGTCGCCTACGAGCAGGCCCTCGCCGCCCAGGGCCGTACGCCCGGCCAGGCCCCGGCGGACGGGAAGGCCCCGGCGGACGGTCAGGCGCAGCCGTACGATCCGCTGAAGTTGTGCGTCTACGCCACGGTGGCGCTGCTCGCCTGGGTGTTCGGCGCGTGGGCGGTGCTCGCCTTCGCCGCCCTGGGCGTCGCCGGATACTGGCGGGCCCGCCGCGCGGGGCTCACGAGGAGCAAGTGCTATCTCCGCGACACCCGGCTCGTCCTCGCCTACCTGGGGCTGGTCGCCCTGGCCGCCGCCGCGGCCCTCGTGCTCCCGCACCTGCCCCGCTGAACCGGCGACCTGTGTCCGACCGGTGTCCGTCTATCCCGTGAGCCCGAGCTCGCCCGCGCGCAGCCCGGCCTGGAAGCGCGAACCGGCGTCCAGCGCCTCCATGAGCTCGGCGACGCGCCTGCGGTACGTTCGCACCGACAGGCCGAGGTGCCGCGCCGCGGTCTCGTCGGTGTGACCCGCGCCGAGCGCGCGCAGGACGGCCCGGCTGTCCTCGTCGAGGTGCGGCGCGTCGCCGCGCAGGTAGGCGGTCAGCTCGGTGGCCGCGTCCCAGGCGGCCGTGAAGAGGGCGTACACGCCGCTCACCAGGGTGGGCGAGGTGGTGACGGTGAACTCGCGGGGGCCGGGCCGGTCCCGTCCAGCGAGGATCACCACGCGCCGGTCGATGACGATCGTCTCGTGCGGCAGCGGGGTGGAGCTGATCCGCACCTCGACGCCCCTGGCCACGACCTCGCGCAGGTGCGTCCGCGAGGACTCGTCGGCGAGGGCGACGGGGGTGTAGAGCTTCCTGAAGGCCAGGCCGGAGGCGCCGGGGCCGGGCATCCGCCCGGCCACCGAGTGCCGGGCCCCGGGCTGCGACCAGGTGGCGAGGTCGCGGGCCGCGCACACGAACTCGTGCCGTACGCCGGTGAACAGATGACCGGCCCGGGCCACGAGCTCCGCGTCGCCACGGACGGTGATGACCTGTTCGGCTGTCATCCGCCCATTATGACCCTCCATGACCTGGCGGCAGGCTGGCAGCTTGCTGCCACCGCGTTGGCCGCCGCCTCCCGCCGCGCGAGGCTGACGGCATGACGACTGACATGAACGCCGCGCTCGGCGGCGAGTTCCTCCTCGGCGGCGACCTGCCCGTTCACCGGCTCGGCTTCGGGGCGATGCGGCTGCCCGTCGGCACCTTCGACGGCGCCGTCCGCGACCCCGAGACGGGCGTCGCCGTGCTCCGCCGCGCCGTCGAGCTCGGCGTGGACCACATCGACACGGCATGGTTCTACCGGCGCGGGGGCGTCGCCGCCAACGACCTGATCCGCCGGGCGCTCGCGCCGTACGCGGACGGCCTGGTGATCGCGACCAAGGTCGGCCCGCTGCTCGACGACACCGGGATGCCGACCGGCGAGGCCGGTCCGGGCGAGCTGCGCGGGCTGGTGGAGGACAACCTGCGCACCCTCGGCGTGGAACGGCTCGACCTCGTGTACCTGCGGGTCGGCGGCATGGGCGCCCCAGGCGGCGCCTCCGTCTCGGACCGGTTCGCGGCCCTGGCCGAGCTCCGCGAGGAGGGGCTGATCCGGCACCTCGGCGTCAGCAACGTCGACGCCGCCCAGCTCGACGAGGCCCTGTCCATCGCCCCGGTGGCCGCCGTGCAGAACAGCTTCCACGTGCAGGACCGGGGCGACGCCGAGCTGCTGGCCCGGTGCGAGAAGGACGGCATCGCCTTCGTGCCCTTCTTCCCGCTCGGCGGCGGGTGGCGGCCCATCGACCAGACGCGTCTGGCGGCGGTCGTGGAGCGTCACGGGGCGACCGCCCCGCAGATCGCGCTCGCGTGGCTGCTGGCGATCTCGCCCGCGCTGCTCGCGATCCCCGGTACGGGGGTCCTCGATCATCTGGAGGAGAACATGGCGGCGGGACGGATCCACCTGACGCCGGAGGACCTCGCCGCCCTCGAGGACTGAAGGCCCTCCTGACCGGAGCCGAACGACGGCGTTTGGCGGAGCTTTTTCACCGAACGCTCGCGCACATGTTCGATGAGGCGCTACAGTCATGGGCACCGGATCGAACACGGGTTCGGTCGAGCCCCGGCAGGTGAGGAGTGTGCGATGGCTGTGCCGACGGTGTCCGCCGCCCTCGCTCCCACTTCCGCCCCCGGCCTCGCCGGCCCGGCTGCGTTCGACCGCGGCGTACCCTCCCCGGCTCCGCCCGTCGTCGTCCCGGTCGTGCCGGCCCAGGCTCCGCCCGCCGCCGTGCGGTGCGTGCCCGGGCCGCGCCGGGCGACACGCCGTAGCGCTTTCTACGGAAATCTACGACGGCCGCTATATCCCGTCATAAAGTCCGAGAGCGTGGACCCCGTGCGCAACCCCTACGCCCCAGGCGCCGGACAGCGCCCCCCGGAGCTCGCCGGACGCGATCGCGAGCTCCAGCAGTTCGAGGTCGTGCTGGAGCGGGTGGCCCGGGGCCGCCCGGAGCGGAGCATGGTCCTCACCGGTCTGCGCGGTGTGGGCAAGACGGTCCTGCTCAACACCTTCAAGTCCATGGCCATGCAGCGGCTGTGGGGCACCGGGAAGATCGAGGCCAGGCCCGACCAGTCGATCCGGCGCCCGGTGGCCGCCGCGATGCACATGGCCATCAGGGAGCTCGCGCCCCGGCACCGCGCCCCCGAGCGGATCGAGGAGTTCCTCGGCGTGCTCAAGGCGTTCGCCATGCGCGATCCCGCCGCCGCGAAGGGCACCTCCCACTGGTCGCCCGGCATCGACGTCCCCGCCGCCCGCGGCCGGGCCGACTCCGGCGACCTGGAGATCGACCTGACCGAGCTGTTCGTCGACGCGGCGGGTGTGGCGACCGACCTCGGCGTCGGCATCGCGCTGTTCATCGACGAGATGCAGGACGTGCAGGCGCCGGACGTCTCGGCTCTCTGCGCGGCCTGCCACGAGCTGTCGCAGAGCGGTGGCCCGCTGATCGTCGTGGGTGCCGGCCTGCCGCACCTGCCGAGCGTGCTGTCGGCGAGCAAGAGCTACTCCGAGCGGCTGTTCCGGTACGCCCGCATCGACCGGCTCGACCGTGACGCCGCCGACCTGGCGCTGATCGTCCCGGCCGGCCGCGAGGACGTGGAGTTCACGCCCGACGCGCTCGACGCGCTGTACGAGGCGGCCGACGGCTACCCCTACTTCGTCCAGGCCTACGGCAAGGTCGCCTGGGACCTCGCGCCCCGCAGCCCCATCACCGCCGAGGACATCAAGGTGTCCGCGCCGGAGGCGGAGGAGGAGCTGGCCGTCGGCTTCTTCGGCAGCCGGTACGAACGGGCCACTCCCGCGGAGCGCGACTACATGCACGCGATGGCCCAGCTCGGCGACGACCCGGTGCCGACGGCCGAGGTGGCCGAGGCGCTCGGCCGCAAGCCGTCGAGCCTGTCCCCGGCCCGCGACAGCCTGATCAAGAAGGGCCTGATCTACAGCGCCGAGCGCGGCGTGATCGGGTTCACCGTGCCCCATTTCGGGAGGTTCCTGCGTGCCCAGCCGGTCTGAGGCGGCACGCCCATCGACCTCTCTACGGCTTTCTAGAGGGGAAGCTAGAGAGCCGTAGAGAGTTGAAGTGAAGTCCTCGATGCGGGAATCTACCCCTGTATAGCGTCAGGCCGATACAGGGGTAGATTCCCGCAGAGAGGCGTCCGTACGGTCACCGGCGACGGCAGCGACGCGGCCGTCCGCTCCGACCACGGCGACGCGGACGGCGGGACGGCGTCCGCTCAGGTACACCGCGAAGACCACCTCGGTGCCGTCCCGGGCGGGAAACACGAAGAAGCGCCAGCACAGCTCGCGCCACATGTCGGACGGCTCGCCCGTCACCAGCGACCCCGCGTGCGCCCGCCACGCCGCACTGCCGCGCAGGCGGGACAGCGCCCGTCCGGAAGGCAGCGCCCGCTGCTCGCACGGCGCCCGGTGCCGTACGCGGGCGGCGACCTCGTCGATCTCCGGCGAGAGGACGAGCAGCAGCAGGACGAGGCCGCCGGCGATCCAGGCCGCGGTCCCCCGCGGCAGGACGGGCCGGGCCATGACTCCGGGCAGGCCCGGGACGTTCCCGGCCGCGACGAGAACCGCCATCGCCGTCAGCGCGGCGGCCCGTCCGATCGACCGCAGCCCGACCGGCGCCGCGCTGACCTCCCCGAAACAGCCGCACCCGACGTCGGGCCGCCGTCTGCGCAGGTCCCACAGGACGTACGTCGCGATCGCGAAGAACACCACCGGGGACCAGCGCGTGACGGGGTGGTCCAGCACCAGCGATCCGCCGGCCAGGGCGAACTCGGTCAGCGCGCAGGCGATCATCGCGGGCCTGGCGAACCGCTCCGGCGCGAGCGCGACCGGGCCCAGCCGGGTCAGCGCGCCCGGCGACGCCTCACGGCCGGCCGTGGCCAGCTTGGCGACGCCGCCCAGCGTCAGCGTGAGGGCGAGGACCGGCAACGCGGCCGTCGCGATGATCGTAAGCACCGGTCACCCCAATCCGACGCGGGCGTTGAAGCAGCCCTTGGTCAAGTCTCCCCCGAGCGCCACGTAGGACGACGCCGACAGTTCCACGAGCCTCCCGCGCGGGGAGGTGCCGCATTCCAGGCAGCGGTCGCAGAACCGCCCGGCGAGGCACCCGCACGCCACGATCGGCAGCGTGTCCGCCCGTCCGTCGCACACGTTCCGCACGCGCAGCAGCGAGCCCAGCGCGAGGTACGGCAGGCCCGCGCAGGAGACGCCCGCGTCGTCGCAGCCGGTGTCCTCGGATTCGAGCACGGGATAGGCCGCGCCGTCCTCCGGAAGGTCCGCCCACACGGCCGTGCCCGCGACGCTCGCCTGGACCCCTCCGTACGCCGGGGGAGCCGGGGGCGACGCCGAGGCGTGGTACGGCGGCTGCGAGGTCGCGGGGAGCTGCGCCAGTGACGTGCCCTGGTCGAGCAGGCCGATGGCGTCGAACAGATACCCCGGCTCCAGCTTCGGGTGCCGCACCCGGATCCGCCCCGAGGAGCGGTAGGGGATCACAATGGAGCGTTCCCGGCGATGCGGGCCGCAGTCGAGGTCCACGGTGAGGTCCCGGGTTCCCCGGACGTCACGGATGACGCCGGTGATCCGCGTGACGTCGGCCCAGATGCGCTCGGCCACCGTGCCGGACCGCAGCGCCCTGATGACCACCCGCGACCCGATGGGCAGGTCGGCGGGCGCGACGGCGCCGCCGCGCCAGGCGGTCGCCCACGGCGCGATCACCAGGCGCCGCTGGCGGCCGTCGTCGGCCTCCACGATGATCAGATGCGGGCTGACGTCGATCACCTCGCCGTCGACCACGTCGAACGGCGCCTCCTCCTCCGGCGACCGCGGCGCGGGCCCGGGATCGCGCCCGAGCGCCGCCGCGGCCAGCATGCGCCGTCGCGCTCCGGCCCGGTGCGGTAATGACCCTTCCACGTCCTCCAGCCTCACATGCCAGGGCGGGATGGAGATGCCGTTTTCCGGGCGATGGTGGCGTCCGGGATCAATATTCCTCCTCCCGGTGCAAGGGGTTGCCACCCGCCGAGGGCAAACCACCGCCCGGGTGGGATTACGGCCCGTCCGGCCCGCCGCTACCGGCTTGTCCGGTGTTTACGCAGGCCGGGGCGAAACCTGAATTCCGGCTCAGTCGGATCCGATCGCGTGGCTGCGATTCTGGCACGAGATGCCTCTCTGGCCGGGTTGGTGATCCTGAGCGTGAACCACGAGGAGTTCCACACGTACGTCCAGTCCCGCGGGGCGGCGCTGCTCCGGGTCGCCAACCAGCTGACCGGCAACCCCAGCGATGCCGAGGATCTGCTGCAGACCGCCCTCACCCGCACCTACCTCGCCTGGGACCGCATCCGCGACCGCTCGTCGCTCGACGGTTACGTGCGACGCGCGATGGTGAACATCAACATCTCCTGGTGGCGGCGGCGCAGGCTGGAGGAGTACCCCTCGGAGTCCCTTCCCGACGTACCGGCGCAGCAGGACGCGCGGCACCGGTACGAGGAGTTGGAGCAGGCGCTCGACCGGCTCCCCACCCGGCAGCGCACGGCGATCGTGCTGCGCTACTACGAGGACATGACCGAGCCCGAGATCGCCAGGACGCTGGGGATCAGCGTGGGCACGGTCAAGAGCACGGTCTCGCGGGGCATGGCGAAGCTACGCGGCGATCTGGTCGTCCCCGAACCCCGGGAACGGGTGAACTGACCGCCGCGCGCCTCACCTCCCGCGCTTTAGGTCCCGCGTTTCTCAGGTCTCGCAGACCACGCCGTCGCTGTCGCTGTCGACGTACCAGTCGTACTCGACGTCGATGCCCCGGACGTACGGCCCGTAGCCGGCCCTGTTGGCCTCCTCGCAGGTGCCGAAGCGGGGATC
The DNA here is from genome assembly GCF_014161385.1 of Microbispora sp. H10670. NCBI lineage: Bacteria > Bacillati > Actinomycetota > Actinomycetes > Streptosporangiales > Streptosporangiaceae > Microbispora > Microbispora sp. H10670. The sequence continues at coordinate 442,400 of NZ_JABBWW010000001.1, read as the reverse complement.
CGTCGAGCCGTCGTCGTCACCCGTCGCGGTCGGAGTGGGGGTCGGCGTCGCAGTGGGCGTCGGGGTGGGCGTGGGGGTGGTCGTGCCGCCGGTCAGCCCGTCGGGGTCCGGGCTCGCGGACGCGCCGGGCGCGGGAGAGGCGCCGTCGGCGGGCTCCACCGCGAGGTCTCCGGACGATCCGGGCGGAACCTGGATCGAGCCACGCTTGTCGTAGGTGTCGGCCGCCCAGCAGGGACCCGACCACATGCCCCGGCCATCGGCCTGCGCGCGCATCTGCTCGGCGAACTGCCAGTCGGTGTAGCTGTGGTCGGGCAGGTAGGGCACGGCCTGGGCGAACCCGCTCCTGACCATGTCGCCGTTGACGTACAGGCCCTTGGGCGACCACGTGTAGACGAGGACGCGGTCGTTCTCGGTCACCTGCTCGGAGGCCCGCACGTAGGCCGGCTTGCCGGCGGGAAGCAGCGCCTTGAGCCGCGCGACCGCGCCTTCGTACCAGCAGTCGCCCTTCTCCGGCGCGTCCGCCTCCAGGAGACCGATCCGTACGGTCCGGCCGCTGGCGGTCACCACGTCCAGGGCGTCACCGTCCACGATCTTCTTCACCGTCACCTCGACCGCGTCCTTGGGCACGGTCTTCGGCCGGGGGGTCTTCGTGGCCTTGGCGGTCGTGCTCGGGGTGGCGCTGGGGCTCGGCGTCGCGCTCGCGCTCGGGCTGGGGGTCGCGGCCGGAGTCTGGGACGGGGTCGGCGTCGGGCTCGGACTGGCGCTCGGACTGGGGCTCGGGCTCGCGGCCGCGGCGAAGGCGCTGGTGGACGCGGCCACAGGAACCGCGAGGACCGCGGTGGCGAGGATGGCGAGTGCGTGTGAGGGGAAACGCACGAGTGCTCCATTGGCTTGGGTACGGGGGACACGTCGGCTTCGTGGAGCCGTTTCCTGGATTACGGAGTCCACCAGAAAACGATCGTATGCGCCAGTCCGTCCGGTCGGTTCCCTCGAATCACGATCCTGTGCGGCTCAGCCCGTCCTCGTCCGCGACGGCCTGCCGGCTCCGTCCGCTCCCGCGGTCGCGCAGGGCCGTACGACGTCGCGGATCACCCGCAGGGTCTCCAGGAACTCGGCGAGCCGCTCGTCGGTCAGCAGGCCGGTGAACCAGGTCTCGATGTCCTTGATGTGCTCGGGGAGCACCGTGCGCAACCGCTCCGCCCCCGCCTCGCTCAGCACCGCGTACGACGCGCGGCGGTCGCTCGCGCACGCGTGCCTCTCGACGAGTCCCTCGCGCTCCAGGCGGTCGACGACACGGGTGATCCCGCTGGTGGACAGCGAGGTCTGGGCCGCGAGGTCGCTCATCCGCAGCCGCCGCTCGGGCGAGCGGGCCAGCCGGATCAGAGTCTCGAAGTCGACCTCGGACAACCCGGCGGTGACCAGGGTGGGGGTGGTCTTGGCGGCCAGCCCGGCGAAGACCTCCGCGAACAGGCCCATCGCCGTGAGCCGCGGGTCGTCGAATGGATCCATGGTCCAAGTCTACGTCAGAATAGTTGACGCGAGGAATATCCTCGGGTAGAAATTTGCTCAGTGAGACATCAGCACCGCAACGATCTGGGGAGTAGCCATGAGCATCCGTGAGTGGGAGGGCCTGAAGGTCCCGACGGCCGGCGAGTTCGCGCTCGACAAGGCGCACACGCGCGTCGGTTTCGTCGTCAAGCACATGATGGTCAGCAAGGTTCGCGGGCACTTCGCCGACTTCGAGGGCAAGATCGCCATCGCCGAGAACCCGCTTGAGTCCTCCGTCGACGTCGTCATCAAGACGGGCACGATCGAGACCGGCGCGGCCGACCGTGACGGTCACCTGCGCAGCGACGACTTCCTGGGCGCCGACAAGTTCCCCGAGATCACCTTCCGCAGCAAGCGCGTGACCGGCCTGTCCGGCAACGAGTTCACGCTCGTCGGCGACCTGACGGTGCGTGACGTCACCAAGGAGGTCGAGCTCAAGGTCGAGTTCAACGGGGCGGCCAACAACCCGTGGGGCCAGGAGATCTTCGGTTACTCCGCCGAGACCGAGATCGACCGCGAGGACTTCGGCCTGACCTGGAACCAGGCGCTGGAGGCCGGTGGCGTCCTCGTCGGCAAGAAGGTCAAGATCGAGATCGAGGGCGAGGCCGTCCGTCAGGCCTGAGCCTGTGGACTGCACCGGCGGAAATCCACACCTTGTGCACAGCCGTCATCCACAGCCTGTGGAAGACGGCTGTGTCCTTGTATAACGCCAGCTCACCCGGCGGCCGAGGACATCCTGCCGTACGCAACGGCGCGAGTCTGTGCGCCGCTCGCCGACCCGCGCGGCAACCCCCCAGCCCCGCCGAAGGCCGCCCGGAGCGGGCCCGCTCCGGTGCCGCGACGCGGGTGGTCGAGACGGTGCCACGCCCCACCCGGCAATCCGCTTTGCCGCGTTGCGCGATCGCCGGTACGCTGTGCTGAGCAGCGCTCCCAGGAGGCTTCGCCTAGTCAGGTCTATGGCGCCGCACTGCTAATGCGGTTTGGGTCTTAAGCCCATCCGGGGTTCAAATCCCCGAGCCTCCGCAGTTCAGAGCCCCTCTCGCCGGTCTCGGCGAGAGGGGCTTTTTGATCTCCAGACCCGCGAGGGTTGCAGTTTGGGTTGCAATTAGTCGTCGTCTCCCCAGAGAGCAGCGCCCATGCGCTCGCTCGCGTCCTTCACCTGAGGACTGGCGATGTGGGTGTAACGCTCAGTGGTCGGCACCCTCGCATGACCGAGGATCTCCTGTACGACCCGGATGTGGACGCCCTGCTCGACGAGGAGCGTCCGGGCCGTGTGGCGGGCGTCGTGGAGGCGGGCTTCCCTGACCCCGGCCTGGCGCAGGAGCGCCTTCCACATCTTGTAGTCCTCGCTGCGCTCCATCGGCCGGCCACGTCTCGTCGGGAAGCGCAGGTCGTGATCCTCCCAGAGCTCGCCAGCTGTGTCGCAGCGGGGGCAGACGGTGGGCGTCAAGGTATGGAAGAAGGCCCGTGCGAGCGCTGCTTCCGCGCCTGGTGCGGCCTGAACTGGTACAGCCGGCCTTACCGCCCACACGGCCAGGTCACCGATGCTCCGGCAGGGGCTCTGGCGCAGTGAGAGCCCGGCTCACCGCTTCCGCGACCTTGCCGATGCCGTATTCCAGACGGCGGAAGTACGTGGCCCTGGACAGGTGGAGGCGATGCGCGAGGAGGTCGTGGCCTCCGGCACGGGTGAGGTAGTACAGGCGCAGGATCTCCCCGGCTTCGGCGTCCACGGCGGACGCCGACGACGCCAGGGCCTCCACGGCCTGCCGCATGAGGTCGGCGAGCGCGGGCTCCGGCCGCGGGCCCGCGGCGGAGGTCCGGGCCTGCGTGCGGATCCCCCGCAACGCGGTGCGGACGAGCTCGGCCGTCTGGCCGGGGCCTTCAGAACGAGGGTCCCGCATCCGCCGCAGCCACGCGGACATGTTCTGTTCGGTGAACGTGCGGGCGTAGAGGGCGCTCGGCCGGCCGCACCGGTAGACGTCGTGCCGCGTGTCGCCGATGCGGCGCAGGCCGAAGCGCGCCGCCATCTCCTGGTAGGGGATCCACGGCGTGGACACCACGAGCCCGCCGCCGGCCATCCCCGTGGTGAGAATGTGACGGACGAGTGCGGGCTGCGCCCGGGCGAACCGCGGCTCGACCGCCAGCATGCCGACGACCGATCCGCACCGCCCGAGGTTCAGCACCGTGTCCGCGTACTGCTGGAGCAACGGCTCCAGTGCCGGTGCGGCGTCGGGATCCAGCGGCGTGAGGTTGGTCATTCCCACCGCGTGGTCGTCGCTGTCCACCGCGAGGTGGAAACCATGGTCGGCGCCAGACAGCCACAGATCGCGCATCCGGTCCACCTGGCGTTCCGCCAGGCCCTCGGCCTCGCCCCACAACCGGAGCAGCCGGCCGATCGCCTCGTCGTCGCCGTCTGCGGCGCGCCGCACCGAGAACTCGCCGCGCTCGTCGGCGTACAGGTCGCGGCGCGCATGCCGCCTTCCGGACAGATAGATGACCTGGTCCGCGATCCGGGCCCGCAGCGGCGGGTCGGCTGCGTGAGCCAGCTGACGGTGACGATGCTCGGCGGCGCGCGCGGCCATCTCGTCGCGGAGGACCGGGTGACGCCAGCGGTAGGCGAGGTCGAAGAGCGTCCGGTACGGCTCGGCGACGGTCAGCCCGTGACGGTCCGGGCGGATCACGCTCAGCCGTCTCAGCCGCGAGAAGGCCCGGGATGGCAGCCGCACCAGGGCGGTGAGGAGATCCTCGTCCGCACCGTCGACGGCGGCCACGATCGGCAGCGCCCCGGGAGGAAGCCCCCGGGACTCCGCGCTCAGGCGACGCAGCACCTCGGTGGCCGCCGCATCGGCCAGCGCACCCTCCGGGCCCGGTTCGCCGCCTCTCAGGATCGCCCGGCACAGCGAATCCGCGATGAGCGGGATCCCACCGCTGAGCCGTACGACCAGGTCGCCGTGCGCCGGGTCCGGCACCCCGAGCGCGCGGGCCAGCCCGCGGATGCCCGCGGGCGACCACGGCCGGAGCTCGACCGTGACGATCGGCCTGTGCGCCCATCCGGGCCGCGCGGCCAGGGGCAGCCGGCTGGCGATAAGAAACCGGCCGTGACCGGCTCGGTCCAGGAAACGCGACACCGCGTCCGCACGGCGGTCGGTGTCGACTCCGTCGACGGCGAGCGGTGCGCCGCCGCTCAGGTGGACCTCGTCCGGCGTACGGGAAAGGTCCACGAATCCGGATGACAGCGTCGCGAGCAGACGGCTCTTGCCGACCCCGAGCGGGCCGACGACGTTGACGATCGCCGACGCGTGCTCGGCGCCCACCTCGCCCAACGCCGTGACGACACCACGGGCGGCCTCCTCGAAGGCGACCGGCACCGCGTGCGAGCCGCCCTGGGCGGAGGGGCGGAGGTTGAGACCCTGTTGGGACTTCGCCTGCGACGAGCGCGGATACGTTCGGATCACGTCGAGAACGGAGAGGTGATCATGTTCAGTGTCATCCGCGCACGCGCCGGAGCCGCCGCCGTCGCCATCGGTGCGATGAGCGTCCTCGCTATGACCGCCCAGCCCGCCCAGGCCGCCGTCAACCCGGCCAACTGCCGGTTCAGCTACAACCTGTCCATCGGACGCGTGGCCGCCGACTGCTGGAACAGCACCGGATCGGGATGGTATCTCCAGCTCACCTGCGACCGCTTCAGCGGCAGGCCGCCCTACTACGTCAGAGGATCGATCATCTACGGCAGCGGCGTGTCGGCCGCGCAGTGCGACGCGCACATCTCCGAGATCGGAGACCTCGTGATCGTCAACCTCTGAGCCGGCGTCCACCGGATCGCACGGCGGCGGCTGCTGTTTCGGCCCGCTCATGCGGCCGAGCTGTACGTCACCGAGGTCTCACCCGGCGACGTGCAGGAAGAGCGCATGGATCTCCCTTCGGGAGGCACACCCGCGATGCGGGGCGACGGGGGGAAGAGCGGTTCCAGCGCATCGTGAGCCGCCTGACAGGTGCTGTCAAGATCCACCAGCACCTCCCCCGTGTGAAGATGCTCGCCACTCGCCACGTGACGAGGCCGGCATCCCCGGATCCCCGGCAGCCGGCGCGGTCGTGGTCAGCCCGGTTCCATCCCGGGACGCCGGAACCGCCGTGGCAGGCCGGCCCGGCGGGCGTGGATCGCCGTCATCGCCCGCTCCAGCGTCTGTTCCGGGGGCGCTTCGGTGTCGATCTCCGTCGCGTCGGGCCAGGGCGCCGTCGTCACCGTCATCGCCGCCGCGATCGCCTGGTCCGCATCCGCTTCCCGAACCGGTGTTTCGCCTTCGACCACTTCGGACCGTTGTCGATCCGGCCCTGCCACGGCACCACCTGGGCCAAGCGGTGCAGGCCCGACCGGCTGCCGGCCACCTACCGGCGCACCCACGGCATCCGCTACTTCCACGGCTGCTACAGCCTGGGCGATGACCTGCTGTGGGGCATCACCCACGCTGCCGCCCTTCCCCATGTACGCGGCTCTCCCGCGCTCGGAGTACTACGGCGGGGGGCGCACCGCAAACCGGCCCACATCCACCGGGTTAGAGCTGGTGGAGCGTCAAGAGGCGTAACGACACCGGTTCCTCGCGTATACCTTCCCGTCTCGCTTGCCGCGCCCGACCCATCCGGCAGTGCTCAGCCGACACGGCTTTGTCGAGGCTGCTCCCACCCTCCCCGGCGACCCCCGGCTCAGGCTGCCTCCAGCTTCACCCCGCCGCTACGACGACGAGGAGACGGACGGTCTCTCACCTCCGTTCGGACAAACAGCGCCTCGTGGCGCACGCGGGGGCGCTCCGGCTCCGGCATGGCGTCGAGCTGAAGAGCGCGAGCCGCAGGTGGTTGAGGTAGGAGCCGCGCTTTCCTCCTGCCATCGACCTGGGCAGAGCCCAGCAGACCAACTCCTCAGTTCTAGTTGCAGTCACCCTCAGTCCTCGCCCCACAGGGCGGCTCCGATGCGCTCGCTGGCGTCCTTCACCTGGACTGGCGATGGAGTCGTTGGTCGCCAGCGGCGTTCGTGCGCGCGGCACCATCGGGGTGGTCGTCCGGCAAATCGGGAGAGCCGGTTAAGTGCTCAGATCACGACATGGGCGAGCCGACGCGATGCAGGGTTCCGTCAGGGTCGACGTAGCCGAACTCCCGGAGTCCGTATGGAGTGTCGTGAGGCTCGCCGAGGCGGCCGCTGACATCCGCTGCGACCCATTCGGCGTACAGGGCATCGACGTTTGAGACATAGATGTACACGGCGGCAGCAGTGCGGGCGGGATCGTGCTCGTTCCACTCGGTGAGATGGAGCGAAACCGACCCCCGGGCGACGAACCCATATCCGGGGTCCTCTTCGGACTGCCGCGCCGAAAACCCCAGGCGACGGTAACGCTCAAGCGCGGCGGCCAGATCACGCACGGGGATCACGGGCGCCACGGCCTCGAAGACAACCTTGCTGTCCATAGCCTCTCCTACGGCTGTCGGCATGGGAGCGATGCGAGGCTATGCGGTGGCTCTGACAGTTTCACGGGTGGCTGAGATATTTCTTGGCGCCTCCGGCTCCAGGATGCGTCGAACCGGAGAGGCGGAGGTGTGCGCGGCCGTGCAGGTCACGGGCCCGCTCTAGTTTGCAGTGGCCTACCGCCGGGGCCTGGGACCTGACAGCTCCCCGCCGACCCGGGCGCGGCGACAAGATCCACACTATTGCGCTAGTTGTACGCGCTCCTTCGCCCCGTATCGTCCGGATCAGTGATCCCGTCTGCGTGAGAAGGACCGGCATGTCTGACGATGCGGTGCGACGCGTTTTCCGATCAGTCGATTCGTTCGATCCTGACGAGTTCGGGCGGCTGCTGGCCGAGGACGCCACGCTGGTGTTCGGCAACGCCGAGCCGTTGGCGGGCCGTGAGGCCATCGTCGCGGGCATCCGGGAGTTCTACTCCACCATCGGCGGCCTGCGGCACCGGGTCGTCCGTACCTGGCAGGTGGACGCCGACATCATCGCCGAGACCGAGGTGACCTACCGGAGGCTCGACGGCAAGGACGCGAGCGCCGTAGCCGTATCGATCTGGCGCACCCGCGACGACGGCCTGATCTCCGACTACCGCATATTCGTCGATCTTGCCCCCATCTACGCGGTCTAGCGATTCGGCCACAGGTGAGGAGGAGCTGGAGCGGCGCTTCCTGGCCCTCTTCCGGGAAGACCACTGACGCGGCTACGTCATCGATGCCGATCGGCTCGACGAGCGGCTGAACGACCGTCCAGGACAACCCGACTTCAAGGAACTGGGGCGACATCAGGCAGGCGCTGGTGGTGCGCGACGAGTTCTGCATGTGCCATGGTCGAATGATCACAGGTACACACCTCCGCCCGGGGTGACTGTGATGGAGGGGGCGTTGTGGGCTCTTCATACGTTGTCACCGGGGGTGGGCGGGGCATCGGCCGGGCGATCGTCGAGCGACTACTCGGCGACGCGAGCACCGTGGCCGTGATCGAACTCGACCCGGCGGCGCTCGAGTGGATCCGTACTCACCCCGCCGGTTCCCGGCTGATCGCGGTGGCCGGTGACGCCGCCGACGAGACCGTCACGGAACGGGCCGCCGACCTGGCGCAGGCGGCGGGCCCGCTCGCCGGTTGGGTCAACAACGCCGCCGTCTTCCGCGCCGCCTCGCTCGACTCCCCGTCGGCGAGTGAGCTCCTGGCTCTCATCGGGGCCAACTTCAACCCCGTGGTCGCCGGTTGCGTGACGGCGATCCGCCGCTTCCTCGACGCCGGTACGGCCGGGGCGATCGTCAACGTCTCGTCCCACCAGGCACAGCGGCCGGTGCGCGGCTCCCTGACGTACGCGACGGCGAAGGCCGCGACCGAGGGGCTCACCCGGGCGCTCGCCGTCGACTACGGCCCGCGGGGCATCCGGGTCAACGCCGTCGCCCTCGGCTCGATCAGCACCGAACGGTACGAGGCGTTCCTCCGCCGCCAGGAGCCCGCGGCGGCCACGCGGATCGAGAACGAGATGGGTCTGCTGCATCCGCTCGGCAGGGTGGGCCGTCCGGACGAGGTGGCCGCCGCCGTCGCCTACCTGCTCTCCGCCGACGCGAGCTTCGTCAACGGCGCGACCGTTCCCGTCGACGGCGGACGGTCGGTGCTCGGACGCGACCCCGAAGAGGCATGAGTCACGCGCGGTTCTTCCAGTCGTCGGCGAGCAGACCGTAGAGGAGATCATCGGTCCATTCGCCCTTGAACCAGGTGTGCTGAAGGCGCAACCCCTCCCGCCGGAAGCCCACTCGCCCAAGGAGCCGTGCCGAGCTCGTGTTGCGGGCGTCGCACTCGGCGGAGACGCGCCGCAGGCCGCGCCGCTCGAACAGGTCGCGCAGTACGGCCCGCACCGCCTCGGTGGCGTACCCCCGGCCCTGCCATCGGACGGCGAGAGTGAAGCCCAGCTCCGCCTGCATCCGGTTCTCGTGCAGGTTCACCCCCACGTCGCCGATCAGGCACTCCTCGGCCCGAAGCGCCAAGGCGTACTGGAACCACCCGGGCTCCTCCGGGTCCCGCGAGGAGAACGCGGTGACGAGCGAGAGGGCCGACTCCACCGGAACGGGGGCGGTCCAGCTCTGGTAACGCGCGACCACCGGGTCGGAGCGGTAGGCGGCGAACGCCGGCGCGTCCTCGGGCCGGAACCGACGCAGGAACAGTCGTGGCGTCTCCAGGAGCATTCGCCGATTCTCGCAGCGGGCAGCCCGGTGCGGGCCGCGGAAGGGTCAGGCGAGGCCCTCGGCCGTACGCCGGCGGAGTGGCGCCTCGTGGGCGGAGTCGGTGCACAGCGTCAGGGTCAGCCCGTCCTCCGCCGCCCCGGCCAGTACGGCCAGCAGGGTGGCGAACTGCTCGGCGGACTCGGCGGCGAGCAGGTCCCCGGCGTGCTCGACGACCAGATGGACGTTCCCGATGTCGCGCAGCGAGTCGGTCAGCGCGTCCCAGTTGTGGCCGAAGTAGCCGGGGAGGCGCAGCACCCGTGCCACCTCCGCGAAGAAGGCGGCACGGGTACGGCAGGCCCGCCCGTCGACGACCGCCGGGGCCCGGCCGGTGGTGATCGTGAGCCATGCGGGCAGCGGACGCGGGGCGGAGGCCATGAGAGATCCCTAGAGCCGGTAGAAGTCGGTGTAGTGGTTCGGCGAGAACCAGGTCACGCCGGTGCTCCGGTTGACGACGATCCGGTAGGCGTCCCGCGCGGCGCCGCGGGCCCGGGAGTACACGTCGTACTCGTAGTAGGTGGCGCCGCTGGGCAGCTGGCCCTCTCTGTTGTAGAAACGGCCGCCGGTGTAGTTGTACCTGCCGTCCGGCCAGGAGTACCAGCCGGCGCTGGTCGGGTATCCCTTCCCGGCCCAGATCGCGTTGGCCGAGCGCGCGTCGGCGCAGCGCGAGATGGTGCAGGAACCGTAGACCGCCGCCTGGGCGGGAACGGTGCCGGTCACCGTGGTCAGGGACACGACGGCGGCGATCAGGGCGATGAACCGGGCCGGCCAGGACGACCGGAAGCGTCGCGGAGTCCGCACGAGACCTCCTTGCAGAGGCGAGGGGGATGGACAATCGCCAGCATCACCCCGAATCCGGGCCGAACCAAGGTAAAGATCGCCAAAGGTATGGTGAACTCCCGGCCGCGCCGCCGTACACGCTCGGTTCCCCGCGAACGGGCCGGTGGGTATGACACCTGACAACGAGTATGCCCGGATGGTCGAGTACCGATCAGCCGGTGCTCGCCGTCGGGCGAGGATCGGGGGATCCGATGCTGAGATCGCTCATCGTCACGGTCGCGACCGTGATCGCGCCGCTGTCAGGGGTCACCGCCGCACACGCCGCGCCGCCGGATGCCAGCGACCGGGACAAGGCGTTCCTGGTCGGCGCGCATCAGGACAACCTTACGGAGATCGAGGGCGGGCAGACCGCCGAGAAGCAGGCAGGAAGCCAGGCCGTCAAGGACGCCGGAAGCCGGTTGGTCAAGGACCACACCGCCCTCGACGAGCAGGTCACGAAGGTCGCCGCGAAGTACGGGGTGGACCTGCCGGGCGAGCCGACGGAGAAGCAGCAGGCCGAACTGCGGAAGTTCGCCGCCAAGAGCGGCGCCGCGTTCGACCGCGCGTGGGTCCCGGCGCAGGTCGAGGATCACCGTATGACCCTGGTGGCGCTGGACAAGGAGGCGTCGACCGGTTCCTCCGAGAAGGTGCGGCAGCTCGCCCGGGACACCAAGCCGGTGGTGCAGGAGCACCTCGACCTCATGGAGAGCATCCAGCGTGGCGGGTGAGGGCCGGTGCCGGCCGGGGCGGGTCTCCTGGCCGGCACGTCCCCGGCCCCTCTGAGCGATCCGGCTTCCGCGGGGACGGCTCTCACCGGAACAAGGCCACGACCAGCCAGATGACCAGCGCCCAGAAGACCAGACCCGCGACCACGGCCGCGACGAGCCCGCGAAGGCGGTACCGCCTGCCGGGCGGGCCTGGTGGCTCGTTCACGTTCCCTCCCGCGGGGCGGCCCGGTGTCCGCCTGCGTGCCCTGCTCATATACCCCGGGCACGCCTCTCCTGTCGCCACGAAGTAATATCCGTCACACAGAGTGATGGTGTGGCAAGGGTCCCCCGAGGACCAGTGTGCGCATCGGGGGCGCGCCAAGGTAGCCATGCGGCCGATTCCGGCCAGCCCGTTCGCCGACCGGCTCCTGCCGTGCGCGAACGGTCCCCGCGTACGGGTCGGCTTGACCGTGCGCAGGGCGGATTATTGGCGCAAGCAGGGGTGAGGGGTCTGGTAGAGTTACACGCGTTGCCGAGCACAGCAAGTGAACAGGCAGCCAGGCGGCCGTAGCTCAATGGATAGAGCATCTGACTACGGATCAGAAGGTTAGGGGTTCGAGTCCTCTCGGCCGCGCCCAGATCAGAGGCCCTTCGGATTTATCCGGAGGGCCTTTTTGATCTCCATACAGCAGTGGAGTACAGCAACCGCCCCACACAGATGTTCTCGCAACTGCTGCGGATCCACAGAGCCGGCCCCGGGCGGAGATGTCCGCACCGGTACCGCGGAGGATGCCCCTGCCGGCCGGGGTCGAGTCGCCCCACGCCATAGGTCGGCGACTTCGCTCAGACGCCGCCGAGATCCTCCCGCAGGCGGCGAACCCAGTCGGCAGGGAAGACCTGTTCAAGCCGCTCCTTGCTGGTCTCCAGAAGCCCCTCCTTCGCCAGCGGGAAGAGCGCGCCGTCCCGTACGGCAGCATGGTCTTCAGGAGCCGGGCATATCAGGACGGCGAGAATCCAGCACGTCCGCTGCAACTCCTCGATCCCCGAGGTGTCGACCATCTTCCTGATGGGCTTCCACGCCATTCGCACGGCAAGAGATACCAGCGCGTCGAGAAGAGGGACGCGACGCTCGGCCTTGCGAGACATGAGGATAGCGTCAGTCGCATATTCAGGTATTCGGTCGAGGGCGTCCGAGAATTTCTTTATGCCATCGGCTATGGCGACGAGAAGATCGCACCAGAAGTGATCGGTGAGTGTCCTTCGGACTTCTCTCGGTTCGCTACCGCCGAACTTGCTGTCCAGCTCACCGACCACAGAGCCAGTGAGGATGTTGCCGACTTCCTGGATGCGTTCGATGGCCCTCGGGTTCTCGGACAGCCAGTCGATGAGATCGACTGTCGCACTGTCCGTAGCGGCTGCCTGTCTACGCTTGGACGCGGCCCGTCGTCCCTGCGGAGGCCGAGTGGCTATCCACTCGGCTTCAATGCGGTCTCGCTCTGCCTGGCGTTCGGCGGCAGACGAGTCACCCGCCAGGTCGAGAGCGTAGGGCCAGCCGTGCTGAACCCCACCGCAAGCGGAACATCGGCACTGATGCCGCTGTGCGCGCTCACAGCTCCGCGGATGCGTCATTCACCCTCCATGGCGTCCAGCGTTGAGGCGAACTCCGGATTGTCGGCGAACCTATTCCTTTAAATCACAGAAAAAAGGACAGAAGAGTTCTCGTGGTCGCTAGGTGGGTGTGTCTCTCGGGTTAGCGTTCCGAACTAAAGGGCCTTATCGGAAAAGGTGATGAGCTTATGATTCGCTCGGGTTATCGAGACTCCGGTTGAGCCGGCCAAGGGCAGCACGGGTCTCCGGGGTCGGAATCTGCGTGTAGACGTCCATGGTCATTGAGATCTGCGAGTGCCTCAGGATGCGCATGGCGACGCGAGGGTGAACGTCGAGCGCGGCCAGGAGCGAGGCGCAGGTGTGTCGGGTGTCGTGGACGCGGATGACGGGCACGCCCGCTCTCCGGCAGTGCGCCGTAAAGGCCCGGTTGAAGTTACGCGGCTCGACCGGCGTGCCGTTCCGTGTGGTGAAGACGAGGTCGGAGTCCCGCCACTTGCCCAGGCCAGGGATGATGTAGAGCCGGACCAGCGGCTCATAGGCGACGTATGTCGGCGGAAACGACAGGTTGCTCGCCGCGGCGGGTTGGCTCGCGATGCGCGTCTGGGAACACGAAGACCCTCAAGACGCTGCCGCAAGGGTCGCCCGCACAGTGAAGGTCCGAAGATCCTCCGACCGTGCCACCTGGGAGCATTAAGCGATCACCCGACGTGCCCACGCCTCCGGCGCGTACAAACCTTCTTGCCACGGGCCATGTCGGTGTCCATCTGCCGCCGGCTGAAGAAGGACGGCGGCGCGGTGCTCCGAGAGGCGAACCAGGTGACAACAGTCGGTGGAGGTGGAGCGGAGTGCGTGTCCAGCAGTCCGTACGCACCGGCGCCTTGGCGATCACCCCCCACCGGTCGGCGACTACCGCGGCCGGGACTTCCCGCGGCCGGCCCGCCCCGCATCCGAGGAAGTACCCTTGGCTGGTGTTCTCGCCTCAAGGCCCGTCGCTGCGTGAACTGGTGGTCCAGGCGCTGTCCTCGGTGGAGCGCGGCTACGACCTGCTCGCCCCGAAGTTCGAACACACGCCTTTTCGCACCCCCGATAGCGTTCTTGACGCAACCGCCGACGCTCTGCGTCCGCTCGGGCCGTTCGGGAAGGGACTGGACGTGTGTTGCGGCACCGGTGCGGGCATGCGGATCCTCAACCCCCTGTGCCAGGGACGGATCACGGGCGTCGACTTCAGCACCGGCATGCTCGCCCAGGCGCGCCGGGCGCACCCGGACGCTGAGTGGGTACAGGCCGACGTTCGAGCCCTGCCCTTCGCCGGGGCGTTCGACCTCGCGGTCAGCTTCGGAGCGCTCGGACACTTCCTGCCCGCCGAACGGCCCTCGCTGTTCGCCGGGGTGTACCGCGCGTTACGGCCTGGCGGGCTCTTCGCCTTCCCGATCGTCGCGCCGCCCCCCATCACGTCGGGCTGGTACTGGGCGCTGCTCGGATTCGACCTGGCCATGCAGGTGCGCAATGCCGTGTGGCGTCCCCCCTTCGTCATGTACTACGGCACCTGCCCGCTGCACGCGGTCCGCAATGACCTGACAGCAGCCGGATTCACCGTGACGACAGTCCCTTTGACGGCCCTTGGCCGACGCGAAGATGGCAGCCCGCGCTGTCGGCTTGTTCTCGCACGCAGAACTTAGGTGTCCAGGTACGGGCGAACTCGATAGAGCAGGTGCAGCACCTGTCGCCCCGGATCACCGAGCGCCCATCACGTGGCTCCAGGAGTGACCACAGTGGAGCCAGTGGTTCCTCGGAGATCTCGTTGGCGCGGAGTACCAGGTCGTAGGGCTCCTGAGCCACCGGAATGAAGTCGAGCCCGAGGGCGCGAGCGGCGGCGAGGATGCCCATGCCGGCATCCGCTTGGCCGCGAGCAGCTCGGCCTTCTCCGTGCTGGACTGGGTGGCCTCGGTGCTTGGGGCTTCGCTACCCGCAGTTGCCAAAGGTCTTGCGGCCACCGGTCGCCTCGGCGAAGTCCAGCCGGGTGTCTCGGGTGCTGCCCCAATACGAGACGCACTTGCCGCGCGCCTTCACCTTGACCGGCCCGGCGTAGTACTTGAATTTGCCCGCGTCGGTCTTCGGCTTGCTGCCCTTCACCGTCAGGGTGGCGGTGGTGTAGGTGGCGGTCCGGTAGAAGGCGGTCTTGATGCTGACCACGCAGTTGTAACCGGTCCTGCGGTTGTACATGAGGTAGACATAGCCGAAGGTGTCACGTCCGGACTTGAGGGGACGGGAGCCGTCCTTCACCCGGGCGAACCCCGCCCCGCAGACGCCCTCGGGGGTGTAGGGGGCGGAGGCCGCGTACGCCGTGTATGCCGGGTTGGCCGCGAGAACGCCGACGGCCAAGGCCGTCACGGCGACGACCTTCGTAACAGACCTAATCACTTGTCTACCCTCCGATGGTGGACCGGGGCGCATGCCACAGCGGATCACCCATCGATCTTGACTTATCCCCTTACTTCCCGGCAATGGGCACTGGGAAAGGCCTGGCCGAAAGGCCGGTGCCCCATATCGCGGCGAGAGCCCAGGCGGCCTCGCACCAGCTCGCCGGGCCCGGGGCGCGCCTCCTCGGCATGCGGCCGGCCGGGGCGGAATTCACCGGTCCGTGGATCTCGCCGGGCCCCGAGGTGTTGGAGGACCTCTTGGGGTGCGCGGGCGACCCAGTGCCTGATCGCCGCGTAACAACGGATTACAGCTGCTCGAAAAGCGGCCAGGGCGAGGGCTCAGTAGGCCATCGCCGTAGACAAGATCTTCCGCATGTCGTCTTCTTCGTCCTGGCGAGTATCCCGTCCGTGGGGAACGGCGTTGGACGCTCGCTGATCGGACGTAGAACGACGAATTCGCTCAGGTGTCCTGGTCGCGCCAGGATTGCCGTATGAGCGAAGCCGTGGACAGAACGCACGCGCCGGACCCGGTGACGAAGGTCGGCTATGTGCTGGAGTTCGAGGACACCTTCGACGGAGACACGCTCGACGAGCATCGCTGGATCCCGCGTTACCTGCCCCAGTGGACGACGCGTGCCGCCTCGGCCGCCCGGCATCGGATGGGCGACGGGTGCCTGCGCCTGCTGATCGAGGAGGATCAGCCGCCGTGGTCGCCCGAGACGGAGGGCCGGATGCGCGTGTCCTCGCTGCAGACGGGCGTGTTCTCCGGACCTGTGGGCAGCGGCGTCGGCCAGCATGGGCGGGGCCGGGCCGTCGTGCGGGAGGCGCAGGACGAGGTGCGGCTCTACACCCCGCACTACGGGCTGATCGAGATGCGCGCCAGGGCCGCCGACGACCCGCGTGCCATGGTCGCACTGTGGATGATCGGCTTCGAGGACGCGCCCGAGCGGTCCGCGGAGATCTGCGTCTGCGAGATCTTCGGGCGTGACGTACGACCGGAGGCAGCGGCCGTCGGTATGGGCGTCCACCCGTTCGGCGACCCCGCGATCACCGACGAGTTCGCGGCCGAGGTCCTCCCCATCGACGTACGCGAGTTCCACGTGTACGCGGCCGAGTGGACTCCGGAGCGGGTGACGTTCTTCGTGGACGGCCGGCACGTCAAGACCGTCCGGCAGTCCCCGGACTATCCGATGCAGCTCATGCTCGGGATCTACGAGTTCCCCGACGCGGAGGGGCCCGAACGGGTAGGGCCGTACCCCAAGGAGTTCGTGGTCGACTATGTGCGGGGCTACCGGCCCGTTGAGCCCTAATGATCAGAAGGTCAGGGGTTCGAGTCCTCTCGGCCGCGCACATCACAGAAGGCCCGTTACCAGGATCACCTGGAAACGGGCCTCAGTGTTCTCCGGGCTCGAAATGGCGTCCGTCGCCGCTCGCTTCGAGGCGCCCGGGCGTCTCGCTCGTCACGTAATCACCTGTCAGGCGGCGCGGACGCCTGTACGGCGAGCCTGTCGAACAGGCTGACAACACGATCTCGTTGTGGACAGCGCGAGCGATCCGGAACCGTGGATCCCGCCGCAGGACTCACCTGCCGGCGCTCGCCACCAGGAGAAACGATGAAGCTGCCGCCATGCGCCGCCGCCCTCGCGGCCCCCCTGCTCGCTTGCCTGACCGGAGCGTCCGGGATGCCGGCGGCACAGGCGGCCGACGTCAGGGCCCTTCCGAGGGTGGACATGGAGGCCACGGTCAAGGCGGCCCAGATCGACCCGCGGCGGTCCGACGACAGGCCGACCCCGGGCGCCAAGGCCGGCGTGCTCCTTGTCGAGCGGGCGCTGCGCGACCGGCACCTGCTCGACGCGAAGTGGGTGGACGGTTACTTCGGCGCAACGACGGTCGTCGCCTTCACGAAGTTCCAGAGGTCGCTCGGCCTCACTGGTCTCGCCGCCAACGGACTTCCGGGAAAGGCGTCGCTCACCAGGCTCGGAGCCGGTCGTTTCACGGTCACCCGCACCATCGGGCCGGGCGCTCGGGTGTCCGTCGGCGTCGTCGTCGACGCCCGCACGCGGCGCATGCTGGCCGAGGCGGAGCGGCTGCTCGGCCGCGACCTCGTGCTGTTGCAGGGGTCGTACAACCGCGGCGGCGACCCCACGTCCGCGGGCACCCACGACGGCGGCGGCGTCGTCGACATCTCGGTCGAGGGGATGGGTTCCGCCACCCGCACCGCCGTCGTCCGCGCGTTGCGACGTGTCGGCTTCGCCGCCTGGGTGCGTAACCCCGATCAAGCTGACTGGCCGTGGCACATCCACGCCGCCGCCATCAACGACACCGACCTCTCCAGCCAGGCCCAGCACCAGATCGGTGACTACTACCTCGGCCTGAACGGGCT
The DNA here is from genome assembly GCF_014161385.1 of Microbispora sp. H10670. Lineage (NCBI taxonomy): Bacteria > Bacillati > Actinomycetota > Actinomycetes > Streptosporangiales > Streptosporangiaceae > Microbispora > Microbispora sp. H10670. The sequence continues at coordinate 425,175 of NZ_JABBWW010000001.1, read as the reverse complement.
CGCCGGCCGTGGCCCGGACGACGGCCCGAAGGTGACCATCCGCACCTGGGAGGAGTACCGGCGCCGCTGACCATCCGAAACCCAGGCTGCACGGACAACGAAGGAGAACACCATGGGAACGCTCAACAGGATCCTCACCACGGCGGCCGCCGCGACGGTGCTCGGCGGGGCGGTGCTGGCCACCGCCTCGCCCGCCTCAGCGGCCACCCGCAACGGGGTGTGCGAGACCGGCGAGTTCTGTTACTACTTCAACAGCGGCACCAAGGGGTCGCTGTCGGACTTCACCGGGTCCGTCCCTGACTACGGCACCCGGCAGCCCTCCTGCTTCGACTTCAAGGGACCCGGCGCAGGTAAGGGCAAGTGCGTCAAGAACGCCGCCGCGTCGGTCTGGAACCGCAGCGGCAAGACCGTCCGCGTCTACTTCAACAGCAGCTACGGCGGCAGCGTCTACCAGGACTTCGCGCCCGGCGCCAAGGGCAACCTCAAGCCCGGCCTGAAGAACCAGAACGCCTCCCACCAGTTCGGCCCGTCGTCATCGGTGCGCGTCAACATGTCGTACGCGCTGTACAAGGCCGGCGGCGGCTATATCAGCTGCGGCTTCGACGGTTACGTCCACACCTCCGGCCGGCACGAGGGCATCGACATCACCCGCAGGGTCGGTTCGGCTGTCCACGCGCTGACGAGTGGTCAGATCATCAACGTCGTGCACGGGCGCAACGGCGGCTCGGGGCTCTCCACGATCGCCGTCTACAACGCCTCGCTGAACAAGACGATCATCTACCTGCACTCCGCTCCGCTGTCCTCGCTGCGGGTGGGCCAGCAGATCTCCCGCGGCCAGGTCATCGCGGAAGAGGCGTGGCACGGGGTGTCGTCCAAGAACAAAGCGCACACCCACGTCGAGATGCGCCCCGGACGGCAGACGCGGGCCGCCAAGAGCGTCGGCGACTCGACTCTGAGCAACCCGAACCCGAACTCGTTCTGGGTCTCCCAGGGCTACAACGTCCGCTAGCGCGCCGCACCCCTGATGAAGCACCGGGACCTCTGATGAGGAGGAAGGCAACTGTGTCTCCACGAAATGCACGGCTGATCTCGCCCCTGGCCGCGACGGCCGCCGCGGCGGTGCTCGGCGGGGCGGTGCTGGCCACCGCCTCGCCCGCCTCGGCGGCCACCCGCAACGGGGTGTGCGAGACCGGCGAGTTCTGTTACTACTTCAACAGCGGCACCAAGGGGTCGCTGTCGGACTTCACCGGGTCCGTCGCCGACTACGGCACCCGGCAGCCCTCCTGCTTCGACTTCAAGGGACCCGGCGCAGGTAAGGGCAAGTGCGTCAAGAACGCCGCCGCGTCGGTCTGGAACCGCAGCGGCAAGACCGTCCGCGTCTACTTCAACAGCAGCTACGGTGGCAGCGTCTACCAGGACTTCGCTCCCGGCGCCAAGGGCAACCTCAAGCCCGGCCTGAAGAACCAGAACGCCTCCCACCGGTTCCTGAGCTCCGCACCGCCGACCGGGTGCAAGACCGACGGCACGCACAGCCGGCTGCCGACGACGATCCTCGTCTACCGGAAATCCCTCGACCGCGTGGACCGGGTGGAGTTCAAGACCTACATCAAGAACGTCCTGCCCAACGAGTGGCGGTCGCACTGGCCGAAGGAGTCCCTCAAGGCCGGGGCGATCGCCGTCAAGAACTTCGGCTGGTACTGGGCGCTGAGGTCGGCGAGCAGGACGCCGAGCGGCCAGTGCTACGACGTCACCGACCACACGTCCAGCCAGATGTACAAGCCCGGCTCCGCGACGGCGGCGACGAACGCCGCGGTGGACGCCACGTGGGGCATCCGGATGACGCGCGACGGGAAGATCTTCAAGGCCCAGTACTGCTCCACGACGACGGCGTGCGGCCATTGGGTCACCGGCGACTGGATGTCGCAGAACGGCTCCCGCGACAAGGCCGAGGCGGGCTGGAGCTACGCCAGGATCCTCAGGTACTACTACAAGGGGATCGTTCTCAGCTGAACCCCCGGAGACCGTCCGCCCCTGTTCCCCGCCGTGCCGCGTACGGCGGGGAACAGGCGTCAGCCGACGATGACCTGGAAGTTGAGCGGCCGGCCTCCGGGGAACGCGACCCGTCCCGAACCCTCCATCATCTTGAACCGCACGTAGCACAGGCCCGGCTTGCTCGGCGTGGTGATCTCGGTCCGGATGTCGACCGTCTCTCCGGGTCGTGTGTCCTTGATCGGTACGTCGGAGACGGTCTGGCATTGATCAGGTCGCTGCGGGAGGTCGAGGCGATGCAACGAATATCCCTTCCACGGCACCGTCCCGGCGTTCTTGAGCCGCCACACCTTGGTCACGGTCTGGCGGGGGCCGACGCGCGTGCAGTCGGTGAGCGTGATGTCCCCGATGAACTTCGCCGAATCACCCTCGTGCGCGGGCGGGCTCCACGGCGGGCTGGTGGCGTGTATCGGGCAGTCGGCCGCCGACAACCCGGAGTTCGACGGGCTCCCGGACGGGTTCGAGCTGTGCCCGTCGGCCCCGGAGCCACGACTGACGGCGACCGCGATGAGGACCGCTGTCACCACACCGACAGCCGCTACCGCGAGCGCGGCCGGGCGGATCCGCCGGGGCCGTCCTCGGTCCTCTGGCGCGGAGGGGACCGGCCGGACGTCGCCCGCGATCTCACCGCCCGGCCGTGAGGTTCGCGACTCGGGAGCGCTGGGCGCGCTATGGCCTTCCGCGACGTCCGCGGCGGAGGCTTCGAGTCCGGCGCCCGCCGATCTGACCGCCAGGTTCGCCCTCTCCCAGCGTTCGCGGTACGCGGCCGGGTCCGCGCCGCACGCCTTGACGAACTCGACGGTGGTCTCCCAACTGGGGAGCCGGTTGCCCTTCGTCGCCTCGTGCAACGTCGTGTGTGAGATCGCCCCCGACCGGCCGGACATTTCTCGGAAAGGTGGGTTGCCGACCGATTTGCGGAGTTCTCGCAGTGCCGCCGCGAAGTCCTCGATCGCCTTCGCCCGTGCAGGCATGTCGTCCACCGGGTGAAGCTAACAGCGCTCACAGTATTCGCTCAAGCTCAGGGAGTCGCGATCACGACCCAGAGGCTCGGAGGAGCGCCGGGTCCACGTCGGGAACGGCGAGCCTCGGGTTGTGGCCCGCTGCGACGACCCTCATCAGGAATCCGGCGGCCTCCTCCAACTGCCGGGCGCTGCCCAGCCCGCCGACCACCGCGGCCCGTCCGCCGAGATCTCCGATCAGTGCCCCGGCGCGGTCGAGGGCTTCCGGCTCGTCGCCGCAGATCGCCACGACCGGCGCCGACTCCCGCGGACCCACGTACGGCCACGAAGCTCCGGCGAACAGGTGGAGCGCCTTCACCACGAGCGCACCGGGAGCCGCCCGAGCCACGAGTGCCGCCGCCGAGCCGGACGCCGGCTTCAGTTCACCGGTCGCGTAGTCGACCGGGTTGGTGCAGTCGATCACGGTCATGCCGGTCAACGCCCCTTTGGGGCCGCCGACGAGGGACACCGCGGCCTCCAGCCCTTCCCAGGCGATCGCGATCACGAGCGCATCGACCCGGGCCGCGAGGCCGGCGGGGTCGGCGGCCTCCGCCGCGGGGCCGATCCGGTCGGCCGCCCTGCGGGCGTGCGCCGGGTCGCGCCCTGCCACCAGCAGCGAATGCCCGGCCGCGGCCCAGGCTCGGCCGAGCGTCACGGCGAGGTTCCCGGTGCCCAAGATCCCCAGATTCACAGCGATCTCCTCTGTCTCGAAGGGGCTTCCCGGGGAACGCTACGAACGAGGCTCCTACCATCTGGTAGGCGACCGATGCGAGACTGGATCAGTGATCGAGGGGTCCTGTCAGACGTTCGTCTCCGACTGCCAGGTACGCGCCGCGGCCGAGCTCATCAGCCACGCCTGGGATCCCGTCGTGCTCTCAGCCCTACGCCTCGGGCCGACGCGACGGAAGGAACTGCTCACGCGTATCGCGGGAGTCAGCGACAAGGTCCTGACCCAGGCCCTGCGACGTCTGCGGGCGCGCGGACTCATCGTGAGAAGCGGTGGCGCCGGCCAGGCAGGCGCGGTCTACCGGCTCTCCCCGCTGGGTGAGTCGTTCGCGAACGGCCCCCTCGCACAACTGGCGCAGTGGGCCGCCGACAACCAGGACGACCTCATCGCCTCGTCGGCGACGTCCTGACCTGACGGCCGTCACCGTGCCCGGATGCCGTCGAGGATGAGCGAGACGACACTCGCGGCCTCCGCCTCGATCTCGGGGGACTGCCACTCCGCGGCGTGCCTCGGATCGAGAAACCGGGTGCTCGCGTTGAAGACGGCTCGCGCGGTCGCCTCCGGATCGCAGGGCGCGAAGTCGCCGCCGGCCACCCCGTCGGCGACGACGGCGCGGATCTGGTCGAGCAGGAACGCGAGATGGGACCGGGACCCGGCGCTGTGCTCCGCCGCCAGCACCCGGAAGGTGGCGAACAGTTCCGGGTCCTCCCTCGCCTTCGCCCATTTGACGGCGAACATGGCGGTGAGCAGGCCGCGTAGCCGGTTGGGCGGGGTCAGTCCGGCGTCCTGAACCGCCGCGACGAGATCGTCTCGCACCCGGTCGAGCCAGCGCCGGATCACGGCCTCGCGCAGCGCCGCCTTGGACGGGAAGTGCCGGTAGACGCTGCCGTGGCTCACCCCCAGCAGCCGCGCGACGTCGAGCACCGTGGTCTTCTCCGGACCGTGGCGGCGCAGCACCTCCTCGGTCGCCGACACGATCGTCTCCGCGTCGAGTGGCTCTCCGCGCATCGGATCTCCCTGTCGAGCTGGTACGAGGCCTCCGGGCCCCGCAGCGGAACGTACGTCAGCGGACTGACGGCCGTCAAACCATGTTCGACAGATGACAACTATTGAAATCTGTCATTTGCTGTTTGTACGGTGTGCTCATGAGCACTCCTACTGCTTCCTTCGCCGGCCGTACCGTGGCCCGGGTGGGCTACGGCGCGGCCCAGCTCGGCCGGTTGGGAGACCACCGCGCCGAGGCCGTCGCGCTGGTGCGCCGGGCGGTCGAGCTGGGCGTGAACCACGTCGACACCGCCGAGTTCTACGGCTTCGGCTTCGCCAACGCGGTGATCCGCGAAGCCGTACGCCCCGAAGACGACGTTGTCGTCGTCACCAAGGTCGGCGCCGACCCCAACCCGGGCGGGCGCCTGCCGTTGCGGATGGCGCAGCGGCCCGAACAACTGCGGGCCAGCGTCGAGGACAACCTGCGGAGCCTCGGCGTCGACCGGCTCCCCGTGGTCAATCTCCGCCGCCTCGACTCCGGCCCGGGGCTGCGTCCCGAGGGCGACCAGGTGGTCGACCTCGACGACCAGCTCGCCGCCATGATCACCCTGCGCGACGAGGGCAAGATCGGGGCGATCGGCCTGGGCAGCGTGACCCTCGACGGCCTGCGCCGCGCGCTGCCGGTCGGCATCGTCTGCGTGCAGAACGCTTACAGCCTCGTCTCCCGGGACGACGAGGACATGCTGCGGCTGTGCGCGGCCGAGGGCATCGCATGGGTGCCGTTCTTCCCGCTCGGCGGGGCCTTTCCGGGTCTGCCCAAGGTCGCCGAGGAACCGGTCGTCCACACCGTGGCCGAGTCGCTGGGGGTCACGCCCGCCCAGGTCGGCCTCGCCTGGCTGCTGCACCACGCCCCGAACGTGCTGCTCATCCCCGGCACCGCCGACCGCGGCCACCTGGAGGCCAACATGGCGGCCGGCGAGATCGCCTTCGACGCCGCCGCCCTTGCCGTCCTCGACGCGGTCGAGTCCCGCTCCAGCGAACTTTCGCTCGGCTAGGGGAGGGATCATGAAGGCGATCGTCTACCGCGACAACGGCGGCCCCGGCGTACTCCGGCTCGTCGAGCGTGACCTGCCCGCGCCCGGCCGCGGCGAGGTTCGCGTCCGGGTCGCCGTGTCCGGGGTCAACCCGGCCGACCTGCAGGCCCGCTCCGGCGTCACCGGCCCCAAGCGCTTCCCGGAGGTCACTCCGCACCTGGACGGCGCCGGCGTGATCGACGCCGTCGGAGAGGAGGTCGACCGGAGCCGGATCGGTCAGCGGGTCTGGCTGTTCATGGCCGCCGCGGGGCGGCCCACCGGCACCGCCGCCGAGTTCACCGTCGTGCCCGCCGGCCAGGCCGTCCCGCTGCCCGACGAGGCCGGTTTCGACGTCGGCGCCGCGCTCGGCGTCCCCGCGCTCACCGCTCACCGCGCGCTCACCGTCGCCGAGGACGGACCGCGCCGCCTGCGGCCGGGTGCGCTCGACGGCAGGGTGGTGCTCGCCGCGGGCGGGGCCGGAGCGGTCGGGCACGCGGTGATCCAGCTCGCCCGATGGGCCGGCGCCACCGTGATCAGCACGATCAGCGGCCCGGAGAAGGCCCGGCTGGCCACCGCGGCCGGCGCCCACCACGTGGTCGACTACCGTGGGGGCGACCCGGCCGCCGAGATCCGTACGATCGCCCCGGACGGCGTCGACATCGTCGCCGAGGTGGCGCTCGGCGCGAACCTCGCGCTGGACCTCGCCGTGCTGCGCGCGCGAGGCACGATCTCGACGTACGCCAACGAAGGTGGCAGACCGGTCGAACTGAACGTGCCGCAGAACATGGTGCTGAACACACGCCTGCAGTTCCTGGTGCTCTACACGGCCGGTGCCGCGGCGCGCGCCGCGGCCGCCGAGGACGTCGCCGCCGCGGTCCGCGACGGCGCCCTGCCGGTCGGCGAGGAACACGGCCTGCCGCTGGTCCGCTTCCCGCTCGACCGCACCGCCGACGCGCACCGGGCGGTGGAGCACGGCGTGGTCGGCAAGGTCCTGGTCGACGTCACCCGATGAACCACACGCGGGACGGTGCCCGTCAATCTCACTGAGAAGAATCCTGAGGAGCGCGCCTGACGTGCACGTGTCCCCCGCTGGGGAACGGCGGGCGAGCCGGGACGACCTCTTCCAGGACGTAGCCGCACTTCTGCGCCACGCGGCACGACGCGTGGTTGTCCACCAGGTGGAGCAGTCTGAGGAAGTCCAGGCCCTGCCTGGCGAACCTGTCGAAAGCCCAGGTGGTGAGCGACTGGAGAGCCCGGCCGGCGATGCCCCGGCCGCGTGCTTCGCGGGTGGTCCAATAACCGACCTCGGCGGAGTCTCCACCAGCGACGATACCTTTCACCACCACGTTGCCCACGAGACGAGAGCGGCCACGCCCAGGCTCCGGCTCCACGACGGCGAAGCTCAGCCGGTCACCGTCATGCCAGCCTTTCCATTGGAGCTCGATCCACCGCCGGGCGTCCTGCTCGTCGTCGACGTGGAACCTGGTCCAGCGGCGCATGACGGGGTCACGGTAGGCGTCGATCAGTTCAGGGATGTCCTCTTCCGTCCAGAGCCGGAGCAGCAGAGAGGAGCCCTCTTCGTCCGGAGGACTGTGGAGTACGACGGTCATGCGTTGAGGTCGGCGACGTCGTCGAACCGGTCGTCCATGTGAATCTCCTCCGAGAACGATACGGTGATCATCGCATTCCCTCACGACGGACGACCGGGGCATCCGGACGATCAGGAGGAGTCCTTCACGCAGTCGTCGCCCCGCATGCGGGGACCGGGTACGTCGGGACGACTGTGCTGCCGATCGCACAGGGAAAGTCCGCTGTGAGGCAGCCGTCGATGGTCTCGATCGCGTCCTTACGGCGTCCCCCCTCCGCGGTCCGCTCGCCGCCGGTACGCACCGTGCCCTCCCAGATGCGGCCGACCAGACTCGGCGACGCGGGGACCAGGCGCAGCGAGACGTTCAGCCCGAGGCCGCGAAGCTGTTCCTGGTACACCTCGGGATCGGCGTAGAGGTCCCTCACCATGACGACGTAGAAGCCGTTCTCCTGCCTGATGTCGAGCGCGGCGGCGGCCGGGCCCGCGCCCAGGCCGAGTAACCCCGGCCCGGCCAGGCCGAGCGCGGCGACGAGAGCGGCCACGACGGACAGGCCCCAGCGCCTCCACCGGCGCGGGTGCCCGGGCCCCGGCTCGGCCCCGGCGGTCTCGGGCTCCTCCACCGCGTGTGACGTGATCTCCTCGAACAGTTCCCGGGCGCCCCTGGTCATCCCCGGGCCCGGCGCGGGGGCGGTTCCCGCGAGCAGATGGTCGATGTCGCGTCGTCGGGCGAGCCGGTGCGCCGCCACACGTAGGTCAGGAGGTCGGAGTAGTGCGCCTCGTAGATCTCCTCGAAAAGCCTTCTGCGTTCCGGGGGGCCCATGCGGCCGTCCTTCCTGTGGGAGGTCGTCGGCCCCGCACATGTCCGGCTCACCCGGACGCGTTTCAGGCTTTTTCCGGCTCAGGGCACCACGGCCTTCGAGACCAGCCGGTCTTCGCGGAAGCACAGCCGGTAGGCGAGCCGGTCGGCGTTCTTCACCGTGTAGTACAGGCAGTCCTGTCCCTCGGGCGGGACCGGCGCTCCGTCCGGCGGCCCGTCCCTGGTGAACACGGGAAGCCCGGACCGCACGTCGTCACGCGGCGCACCCAGGCGCAGCCCTTCGTACGTCTCCCGGTCGAGGACCGAGAGGGACGAGCCGACGAAGCCGAGAGGGATCATGATCAGGGCGATCACGGCGAGCACCGCCACGGGCACCCCGGCCGCCTCCACCAGCCGCCGCCGCACCCGCCGCCGGGCGAGGGCCAGCTCCCCGGCGGCGGCGTGGGTGCCCGCACGCCCCTCCTCGGACTCCGGAACCAGGGGGTTCCCGTCACGTCCGGCGATCGGAACTTCGGCGCGGACCTCGAAACCGCCCGCCGGGGTCGGACCGCTGCGCAGGGTCCCGCCCGCGAACCGGACCCGCTCGTCGAGCCCCACCAGCCCGGACCCTCCCGGCCCGGCCCCGGGCGGCACCCGTCCGGGCGCGCTCACCGCCGGGGCGGCGTCGTTCACCACGCGCACCCCGAACGCGGTCTCGTCCCGTACGAGCCGGACGCGCACCGTCGCGCCAGGGGCGTGCCTGGCGGCGTTCGTCAGGGCTTCCTGGAGCACGCGGCGGACGGCGAGCGCCGCCATCGGGGGCAGGCCGTCGGTGTCGCTCGTCTGCTCGACGACGACCGGGATGCCCGAGTCGCGGGCGCGCTCGACGAGGCCCTCCACGCTCTCCTCCCGGGGTGGCACGAGGGAGTCGTCCTCCCGCAGCACGCCGATGATCTCCCGGAGCCGGTGGGTGGCCTCCGCCGCGGCCTCCCGCAGCTCCCGTACGGCGTCGCGCTGCCGCGCGTCGAGCGCGGGATCCAGTTCGAGGACCCCGGCGCGCACCGCGAGGAGCGTCAGGTCGTGCCCGAGGGAGTCGTGCATGTCTCCGGCGATGCGGGCTCTCTCCCGGGTCCGGGCGCGGTCCGCGACGGCCCGCTGTTCACGCTCCATCCGGTCGGCGAGGCGCCAGCCCGTGTCCACCAGTTCGGCGTACTGGCGATGCCAGCGGCCGGCCAGCCACGGCAGCACCACCGCGAGCAGCAACGTGAGGAGCTGGGTGGGCCAGCCCCACAGGTCACGCAGGACGAAGGCGGACAACGGCAGCCCGGAGAGGGCGACGGCGGCGAAGAACCACAGGGCCGCGCGCCCGCTCTCGGCCCGGCGCCCGGCCAGGTAACCGAACAGCGCCAGCGCCGCCCACGTCCAGTACAGAGGAGTCAGCATCCGCGCGTCCAGCGCCAGCGTCAGCGCCACCGGTACGGCGAGCGCGGTCAGCGGCCGGGCGCGTCCCAGCGCGGTCGCGACGGCGAACGACGGGACACCCGCGATCAGCGGTGTCAGGGTCCGCCCGTCGGGGTCCAGCGCCGCCGCGGCCGGTGGCACGCACACCGCCGCCCACAGCGCGAGGTCCTGGAGTCGGGGCGTCCGCACGGCTCAGGGCCTCCGATCGGCCGGCGCGCCGGGTGCGGCGGGCACGAGACCCGCCTCGTACGCCAGGATCGCGGCCTGGACCCGGTTCCTCAGGCCGAGGCGGGTGAGGATCTGGCTGACGTATCCCTTGACCGTCCCCTCGACGAGGTGCAGCCGCCGGGCGATCTCGGCGTTGGACAGCGCGGCCCCGACCAGCGCGAGCACCTCGCGCTCCCGCTCGGTCAGCTCGTCCAGGCGGTCGCGGGCGGTCCCCGGCGCGCCGTGGGGGCGCGTACGGAGGCGGGCGATCACCTGGCGGGTGACGGCAGGGGAGAGGTACGCGCCGCCGGCGGCCACGGCACGGACCCCCGCGATGAGTTCCCGGGGATCGCCCGACTTGAGCAGGAAACCGGAGGCCCCGGAGCCGAGCGCGCTCGTCACGTACTCGTCCTCGTTGAACGTCGTGAGCATCACGACCGCGATCTCGGGGAGGACACGCCGCAGCTCGGCGGCCGCTCCGAGCCCGTCGAGCCGCGGCATCCGCACGTCGAGAAGGCAGATGTCCGGGCGGTGCCGCAGGGCGAGGTCCACGGCCTCGCGCCCGTCGGCCGCCTCGGCGGTCACGTCGATGTCGCCGGCCGTGCCGAGGATGCTCCTGATGCCGGCCCGGATCAGCGCCTCGTCGTCCGCCAGCAGGACCCGGATCATGTCTGACCTCATGTCGGGGACGCTACCGAAGCGCGCGGCGGGCGAGCACGGTGCGGGTGAGCACGGTGCGGGTGACGCGGGCGGCCACGACGGCGACGGCGGCCAGCGCCCCGGTGGCGGCCCAGACGTACAGCGCGGGCCAGACATACGTCAGCTGGTCCAGCGTGCCCACCCGGTTCAGCAACAGCCCGGCCAGGTCCGCGAGCCCGAGATAGAGCGCGAGAGGCAGCGCGTACGGGACCAGCCGCGCGGCCGGCCGCCATGCGGGCCCGCCCGTACGGCGACGCGCCCAGCCGCCGGAGCGCAGCACCCCCGCCACACCGAGCGCGAGGTTGAGCAGCGACAGGGCGGCCAGCCAGTAGTCCGCCGACATCGTGAAGGGCGCCGTGTCCGTGTCCGGCCTGCCCTCGATCATCCCGGTGACGCCGTCGCTGATGATCAACGCGTCGTCCCCGGAGACCATGCCGGTGTTCGTGACGACGGCGATGCCGTACCCGCTCGCGGGCAGGATCGTCTGCGCCGAGTTGTGCGTCAGCAGCCAGCCGGTGTGCCGCAGCATCGGGGCTCCCCCGCCGGTCCGGCCGGCCGACCAGCCCATGCCGTACGTGCTGCCGCCCACGCCCGAGGGGGCCTGGGCCGTCCTGACGGTGCCCGGCGGGAGGACGTGACCCGCGCCGTCCTGCGTGATCAGCCATCTGGCCATGTCGTTGGCGGTGCTGACGACTCCGTAGGAGCCGTTGACGAACCACTTCGGATGCGTACGCCCGATCAGCCGGCCGTACGCCCGGACGTACCCGGCGCCCGCGCCGGGGAACTCCTTCGTCGTGTTCACCGTCCGGGTGGACGTCATGCCGAGCGGGGTGAGCACCGCGGCGGCCAGGTAGTCGGCGAACGGCTTCCCGGACACCACCTCGGCCAGCCGCGCGGCGACCGCGTAGTTGGGGTTGTGATAGATCATCCGGGTGCCCGGCGTCGCGGCGAGCGGGGCGTTCCTGAGCATCGCGACGGCGCTTTCAAGGTCGTCCGGCGCGGGGAGCGTCAGTTCGGGAAAGGTCCGGTCGCTCATGCCCGAGGTCTGCTGGAGCAGTTGCCGCACGGTGATCGCACCGGCCCGGGGATCGGCCATCGTGAAGTCCGGCAGGTACCGCCGCACCGGGGCGTCCAGGTCGATCCTGCCCTCGTCGGCGAGGCGGAGCACCGCCAGGGCGGTGAACGACTTGGAGATCGAGGCGAGCGGCATCGGCGTGTCCGCGGTGATCGCCTCGCCGCCCGCCGTGTGCCCGTGCCCGTGCCCGTGCCCGGCGGCGTACAGCACCCGATCGCCGCGGACGACCGTCACCATCGCGCCGGGCAGGCCGGTCCGCCGCATGTACGACCGCACGTACCGGTCGATCGCCGCCGGTGTCACCTCGCCCGGCCGCTCGGCGACGGCTCCCGCCGCGGTGCTCGCCGCCGCCGCTGTCCCCAGCGCCGTCCCCGCCGTCAGTGTCGCCAGCAGGCCGGCGACCGCGACGATTCTCCGTGTCCGCACCGTCTTCTCCCCGATATCTCACGTGTACGCAGGTCACGTACGGTAGGAGCCCTCAAGGGGGCGGCACAGCGGACGATCGGAAGGTCTCTCACCCGACTTTCGTCAGGTGTTCAATGGCGCCACAGGCGGCGGAGGAAGGAGCGCCTGGCCGGGGCGGGCGGGGGAGCGGGTTCCGTCTCGGCGGCCCGATCGGCGACCGGGCGGGCGGCCCGCCATTCGGCGGCGACCTCGTCCACGTCGATGAGCGGCTGCACGACCGGTGGGCCCGACAGGGGCCTGCGGTAGCTCTGGCGGATCCTGTCGTTCATCTCCCCGGCGATCCGGCGCGCCTCGGTCTCGGTCCGCGCGCCCAGCGCCGCCGCCCTGGCCTCCTCGGCCTCCTTGCGCAGCGCCAGCGTCTCCGGCAGCGGGAACGACAGGTTCTCCGCCCGCATCTTCTGCTTGATCCACCACATCTCGTCGTACGGCTCGCCCGCGCCGGGGATGGGCTTGCCGGCGCCGGGCAGGTTGTCGAACTCCCCGCGCTCGGCGGCCTCGCGGATCTGCCGGTCGATCCACGACTCGAAGCTCGTCCCGAGGGGTCTGCGGTCCGTCACGGCCTCACCTCGCACGGTCTCGCACGGTACGGTCGGCATCCTCCCCGCAGGATAACCGGCGCTCCGCCGGTCGCCCGCGCCGCCGTTCGCCTCACGGCATCGTCTCGTGGCCGGGCTGCCCGGGGGTGCGGCGCTGCTGTTTGAGCTCCGCCTCGAAGAGATGGCGGCGGCCGCCGGCCAGCTCGTCACGCGCCTGCCGCTCCAGCTCCTGGAAGAGCGTGTAGTAGCCGTCGTCGTACTCCTCCACGATCTGGAAGGTCCAGCGCCCCTGGAGGACGTTGCGGCCGATGAGCTCGCGTTCGATCCGGTCGGCCCACTTGTCGTGCCCGGCCTGGCGCAGCAGCCGTACGGCGTCGTCCAGCTCGAAGTCCGCCGTGCCGGTGAGCTGGTGGAAGGCGTACAGGTGGCCCCTGGCGCGGTGGATCGTCTCCAGCGCCTTGCTGAGCCTGCCCAGCGCGTCGACGGTGACGTCGTCGAGACCGGGTGGCCGGCGGTGGCCCGGATCGGGCCGGGCAGGGAGGTCCTCACGGGATTCGTCGCGTTCGGTCATGTCCCCACCGCTACCCGCCGCGCCCGCCTCTCTACCGGCGTCTCTATCGGCGTCTCTGCCGGTCACGACGCGGCGTCATCCGGAGGCGCGGATCACGGCGAGCACGCGGGACAGGTCGCGTGACGACAGCAGGAGCTTGTACATGATCGCGGCCTCGAACAGCAGCAGCAGGGCCGCCGCGCCGATGGTCACCGGTACGATCGCGCCCGTCATGGGCCCGACGATGAACACCGCCATCTGGAACTCGATGCCGCTCATCAGATGGGTACGGACCCGGTGCGCGCGAAGCCACTCACGCAGCCGCGGATACCAGGAGAAACGGGTGCGGAACTCCTCCTGCAGGTCCACGGCCGCGGCCAGGCGGACCCTGATCTCGTCCGGGTCGTCCTCGGGGTCCTCGCGCAGCAGCGCCCGCGGAAGGGGCGCGGGGCCGCCGGACGACTCGCAGTAGGCCCTCCGCACTCTGCGCCGCATCTCCCGGCGGACCTTCGCGATCTGCAGGGCGTCGACGTAGCGGAGCATGTCGAGGAACACCACCGTGATGCCCAGCAGCGGGTAGACGTCCTCGCCGGTCACGCGGTACTGCCCCCACACCAGCGCGACGGTGCAGGTCAGCACCCTGATGCGGTCGAAGACGTAGTCGAGCCAGCCGCCGAGGACGGTGCCCGTCCCCTTGAGCCGGGCGATCTTCCCGTCCATGCAGTCGAGGACGAAGCTCAGGTGGTAGAGCACGGCCCCCGCGACCAGCCACGGCCACTCCGCCCGCAGGAAGCACCAGGCCGACCCGAGGCCGAGGGCGAACGCGCCCCAGGTGATCTGGTTGGGGGTGACGGACGTGCGGTTGGCGGTTCCGACGACCAGCCGGCCGGCCAGGGGATCCACCAGGAACACGGTCCACCAGGCGTCTCGCGCCTTGTACGTCTGCGAGCGTACGTCTTGGAATGTGAACGTCATTTCGGGGGGCTTTCTGGTTGTCCGGCAAGTCGCGGGAGAAATGTCAGCAATCGTCGTCCAGGCCGAGCGCGTGCGAGTCGTCGCCCGGACGCGGGTCGCCGGCGCCGAGCAGGGCGGCCGTCGGCAGGAGAAGAGTCCTGAGCATGTCCATGCCCTCAGGTCGGCATTTCTTCGGAATTCCTTCGGTGTTCTTTTTCCCGCGACTCATCAAAGCACCCGTCGGCCGCCTTCCGCGACTTTTTCCCGGGGTGCCCGGGCATGCGAAATCACTTAATAGTGATAAATCTGGATTTAAGCGGCCGGGCGCGTGAGGCCGGCGTCAGGGCGGCTCAGACCGGTCCGCCGACGCCCCGGGCGAGGGGAGCGCGCCAGCCGTACCGCATGGCGAGGATGCGGAGCGCGAAGGCGAGCACGGCCGAGGAGAGGGTGGCGGCGAATCCGCGGATGTCCAGCGCGTACAGGACGGCCATCGCCGTCGAGCCGAGCATCGCAGGCACGGCGTAGAGCTGGCGGTCGTAGAGCAGGGTCGGCATCTCGCCGGACAGGACGTCGCGGATGACACCGCCGCCGACCGCGGTGCAGACGCCGAGCAGCACGGCGTGCAGCGGCGAGAGGCCGTACGCCAGCGCCTTGGCGGTGCCGACCGCGCAGAACAGGCCGAGGCCCGCCGCGTCGAAGACCAGCACGCCGGGCATCGCCCGCTCGACCTGCGGATGCCAGAAGAAGGCGATGGCGGTGGCCGCGATCGGCACGAGGAGATATCCGGTGTCCCGGAAGGCGGCGGGCTGCACGCCGATGAACAGGTCACGCGTGATCCCGCCGCCGACGGCGGTGAAGAACGCCAGCACCGCCATGCCGACCACGTCGAGCCGTTTGCGTACGCCCTGCAGCGCGCCGGAAAGGGCGAAGACGAAGATTCCGGCGAGGTCGAGGGCGGGAGTCACAGGTGTGGAGTCTCCCACACGGCTCTCACGCGGCTCTCAGTGGCCGACAGGCCACCTGGGGTGCGTCACCCCTCCAGGCCGCCCGAGGTCGGGGAGGGGGACGCGGAGGGGGCCGGGGAACCGGCCGGCAGGGCGCTGCCGCGCTTCCACTGGGTCCAGTTCAGCTGCCAGTAGCTCCAGCCGTTGCGCCAGTCGAGCTTGCGCTTGGTGCCGGTGACCTGGACGACGTCGCCGCGCTGGCTGATGCCGTAGAACCACTTGGCCCCGGCGGGGGTGGCCCGCACGCAGCCGTGGCTCTGGTTCGACTTGCCGAGGAACTGGTAGTCGCCCGCGCTCTGGTGGACGTACTCGCCGCTGTCGGAGATCCGGACCGCCCAGGGGATCTCCAGCTTGTAGTAGAGCGGGTCCTTCGGGTCGGTGACGCCGAGCCAGGACGAGGTCATCGTCTCGACCCGCTTCTTGCCCATGGCCAGGTGGACGCCGCTGGTCGTCAGGTAGACGTCCACGCCGTTCTTGACCAGGCCGCCGCGGCCCGCGCTGATCGGGATCGTCTTGGCGAGCTTGCCGTCGCGGCGGACCTTCATCACGTGCTTCTTCGTGTCGACGACCGCGATGTTGGCGGTGCCGACCGCGAAGCGGCGCGAGACGTCCTTGGCGGCCTCGTTGCCGGGGATCCGGCTCAGCAGGGCCTTGAAGAGCACCTTCTGGTGCGGCTTCCAGTACGTCTTGGTCCGGTAGACGACCTTGCGGTCGGAGACCCAGCGCCACGCGCCCTCGACCGGCTTCTCGGCCTGGACCAGCAGCACGGACTCCGCGGCCGCCCGGTCGCGTACGGCCCGGTCGAAGGTGACGATGATCGGGAACCCGACGCCGACCCGCTCGACCTTCTCGCCCATCGGCGTGATGTCGGCGATGCCCAGCTTCGGCTTGCCCGCCCTGCGCGCCGTCCTGGACGCCGCGTGCGGCGCGAGCCCGGCGGCGGTTCCGGTGGCTTCGGTGGCCTGCGCGGCCGGAGTCCGTGTGGCCGCGGTCTGTGTGGCCGCGGTCTGTGCTGCTTCGGTCTGTGGGGCTGTGCCTTCCGCCGAGCAGGCCGTTGCGACGGCGATGGCGGCGACGGTCAGTGTGACGTGGGCCGCCCGCCGGAGGATGTTCACGGTCTACTCCTCAAAGAGGGTTTCACTGCGATTTGCACTCTCTTGGAACGTATGAAAAGCCGGGTTTGTGCGTCCGAGACCATAACGATCAAGTAACTGTCGGGACCGGGCGATACGGTCGGCGCATGTGTTGTCAGAGGGGCCGCAGTGGGGGCCGCAGTGGTTGAGCGCGCGTACGGCAGACAGGCTCCGCCCACGGAGAGCACGGTCGAGTCCGAGGACTGGGACAGCCGGGACCTGTCGGGGGAGAGCCACCGCAGGGTGGAGTTCACCGACGTCGACATGACCGAGGCGTCGAGCCGGGGCGCTGAGTTCTTCGAGTGCGTCTTCCGGGACGTGCGGTTCAACGTGTCCACGCACACCGACTCGGCATTCGTGAGCTGCACGTTCGTCCGGTGCTCGTTCTTCGACGCCACCTTCACGGGGTGCAAGCTCGTCGGCAGCGTCTTCGAGCGCTGCGGCCACGACCTCATGAAGGTGGAGGGCGGCGACTGGTCGCTGACCGCCCTGCCGGGCGCGGACCTGCGCCGCGCGTCCCTGACCGGCGTGCGGATGCGCGAGGCCGACCTGACCGGAGCCAACTGCGCCGGGGCGACGATCCGCGGGGTGGACCTGTCCGGCGCGTGGCTGCACCGGGCCGACTTCTCCCGCTGCGACCTGCGCGGCAGCGACCTGTCCGCGCTCGATCCGCGCACGGCCGAGATCGCGGGCGCCATCGTCGACCCGCATCAGGCGATCGTCGTCGCCACGTCGCTCGGCCTGGAGGTGCGCTGACGGGAAGTCCGGGAACCGTGGTGATAACCGTACGCACCGGGGGGTAGAGCGACCACGTCGCACGAGTCACGGGAGGAGACCGGGGTGCGGGACAGGGATCGCTGGGTGCTGACCGACGGGGAGTGGACGGCGAGCGCGAGCGAACGTGACCGCACGGTCGCCGACCCCGCGACCGGGGAGCCGCTGGGCGACTTCCCCGCAGGCTGCGCCGAGGACGTGGAGCGCGCCGTCGACTCGGCCCGCCGCGCCCAGGCGGCCTGGGCCCGTACGGCGCCCGCCGAACGGGCGGCGTGCCTGCACCGGATCGCCGACCGGATCGAGGCCCGCGCGGACGAGCTCGCCGAACTGGTGACCAGGGAGATGGGCAAGCCGATCGGCGACAGCCGCGGCGGCGTGGCGGCCGGCGCCGGCACGCTCAGGCAGTACGCCGAGCTGGGGCCGCTGCACCGGGGGCGCAGCCTGCAGGGCGGCTGGGACGCCACCGACCTCATGGTGCACGAGCCGCGCGGCGTCGTGGCGGTGATCACGCCGTGGAACGACCCGGTGGCCATCGCCTGCGGGCTCGTCGGGGCGGCCGTCGTGACCGGCAACACCGTCGTCCACAAGCCGTCCGAGCGCACGCCCCACACGGGGGCGCTGCTCGCCGGGCTGATGGCGGAGGAGCTGCCGCCGGGCGTGCTGACCATGGTGCCGGGCGACCGGCACGCGGGGGAGGCGCTGGCCGCGCATCCGGGGATCGACCTCGTCGCGCACGTCGGCTCGACCGCCGCGGGCCGCGCCATCGCCGCGGTCGCCGCGCGCACCGGCGCGAAGACCCTGCTGGAGAACGGCGGCAAGGACCCGCTGATCGTGGACGCCGGAGTGGACGCGAAGTGGGCGGCGGGACAGGCCGCGACCGGCTGCTTCGCCAACGCCGGGCAGATCTGCACCTCGGCCGAGCGCGTCTACGTCCACCGGGACGTCGCCGAGGAGTTCCTCGCGGCACTCGTGCAGCGGGCCGAGGAGCTGCGCATGGGCCCCGGCCTGAACGAGGAGACCACCCTCGGGCCGCTGGTCGACCGGGCGCAGCGCGACATCGTGGACCGGCACGTGCGCGGCGCGATCGAGGCCGGTGCGCGGCTGCTGACCGGCGGGTACGTCCCCGAGGGTCCCGGGGCCTTCTATCCGCCGACCGTCCTGGCCGACTGCACCGAGAACATGGACGTCATGTGGGAGGAGACGTTCGGCCCGGTCGCGGCGGTGCGGGTGGCCGGGTCGTTCGACGAGGCGCTGGAGCTGGCCCGCGAGTCGCGGTACGGCCTCGCCGCCACGGTCCTGACGCCGTCGATGGCCAACGCCCAGCGGGCCTGGCGGGAGCTGCCGGTGGGCACCGTGAAGATCAACGCCGTGTTCGGCGGGGCGCCGGGCGGCGCCGCGCAGCCGCTGCGCGGCAGCGGGCACGGTTTCGGCTACGGCCCCGAGCTGCTCGACGAGATGACCCACACCAAGGTCGTCCATCTCAGCCCACTGGCCTGAGCTGCCGGTGGGCCGGCGACGCCTGCCCGCTTGACTTCAGGTGCACCTCAACCGGCACTGTTGACCCCATGAACTCAAGTCGGGAGGCCGCGCCATGAGCCTCTTCCTGCACGGCACCGTCGCGGAGATCGAGCAGGTCGCCGAGCGCATGCGCCGCGTTCGCATCGCCGGGCCCGGCCTGCGCGGCCTCACCTGGAAACCGGGCAACCACATCCGGGTATGGGTGGGCGACCCGCGCTCGCCGCGCTCGTGGCTGCGTGGGCTGCTGCGCACCTACTCGATCTGGCAGTACTCGCCCGACGGGCATCTCGACCTGTGCGTCCTCGACCACCCCTCGGCGGGGCCGGGAGCGCTGTGGTCGAGGGAGGTGCGCGTCGCCGATCCGGTCGCGTTCCTCGCCCCGCAGGGCAGGTTCGTCGTGCGCGCGGACGCGCCGTACCACCTCTTCGCCGGAGACGAGACCGCGGCCGGCGCGTTCGGGGCGATGCTGCGCGCCCTGCCTCCGGCCGCGACCGTGTACGGCGCGATCTCCGCGGAGAGCCCCGGGGACCGTCTTCCCCTGGAGCGGGCCGACCGCCTCGGCTGGTCCTACCGGCCGGCCGATCTCGTCGGCGCGATCCGCTCGCTGGACCTCCCCGCCACGCCGGGCGTCGCCTACCTGGCCGGGCAGGTCCGTGACTGCCAGGCGGTGCGCGACCATCTCGTCCGGGAACGCGGCTGGTCGCGCGGAGACATCGTGATGAAGCCCTTCTGGGCTCCCGGACGGCGGGGCATGGACTGACGGATATGGATTGACGGGCACGGACTGGCGGGCTCGCCAGGCTTGACCCGACATTGGGCGTGGGCGGCGTGATCGGCGCGGACGCGCTGCCTACCGTCTTCCTCGTAGGGATCCGTGACCTCGGGGGAGACTCATGATCATGTTCTCGGCCGCCGCCGCTCTCGCCGCGACGCTGATCGCCGGACCGGCCACGTCGGCCGACCCCGGGCCGTCCGCGGCCCTCTCCGGCGCCAACGGCGGCACCACCGCTGACAGGACGGGCGGGGAGGCGCCGGCGCAACAGCCCGACACGGTGGTCGGCGACCCCGGATACGGCCCCTCAGGCCCGGACGACAACACCGGGGACGGCACCGGTTACAGCCCGGCGTACGCACCGGCCACCGGGCCGGCCACCGTGCCGGTCGTCGCGCCCGCTTCCTTCACCGGACAGTCCAGCCAGGCCGGCCAGCCCGAGCAGGCCGTCTACCACCTGAAGGGCAAGGACGGCGTGCGGCACGACGTGGTGGTCGTCCCGATCTCGGACGACCCCTCCAAGCCGATCGCGCTGCCCGACTTCGGCTTCCAGAAGTTCAAGGTGACGGACAAGCCGCGCACCCACCGGCCGCGCGCCCACGCGGCGCGGCGGCACCAGGGTAGGAAGCATCACCACGGCGGCAGGGCGCACCGCCGCCGCTGACGTACGCTCCAGCGCGAGAGGCGCCCTCTCACGCGCCCTTCTCGGGCGCCCCCGTCTCCTGCCGGGCCGCGACGGTGGCCTCGATGCTCCGGCCGAGGAAGCGTCCGATGACCCGGCGCTCCTCGGGGGTGAACTCTTCGAGCGCCGCCGACATCCGCCGTCCGAGCGGTGCGAAGAACCGGCCCGCGAGGGCCGCCGCCTGCTCGTGCATGGCGAGTTCCACCTTGCGCCGGTCGCCGGTGCTCCGATGCCGCGTGAGATGGCCGGCCTGCTCAAGCCGGTTGATCAGGGCGCTGGTGGCGGGCGCGCTCAGGTTGAGCGCCGCGCCCAGTGCCCCGGGGGTCAGCGGCCGCCCCTCACGTGAGGCGTCCATGATCACGGTGAGCGCGTCGAGGTCCGTGCGGTGCAGTCCGTGGTCGACGGCGAACTGCTCGGCGAACCGGTCCACCTCGACGTTGAGACGTCGCATCAGGTTCATCAGCTCGAAGGGATCGATGGTCTCCTCGGCCACACGCACCACCTCCCGCGTTGCCAACCACCCCCGGCTCCACCTAATCTTTCCACGGTAGAAATATTCCACCGTCTAAAATATTTCACCATGGAAAGAGATGGCGGATGAGGCGAGCAGATACTAGTGGATGGGCGGCGCTCTGGGGTCCCCGGGGCAAGTGGCTCGCGGTCGTCCTGGCGGTCGTCGTCTCCGGTCTGGCCCTGGCGCTCGGCGGCGCGTCGAAGGTGAACACCGACCCGGCCGCCGCGCTGCCCAGGGGCGCGGAGTCGGCCACGGTGGCCCGGCTGCAGCAGCGGCTGCCGAGCGGCCAGCTCGCGCCGGCCCTGGTCGTCTACAGCCGTGACGGCGGGCTGTCTCCGCAGGACCGGGCGTCGATCGACGCGGACGCGCGGCGGCTCACCGCGCTGGCGGCGGGCGGGCGGGTGCCGCCGCCCGTCTACTCGGACAAGGGCGACGTGGCGCTGCTGAGCGTGCCGCTGCGCGGCGCACTGCCGCTCGCGGATCTCACCGACGCCGTACGGAAGGTCAGAGAGGAGGCCGCGGCAGGCCTGCCCGCAGGGGCGCGGGCGCAGGTCACCGGCCCGGCCGGGTTCAAGGTCGACCTCGCGGCGGTGTTCGACGGCGCGAACCTCACCCTGCTGGCGGTCACCGCGTCGGTCGTCGCGCTCCTGCTGCTGATCACCTATCGCAGCCCGTGGCTGTGGCTGGTCCCCCTCAGTGTCATCGGCGTCGCCGACCAGGTCGCGGCCAAGATCGTCGCCGTGCTCACCCGCACGGCCGGGCTGACCGTGGACGACTCGACCCTGGGCATCACCTCCGTGCTGGTGTTCGGCGCGGGCACCAACTACGCGTTGCTGCTCATCGCCCGCTACCGGGAGCAGCTTCGCGTCCACGACGACCGGCACCTGGCCATGGCGCGGGCCGTCCGCTCGGCGGCCCCGGCCGTCCTGGCCAGCTCGGCGACGGTCACGCTCGCCCTGGTGACGCTGGTCCTCGCGGACTCGCCGGCCGTACGCGGCATCGGGCTGGCCGGGGCGATCGGCATCGTGACCGCCGTCTGCTACGCCCTGCTGGTCCTGCCCGCCGCGCTCGTGCTGTTCGGCCGGGGGCTGTTCTGGCCGTTCGCCCCGAAGACGGGGCAGCCGGACCCGGCCCGCGACGGGGTCTGGGCGCGCGTGGGCGGCGCGGTGTCGCGGCGGCCCGCCCTGATGACCGCGGTGAGCGTGGCCGTGCTGGCCGTGCTGGGCCTGGGCGTCGCCGGGCTGAAGGTCGGCCTGTCGCAGACGGAGCAGTTCCGGGAGAAGGTGGAGGCCATCGCGGGGCAGGAGACGCTCGGCCGCGCCTTCCCGGCCGGGAGCGCGCAGCCGCTCGTGCTGATCTCCCGCGCCTCCGCGGCCGAAGAGGTCGAGGCCGCCGCCTCGCGGGTGCCCGGGGTAGTGCGGGTCACGCCGGGCGACCGGACCGCCGAGTACGCCCGGGCCGACGTGGTGCTACGGGCGGAACCGGGCACGGAGGCCGCCTTCTCGGCGGTCCGCGCGCTGCGCGCCGCGGTGCACGCCGTGCCCGACGCGCAGGCCGTCGTCGGCGGGCAGCCGGCCGTCGACCTGGACGAACGCGACGCGGCCGCGCGCGACCAGAAGCTGATCATGCCGCTCGTGCTGGCAGTGGTGCTGCTCGTCCTGCTCGCCCTGCTCCGCTCGGTGGTCGCGGCGGTGACGCTGGTGCTGACCGTGATCGCGAGCTTCGGGGCGAGCTTCGGGGCGGGCTGGTTCGCCTTCAGGCACCTGTTCGGCTTCCCGGCGCTCGACCTCGACGTCCCGCTGCTGAGTTTCCTGTTCCTCGTGGCGCTGGGGATCGACTACAACATCTTCCTCGCCACCCGGGCCAGGGAGGAGGCGGCGGAGCAGGGCACCCGCGAGGGGGTGGTCACCGCCCTCGCGGTGACCGGCGGGGTCATCACGAGCGCCGGGGTCCTGCTCGCGGCGGTGTTCTCCGTGCTCGGCGTGCTGCCGCTGATCACGCTCACCCAGATCGGGGTGATCGTCGGCTTCGGCGTGCTGCTCGACACGGTTCTCGTGCGCAGCGTGCTCGTCCCCGCGCTGGTCACGCTTCTGGGCGACCGTTTCTGGTGGCCCGGCGACCCCGCCGCCGGGGCGACGCCCACGCGCACGTCCGTACGGCAGGCGGAGGCGGCCCGCCCCTGATCACCGTACGGCCGGTCGCCCTGCGAGCACGCCCACGAAGGTGGCGGCCGCGGCGCTGCTGAGGCCGATGACCCAGCCCACCGGTCCGAGGGGTCGGCACCCGAAGACGGTGCTGACCCCCGGCACCGTGACGATGAACCCCAGGACGGCGAGCGACGACAGGGCGGCCAGCGCGATCACCCGGTCCGACCCGCCCTCCACCATCGTCTGCATGAGCTGGGCCGACACGAGCGCGACGAGACCGATCGTGTTCGCCCGCGTGCGGGTGCCGCTGAGGCGGCCGGCGAGCCACGCGACCGTGGCCGCGCCCGCCGTCACCGCGGCCCGCAGGTAGATGTCGCGGGTCAGCGACGCGCCCAGCGACGCCTCGGGGCCCTCGGCGAGCAGTCTCTCCGGGTCGGTCGAGGCCGGCGGCCGTACGGCGACCACCATGGCCGGCACCATGTCCGTGAGGAGGTTGACCAGCAGGAGCTGCCGGGCGTTGAGCGCGCTGCCACCGGCGAGCAGGGAGGACCCCACGGTGTAGGCGATCTCGCCGATGTTGCCGCCGAGGAGGATGCTCAGCGAGTCGCGCACCGAGCTCCACATCGCCCGGCCCTCGACGATGGCGTCCACGATCGTCTCGATGCGGTCGTCGGTCACGACGAGGTCGGCGGCGGCCCGGGCGGCGGGGGTGGCCCGCGAGCCCAGAGCGATGCCGACGTCGGCGGTGCGGATGGCGGGCGCGTCGTTCGCGCCGTCGCCGGTGACGGCGACGACCTCTCCGGCCCGGCGCAGGCAGGTGACGATCCTGGCCTTGTGGGCGGGGGTGGCCCGGGCGAAGACCGACACCTCGGGCAGCACCTTGGTCAGCGTCTCGTCGTCGAGCTCGTCCAGGGCCGGGCCGGTCATCACCCGCCCGCCGTTCAGCGCGTTCAGCTCGACCGCGATCGCCTCGGCGGTGCTGGGGTGGTCGCCGGTAACCATGACGACCCTGACCCCGGCCCGCATGAGGCGGCCGACGCTCTGCGCGGCCGTGGGTCTGACCGGGTCGGCCAGGCCCAGGAAGCCGAGGAAGCACAGCTCCTCGATGCGCGACTCGTCCAGGTCGCTCCGGTCGGACGCGGGCCGCTGCGCGACGGCGAGCACCCGGTAACCCTGCCGGGCCAGCCGCTCCACCTCCTGCTCCAGCTCCAGCCGTACGGACTCGTCGCAGGGCACCGCACCGGTCTCGCGGTGGACCGTGGTGCAGTGGGTGAGCACGACCTCGGGGGCGCCCTTCACGCTGAGCAGATGGCCGTGCTCGGTGCGGCCGAGCACGGCGTGGTATCCCCGGCCGGGCTCGAACGGCATCTCGTCCACGCGTTCCCAGCGTTCGAACCCCTCCTCGGGGATGACCTCCAGCCGGTGGGCGCCCTCCAGCACGGCGCGGTCGGTCGGGTGGGCGATCACCCGCCCGGCGCCGGACCGGGGGCTCGCCCGCACGGCCGCGGCGAGGACGCGCCGCAACGCGACGTCCGCGTCCGCCGCCTCGACCGGGCGGCCCGCGCGTCCGTCGGAGATGTGACGCAGGCTGATCCGGCCCTCGGTCAGCGTGCCCGTCTTGTCGAAGCACAGCACGCCGACCCGGCCCAGGGCCTCGATCGTGGACGGGTTGCGCACCAGGGCGGCCCGCCTGGACAGCCGCCGGGCGGCGGCCAGCTCCGCCACGGTCGCCACGAACGGCAGCCCTTCGGGCACGGCGGCGACCGTCAGGCTGACGGCGGGGGTCAGCGCCTGGGCGAGGGACCGGCCGCGCAGGAGGTCGGTCACGAGCAGCACCAGCCCCGAGGCGATCGAGAGCGGGAGGATCCGCCGGCTCAGCTCCCGCAGGCGCAGCTCGACACCGGTCGGCGGGCCGGGCTCGCCGGCGAGGCGGGCGCTGCGCCCGGCCTCCGTCAGGTCGCCGGTCGCGACGATCACCGCCCGGCCGCTGCCGGCCGCGACCGTCGTCCCCTGGTAGACCATCGAGACGCGGTCGGCGACGGCCGCCGCCATGGTCGGCGCGGCGGTCTTGGCGACCAGCTGGGACTCCCCGGTGAGGCTGGACTCGTCGAGCTCCAGCCCGACCGCCTTGATGACGCGGGCGTCGGCGGGCACGGCGTCGCCCGCGCGCAGCTCGATGACGTCGCCGGGGGCGAGGTCGTCCTTGGAGGCCTCGACCACCCCTTCGGGCCGGCGCAGCCGTACGAGGACCTCGGTCGACTCGGTCAGGCGGTGCAGCGCCTGGTCGGCCTTGAACCGCTGCACCCCGCCGAGGAACGCGTTCACGATCATGACACCGCCGATCAGCACGGCGTCCAGCATCGAGCCGACCATGGCGGAGATGCCCGCACCGGTGGCGAGGGCGGGCGTGAGCGGGTTGGCGAGCTCCTCCACGGTGGCCCGGGTCAGCGAGTGCGGCCGTTCCTCCTCCTCGGGCGCGGCCTGCGCGCGCCGCTGCTCCGCCTCCTGCCCGGCGATGCCCTGTGGCGAGGAGTCGAGCCGGGAGAGGACCTCCCGGGCGGACATGGCGTGCCACGGGGTGGTGTCGGCGCGGGGCGGGACAGGGATCCGGCCCGCGCCGCGCCCGGCCCACTCGCCGAGCGCGATGGCGGCCCCGGAGACGGCGGCGCCCGCGATCTGCGCCCGCCGCAGGGCCGTGCCGGCCGGGCCCGCGACGGCGAGCAGGGTGCCGACGACCGCGCCCGCGGCCCCGAGCCGTACGGCGTTCGCGCTGGTGCGGCGCGCGCGGGGCAGGCAGCGCAGGAACAGGTGGACGCCGTGCAGCTCCCCGGCGACGTCGGCGTCCCACGGCACGATCCCCTTCGGATCCACGACCCCGAGGCCGACGTCGGCCTGGGCCAGCGCGTGCCGGGCGCCCCCGGACACGACGACCACGCAGTGGCCCTCCGCCTGAAGCTCGTAGACGCGCCCGGCGAGCTCGGCGCCGCCGGGCAGCATCCGGGAGATGGCGAGACGCCGTGCCAGGCCCTCGTCGCCGCCCGCGAGGAAGACGGTGCCGGCCCCCTTGGCCGCGCTGACGACAGGCACGGCCAGGGCGTCGATCTCCGGGGCGAGACCGGCGACGGCGACCCGGGCGCCGTCCCTGGCCACCTCCACGGCCCGCAGTCCCCGGCTCCGCCAGCCGTCGCCGCCGGGAACGAGCCCCGCGGGGTCCGGCAGCGGCCGCGCGGACCACCCGTCCCCGTTCCGTATGTGCCCGGGGTCGGCGAAGTCGATGAGGGAGTAGAGCCGGGAGTACAGCTCGTCGGTGTCGAGTCCGTCCACCAGAGGCTCGACCCGGTCGATCGTCCACGAGCCGGTCGTGAGGGCGGCGGCGTCGAGGATCACGGTGTCGACGCGGTCCATCCTGCGCAGGGAGTCGGCGTCGAAGACGACGGTGTCGTGTTTGCCGAGCGCGCGGAGGACGGCGCCGGAGAACGCCTCCCGGCCGAGGTCGGCGGCCCGCGGGGTGGCCGAGACGAGCACGGACACCGCCCGCTCGCCCCGCGTGAGGAACCGGGCCGCCGTGTAGCCCGCGGCGCTGATCGGGCCGACCACGTCGGCGTACCGCTCGATCGGGCCGTGCGGGAGAGGGCAGGGCCGGGGCCGCGACCCCGCCCTGACGTGGTGGTAGGCGCCCGGCCGCTCGGCCAGCCGTTCCTCCAGGTCCTTCCAGGCGTACCGGCCCGCCTTGGTCTCCACGTAGCGGCCGAACGAGGCCGCCGCGTGCACCAGCAGTCCCGCCGGGCGGAGCGTGAGCGTCTGGGTGACCAGGTTGGCCGTCGTGAACAGGACATCGGCGGGACGCCGGCCGAGGCGCCGGTCGAGCTCCTCGCGGAGCGCGGGCGTCGCGTTGACGAGCTGCACCAGCGAGGGCACGGCGGCGGGGAGCCGGGGCACCCGCACCGCCCTGGCGAGGAAGACCCACCCGATCCCGGCCAGGCCCGCGCCCAGCCGTACGGTCGCCCGCAGGTGCTCGTGGGCGAGGTGGACGGGGGTCTCGCGGGCGTGCTCCTCCAGCGAGTCGAGTTCGGCGGTGAGCCTCAGGAGCTCGTCCCGGTCGGTCAGCTCGGGGTCGCAGGCGACGAAGACGCAGGAGATGCGGCCGTTGACCTCCGCCCGTTCCACGCCCGCGACCTCGCCCAGCCGCGTCTCCAGCCGCGTGGCGGCCTCCTCGGAGCCCGGCCGGCCGATGCCGTGCAGGCCGATGCGCAGCCCTCCCGGGCAGAGGCGCACCTCACGGGTGCACGGCAGCAGTTCGCGGAGTGGTTCGGGCAGCACGCTCCGCAAGAGGGCCACCGATGTCGTGAGCCCCTGAGTGAGGATCATCACCCCTCCTCGCGAGAGTCGGGGGCAACTCACGAATGACGGCAAAACGGCCGGACGACCGTCCTCCGTTACTTTCCTCCATCGGCGACGGCGGAAACGCGCAGGCGGAAACGCGCAGAGGGGCAGGGGCCGACCGGCTCAGGCCATCGTGAAGGCGGGCCAGTCCAGCATGAGCAGCAGCTTGCGCAGCGCGGGCCGCACGTTGTTGAGCTGGATGGGGTGGCCGACCGGCGAGTCGGACAGCACGGCCAGGGCGCGCAGGCCGTAGAGGTCGATGAACCTCAGTTCGGCGACGTCCACGCCCTGCGCGTCGGACTTCGTCCAGGCCTTGTTGAGAGCGCCGGCGATGGCGTCGCCGTTGGTGAGATCGATCTGGCCGATCAGGCGGACGGACCCGTCCACGGAGGTGCGGATGCTGATTTGCGAGTCCGTGTAGAGCAGATTCTTGTTGCGAGTGGATTCGAACGACCCATTGACGGTCATCATGCGGTGCCGCCTTCCTGTAGAGGGGCAGCCACCTCCGAGCATCACCGTCCCCACCGACCGGTGTCAACCGAGCCGCCGGCCGTACGGGGACCAGGGCGGCCGCCCGTCCGTCGCCGGACGTGACGCCGCCTGCACTGATACCCGTACGGCCCGGCGCGGGGACAGTGACCTAACTCACGTTTATTCGGCCGGGACGATCTCAGTGCTTGCGGGCCAGGCCACCGACGAACGTGTGATAGGTGATTCCGCGGTCCACCGGCTCGCCGGGGTCCGGCCGCCACTCCGCGAGCGGGACCACGCCGGGCTCCAGGAGTTCCATGTCGCCGAAGTACGCGACGATCTCGTCGTGCGTGCGCCACCGGCCGGTGCCGAGGTTCTCGTTGAACAGCTTCTCGGCGGTGGTCGCCTGGGCCGAGACCTCGGGCATGGACGGGCCCGGGTTGTGGAAGTGGGACAGCGCCATATAGCTGCCGGACGGCAGGACGTCCCGGAAGCGGGCGGCGATCGCGTGGGGGTCCTCGTCGTCGTTGAGGTGGTGCAGGATCGCGAACAGCAGCAGGGCCACCGGCTGCGTGAAGTCGATGAGGTCGCGCACCCCGGGGTGGTTCAGGATCGACTCCGGGTCGCGGATGTCGGCCTCGATGACCGTGGTGCTCCCGTTCGTGGCGAGCAGCGCCCGGCCGTGGACGAGCACGATGGGGTCGTTGTCGACGTAGACGACCCGCGACTCGGGAGCGGCCGCCTGGGCGACCTGGTGCACGTTGCCCTGGGTGGGCAGGCCGGAGCCGATGTCGAGGAACTGCCGGATGCCCGCCTCGGCAGCCAGATGGTGGACGACGCGCCGGAGGAAGGCCCGGTTCGACCGGCCGGCCGCGGGGGCGTCCGGCGCGATCTTCAGGGTCGCCTCCCCGATCTGGCGGTCGATGGCGAAGTTGTCCTTGCCGCCGAGGAAGAAGTCGTAGACACGGGCGATGCTCGGCTTGCTCGTGTCGATTCGGGCCGCTCTCGCGGCGGCCTCGCGCTGGGCCTCGTCGTCCACGACTCGTCCTGTCCCCTCGCCGTACCGGTGCAGACCGCGATCATGCTAGAGCCGGACGAGGGGGTGAGGGAGGGGATTCGCGATAAGTGGTATGGATAGGTCGGTCAATGAAGACAAACCCGTTACATTTAGCCCTTTTGGCCTGCCGAATGTAGGCGTTTCGGTCAGGTTCCGGGTCAGACGCTGACGCCGACCCCGCCGCGCGTGTGCGCACCGTATCGCTCCAGCTCCGCGGCCAGGTCGAGCGGCCTGATCGTGGTGCGTCCGGCCAGGAGTTCGTCGGTGATCAGGTCGGCGGGCACGAGCCAGGAGACCTCGAACTCCAGTCCGTCGGGGTCCTTCGCGTAGAGGGCCTTGGTGGTGGCGTGGTCGGACGCGCCGACCAGGGCGTCCATCGCCGCCAGCCGGGTCGCGACGCGGTCGAGTTCGGCGAGCGTGTCGACCTCCCACGCGAGGTGGTAGAGCCCCACCGTCGCCCGGCCCGCCGACGACGGCCCCGCCTGCGCGCCGATCTGGAAGAGCCCGAGGTCGTGGTCGTTCGACGACCCCTCGGCCTGCAGGAACGCCGCCCCGGGAAGCGCGTTGACGACGCGGAAGCCCAGAGCCTCCCGGTAGAAGGCCACACTGCGGTCGACGTCCCGCACATAGAGAACCGCGTGGTTGAGTCGCTGGACCGGCATGACGCCCTCCCGTTACTTGAGCTCTCAAGTAAGT
Organism: Microbispora sp. H10670; assembly: GCF_014161385.1. Taxonomy (NCBI): domain Bacteria; kingdom Bacillati; phylum Actinomycetota; class Actinomycetes; order Streptosporangiales; family Streptosporangiaceae; genus Microbispora; species Microbispora sp. H10670. The sequence goes on along the minus strand of NZ_JABBWW010000001.1, from coordinate 395,862 downwards.
CTAGCTCAGGTGTGTAAAAGAGCGGCGGGGTCGGCCATGACCTGCTCGATCACCTGGCCGGCCGCGCCGAGGGCGGCCGCCTCCGCGCCGAGCCGCGACACGATCACCGGTGGCACGGTGCCGCGCATCTGGCCGAGGCGGGCCCGCAGCGTGTCCCCGACCACGTCGCCGATCCAGCGGAAGAGCGGCGCGTAGATCCCGCCGAGGACGATGGCGCCGGGGTCCACGAGGTTGATCGCCGACGACAGGGCCACCCCGAGCGCCCACGCCGCCCGCTCGCAGGCCGCCCGCGCCCTCTCGTCGCCCTCCCGCAGGCGCTGGGCCACCTGCGCGACGCCCAGCTGGCCGCGGACGCCCCCGGCGGCGGCCAGCAGCGCGTCCTGCCCGGCGTACTGTTCGAGGCATCCCCGGCCGCCACAGCGGCACTGCGGCCCGTCGGGCGCGACCACGACATGCCCGAGCTCGCCGGCGAAGCCGTGCGCCCCCCGGAAGAGCCGGCCGCGGACGACGAGTCCGGCGCCGATGCCGATCTCCCCTGAAACGTGCAGGAAATCGGGCAGTCCCGATCCGAACCACAGTTCACCGAGCGCGGCCAGGTTCGCCTCGTTCTCGACGCGTACGGGGAAGGGGAAGTGCTGGAGGAGCGACGCCAGCGGGACGTCGCGCCAGCCCAGGTTGGGAGCGTTCCGGACGTCGCCGGTGGCCCTGTCCACAGGGCCGGGCACGGCCAGCACCCCGCCGACCACCCGGAGGCCCTTCTCCACAGCCTCGTCCACAACGTTCGCGGCCAGATCCCCAAGTCGCGCGATGCTGTCCACAGGGAGTGCGGCGCGGTTGTCCACAGCCTGTGTACGGCGCAGCCGCACGGTCCGGGCGAGGTCGACCACGCACACGGCCAGGTAGTCGACGTTGACCTCCAGGCCGAGGGCGGCCACGTGGCGCCCGCTGATCCGGATCTCGACGCCGGGCCTGCCCCGCTCGCCGTCCCGGACGGCGCCGGTCTCCACCACCAGCCCGCCCTCGATGAGGTCTCCGACCAGCTTGGAGACGGTCGTCTTGGTGAGGCCCGTTATCTCGGCGAGAGCGGCGCGCGTCACCGCGCCGCGTGCGCCGACCTCACCCAGTACGAGCGCCAGATTCCGGGCGCGCATCGCGTCGTGTCGTACGGCCTGCGACATCACACCCTCCACTATCGGGGGTTGAGAACCTGGACACGCCCTCTTGACCCGGAGCCCGCCACGTCGGATATTTAGTCCACAACATAGACTAATTCGGAGGCGACTCATGTACACCCCCACTCCCGAGGACCGTTTCACGTTCGGGCTGTGGACCGTCGGCTGGCAGGCGCGCGACCCGTTCGGCGACGCCACCCGGGCCCCGCTGGACCCGGTCGAGAGCGTCCACCGCCTGGCCGAGCTCGGCGCGTACGGTGTGACCTTCCACGACGACGACCTCCTCGCGGTGGAGCCGGACCGGGCCAAGGCGGTCGAGAACCTCAAGAAGGCGCTGGCCGACACCGGCATGAAGGTGCCGATGGCCACCACCAACCTGTTCACCCACCCGATCTTCAAGGACGGCGGGTTCACCAGCAACGACCGCGACGTCCGGCGGTACGCCCTTCGCAAGGTCATCCGCAACATCGACCTCGCCGCCGAGCTCGGGGCCACGACGTACGTGTGCTGGGGCGGCCGTGAGGGCGCCGAGTCCGACGCCGCCAAGGACGTGCGGGTCGCGCTCGACCGCTACAAGGAGGGCTTCGACCTCCTGTGCCAGTACGTGATCGACAAGGGTTACGACATCCGGTTCGCGGTCGAGCCCAAGCCGAACGAGCCGCGCGGCGACATCCTGCTGCCGACGATCGGCCACGCCCTGGCCTTCATCAACTCGCTGGAGCACCCCGAGATGGTGGGCCTCAACCCCGAGGTCGGCCACGAGCAGATGGCCGGGATGAACTTCGTCCACGGCATCGCCCAGGCGCTGTGGCACGGCAAGCTGTTCCACATCGACCTCAACGGCCAGCACGGCCCGAAGTACGACCAGGACCTCGTCTTCGGCCACGGCGACGTGAAGAGCGCGTTCTTCCTGGTCGACCTGCTGGAGAACGGCGGCTACGACGGCCCGCGCCACTTCGACTACAAGCCGCTGCGCACCGAGGACAAGGAAGACGTCTGGGAGTCGGCGGCCGCGAACATGCGGACCTACCTCATCTTCAAGGAGAAGTCGAAGGCCTTCCGCGCCGACCCCGAGGTGCAGGAGGCGCTGGCCGCCAGCAAGCTCACCGAGCTGGCCCAGCCGACCCTGGCCGAGGGCGAGACCTACGACGACGTCCTCGCCGAGTCGATCGACGTCGACGAGGTGGCCGCCCGCGGCTTCCACTTCACCCGGCTGAACCAGCTCGCGCTGGAGCACCTCCTCGGCGTCCGCGGCTGACCGCCCGGCCGGAAGACAGAGTGAGGGGACGACTGTGACGCTCGTGGCAGGGGTCGACTCGTCGACCCAGAGCTGCAAGGTCGTGATCCGGGACGCGGAGAGCGGGGCCCTCGTGCGCGAGGGCCGCGCCCCCCACCCGGAGGGCACGGAGGTCCATCCCGACCACTGGTGGACCGCCCTGCAGGGTGCGATCGAGCAGGCGGGCGGCCTGGCGGACGTCGCCGCCGTCAGCGTGGGGGCACAGCAGCACGGCATGGTCTGCCTCGACGAGAACGGCGAGGTGGTCCGGCCCGCGCTGCTGTGGAACGACACCCGGTCCGCCGGGGCCGCGGCCGACCTGGTCGCCGAGCTGGGCGGCCCGAAGGCGTGGGCCGAGGCCGTCGGCAGCGTGCCGGTGGCGTCGTTCACGGTGACCAAGCTCCGCTGGCTCGCCCGCGAGGAGCCGGACAACGCCCGCCGTACGCGGTCGGTCTGCCTGCCGCACGACTGGCTCACCTGGCGCCTCGCCGGGCGGCCGGACACGATCGCGACCGACCGGGGAGACGCCTCCGGCACCGGATACTGGTCGCCCGCCACCGGCGAGTACCGCACCGACCTGCTGGAACTCGCCATGGGCCGGGTGCCGGAACTGCCCCGCGTGCTCGGCCCGGCCGAACAGGCCGGTACGGCCGAGCACGGCGGCGCGCTGCTCGCGCCCGGCACCGGCGACAACATGGCGGCGGCGCTCGGCGTCGGCATGCGGCCCGGTGACGTGGTGGTGTCCATCGGCACGTCGGGGACGGCGTTCGCCTGTTCGGAGACCCCGTCCGCGGACGCGGCCGGGCTGGTCGCCGGGTTCGCCGACGCCACCGGGCGGTACCTCCCGCTGGTCTGCACGCTGAACGCGGCGCGGGTGCTGGACGCGGCGGCCCGGATGCTCGGGGTCACCCCCCAGGGCCTGAGCGATCTGGCCCTGCGGGCGCCCGCGGGCTCCGGCGGGCTGGTGCTCGTGCCGTACCTGGAGGGAGAGCGCACCCCCAACCGGCCCGACGCGACCGGTTCCCTGCACGGGCTGCGCCTGTCCAACTCCAGCCCCGAGCATCTGGCCCGGGCCGCGGTCGAGGGCATGCTGTGCGGGCTCGCCGACGCGCTGGACGCGCTCGGCGTCGAGCCGGCCAGGGTGCTGCTCATCGGCGGCGGCGCCCGCTCGGAGGCGGTGCGCCGGATCGCGCCCAGCGTGTTCGGGCGTCCGGTGCTCGTCCCCACCCCCGGGGAGTACGTCGCGGACGGCGCCGCCAAGCAGGCCGCCTGGCTGCTGTCCGGCGAGCCGGAGCCGCCCCACTGGGAGTCGGGCGGCACCGAGCGGTACGAGGGCGACCCCACTCCCGGCCTGCGCGAGCGCTACCACGAGGCGGCGCAGGAGTAGAGGCGCGCAGGAGTAGACGTCCGGGGTGGGGTCCACGTGACCCCGGAGACCCCACCCTGAGACGACCCTGACCCCCTATCGGGGTGATGTACGCGTTGTCCCGGATGTTAGAAACGGGCCGTACGCGGGATCCTCAAGGTATGGCCAAGAGGATCTATCCCCTGCTCGCCGGCGGTGGCATCCTGCTCGCCGTCGTCACCGTCGTGGCGGCGCAGGTGGGCGGGGAGCCCTCGCTGGACCCCGTCTCCATGACGATCAGCCAGTACGCGGCGCGCGACGCCGGCGGCGTGATCGAGACCGCCATGGCCGTCCTCGGCCTGGCCTCCCTCGCCCTGCTGGCCGGGATGCGCGCCGTGCACGCGCCCGTGGACGGCTGGCCCGCCCGCCTGATCGGCCTGTGGAGCGCCTCCCTCATCGGCGCGGCGGTCATCCCGTCGGACACGAGCTGGCAGGGCGACCTGCACGGACTCCTGTCGGCGGCCGCCTTCGTGAGCGTGCCCGCCGCCGCGATCCAGCTCGTGGGCCGGCTCGGCCAGGACGAGCGGTGGCAGGCCGTCGCCCGGCCGCTCGAATGGCTCGCGCTCGCCTCCGGCCTCGGCCTCGCCGCCATCACCTACGTGGCGCTGCCCGGCCACGGCGTCATGATCGGCCTGGTGGAGCGGCTGCTGCTGACCGCCGAGGTGTCCGTCCTCGGGCTGTTCGCCCTGCGGCTCGTCCAGCTCACCTGGGGGCCGCCGCTCCGTGAGTGGATCGGCGGGCGGCGGGCCGACCTCGCGGCCCACCGCTGATCCGCCGGGATCGGGCCGCTCAGCGCTGGGCGGCCGTCAGCATCTTGAGCGCGTGCTCCACGAGGGTGACGAGCACGACCTTCGCCGAGGCGCGCCGCCGTACGTCGCAGAGCAGGACGGGCACCTCCGGATCGAGGTCGAGGGCGATCCGCACGTCGTCGGCCTCGTGCCGGTCCGCCCCGTCGAAGCAGTTCACCGCCACGATGAACGGCGTGCCGCGCTGCTCGAAGTAGTCGATGGACGGGAAGCAGTCGGTCAGCCTCCGGGTGTCGGCCAGCACGACCGCGCCGAGCGCGCCGTAGCTGAGCTCGTCCCACATGAACCAGAAGCGCTCCTGCCCGGGGGTGCCGAACAGGTAGACCACCAGGCCTTCCCTGATGGTGATGCGTCCGAAGTCCATCGCGACCGTGGTGGTCGTCTTGGCTTCCACGCCGTCGGTGTCGTCGACGCCGACGCTGCGGTCGGACAGCACCTCCTCCGTACGGAGGGGGCGAATCTCGCTGATCGCGCCGACCAGCGTGGTCTTGCCGACGCCGAAGCCGCCGGCCACCAATATCTTGAGGGCGACCGGCTCCTCAGAGGGCGCGAAGGCCATTGATCACTTCCTTGAGAATGCGCTCGCTTGGCAGCGGCGCCACTTTGCCCGGAGCCCGTGCCTCGACGAGTCCCAGATCGAGCAGATCCCCGATCAGGACGCGGACCACGCCCAGGGGCAGGTCGATGTCGGACGCGATGTCCGCCACCGACGCGCCGCGGCGCGCGAGGTCGAGGATCCGCCGCTGCTCGGGACCTATCCCGGACAGGTCCCTGCGTGAACCCGTGGTGGTCACCATCGTGATGAGATCGAGTTTCGCGCCGGAGGGCCGCGCCCGGCCCCCTGTCAGCGCGTAGGGCCGGACCAAAGGCCCGGCCTCCTCGTCCATCCATTGGGGTCCCGTCATATGCGCGCCCGTCTCACGGGGAGATCCGGCGCGGGTTGGTGGAGATGTGCTGGCCCACGCGCTTGACCAGCATCGCCATCTCGTACGCGATGTGGCCGACGTCGGCGTCGGAGGCGGCCAGGACGGCCAGGCAGGTGCCCTGCCCGGCGGCGGTGACGAAGAGGAACGCCGCCTCCATCTCCACGATGGTCTGCCGCACCTCGCCGCCGCCGAAGTGCCGCCCGGCACCCCTGGCCAGGCTCTGGAACCCGGCGGCGACCGCCGACAGGTGCTCCGCGTCCTCCCGGCTCAGCCCCTGGGAGGCTCCCACGACGAGGCCGTCGGTGGAGAGGATCACCGCCTGGCGGACGGCGGCGACCCTGCTGATGAGATCGTCGAGCAGCCAGTTCAGTTCGCCGGTCGACGTCGCTTTGCCGGTCATGCGTCACCCTTCTCGCCGTGCGTGTTGTGTGCGTGGTCACCGGGTGCTACCCCACCCGGCTGGTCGGAGTCCTCCCGGCCCCGGCGCGCTCCGCTCTGGAAGGCGGCGAACACGGCCCTGGCCTCCTCGGGCGACCGCTCCTCCATCGGAGGGGCGGACAGCGGCGGCTGCGTGGACGGGGTGCGTAGCTGCGGAGCGATGTTGGCCTGGCGGACCCGGCGCGGCAGACCGGCGTGGGTCCCGTTGGGCGCCGACCCCCTGGCCCGGGACGCGGTGCCGTTCGGTGCGCCGTTCCCCGCGCCATTTCCCGAGCCGTTGCCCGCACCGTTCCCCGCGCCGTTCGCGGGGGCCGGCTCCGGCGTGGGGACGGGTGTGGGGAACGGTGTCGGGACGGGCGTGGGGATGGATGGAGGGGCGGGCGGAGCCTCGCGCATCGAGGAGGGCACGGCCTCGGTCCGCAGGGCGGCCGGGGTGAAGAACGGGGACGACTCGGGGAACTCCGAGGCTCCGCCGGGCTCCCACACCCGTCCCGCGACGGCCTCGCGCAGCGTCGGCGGCGTGGTCTCGGGCGCGGTCTCCGGGAATCTCTCCGGGAAGGTGTCCGGCACGGTGTCCGGCACCCTGTCCGGCACCGTTTCGTGCACAACCCTCGGCATCGGCTTGGCGTGGGCGCCGCGGGGGGCGGGCGGCCCCTCGATCGCCGCAGGCGCGCCGTCCTCCACGACCAGGGTGCGGGGGATGAGCACGATCCCGGTCGTCCCGCCGAACGGCGACCCGCGCAGCACCACCCTGATTCCGTGCCGGGCGGCGAGCTGGCTGACGACGAAGAGCCCGAGCCTGTCGCTGTCGGCCAGGTCGAACTCCGGCGGGTCGGTCAGCCGCGCGTTGATCTCGTCGTACTCCTCGGGCGAGAGGCCCAGGCCGCGGTCCTCGACCTCGATCGCGAGCCCGTTGGCGACGAGCTCCCCGCGGACCTCCACCCGGGTGTGCGGCGGCGAGAAGACGGTGGCGTTCTCGATCAGCTCGGCGATCAGGTGGACGAGGTCGGCCACGGACGCGCCCATGAGGGTGGCGGCCGGCATCGGCGCCATCGTGACCCGGGTGTAGTCCTCCACCTCGGAGATCGCCGCCCGGACCACGTCGATGAGCGGCACCGGCTTGCGCCAGGCGCGTCCCGGCGTGGCCCCGGAGAGAATGATCAGGCCTTCCGCGTGCCGCCGCATGCGGGTGGTGAGGTGGTCGAGCCGGAACAGGTCCTCCAGCGCCTCCGGGTCCTCGGCCCGGCGCTGCATCGAGTCGAGCAGCGTGAGCTGGCGGTGCAGCAGGGTCTGCTTGCGCCGGGCCAGGTTGAGGAAGACCTGGCCGACGCCGCGGCGGAGGGCGGCCTGACCGACGGCCGCCTCGACGGCGGTGCGCTGCACGGAGCCGAACGCGTGGGCGACGTCCTCGACCTCGCTGGACCCCGTCGCGTTGATCGGGGGCGCCTCGGCCTCGACGTCCACCTCCTCGCCGCGCCGCAGCTTCTCGACGACGCGCGGCAGCCGTACGTCGGCGAGGTCGAGCGCGGCGTCGCGCAGCCCGGCGAGGTCGCGGGCGAGGCGGCGGCCGAACCGTACGGAGAAGATGATCGTCGTCACGATGACGACGAGGCCGAGCCCTCCGGCGACCAGGATGCGGAGCAGGATCCCGGTCGCGACCGAGGTGGCGTTCGTGTTGAGCGCGTCCGACGCCTTCACCCGGGCCGAGTCGAGCCTGAGGATCAACTGGTCGACGGTCGGCGACCACTTCTGGGCCTCCGGCGGGACCGGCCCGCCGGTGCGCACCCGGTTGACGAGCAGGTTCTCCAGCGCTGTGAAGCGGTCGAACAGCGGCGAGGTGAGCTCCTGCTCGTACGGCGCGCGCATGTCGCCGGTGAGGATCGTGCGGTTCTTCCGGTAGAGGAAGCGGCGGGTGGACACCCACTCGCTGAACGCGGTCTGCTCCTCGCCGGTCATCACGCCGCTGGCCAGCGCGCCGCGGATGAGGGCGTCCTCACGGCTGATCATCTCGTGCGCGTTGCCCATCCCCTGCATCGCGCTGGCCTGCTGGAAGACGGTCAGGTCGGGGACCGAGACCAGCCTCTCGTACAGCGCGAACATGTCATCCATGATCGCGTTGTACGAGTTGATGGCGTACAGCCGGTCCATCTGGCCGAGCGAGACGGACTCCCGGATCGAGGGCAGGCGTTCGAGGGAGGACAGCAGGGACTCCAGGGGCGCCACGAGGTCCTCGCCCATGGCGTCACGGGTGGAGTCCTCGCCGGCGGTCCTCCGGAACCTGTCCACCGAGGCGGTGGTCTTGGCCTGCTGGGCGGTGAGCGCGGCGGAGTTCGTCTGGCCGCTGCTCAGCACTCCCGCGGTGAGTGCGCGTTCGGCCTGGATCTGCAGCCCGAGGTCGGTGGAGGCGATGCCCACGGTGTCGTACAGCGTCTTGGAACGCATGAGGATGACACCGTCGCCGACCGTGAGTTTTAGGGCAAACCCCCACATAGCACTCAACATGAGCAATGGTAGGAGCAGCAGTAAGAAGATCTTGAACCGAATCGAGCGGTTTTTTGAACCCATATGGCCACTCCTGCAGTGCTGGAGGCTGTGCCGCATTTATGGGGGAATGCACCTCCGGAAGATCGCACAGAAGGCTAGCACCGATACACTCGCCGCGCAGGGGGAGGAAACGATGATTACAGTGATCACTGGGGCTGGTGCCGGAATCGGTGCAGCTTCCGCCCTTGATCTCGCTCGGCGAGGTCACCAAATCGTGCTCATCGGGCGTACCCCCGAGAGGTTGCGCGCCGTCGCGGACCGGGCCGCGGAGGCCGGCGGCGCCCGCCCGGACACCCTCGTGGCCGACTTCTCCTCCCTCGACGAGGTGCGCCGGCTGGCCGCGGAACTGCTGGCGCGGTACGACCACATCGACGTGCTGGTCAACAACGCGGGCGTCATGTCGCCCGACCGGCGGACGACGGTGGACGGCAACGAGTTGATGATGCAGGTCAACCACCTGGCGCCGTTCCTGCTCACGAACCTGCTCGCCGACCGCCTCGCGGCGTCGTCCGCCCGGGTCGTCACCACCTCGTCGCGGGCCGCCAAGACCGGCCGCCTCGACCCCGCCGACCTGTCCAGGGAACGGCGGCGCTGGAACGGCTGGCTGCAGTACGGCGACTCCAAGCAGGCCAACGCGTTGTTCACCGTGTCGCTCGCCGAGCGCGGGCTGGCCGCCACCTGCCTGCACCCCGGAGTGCTGAAGACGTCCTTCGCGGACGGCACGCTCTTCATGAAGATGGTGTGGCGCGTTCCCGGGGTGGGCGAGCCGCCCGAGGCCGGCGCCGCCAGGATCGTCCACCTCGCCACCCACTCCGACGGCGTGGACCACCCGGGCCGCTACTTCGTCAAGAACGCCCCCGCGCGGGTGCCGAAGACGATGTCCGACCCCGCCCTCGCGGCCGCCCTCTGGGATGCCAGCGCCGCCGCCACCGGACTGTCAGGCTGAGCTACCGAGAGATCGAGTGCTCAGAGCCTGGGTGCCGAGGACGGTGATCAGCGCGAGGCGCTCGGCGTCCTCGGTGCCGGGCTCGGCCGTGTAGACCATGACGCGCAGGTCGCCGCCCGCCACGGTGAGCACGTCGCAGTCGAGCGTCACGGCGCCCGCCTCCGGGTGGTCGATCGTCTTGCGGGCGGCCTGGTGGTGCCCGGCGATGCCGGTCTCCCACAGTTGGGCAAACCTGTCGCTGTTCGCGAGCAGGTCCGCCACCAGTCGCTTGAGCCGCTGGTCGGCGGGGTAGCGGGCGGTGGCCGCCGACCTGTCCACCGACGAGGGCATCGACACGGTGGCCGGGATCTGCGCGGACGAGCCGCTCGACCTGCTCGTCAACAACGCCGGCGTCGCCCACTACATGCCGCTGGCCGAGCTTCCCGCGGACAAGGCCGGAGAGCTCGTGCACGTCAAGGTCGTCGCCCCGACCATGCTCGCCCGGGCCGCCGTCGCGGGCATGCGGGAGCGGGGCGGAGGCGCGATCGTCAACGTGGCCGGCATGATCGCCTTCAGCGGCCCGGCCCCGCACTCCCAGATGCCCCGCCGCGCCGTCTACGCCGGGACCCTGGCCCACCTCGTCGCGATGTCCCAGACCCTGAGCGCGGAGCTGGAGGGCACGGGAGTCGCCGTACAGGTACTGTGCCCGGGCGTCGTGGCCACCGAGTTCCACGAGCGGCAGGGCCTCGACCTGAGCGCCGTGCCGCGGATGAGCGCCGACGACGTCGTGACGGCCTGCCTGCGCGGGCTGGAGCTGGGAGAGGTCGTCTGCTGCACCCGGCGTCGAGGACGCCGGTCTCCTGGACGCGGTCTTCCGGGCCGAGCTCGCCGCCTTCGGAGGGCAGAGCCCCGAGCTCGCCACGCGCTACCGGGCTTAAGAGTTCGGGCCTGAGAGTTCGGGCCCAAGAGTTCGGGGAGTGTTCGCCCGGGGTTGCGCCGGTGCTCACGGACGGGTGACTAGGGTCCGGCCGCATGACCGTGACCGTTCCCGCGCGCACGTCCGGCACGGCGGCCCCCGCCCGCGACCCGCTGCTGGACAACGCCAAGTTCCTGGCCATCGTGCTCGTCGTCTCCGGGCACCTCGTGGAGGACCTGCGGGACGTCCCCGCGGCGCACGCGCTCTACTTCTACGTCTACCTCTTCCACATGCCGCTGTTCATCGTGATCAGCGGCTACCTGTCGCGCAACTTCACGTTCTCCGCCGGCAAGGCGCGCAAGCTCATCAGCGGCCTGGCCGTGCCGTACGTCATCTTCGAGGTGGCCTACTCGCTGCCCCGCTACTTCCTGTACGGCAAGCTGGAGATCAGCCTGCTCGACCCGTACTACCTGACCTGGTTCCTGATGTCGCTGTTCCTCTGGCGGCTGTCCACTCCGGTCTGGCAGCAGTTGCGGCATCCTCTGGTGGTCGCGGTCGGGCTCTCGCTGCTGTCGGGGACGAGCGCGCTGCCGGACGAGCTGTCGATGAACCGCACCTTCGGCCTGCTGCCGTTCTACGTGCTCGGGCTCATGCTCACCCCCGGCCACCTGGAGCTGCTGCGCGGGCGGGTCGCCGCGATCACGGGTGGCGCCGTGCTGGCCGCGGCGCTCGCCGGGGCCTTCGCCGTGCACCGGCTCGTGCCGACGGAATGGATCCGCTGGCGCCACTCCAACCACCAGATCGGCGTGGACGACCTGACCGGCACCCTGATCAGGCTCGCCATGCTGGCGGCGGGCTTCCTGCTGGTCCTGGCGTTCCTCGCGCTCACCCCGGACCGCCGCACCTGGTTCTCCGGCCTCGGCGCCGCCACCATGTACGCCTATCTGCTGCACGGCTTCGCGGTGAAGGTCACCGAGCGCTTCCACGACGCGCTCGTCAATCCGCTCGGCGTGGCGGCGATGGTCCTGTTGGGCACCGTACTGGCGGCCCTGCTGTGCACCTCCCCGGTACGGCGGGCCTTCCGCTGGGCGGTGGAGCCGGACGTCTCCTGGGCGTTCACGACGCTGCGCCGGCCCAGCCGGCGGCCCGGTCACCGGCCCGGTAGGCGCAGGGCGGAACTCCAGCGTCCGTACGCACGTTTTCCGGGCGATGGTGCTGAACATGGCGAAGCGCGCAATCCGGGGTAGCGTACGCATTCGCGGTGCGGCCAGATGTGGTGAAAACGACGGGGTGACGCGGGTGGTCGGCAGACAGGGCAGGGTCACGGGCAGGATCGGTCCCGGCCTTGTCGGCGAGGTGATGGTGCCCATCCGCGGGGGTGTCGAGGCGTTCTACGCCTATCCGAGCGTCCCGGACGAGGAGATCCCGGTGGGGTCCATCGTCGTCGTCGTGGAGTATTCGCCCCCGCGCACTGTCTACGTCGCACGCGCGATCGTCTGACCGGCACCCTCCTCCTCTCACTTTCCCCCCACTAGGACGGAGGCTCCCATGCCCTCGGAGATCCTGGTCGTGGGCGGCGTCGCCATCGTCGCCCTCATCGTCCTCACCATGCTGTTCAAGGCCATCTGGCGGGTGGCCGAGCCCAACGAGGCGCTCATCATCTCGGGCCTCGGGGCCCACACCAGAAACGAGCTCGCCGACAGCCTGGGCTTCAAGATCGTGACCGGCAAGGGCACCGCCGTGCTGCCCGGCTTCCAGACCTCCCGGCGGCTGCGGCTCGACAGCCGGGCCACGAACCTCCAGGTCAACTGCGTGACCCAGCAGGGCATCCCGGTCCAGGTGCGCGGCGTGGTCATCTACAAGGTGGGCGACGACTTCACCAGCATCGCGAACGCCGCCCGGCGCTTCCTCGACCAGCAGGACTCGATGAACGGCGCCATCCACGAGCTGTTCACCGGTCACCTGCGCTCGATCATCGGCAACCTGACCGTCGAGGATCTCATCCTGAACCGGGAGCGGCTCACCAGCGAGACCCGCAGCTCCGCGGCCGACGAGATGAGCAAGCTCGGCCTGGTGGTCGACTCGCTGCAGATCCAGGAGATCGAGGACGAGACCGGCTACATCACGAACCTGGGCAAGCCGCACGCCGCGAAGATCGCCGCGTCCGCGCGCATCGCGGAGGCGCAGCGCGACCAGGAGGCCACCGAGGCCGAGCAGATCGCGGCGGCGAACAAGGCCGCCGCCTGGCGCGACGCGCAGATCAAGCAGGCCTCCTACCAGGCGGAGATCGACGAGGCGCAGGCGCGGTCGCGGCAGTCCGGTCCGCTGTCGGAGGCCACGGCCCGTCAGGAGGTCGTCGTCCAGGAGACCCGTACGGCCGAGCTGGAGGCCCAGCTCTCCGAGCAGCGACTCCAGTCGCAGGTGCGCAAGCCCGCCGACGCCAAGGCGTACGAGACCGTGACGCTGTCGCAGGCCGAGCGCGACGCGCGCATCGCGCAGGCCGAGGCGGAGGCGAAGGAGACCGAGCTGCGGGCGGTCGCGCAGGCGTCGCAGGTCAAGCAGGCGGCCGCGGCCGACGCCGAGTCGGTGCGGCTGCGCGGTGAGGCCGCCGCGGCCGCGACCAGGGCGACCGGTCTGAGCGAGGCCGAGGCCGCCAAGGCGCGGGGTCTCGCGGAGGCCGAGGCCGCCAAGGCCAGGGGCCTGGCCGAGGCCGAGGCGATCAGGGCCCGCTCCGAGGCGCTGCGGGAGAACCAGGAGGCCGTCATCGCCCAGCAGCTCGCCGAGAACTGGCCGCAGATCGTCGAGGCCGGGGCGAAGGCGTTCGGCAACGTCGACCACATGGTGGTGCTCAACGGCGCCCAGGGCATCGAGGAGATGCTGGCCAAGGCGCTCACGCTGGGCGGCACCGGGCTGGGCCTGGCGCGCACCCTCCTGGCCGGCGGCTCTCCCGCCGCGGCTCAGGCGGCGGTCCAGCAGGACGGCGCGAGCGTCAACGGCGCCGAGCCCACCACGAAGAACGCCGTCGACGCCGCCTCCTGACGGCCAGCGTTCGTCCCCGTCCCTTCGGACGGGGACGAACGTCTCGTGCGTTCAGCCGCGGATCAGGTCCTGGAGGCCGACCACGCGTAGCAGTTCCAGCCGCTCGCGGGACTCGCTGCCCGGGCGGGCGGTGTAGACGACCAGCCGCTGGTCGTGCTCCGGGCTGAGCATCACCTCGCAGTCCAGCTCCAGCAGGCCGACGACCGGATGCTGGAAGCGCTTGACGTCGGCGCGGCGTACGGCGACGTCGTGGGCGTTCCACAGCGCGGAGAACTCCTCGCTGTGGGCGCGGAGCCGGCGTACGAGCTCTGCCAGCCGGGCGTCGTCCGGGCGGCGGGCGGAGGTGGCGCGCAGATCCGCCACCGCCGTGCGCGCGGCGAGGTCACGATCCCCGGGAGGGAAAAGCTCCCGCGCGGACGGGTCGGTGAAGTAGCGCCAGATGAGGTTGCGCTCCGCCTCGGGGCGGGCGGACATGTCACCGTGAAGTGCTCTGTCCATCGAATTCTGCGCGAGGACGTCGCCGCGGTCGTTCACCACCTGGGCGGGCGTGTCGATCAGCCGGTCGAGGATGAGCAGCAGGCCGGGCCGGACGTGCTCCGTGGCCGACCGGTCCCGCGGCGGCTCCTCGCCGGCCAGGTGGAAAAGGTGGTCCCGTTCGTCGCCGGTCAGCCGCAGCGCGCGGGCGACGGCGGCGAGCATCTGGCGGGACGGGTGCGAGCCCCTGGCCTGTTCGAGCCGCGTGTAGTGGTCGGTGGACATGCTCGCCAGCTGCGCGACCTCCTCACGGCGCAGTCCCGGGGTGCGCCGCCGCGCGCCGTGCGACAGCCCCACGTCGGCAGGGGTGACTCGGGCACGGCAGTGACGCAGGAAGTCGGCCAGTTCGGTTCTGTCCACACCCTTCACCATGCCCCTCACCATGCCCCGGTGCGCCGGACGTTGCCAGGGACGGCCTGTCCCGGGATAAGGGCGTCTCTCCCGCCCACGCCCGCGCCGCCCGAGGCTGGGAGCCGACGCTACGGATGACCCCGACTGTTCCACGAAGGAAGGCATGGTTCGCATGCAGTACCGCACCCTCGGCCGCACCGGTATCAAGGTCAGCCCCTATGGGCTCGGCGCACTGATGTTCGCCACGTCCATCGGCAACCCCGATCCCGGCGACTCGGCCCGCATCATCCACAAGGCGCTGGACGCCGGGATCAACCTCATCGACACCGCCGACGCCTACGGCGACTCGGAAGAAATCGTCGGCAGGGCGCTCAAGGGACGGCGGGACAACGTCGTGCTCGCGACCAAGGTGAGCCGCCCCGTCGGTGACGATCCCAATCAGCAGGGCGCCTCGCGGCGCTGGATCATGACCGCCGTCGAGAACTCGCTGCGCCGCCTGGGGACCGACCACATCGACCTCTACCAGATCCACCGGCCGGACCCCGCCACGGACGTCGAGGAGACGCTCTCCGCGCTCTCCGACCTGATCCACAGTGGGAAGGTCCGCGCGATCGGGACGTCCGCCATGCCGGCGTCCGACATCGTCGAGGCCCAGTGGGTCGCCGAGCGGCGCGGCCTGGAGCGATTCCGCACCGAGCAGCCGCCCTACTCGCTGCTCAACCGCGGCATCGAACGCGAGGTGCTGCCGGCCGCGCAGCGCTACGGAATGGGCACGCTCGTGTGGGGCCCGCTCGGGCAGGGACTGCTCACCGGACAGGTCCGCAAGGGGCGGCAGAACGAGCTCCGCCGCGCCGGCTTCCTCAAGCACGTCAACGACGAGCACCGCATCGAGGCCGTCGAACGGTTCATCTCGCTCGCCCAGGAGGCGGGTCTGCCGCTGACCCACCTCGCCATGGCCTTCGCCATCGCTCATCCCGGCGTGACCAGCGCCGTCCTCGGGCCGCGCACGATGAGCCACCTCGACGACCTGCTCGCGGGCGTCGACGTCGCTCTGACCGACGACATCCTCGACCGGATCGACGCGATCGTCCCGCCCGGCACCGACGTCGGCGTGCTCGACCAGGCGTACGTGCCGCCGGCTCTCCAGCGGACGAGCCTGCGCCGCCGCCCCCTCGGCGAACGCACGGCCGCCTGACAGCTCGGCCGCCTGACGTCTCGGCCGGGGCGCTCGGTCAGTCGAACGACAGCTCTGTCGTACGGCGGGGCATGAGCAGCAGCGCGCCGACGCTGAGCACGGCCACGACGACGAGCGCGATGAAGATGTGGTGGACGGCGTCGTACAGTGCGCCCCGGACGAAGGACGCGGCGGCCGAGTGGGCCGCCGCGCCCTGGGCGTTCAGCACCAGGCTCGTGGCGTCGAGGCTGTCGGGCAGGCGCCCCGCCGCGGAGTCGGTGAGGGAGGCGGGCGGGTGGGCGAAGCGGTCCGACAGCGTCGCGTTGGAGATGGCGCCCAGCATCGCGGCGCCCACCGTGCTGCCGATCGAGCGGGAGAACATGTTCGTCGCGGTGACCACGCCGCGGCGCTCCCAGCCGACGACCGACTGCACGGCGACCATCGTGGGGCTGGCCGACAGCCCGAGGCCGACGCCGACCACGAAGCAGACGGCGGCGACCTGCCAGATCATCGCGTTCCGGCCGAGCAGCGCGCACAGCACGGTGCCCGCCACCACCACGACGATCCCGATCAGCGCGGTGTCACGGAATCCGATGCGCATGTAGAGGCGGCCGGAGAACGTCGCCGCGAGCGGCCAGCCGATGGTGAGCGCGGCCAGGGCGAAGCCCGCCACCAGCGCGCCGGTGCCCAGCACCCCCTGCGCGTACGTCGGGACGTACGACGTGAGTCCGATGGTGAGGGCGCCGATGCCGACGGAGACCAGGTTGCCGCCGGTCAGCGTGCGGCGGCGGAACACCCACAGCGGCAGCACCGGCTCGGCCGCGCGGCGCTCGGCGAGGACGAAGGCGGCGATCAGCAGCACCCCCGCCCCGAAGATCAGCAGGCTGGGCGCCGAGTTCCACTCCCAGGCCACGCCGCCCTCCAGCAGGCCGAGGATGAGCAGCGAGGAACCGCCGGTCAGCAGCACGGCGCCCAGGTAGTCGATCCGGTGGGAGCCGCGCTCGACCCGCTCCTCGAACCGGCGGGCGAGCACCCAGGCGGCCACCGCACCGAGCGGCAGGTTGATGAAGAAGATCCAGCGCCAGGAGACGTACTCGGAGAAAACGCCGCCGAGCGTCGGGCCGACGACCGCCGAGATGCCCCACACGCTGGCGAGGTAGCCCTGGACCCGGGCCCGTTCCTCGACCGAGTAGAGGTCGCCGGCCATCGTGATGCTGATCGGCTGCACCGCTCCGGCGCCGATGCCCTGGATCGCCCGGAACGCGATCAGCGCGGGCATGCTCCAGGCCACCCCGCACAGCACCGACCCGAGCAGGAACGCGGCGATGCCGAAGAACATCACCGGCTTGCGCCCGAAGACGTCGGCCAGCTTGCCGTAGATGGGCACGGTGACGGCCTGGGTGAGCAGGTAGATCGAGAACAACCACGGGAACTGGGAGAACCCGCCGAGGTCGCCGACGACCGAGGGCACCGCGGTCGCGATGATCGTGCTGTCCAGCGCCACCAAGCCGGTGCACAGCATGATGGCGGCGAGGACGGGACCGCGTTCCGACCGTAGCCCGATGCCCTTCGATGTCGTCGTCGTGGTCACGAATGAGACTCCCTCAAGAACGCCCTCGGCACAGCGGTTTCGTCATGCGCAACTGTCACCGTATGGCAGAACATTCCGGTCCTGTTGACGGGCCAGGCGACATTTCGTACGTTCCGCGTAGGCCGCCCCCCGGGCGCCCCAGACCGGGAAGGGGTTGCGATGGCCACCGAGCCGAGTCCAAGCGGGGGGCCGGACATCGTGCCGGGTCCGCTCGCCACGCCGTCGCCGGAGCTCGCCCGCAGACGCGAGTCGGGGCCGCTGGAGCCGGCGACCATGCCCAGCGGCGACCGCGTCCCGATGGTCGTCCGGTACGAGGACGTCCGCGCCCTGCTGGCCTCGCCCACATCCAGCCGCAATCTCCGCCTTCCCGGGCTGCCGCGGTTCGTGAGCGGCGTCGGCATCGACGACGACCCGGACGCGCTGGTCAACCAGGACCCGCCGGAGCACACGCGCTACCGCCGGATCATGCACGGCACCTTCACCCCGCGCCAGATCGAGCCGTGGCGTCCCCGCATCGCGAAGATCGCCGAGGATCTCCTCGACGGCCTGGGCGACGACTTCGACCTGGTCCAGGGATACGCGCTGCGGCTACCCGCCCATGTCATCTGCGAGATGCTCGGCGTGCCGATCGACGACTACGAGCAGTTCGTCCGGTGGACGGACATGTTCCTGACCACCTCCACTGCCGACGGGCAGGTGCGCCAGGAGGCCTACACCGACTTCATGGCCTACGCCGCCGAACTGGTCGCCCGGCATCGCCTCTCGCCCGGGCAGGACCTCATCGACCTGCTCATCCAGGCCAGGGACGAAGGCGACCGGCTGTCGGAGGGCGAGCTCGTCAACACCGTCTTCTCCCTGATCACGGCCGGGTACGAGACGACGGCCTCGATGATCGCCCGTGGCGTGTTCCGATTGCTGCTGCACCGGAGCCAGTGGGACGAACTGGTCGCGGACCCCGCCCTGACGGCCACCGCCGTAGAGGAGGTCCTGCGCTTCGACGGGCCGCCCGCCAACGCCTTCATGCGCCGCGTCACCGCGGACACCGACCTGCCCAGCGGCCCGCTGAGCGCGGGGACGGTCGTCATGCCGAACCTGAACGCCGCCAACCACGACCCGCGGGCGTTTCCCGAGCCCGGCCGGTTCGACATCCACCGCTTCACCGGCCACCCGCCCAACCCGCATGTGGCGTTCGGGTACGGCCCGCACCGCTGCCTGGCCGCCAGCCTCGCCAGGGTCGAGCTCACCGAGGCGTTCAGGGCCCTGGTCACCCGGCGCCCGGACCTCCGCCTGGCCACCCTGCCCGAGTCGGTGAAGTGGGCCGACGGCCTGGTCCTGCGGCCGGTCGCCCTGCACGTCACCTCGGAGGGATGAGACGGTTCCCGGCGCGGCACCGATCCGTGATCAACGTCGGGCCGGCCGGTGCTACCCTCGCGAGCGTGGCGATCAGGAACTCCCACTGCTCCTTCTGCGGAGCGGCCTACGCGCCCGGCCTGCCCTGGCCGAGGACCTGCGAGGAGTGCGGCAACACCGGCTATCTCAACCCCCTGCCGGTCGCGGTCCTGGTGCTTCCGGTGGACGGTGCGCGTACGTCCGGCCTTCTCGTGGTCCGCCGGGCGGTCGAGCCGCACCGCGGCCTGCTCGCGCTCCCCGGCGGCTTCATCGACATCGGCGAGTCCTGGCAGCAGGCCGCCGTACGGGAGGTCCGCGAGGAGACGGGCGTCGTCGTCGACGCGGCCGGAGTGCGGCTGTTCGACGTGCTCAGCGCGCCCGACGGCACCGTGCTGATCTTCGGCCTCGGGCCGCGCACAGCCGCGGACGCCCTCCCGCCGGTCGTCCCCACCGCGGAGACCAGCGAGTGGCTGGTGATCGACGCCCCCCAGGAGCTGGCGTTCCCGCTCCACACGCAGGTCGTGGCCCGCTACTTCGGCCGTGAGGCTCAGCGGCCGTAGCGGTTCAGTCTTCGCGGACCCGGCCGGACTCGACGACGACCCGGCGTGTCGTGTGGACGGCCTTCAGCATGCGCCGGTCGTGGGTGACGAGCAGCAGGGTCCCGGTGTACGAGGCGAGCGCCGACTCCAGCTGTTCGATCGCCGGAAGGTCGAGATGGTTGGTGGGCTCGTCCAGGACGAGCAGGTTCACCCCACGGGCCTGGAGGAGAGCGAGCGCCGCCCTCGTGCGCTCACCGGGTGACAGCGTGGCCGCCGGGCGCAGCACGTGGTCGGCGCGCAGGCCGAACTTGGCCAGCACCGTGCGGACGTCGGCGGGCGGCAGGTCGACGAGCGCGCCGAACGCGTCGAGCAGCGGCTCGTCGCCTTCGAAGAGGGCGCGGGCCTGGTCGACCTCGCCGACGACCACCCCGGGGCCGAGCGTCGCCGTCCCCTCGTCCGGGGCCACCCGGCCGAGCAAGACGCCGAGCAGGGTGGTCTTGCCCGAGCCGTTCGCGCCGGTGATCGCGACCCGGTCGGCCCAGTCGATCTGCAGGTCGACGGGCCCGAGCGTGAAGGCGCCACGTCGCGTGACCGCGCCGCGCAGCGTCGCGACGACGGCCCCGGAGCGGGGCGCGGCGGCGATCTCCATCCGCAGCTCCCACTCCTTGCGCGGCTCCTCGACGACCTCCAGCCGCTCGATCATCCGCTCGCTCTGCCGGGCCTTGGCCGCCTGCTTCTCCGTCGCCTCGGTGCGGAACTTCCGTCCGAGCTTGTCGCCGTCGGTGGCCTTGCGGCGCGCGTTCTTGACGCCCTTCTCCATCCAGGCGCGCTGGGCCCTGGCCCTGGCCTCCAGCGAAGACCTGGTGTCGGCGTACTCCTCGTACTGCTCGCGTGCGTGCCTGCGGGCGACCTCGCGCTCCTCCAGGTAGGCGTCGTACCCGCCGCCGTACGCGCGCACCTGCCGCTGGGCGAGGTCGAGCTCGACCACCCTGTTCACCGTACGGGCGAGGAACTCACGGTCGTGACTGACGACCACGGTCCCGGCGCGCAGTCCCGTCACGAAGCGTTCGAGCCGGTCCAGGCCGTCGAGGTCGAGGTCGTTGGTGGGCTCGTCGAGCAGGAACACGTCGTAACGGCTGAGCAGCAGCGCGGCCAGCCCCACCCGGGCCGCCTGCCCGCCGGACAGGGACGCCATCTCCTGCTCCGTACCGACCGTGAGCCCGAGGTCGGCGGCCACCTCGGCGGTCCGCTCCTCCAGGTCGGCGCCGCCGAGGGCGAGCCAGCGATCGAGGGCCTCGGAGTACGCGTCGCCGGGATCGCCGCCGACGAGCGCCTCGGTGGCAGCGTCGAGGGCCCGCTGTGCGGCGGCGACCCCGGTACGGCGGGCGAGGAAGGCGGCGACGGTCTCCCCGGGCCGCCGTTCGGGCTCCTGCGGCAGATGGCCGACGTTGGCGGCAGGCGGGCTGAGCCGTACGCTGCCGTGCTCGGGGGCGTCGAGGCCGGCCAGCAGGCGCAGCAGCGTCGACTTGCCCGCGCCGTTGACCCCCACCAGCCCCACGACGTCCCCGGGCGCGACGACCAGATCGAGATCCGTGAACAGGACACGGTCGCCGTGCCCGGCGGCGAGTTCCTTCACGACAAGAGTGGCGCTCATCAGGACACCGACCCTACTGGGTGGCGAGCGAGAGCAGGCGGGTGACGGTGTTCCAGTTGCGCATGGTCGCCGGGCCGGTCGAATGCTTCTCCAGCAGCGGCGGCAGCTTGGGACGCCGCAGCCCGTCGGGGAAGTAGACGTAGAGCTCCCGCTCGCCGATCCGCATCTCCTCCGGGGCGTATGCCGCCGGGTCGATGCTCGCCAGCCCCTCCCGGTCCGGCGGCCGGGCCAGGAAGACCACGGCGAACCGCGCGGGGTCCCTGACCTCCAGGGGATTGTGCTCCACCACGCCGCGCAGCTCCTCAGCCGTACGGAGGATCACCGTAGTGGACAGGCCGAGCTCCTCCTGGAGCCCGCGCTCGATCGCGGCGGCGATCGAATCGGTGTCACCGCCGGCCGTGAACAGGGCGTTTCCACTGCGCAGGTGCGTTCGCACGTCCCCGTAACCGAGGCGGTCGAGCAGTGCCCTGAGATCGGCCATCGCCACCGCGGTGGCGGGATTGACGTTGATGCCGCGCAACAGCGCCACGTAACGCATAGCATCGCCTCCTTCCGGCGGGAGACTATCCCCCGATCATGTCAACAACCGTCAGATATCAGGCCGCGATGTCCGCAGCCATGGTCCCCTTCTCCGTCATGTCCTCGCTCGCCGGCTGGTGCGGGTGGTGCGGGGGTTGCGGTAGGTGAAGGCCCAGCGGTCGTCGCCCGTTTTGCGGCGGGTGTAGCGGGTGGGGTGGCGGTAGCGGTCGCGGTTGTGGAACTGGCACGCCGGCCCCAGCAGCTTGAGATCGGTCGGCCCGCCGCTGCACCAGTCTTCGGCGTGGTCGATCTGGCACATCGTGGCCGGCAGCGGGCAGCCGTCCACCCAGCAGGTCGCATACCGGGCGAAGACCGCCCGCCGCTGGGCCGGAGTCGCCAGACGGACCTTGCGGCCCATGTCCAGCACCTGCCCACCGGCGTCCATCACGATCCGCACCAGGGTGCTGGTGCGGGCCAGCCGGTGCACGCGGGAGACGGGCAGCAGGTGCCCGGTCGCCAGGATCAGCCCCGGCAACCCCCGCAACCACACCCCCGGCGGACTGTTGCCCCCCAACCCTGGAGGAGAGTCGGCTCCCACCCTCGGCATCCCGTGCGGCGCCTCACCCGGCATGAAGGCATGCCGTGAGTGCCCTGCCGTGCAGTCGTCGGCAGGGCACTCACCGGCAGGGCGGTCCTCATGGGGGCAGCCGGACGCACGTCGGTTTCCAGTGCAGTTCCCGCCGCCACGCGGCTCGGCGTGCTCGTCGCCGTGGGCCGAGTGGGAGTGCGGCTCGGCGACGTTCGGGCTGCCCGTGGCCGAGCAATCCTTATCGGGACGCTCGTCGCCGCAGGTGGGAGCATCCACGCCAGGGTCCCGGCTGACAGGCGCGTCAGCCCAGTGCTCGTCGCCCGGCATCGGCGCATCGCTCCCGAACCGGTCACCGTCACACTCGGGTATGTCGCTTTCGCGGCGCCCGCTGTCAAGCCCTGGAGCATCACCGGCGTGTGGTTCGCTGCCGGGAGCCGTCGCGGGGTCGTCGGGGAGGGATTCGGCGTTGACGAGCACCAGAAGCTCGGTGACGATCTTGCTTTCCAGGAACGCGATGAACGCGTCCGCGTTCCGCACGCTCAGGGTGCGGTCGTCGCCCTCGGCCTTCGGCTTGGCGTAGACGTCGAGCCAGTGCTGCAGCCGCGCGGCGGCCTCCACCGGCAGGTAGAACTCCCCCTCCACACCGCCGTTCCTCCGCCTGCGGACGCGGAGGAACCGGCGGTCGAAGTCGGCCTGCTCGTCCTTCTCGTGGCCGTCGGGGTCCAGCACCGCGCGCAGATATCGGCCCGCCTTGGCCACCTCCGCCGCACCCGCCGACCCGGCCAACTGCAGCAAGATCCGCTCGGCGGTGGTGGCCTGGTCGTCGGTCAGCCCGAAGGTGGCGGTGCAGATCGCCTCCACGATCCCCTCGGGCAAGCTGCCCTCCGCGAACAGGCGGCGCACCTCGTGCAGGCGGACCAGCTCCATGCTCATCGTCAGCAACCGGCCTGCTCCCGCAGGGGTCATCCCCCCAGCGGAACGCAACCACAACTTGGTGGAGGCATGCCCATGGCTCTTCGCCTCCCCGGCTCGATGGACACGCCCGACCCGGGCAGCCAACGCGCTGGTGATGCGGTCGCGGGCCGACAGCAACTCCTCGGCCTCGGCCAGACACACCTCAGGTGCCTCGGGCACTGGAACGAGCGCCACCGCCCGAGCCGCCTCAGCAAGCGCCGCTACCGCCACCCATGACGACGACCCCGCGCCAAAAGCGCCGCCGTCAACAGCGTGGTTCGGCGCGGCGGCAGGGCGAAGACGCGAGTCTTCGATGCCGGGTTCGGATGCAGGCGAGTCGTCCGAGGACCAGAAGGGAGGGCCGTCGATGATCCTGGCCCACCAGGGATCAGCCGGAGGACGAGGCGCTGACGCGTCGAACGTCGGAGACTCCATGCGCCCCTCCTCTCACCACTCCTGCAATTCGAACTCTTGCCCTAATCCTTTCATCACTCTCTGTATAGAACAAGCCGCCATGACAATTACCTGGAGTCACAACAAGTGGAGGCGCGGACGTTCACCGGCGCGGGGCGTACATGATGACCACCGCTCCGACCAGGCAGACGCCGCACCGCCGGGGTGCGGCGTGTACGACGTCAGCCGCGGCGCTGGGTCTCCTCCAGGTAGCGCAGGACGGCTGTGACCCTCCGGTCCGCCCGGTCGGTGGGCGCCAGGTCGAGTTTGGCGAAGATGCTGCGAATGTGCTTGTGGACGGCGCCTTCGCTCACGAAGAGCCGTTCGGAGACGGCGGTGTTGCCCAGTCCCTCGGCCATCAGGGCGAGAACGTCGAACTCCCGGGCGGTCAGCCGTTCCAGCCCGCTGTCGGTGCGGGTGCGCGTGAGCAACTGCGCGACGACCTCGGGGTCTATGGCCGTGCCTCCCGCGGCCACCCGGTGCAGGGCGTCGAGGAACTGGTCGACGCGGCCGACTCTCTCCTTGAGCAGGTATCCGAGCCGGTCGGTTCCGCCGGCGAGCAGCTCGGTGGCGAACGCCTGCTCGACGTAGGCGGACAGCACGAGCACCGCCAGGCCGGGCTGACGGCGCCTGGCCTCGACCGCCGCGGTGATGCCCTCGTCGGTGTGGGTCGGAGGCATCCGGACGTCGACGATGGCCACGTCGGGCCGGTGGGCGTCGACGGCCGCCAGGAAGGAGTCCGGGGAGTCGGTCGTGGCCACGACGTCCAAGGACTCCGCGCGCAGCAGCAGCGCGACGCCTTCACGCAGCAGCGGATCGTCCTCGGCTATCACGATCCGCATGACAACTCCACTTCGAGTGCGGTCGGCCCGCCGGGCGGGCTGGTCAGGGTGAGACGGCCGTCGTGCGCCTCGACCCGGCTGCGGATGCCGGTGAGCCCGGAGCCGTGCCGTTCGTCCGCGCCGCCGACGCCGTCATCCTCGATTCGCAGGGACAACCGGTCGCCTTCACGCCGTACGGTCACCGTGGCGTGCCGGGCCCGGCTGTGCTTGGAGATGTTGGTGAGTGCCTCGGCGGTCACGAAGTAGGCCGTGGCCTCGATGGAGGCGGGGCACCTGCCGAGCGCGTCGACGTCGACCCGGCAGGGCACACCGCAGTTCGCCGCGAGCCCGGCGAGCGCACCGGCGAGTCCCCGGTCGGCCAGCACAGGGGGCAGGATGCCGCGGACGACCGTACGGAGCTCGGCCAGCGCCTGCTCGGCGGTCTCCTGGGCGCGTTCGAGCATGTCCTCCGCGTCCGGCCGGTCACGGGCCAGCGCGCGGCGGGCCGCGCCGAGCATCACGGTGACCGCGACCAGCCGGTTCTGCGCCCCGTCGTGCAGCGAGCGTTCGATCCGCCGCAACTCCGCGGCGTGGGCGTCCAGTGCCGCCGCGCGAGTGGCCGACAGCTCCGCGATCCGCAGGGACAGGTCGACGTCGGCGGTGGGCGCCAGCAGCCGGCGTCCCGGCCACGCCTGCAACCGGGCCATTCCCGTCCCGAGCACCAGGAAGCAGGCGGCCATTCCCACGCCGAGGATCGCGACCGCCATGGCGCCGGCGTCGTCGATCACGTCCCAGAACACCAGGGTCGGGGTGGGATCCTCCGCGGGCAGCGCCCGCCACCACAGCGGATACGTGATGTTCTGCACGGCGTTCAGCACCATGGTCAATCCGGCCACGCCGAGGAACAGGCCCAGCGTGCCGTGCGCGAGGATCCAGCACAGCTCCCGCCGTACGGCCGGTTCGGCGAGCGCGGCGCGTGCGCCGGCCGGCGCGGGCCCCAAACGGACGATCTCCGGACCCCAGCGGGACAACCGGTCACGCTCGCGCTCGGCGGCGGACCGTACGACACGCGGCACGGTGGGCAGCAGGAGCAGGCCCACACCGATCACACAGGTCAGTCCGGCCACGACGAGCCACACCAGAGCGGCGAGCGCCAGCAGCGCCGTGCCGAGGCCGCCGACGAGATGTTCGAACGCGCCGAAGACGTCACGGGCGCGTGCGGCGACACCCCTCCGATCGTTTCGCCGGGTGTCGGCCGGTTCCGCCTGGTGTGCCGCCATCATGCACCCCCTTTTGGGCCAGAGAGCTTGGAACAGGACATCCCTTCAGCTCTGCCGGGCGAGCTCCGGCACGGGTTCCTCGACCGGACGGTAGCCGAGACGGCCGCGGGTCGCGATGAGCAGCAGGATCGCCGCCGTGGTGGCCGCGAGCAGGGTGACGTGGCTCGCCTGCTCGGCGGTGTCGATCGACGGGAACATCTCCCCGTACGGGAGCGACATGAAGTTGTTGACGCTCACGTGCAGCAGCATGACCAGCGGCAGGCTCTGACCGGTCCGGTTGAACATCCAGGTGACGACCACGCTGAAGGCGCAGCAGAAGGCGACGAACTCGCCGACTCTCATCATGGTGACGTCCGGCCACCCACCCCACTCGCTCAGGAACAGCGGCAGATGCCAGACGCCCCACAGCAGGCCGAGGACGGCGGTGGCGCCCAGCGGGCCGAACCTGCGCTGCATGCGGGGCAGGGCGAAGTCACGCCAGCCGGGTTCCTCGGCGAGACCGGTGGTGACCATCTGGATCAGCAGGCTGGGCACGTAGGCGACCAGCACCGCGACGGGCGGCACGTGGATGTCCTCGCCGGAGAGCGCGAGAGAGGCGGCGACGATGGCGGCGGGGACGCCGAGGACGGCCATGAGATACCAGACCCAGCCGACCCGCCACTTGGTCATCCTCCGCAGCCACCGGCGGACGCCTTCCTTGCCGTCCGCGACCCTGGTCACGATGTACGCGGCGAAGATGGGGCCGAGATAGGCGCCGGGCAGCACCCCGGCGATCTGCGTGCTGCCGAGTAACCGGGGGAAGGTGAAGTCCCAGGCCGCCAGGCCGGTCGCCGAGAGGATGTAGGGCACCCAGGCGACCCAGCTCATCAGGTTGGCCAGGACGAAGAAGCTGATCAGTGGATGGTTGCGGATGAAGCCCCGAAGCCCGCTCCGACTCGTGTACCGCTCGGCCTCCGGCCGGCTGTCGACTGCCATTTCACTCTCTCCTGTGGGAGTGCTCGACTGACAGTGATCAGCACACCAGCCGCGGGCCCTCCCGGTCGCTCCCGCGTACACCCCAATGGAGGTACAGCCAGGGGTACCAAGGAGAGAACGACCAGTTCAGAGCGTCGGCCGGGAGGCGGCGTGAGGGCCGCGGCCCTCACGCCGGACAACAACGTTCAGATGAGCACGTGCGGCTCGGGGTTGCCGGCGAAGCAGAACTGGGCGTTGCGGGTCAGCTTGTAGTCCGCGGCCTGCCAGGTGTGGGCGGTGGCGTCGGAGCCGCGCATGTAGATGAAGTTGTAGCGGTCGGCCGAGTAGATCCGTACGCCCTCTTCCTTGCAGCGCCGTACGAGCCGGGTGTCCTCGCCCGCGTTGACCGGCTCGAACGGGAACGCGCGCAGCAGGTCGGTCCTGGCCAGGATCGTCGCCCCCTGGATCAGGTGGGCGTAGCGGTGCTCCAGCCCGGGCAGGCGGAAGATCGTGACGTTCTGGTCGGGGAAGTAGGTGTAGTGGGCGCCCTTGCCGACCATCTCGGCGTCGGCGTAGTCGAAGGAACGGACCAGGTCGGACAGGTAGTGCTCGCCGTAGATGTTGTCGTCGTCCATCTTCGAGATCAGCTCGCCGTCGGCGTGGGCGATGCCGTGGTTGAGCACCTCGCCGAGCGTCCAGGACGGGTCGGCGGTGAGCACCTTCACGGCCGGGATGCCCGCCGCGAGCGCCTTGTCGCGCACGACCGCCGGGTCCTCCGACAGGCCGTGCATGACCAGTACAAGCTCCAGGTCGCGGTGCCGCTGGCGGGCCACCTGGGTGATCGCGTGTTCGAGCTGGCCGGCCCGGTTGGTCGGCAGCACGACGGAGATCGACCGCGAGCGCGACACGACCGGCAGGCCGAGGTCGGTGAGGATCTGGTCGACCCGGTGGGAGAACAGGTGCTTGTCGAACACCTCGCGCATCGCCAGGTGTCCCTGCCGGGACCGCAGCTCCGGGCTGTTGATGAAGTAGATCGCCCGGTTGTACGCCTCCTCCTGCGAGTGCGCGACCGGGATCAGCGGGCCGAACGTCTCCTCGATGGCCCGCGACCAGCCCGACAGCACGGTGGTCGAGCAGGCCGACAGCTCGAAGACACGCCGGGCGCACATGGTCGGCGAGTCGATCACCGAGTTCACGTTCAGGAAGACCTTGTACATCTTGTACGCGGCCAGCATCTGCTCGTACGGCAGTTCGCCGGCGATGTGGGGGCGGTACTCCTCCGGCCAGGCGTACTTGTCGGCGACCGTGCCGTTCCTGGCGAAGATGTGCAGGCCGAGCGGGCGTACCGGCGCGAGGATGGTCTCCATCTGCTCGCGCCGCTCGGGGTGCTTGTCGCGGAAGTACATGCCGGCGAAGACGACGTCGTACGGCCGGCCCTGCTTGGTCTGGATCGGGTTGTGGATCCGCGGCTGCGCGGCGAACTGCAGCACGCCGACACGGTCATGACCCAGCGTCTCGCGATATTTCGGGATCATGTCGCCGTCGCACGTGTACACGTGGTCGAACAGCTTGGCCGTCTCGATGAAGAAGTCGAAGTTGGGCGGGTCCTCCTTGTTCCAGAAGACCGTGGGGATGCCCTCCTCCCGGCACCAGGCGATCAGGTCGCGCAACTCCTGCTTGGGCGCGTTGGTCCCGGTCATCTGGTAACGCCAGCGGCCCTGGTTGCCGTGCCAGGCCGACTCGCAGAACAGCATCTCCGGACGCCGCTCCGCGAAGATCTCCCGCCAGTCCTGCAGGCCGAACTCGATCTGGTCCCACTCGTACCTGAACGCCATGCGGGAGAAGTCGTCGAGGATCACCGCGACGCGCATGTCGGGCCGTACGACAGGGCCGTCGGGCCACTGGAGGGTCGGGATCTTGACCTCGGGACCCCGCGCCTCGGCCGCGGCGGCGACCTCGATCGCGGACGGCGGCGCCTTCGGCGCCTTCCTGCCGTCCTTCATCGCCTTGCTGAGGTCGCGCGGCAGCCGGACGATCTTCTTGGGCTTGGCCGCGTTCGTCAGCACCTGCGCGACCCGGTACGGCTTCTGGGTCTGGGTGGCCTGGAGCCGCCAGAGCGCGTAGTCGGCGCGGGCCTCCTGGTAGGCGAGCCGGTTCTCCAGGTCGCGGATGCGCGCCTCGTACTGTTCGACGTGCTTGCGCTCCTCGGGCAGCCAGTTCACCGGCCCCAGCCGCTGGAAACGCGGCTCTTCAGGAGTCTCGTCGGTCTCAGCCATGCTTCCCCCCTCGAAGGAAGAGTCATCGTACGGCTGTCGCCGCCGCCTTTATGCCGAAATAGGGGATTTAGCGCGCCCCTCCGGATCGCTCGCCGGGCGCTAGCGCGCCCGGCCTGTGCTTCCCGCTCACCGTCGGGGCGCTCACACCCGCCGTCTTCCCTCGTC
The DNA here is from genome assembly GCF_014161385.1 of Microbispora sp. H10670. Taxonomy (NCBI): domain Bacteria; kingdom Bacillati; phylum Actinomycetota; class Actinomycetes; order Streptosporangiales; family Streptosporangiaceae; genus Microbispora; species Microbispora sp. H10670. Next base: position 367,172 of record NZ_JABBWW010000001.1, on the reverse strand, counting down.
GCTCGTTCCTCGCTCCTCAGTCCAGACCGGCGGCGCGCCCCTCCGGATCGCTCGCCGGGCGCTAGCGCGCCCGGCCCTTGGCGGCCGGGGAGAGGTTGTCACCGCGGAGCCAGGCGTCGATGACGCGGGCGATCCTCGGCCCGGCGGCGCCGTCCCAGAGCGGCGGCAGTTCCCCGCTGGGGGTGGCGGCGCCGTCCGCGAGCGCCTTCGACGCGGCGGCGGGCAGCGACGCCGGGGTCACGAGCCGGTTCGTCCCGTGGGTCACGGTGATCGGCCGCTCGGTGTTGGGCCGTACGGTCAGGCACGGGACGCCCAGCATGGTCGTCTCCTCCTGCACGCCGCCGGAGTCGGTCACCACCAGGGCGGCGCCCCGGACCAGGGACAGGAAGTCCACATAACCCAGCGGGTCCACGATCCGCAGTCCGTCGCGATCGACCAGGCCGGCCTCCGCGAGGCGCTGCCGGCCGCGGGGGTGCAGCGGCACGATCACCGGCACCTGCTCGGCCACCCCGAGCACCGCGTCGACCAGTTCGCGGGCGGCCTCGGGGTCGTCCACGTTCGCCGGGCGGTGCAGCGTCGCCACCGCGTACCGCCCGGAGATGCCGAGGCGCTCCTGTACGGGCGCGGGGTCGAGCGAGGGCAGCGCGGCGAACAGGCTGTCGATCATCGGGTTGCCGACGAGGTGCACCTTAGCCGGGTCCACGCCCTCGTTGGCGAGGTGCGCCAGCGCGTCCGGCGAGGTGGCGAAGAGCAGGTCCGACAGCGCGTCGGTGACGATCCGGTTGACCTCCTCCGGCATCCCCCGGTCGAAGGAGCGCAGGCCCGCCTCGACGTGCGCGGTCGGCACGCCCAGCTTGGCGCAGACCAGGATCGCCGCGAGCGTGGAGTTCACGTCGCCGTAGACGACCACGAGCGCCGGACGGTGCTCCAGGACGACGTCCTCAAGCCCGGTGAGGAGTGCCGCCGTCTGCCGCGCGTGGGTGCCGCTGCCGACGCCGAGGTTCGCGATCGGCTCGGGCAGCCCGAGGTCGGCGAAGAACACGTCCGACATCAGCGCGTCGTAGTGCTGACCCGTGTGGATGATGCCCTGCCGGACGCCGAGCGCGGCCAGTCCTTTGACGACGGGCGCCGCCTTGACGAAGTTGGGCCGGGCGCCCAAAACGTGCAGGACGAGGGGCTGGTCTCTCATCTACCTCGCCTTTCACCTAACCCTGAGACAAACGTTGCCTATGGTACGGTCGCGCCGTGGAAACCGAGGCCAACAAGCCCGTAAAGGTCGTGTCCGCCGCGTCCGCGAAGGCCGGTCTCGGCGGCTTCCTCCGGGGGTTCGCGCGGAACCCGATCCTCGTCTCCCGCATCGTCGCCAGCAAGGCCAAGTCTGACCCGATGCGGATCGCCCAGGCGGCCGCCGACGCGATGCCGGCCGGGGTGCGCCCGTTCGTCGGCCGCGTCGCCTGGCCCGCCGCCCGCTTCGTCAAGGTCCGTACGCGCAAGATCCTGCAGCGGGCGGCGAAGGGCCCGCTGAAGGAGGCGAAGGCGCACTTCGACGCCGGGCGGATGTCCGAGTCGGTCCGGGTGCTCCAGGCGCAGGCCCGATGGCCGTTCGTCCGCCGCAGGATCGCCTACTACGAGGGCGAGCTCGCGGCGCTGGGCCCGGACCCGATCCCGCCGAAGCCCAAGGTCATCATGGGCGAGCGGGTGCCCGGCCGGGTGCTGCACATGGTCACCAACGCGCTGCCGTACACGCAGGCGGGATACACGGTCCGCACCCACCGCATCGTCACCGCGCAGCGGGCGGCCGGGCTCGACCCGCACGTGGTGACGAGCTGGGGCTGGCCGATGCTCCAGGGGCACACCGACGCCGAGCCGTACGAGGAGATCGACGGGGTCCCCTACTACCGGCTGCTGCCCAAGGACGACGTGCCGTTCGAGACGCAGGGCCGGATGATCCGCGGCGCCGCGGACGTGTCGGAGCTGGTCCGCACGCTCCGCCCGCAGGTCCTGCACGCGGCCACCGACCACCGCAACGGCTCCGTCGCGCTCGCCGTCCGCGAGCGGACGAACACCCCCTTCGTGTACGAGGTGCGCGGCTTCCTGGAGGAGACCTGGGTCTCCCGGGACCCGGCCCGGGTCGGCAGCGAGCGGCACGTCCTCCAGCGGGAGCGGGAGGCGCGCATCATGCGCGAGGCCGACGCGGTCGTCACGCTCGCCGAGACCATGGCCACCGAGATCATGGAGCGCGGCGTCCCCCGGGAGCGCATCTTCCTCGCGCCCAACGCGGTGGACGACTCCCTGCTGACCGCCGACTACGACGGCGAGGCGTTCCGCGAGAGCTACGGCGTGGGCCGCGGCGAGATCGTCGTGGGCTCGGTGTCGAGCATCGTGGGCTACGAGGGCTTCGCCACCCTGCTGGACGCCGCCGCGCTGCTGCGTGACGCCGGGACGCCGGTGCGGGTGCTGCTCGTCGGCGACGGCGCGGAGCGGCCCGCGCTGCTCGAACAGGTCGAGCGGCTCGGCCTCAGGGACGCGATCCTGCCCGGCCGGGTCGGCCCGGACGAGGCGCTGCAGGCCCAGGCCGCCATCGACATCTTCGTCTGCCCACGCGAGGACCTGCGCGTCTGCCGCCTGGTCACGCCGCTGAAGCCGGTCGAGGCGATGGCGCTGGGCAAGCCGGTCGTGCTCAGCGACCTGCCCGCGCTGTCGGAGCTCGTCGGCGGCGAGGGCGCCGGTCTGCTGGTGCCGCCAGGAGACCCGGCCGCGCTCGCCAAGGGGCTGGCCGCGCTGCGCGACGATCCGGAGCGCCGCCGGGTCATGGGCGAGGCCGGGAAGGCCGAGGTCGCCGCGCACCGGACCTGGAGCAGCCTGGCCCGGACCTACCGGGGGATCTACCAGTCGCTGACCGAAACCCAGTAAAACGCACGAAGTCCGATGTGTTGCATCAGGCGTGCCTGGTGCCGAGTTGAGATAACCTTTGCCACCATGAAGTGTTGTTTCCGCCCTCAGGCCGTATCGTGACTGCCTTCGATCTCACGATCATCGGGCTTGGATACGTGGGCATGCCGCTGGCCAAGGAGGCCACGGCGGCCGGTCTGCGGGTGGCTGGTCTGGACGTCGACCCCCGCAAGGTGGACGCGCTCAACGCCGGCCGCTCCTACATCGACGACCTGACGGACGCCGACCTCGACGCGATGCTCGCGGCGGGTTTCACCGCCACGCTGGACGCGTCGGTGCTGTCGCGGTCGAGCACGATCGTCATCTGCGTCCCGACGCCGCTGGACGAGGACCACCGTCCCGACCTGTCGGCCGTCGAGGGCGCCACCCGGGCCGTGGCCGAGCGCCTTCAGGCGGGCACGCTCGTCGTGCTGGAGTCCACCACGTGGCCCGGTACCACCGACGAGCTCGTACGGCCGATCCTGGAGGAGTCGGGGCTCACCGCGGGCGACGACTTCCACCTGGCGTTCTCGCCGGAGCGGATCGACCCGGGCAACCCGAAGTTCGGCCTGCGCAACACCCCCAAGGTCGTCGGCGGCTACACCGCGGCCTGCAAGGAGCGGGCGGTCGCCTTCTACGCCCGGTTCGTCGAGCGGGTCGTGCCGGTCAGCGGCACCCGCGAGGCGGAGATGGCCAAGCTTCTGGAGAACACCTACCGGCACGTCAACATCGCCCTCGTCAACGAGATGGCGATCTTCTGCGACGAGCTCGGGGTGAACCTCTGGGAGTCCATCGAGGCGGCCTCCACCAAGCCCTTCGGCTACCAGAAGTTCCTGCCCGGCCCCGGCGTCGGCGGGCACTGCATCCCCGTCGACCCCTCGTACCTGTCGTACACGGTGCGGAAGCTCGGCTATCCCTTCCGCTTCGTCGAGCTCGCTCAGGAGATCAACGAGCGGATGCCGTCGTACGTGGTGGCCCGGGTGCAGCGGCTGCTCAACCGGGCCCGCAAGCCGGTGAACGGCTCGCGCGTGCTGCTCCTCGGCGTGACGTACAAACCGGATATCGCCGACGAGCGGGAGACGCCCGCGATCCCGGTGGCCGAGGCGCTGCTGGAGCTGGGCGCGGAGCTGTCGTTCTGCGACCCGTACGTGAAGGAATGGTCGGTCGAGGGCAGGGCGATCCCCCGCGAGGAGGACCTGTCGTCGGCCGTGGCCGCCGCGGACGTGGTGGTCCTGTTGCAGCAGCACGCGGCGTTCGACCTGGACGTGGTGGAGGACCAGGCCCTTCTCGTCCTGGACACTCGTGGCGTGCTCGCCACGAGTGAACGCGTCGAGCGGCTGTAGGAAGGGTCCGCGCCGTGCACGTGCTCGTCATGACGGTGGTGCATCACCCCGAGGACGCCCGGATCCTGCACCGGCAGATCCGGGCACTCGTCGATGCCGGTCATGAGGTCACGTACGCCGCGCCGTACACCGCGCGGGGAGTCGTGCCGCGCTCGTGGGTGACCGGAGTCGACCTGCCGAGGGCCGCCGAGCGGCGCCGCCTGTCGGCGGTGCGGGCGGCCCGCAAGCTCTTCAAGAGCATGCGCGGGAAGGTCGACCTGGCGCTCATCCACGACCCCGAGCTGCTGTTCGCCGTCGCCGGGGTGCGCAAGAGCCCGCCGGTGGTCTGGGACGTCCACGAGGACACCCCCGCGACGCTGTCGCTCAAGCCGTGGCTGCCGGCGTTCCTGCGCCCGCCGACGCGGTTCCTCGCCCGGCTCCTGGAGGGCACCGCCGAGCGCCGGATGCACCTGCTGCTGGCCGAGGCGGCGTACGCGGGCCGGTTCAGGCAGCGGCACCTGGTGGTGCCGAACGAGACCTGGGTGCCCGACAGCGTCAGCCCGCCCGGCGACGACCGGGTGGTCTACCTGGGCTGGCTGTCGGAGGCCCGCGGCGTGCAGGAGGCCGTCGAGGTGGCCCGCCTGCTCCAGCCGCACCGGGTGGCCGTGGAGCTGATCGGCTACGCCGACCCGCAGAGCAGGCCGCTGCTCAACGAGGCGGTCGCGCAGGGCGTGCTGGAGTGGCGCGACTTCATGCCGAACGACGAGGCGCTCAAGCGGCTCGACGGCGCGCTCGCCGGGCTGTCGCTGCTGCACGACGAGCCCAACTACCGCCACTCCATGCCCACGAAGATCGTGGAGTACATGGCCCACGGCATCCCGGTCATCACCACCCCCTCGCCCCGGGCCGTCGAGCTCGTGGAGCGTTACCAGTGCGGCATGGTGGTCCCGTGGCGGGACCCGCAGGCGGTGGCGCGCGCGGTGCTCCAGCTCAGGGACAACCCGTTCGAACGGCGCGGCACCGGCGGGCGCGGCTACGCCGCCGCACGGGCGCATCACCACTGGCCCAACTCGGCGCGTCGTTTCGTCGACCAGCTGGAAGCGTGGGCCGGCGTCAAGAGCTGAAGCCCCGGTGAACACTTCGGCGTGACAAGTTCGACGAACGACGGGCGGGTAGTGTCCTGAAAGTGCGCTGGCTCACCTTCATCCTGGGTGTGGCGATCCTCGCGGGTGTCGCGTCCGTCGTGATCGTCCTGCGGGACGGGAGCTCCGATCCGGGCGCCGCCGGCGCCGGGCGGACCCTCTCCGCGGCGACCGAGAGCCCCAGCCCGTCCCCCGCGCACAGCGAGTTCACCGACCCCTGTGGCACGTTCGACACCGCCGCGGCCACGCCGTACGCCGTGCGGGGGTACTGGCTCATCCCGACCTCGGACCCGTGCACCTGGCGGCGTCAGCTCCAGGCCATCCACCGCCTCGGCGGGGACACCGTCGTGCGTCTCGGCTTCGGCCTGTCGCCGCGCCAGACCGACGACGACGGGCAGGTGCTCCAGCCGGTGGACGACAAGGATCGGGAGAAGACCCCGCCGCCCGACAAGCGGTACGCCGTCTGTGTGGAGAGCGGGCTCAGCTGCATGAAGGCGGCGGAGCAGGAGCTCCGGGCCGCCAACCCCGGCAACCGCATCAGCTGGACGTACGTCTACCGCACCGACGAGCAGTTCGGGCCCGGCATCTTCCGCTGCCCGCAGGTGGAACGGAAGATCGTCGTGAACGGCGACGTCTTCTACCGGCTCATCGCCCCCGAGGACGGCTCGGACGACCCCACCTGCGACTTCACCACCAAGGGGCGGGCCTACCACCTGATCCTCGTCTCGGCGGGCGAGCAGGACAGTCTCAGCGAACTGCTCGACCTCGGCGACCGGTTCGGCATCAGGGTCTTCCCCGCGCTGCCCCTCGCGCCGCGCGACCCGGCCGAGTCCACCCGCGCCGACCCCCGGCACATCGGCACGCTCACCACGCTGACCCGGCGGATCCTGCAGGACTACGGCAACCGCTTCGGCGACCGTCAGTCGCTGGGCGGCGTCTACCAGCCGTTCGAGCTGCAGCTCAGGGACTGGCCCGACCCGGGCAAGGTCCAGACGCTCCAGGTGTACGCCGAGCAGCACCGGATCGTCGAGCAGGAGCTGCCCGGCAAGCCCATCCTGGTCAGCCCGTACATCGACAGCCGCAGGCGGCTGAAGTACACCTCCACGCCGGCGCAGGTCGCCGCGGGCTTCAAGGCCCTCGCCCGGACCGGGGTGGAGATCATCGCTCCGCAGGACGGCCGGGGCACGGGCAAGGTCGGCCTGTTCTGGCCCAACTGGAAGAACAAGCCGGTGGACGACCGCCTCAAGCCGGTCGTCGGCGAGAGCACCTACGCCACGGCCTACTACGGCGGCACCCGCGACTACTACCGCGAGATGTCCAAGGCGCGGGCGGAGCTGGCCGAGGAGGGCGTGGAGGTGGAGCTGTGGGCCAACGTCGAGGCCTTCGAGCCGTCCTCCACCGAGAACTGCGGCCGCCAGGGCACCCGGGGCAGGACCGACAAGCCCCGGCTCGACACCCAGGTCACGCTGGCCGGGCCGTACGTCTCGAAGATCATCTCGTACATGTGGAGCGACTTCTTCACCTGCGGCTCGCCGTCGCTGTCGGAGGAGATCGCGGAGGACTGGGACCGGCCGATCCCGGTGGAGGCGCAGCGGCGCGAACGGCAGATCCAGGACGGCCTGGAGATCCGCGGCTACCACCTCGGCGACGTGAAGGTCACGCTGAGCTGGCCGGGGCTGGACACCCCCAGGGTCGTCGACTCGGCGACGGTCGGCTGGCACGACGGCACGCCGATCCCGGGGCTTCCCGCGGGCACCGAGCAGATCTGGATCCCGGTGGACTGGGCGACGGTGCCCGGCGGCGTGTGGGTGCGGGTGGAGGTCACCTCCGCCGACGGCCGTAAGTCGGCGGAGCCCGTCTACTACCACAACACCGGCTGAGACACCGGGCAACCGGTCGCGTACTGATAGCGTTCGCTCATGATCCCGCGCATCCCGGTCAGCGTGGATCTCGTCGTGCTCACCGTCAGGTCCCAGCAGCTGAGCGCCCTCGTCTGGCGGCGCGACCGGCCGCCGTACGAGGGCAGGTGGGCGCTCTCCGGCGGCTTCATCAAGCTGGAGGAGGACCTGCCGGCCGCCGCGGCCCGGGTGCTCGCCGAGCGGGCGGGCCTGCCCGGCGCTCCCGTCCATCTGGAGCAGTTGCAGACCTACGGCTACCCGGACCGCGACCCCCGTCAGCGGGTGGTCAGCGTCGCCTACCTCGGCCTCGCCCCCGACCTGCCCGCGTCCACCGAGGCCCACATGAGCTGGCAGCCGGTGGCGGAGCTGACGGAGATGGCCTTCGACCATCGCAGGATCATGCTCGACGGCGTGGAGCGGGCGCGGAGCAAGCTGGAGTACACCTCGCTCGGCGCCGCCTTCTGCCCGCCGGAGTTCACCGTCGCGGAGCTGCGCCGCGTGTACGAGATCGTCTGGGGCCGCCCGCTCGACCCCCGCAACTTCCACCGGAAGGTCACCAAGACCGAGGGCTTCCTGGTGCCCACCGGACACACGACGACCCGGGACGGCGGCCGGCCCGCCATGCTGCACCGTCGCGGCCCCGCCGTGCTGCTGCATCCCCCGATGCTCCGCGCCGGCGCCGCCGCCCCCCAATAGCCGCGCAGTAGCCGCACAGTAGCCGCGCGGTGGCTGCCACGACCTGATCGTCCGCCTCACAGGGATCTTTCAGGATATATTCCGGCCTATGCTCGCTGCGGCCCCACGCGTCGCCCCCGACGCGCCGACCATCCTCCGCGGACCGTCGCGGCTGCGCGTCCTCGACCTCCTGCGGTTCTGCGCGGCTCTCGGCGTCGTCCTGTTCCACTTCGGCGAGACCCGCGCGTGGGGCACCCCGAACGCCTTCCCCGCCCTGAGCGCGGTGACCATGTTCGGCGTGTACGGCGTGCGGTTGTTCTTCCTCATCAGCGGGTTCGTGATCCTGATGAGCGCGTGGGGCCGTACGTCCGGGCACTTCGCGGCGTCGCGGATCGCCCGGCTCTACCCGGCGTACTGGGCGAGCGTGCTCGTCCTCGGCGCGCTGGCCGTCGCCGGGCTCGTCACGGACCACCGGCCGACGTTCGCCGAGTTGCTGGCCAACCTGACCATGCTGCAGCACGGTCTGCGGGTGCGGGACCTGGAGATCGTCTACTGGACGCTCTGGCAGGAGCTCGTCTTCTACGTGCTCGTCGCGTGCTTCGCCGCGGTCGGCATCACCTACCGCCGCTGCCTGGCGTTCCTCGGCGGCTGGGTCTTCCTGCTCGTCATCGCCGAGCGGGTGGACGCCGACCTCCTCCAGGCGGTGCTGCTGCCGTTCAGCGCGCCGTACTTCATCGCGGGCATGGCGTTGTTCCTGATCCACCGCTTCGGCGGGTCGATGTTCCCCTGGCTGTTCGTCGGGGCGGGGTGGGCGCTCGCGACCGTGTCGGTGCTGGGGGAGAAGCTCCCGGCGGTCGACCGGTTCGGCCCGGCGCTGGGGTCCGCGCTCGTCGTCGGCGTGATCTCGCTGATCTTCCTGGTGATGGTCGCGGTCGCCGTCGGCGCGCTCGACCGGCTCGACTGGCGGTGGCTGACCGCGCTCGGCGCGCTGACCTACCCCCTGTACCTCTTCCACCACCACGTGGGGTTCCTGCTCATCCAGGCGTTGCACGGGCCGCTCGGCAACCGGCTCGCCCTGCCCGTCGTGACCGCCGCCGTGCTCGCCGTCGCGTACGCCGTGCACCGGCTGGTGGAGCGGCCCCTGCAGCCCCGCCTGCGGGCGGCCCTGGAGCGGTCGCTCACGGCGGACGCCGCGGCCGCGGTTCCCGTCCCGCCGATGCAGACGCCGGTGCAGGCACCGGTGCAGACGCCGGCGTCGCTCGCGGAGGCGCCGACCGCCTACTTGCCGCGGGGCGGGTAGATCTCGCCCCCGCGCAGCGTCCGGCCCTGCAGCAGGGTCGTCAGGGTGACGAACTTGTAGTGCTGCTTCTCCAGCTTGCTCAGCACGCCCGGCATCGCCTTGACCGTCTCCGGGACGATGTCGTGCAGCAGGATGACGCCGTTGCGCTTGGCGAGCTTCAGCGTCCGGGCGGCGATCACCTTCGTGTTCCTGGCCTGCCAGTCGAGCGTGGACCCCGTCCAGAGGATCTGGGGCAGGCCGAGTTGCGCCGTGAGCCCGGAGATGCGGGCGTTCGTCGCACCGTTCGGCGGGCGCATGATCTCCGGCTTCCTGCCGATCGTCTCGTAGATGACGTCCGAGGTGCTGGTGAGCTCGCTGAGCACCTCCTCGTCGGGCAGTTTGGTCAGGTCGGGGTGGTTCCAGGTGTGGTTGCCGATCTCGTGCCCTTCCCGCACGATCCGCTGCGTGAGCTCGGGGCGGTTGGCCACCTTCCGGCCGAGCAGGAAGAACGTGGCCTTGGCCTTGTGCTTCTTCAGCGTGTCGAGCAGCGCCGGCGTGTAGGGCCACGGACCGTCGTCGAAGGTGAGCGCGATGCACTTGTACCGGGCGCAGTACGGCTTCGCCGCCTTCACCGTCCGCACCGCCGCCACCGTTTTCACCGCCACCGTTTTCACCGCCACCGGGGCCGAGGCGGCCGAGGTGGGGACGGCGCAGACACCCGCCACGCAGACACCGGCCAACGAGATTCTGACTTTGCGCCACATGTCGCGGGATCTTAGTGAATATCGGCAGAGAGGGTAATCAGACCTTCGTCAGAGCGGCGGGACGGCGTCCTTGGCCCGCTGGAGGGCGAGCTCGGGCCACCACTGGCCGCCGTACGGCGTGACCATGCCGTACACCGGGTCGGCGGAGCCGCTTTCGCCACGGGTGCACCGGGCGTCGGAGACCCCGGCCGGTCGCACCCACAGGTACGCGTCCACGAGCGCGCTGCCGGTGTCGGTGGTCGGCCGCGCCCCGGCGCCGCGTCCCGGGGGGTTGCACCACTCCTGGGGGTCCTTGTATCTGCCCTCCGGCGGAGTCCACGCGCCCCTGCCGTTCCTGCTCGTGTCGACGACGAAGTGCGGCAGCCCGCCCGTGTCCCCGCTCGTGTCCCCGCCCGTCCCGGCGTCGGCGCACGTGCCGCTCCCCGACGACTTGATCTTGACGCAGGCGGCGAGGCGGGTGCCGTACGCGACGAGCGAGCCGGTCTCCTGGTAGCCGGCGGCGTTGAGGTAGAAGCCGTCGGCCCGGGCGATGCCCGCCTCGACCAGCCGCGTCGCCATGACCTCGGGTGACGGCCAGCCCTCCAGGCTGCCGTCGAGGTAGACGGCGGTGTTCGGCAGCGCGCCGAGCCGTTCGACCGCCGAGGAGAGCATCCGCAGCCTGGCCCGCTGGTCGGCGGCGTTCCCGAGCGAGCACTCCGGCGAGCCCGGCAGCTCCGTGAGGCTGTTGGGCTCCAGCACGAACACCGCCCTGCGGTCGCCGACGGCCGAGGCGACGGCGTCGATCCAGGCGAGGTACTGCGCCGAGCCGGCCGCGCCGCCCTCGTTGCACGCGTGCAGCGGGAGGTCGTCGGTGACGAAGACCGGCACGGCGTCCTGCCGCGCGGCGGCCCTGAGCGCGGCGCTCGCCGTACGGCCCGCCTGGGCGGCGCTCGGCCCGGTCAGCCACACGGCCCTCGGCATCGCGGCCAGCTTCCGCATCGTCTCGGCGTCCTCGCCGCGCCCCGCGGCCGCCCAGGCATCCGCCTGGCGCGCCTCGTCGCCCGCCGGGTCGGCGTAGAGCCGTACGTCCGGTTCGCGCAGCGGGTTGCCCGAGCCCGCGCCGCGAGCCGTCGTGCCCGTAGGGGCGGGGGTGGTGTACCCGGCGGGGCTCCCGGACGCCGCCAGGGGCTTCCGCGGCGTCCCGGACGACGGCTTCTCCGACGACGTGAACTGGACGGCGACGAAGATCCCCGCCGAGACCAGGACGGCGGCCACGACGGCCGCGATCCCGAGCCTGACGCCGCCGGTGAGGCCGGGCCGGGACGGCCGGCCGGCCGCGTCCCCGGCGACCGTCGGCGCCCCGGTGACCGTCGCCGCCGGTGCGGCCGGCTCGGCTGCCGCGACCGGAGCGGCCGCTGCGATCAGCTCGACCGGCTCGTGGCCGGTCAGCATCTCGACGAGGCGCTGCGCCGTGGGGCGCCGGGCCGGCTCCTTCGCCAGCGCCAGGTCGACGATCGACCGCAGCCGGGGTTCGAGCCCCGAGATCTGCGGAGACTCGTGGAGCACCCGGTAGAGGATGCTCGGGATCGACCCGCCGCTGAACGGCGCCTGCCCGGAGGCGGTGTACGCCACCAGGGCGCCCCAGCCGAAGATGTCGGAGGCCGGGGTCAGCCGGTCGCCCTTCGCCTGCTCGGGCGACATGAAGGACGGCGTCCCGGCGACGATGCCGCTCAGGTCCGCGGTGTTGTCGGTGACCTGGGCGATGCCGAAGTCGATGACCTTGGGGCCGACCGGCGACAGCAGCACGTTCGACGGCTTGAGGTCGCGGTGGATCACCCCCGCGCTGTGGATCGCCTGCAGGGCCACGGCCACGTTCACCGCGACCGCCTCCAGGCTCGATCCCGACAGCGGCCCGCGGTCCCGTACGACCTCCTGGAGGGTGGGGCCGGGGACGTACTCGGTGGCGAGGTAGGCGACGTCGCCGTCCAGCCCGGCGCCGATGACGGCGGCGGTGCAGAAGCGGGCGACCCGCTGCGCGGCGGCGACCTCCCGCTGGAACCGGCGCCGGAAACCGGGGTCGGCCGCCCACTGCGGGTGGATCACCTTGACGGCGGCCTCCCGGCCCTCGTCGTCCCGGCCGAGATACACCGTGCCCATGCCGCCCTGACCGAGCCGCCCGAGAATGTGGAACGGCCCGATGCGCCGGGGATCGTCGTATCGCGGTCCGCCGCTCTCAGCGCCGTTCGTCATGCTTTTCCCCGATCGCCGGTTCAGGCGCGATCCTAACTAATATCGGCGTCCGAAAGCGGCGTACAGCGGGCGTCAAGCGCATTGAAAGCGGCCTGCGACAAAGTGAGCGCAACAACAGAGGAAAGGAACCCCGCAATGGCGCTCACCCGCTCCCTGGCCGGCATCACGCTGGCGGCCGGCATCTTCGCTCTCGCCCCGCTCGCCACCGCCACCGCCGCCGAGGCCGCCACCACCCAGGCCGCCTTCAAGCCCTGGGGCCCGTACTTCGCGGTGGGCTCGAAGGCCAAGGTGAGCGGTTCGCTGACGGCCGCGGCCAAGGACGACCCCAGCGTGCCCGCGCCGTGGGTCAAGGTCTCCGGCAGCGTCGTCGACCGGACCCGCTCCTCGTCCTCCTGCGGCTGGGCGCTCTTCCGCGTCAGCTGGTTCGACTCCTCCAACACGCCGCACCTGGCCTACCGCAACTACCGCACCTGCTCGTACAACGTGAAGAAGAAGTTCGCCTTCACGATGAAGAACGTCGGGGAGGTCGAGCTCAAGGTCTGCTCCGAGGGCAAGGCCGCCAAGCCGTCGCTCAACTGCCAGTACGCCGGTACCTGGAAGACGCTGTACGCCTACTACAAGTAGAGCCTCCCCGGGTCATCTTCTAAGGTGACGGTATGCCGCGATTCCGCTCGATCCTCGACAGCATGCCGCCCTACAAGCCCGGCAAGGCGGTGGTCTCCCCGGAGGGCCGGTCGTACAAGCTGTCCTCCAACGAGAGCCCGTACGGGCCGCTGCCGTCGGTGGTCGAGGCGGTCGCGCGGGCGGCCACCGAGGTCCACCGCTATCCCGACCCCGGCGCCGTCCGGCTCACCGAGGCGCTCGCCGAGCGGTACGCCGTGCCCGCCGGGCACGTCGCGCTCGGCGCCGGTTCGGTGGCGGTGGCGCAGCAGATCCTGGCGGCGGTGGGCGAGCCCGGTGCGGACGTCCTCTACGCCTGGCGCTCCTTCGAGGCCTACCCGCTGCTCGCGGACCTCTCGGGCGCCCGCTCCATCCGGGTGCCGCTGCGCGACGAGACGCACGACCTCGACGCGATGGCCGACGCCCTCACGCCGGAGACCCGCCTGGTCTTCGTGTGCAACCCCAACAACCCGACCGGCACCGTGAACCGGACCGAAGAGCTCAGGCGGTTCCTCGGCCGGGTGCCCGGCGACGTCACGGTCGTCCTCGACGAGGCGTACCGGGAGTACGTGCGGGACGCCGACGTGCCGGACGGCCTCACGCTCTACCGCGAGCACCCGAACGTCGCGGTCCTGCGCACGTTCTCCAAGGCGTACGGCCTGGCGGGGCTGCGGGTCGGCTACCTGATCGGGCACGAGCCGGTGGCCGCGGCCGTCCGTAAGACGCTGCTGCCCTTCGCGGTCAACCACCTCGCGCAGGCCGCCGCCATCGCGTCCCTCGACGCGGAGGACGAGCTGCTGGAGCGGGTCGAGACCGTCATCAAGGAGCGCACGCGCGTGCGGGAGGCCCTGCTGTCGCAGGGCTGGACGGTCCCGCCCACCGAGGCCAACTTCGTGTGGCTGCGCCTCGGCGAGCGCACGACGGAGTTCGCCGCGGAGTGCGCGGCCGTGGGCGTCGCCGTGCGCCCGTTCGACGGCGAGGGGGCCAGGGTGTCCATCGGCGACCCCGAGGCCAACGACGTCTTCCTGTCCGTGGCCCAGGCCTTCGTCTGAGCGGTCCTCCCATCGAAGGGAGAGTGTGGACGGCGGCCGCGCTGCCGGGGCTCGCCGGCCCCACGCCGTCTGCCCGGCGCCGAGCGCCGTCCACACCTGTCGTTCACGACCGCCCGGTCACCGGCTGAGCTTCTCCACGATCAGCCGGTAGAGCTGGCGCGGCCGGCCCGGCTGCGGAGTGCGGTTCGGCGGAAGCGGCCACGCGAGTCCCTCGTCAACCAGCGTGCGCAGCAACCGCCGAGCCGTACGCGGGGTGACCCCGAGCATGCGCCCGGCCCCCTCCGCGTCCACGACCGTGTCTCCGCCTTCCAGCTTGGCCGCCAGGCGCGCCAGCACCTCGACGCCCTTGGGCTTGATCGGCCCGCCCGGCTGGGGAGGCATCCGGGGCGGCGGCACCAGGGCCCGGCCCTCCCGGTCCACCGCGAAGCCCTGGGGCTGTTTGCCGCCCTGGGTGCGGGCGAGCGCGCCCCGCGCGTGCGTCTCGGCCTCGTGTGTCGTGCGGCCCATCCCCACGCCCACCTCGACGGCGAGCCCCAGCTCCTCGCGGATCCTGGCGGCGAAGGGCAGCACCCGGAACCCGTCGGTGGCGGCCGCGATCGAGCCCTTGGTCGCCACGACCAGGTAGCTGTGGTCGTCGATCGGCCACACGCTCGCGTTGATCCGGTTGGCCTCCTGCACGAGCAGGCGGTGCAGCGACAGCCGGAGCTCGTCCCGCCAGTAGCGCGGGGCGGCCCGCCGTACCGGCTCGCGCAGCGTCGGCACCTCCACCAGCACGACCGTGAGCTGCGACTCCTCCAGCCGGTGCCGGGCGCCGAGCAGCGCCGCCGTGTGCAGTGCCGTCCGCACGGCCGCGGACGTCGGTCGGATCGGCACGACCGGCACCCCGGCCGAGGTCAGCCGGTCGGCCACTCCCTGGACGCACGTCAGCGCGCCCGTGGTGGCCCCCTGGCGGAACAACCGCTCGTGGAAGGCCGTGACCGTGCCGATCGGGCCCGGCTCGTCGCGGCTGTGCACCTCCCCTGAGGGAAGGTTGAGGTCCGCGTACGCCTCGTCGATGTCCGGCCGCCCGAGCACGTCCACGCTCACCCGGCGGGGATCCGTCCGCTCGTCCAGCGAGGCCCGCGCGATCGCCGCCACCAGTGCCGCTCCGCCGAGCTGCACGTGTGTCGCGGGCATCGTCAGCACTCCGGCCCGCCGGGCGAGCTCGAAGGGCACCGGGCTCGCGAACAGGCAGGCGTCCACACCCGGCCCGAGCCGGGTCACCTTGTCCGCGGCCTCCTGCTCGTCCCTGTACGCGGCGGCGACCAGCCGACAGGGCACCGGGGCCGCCGAGTGCCCCATGAGCATCACGCGTTCGACCAAATCATGTGACCCCACCACGCCGATGGTGAGGTCGGGTGTCACCGTCCCCAGACGTGACCCGCGCGGAGTGTCTTCCGTGCGCTCGACCAATGTTCGTCCCATCCCACGTCGCCCTCGTTGTTGTGGCTTCTCTTTGGAACGATCGCTGGTTAAGGCCGTAATGTCACGCCCAGATTTTCCGGAATACCATTCTGGGTGGTCGAGCCGCATCCGTAATATCCCGGATACCCCCTGGTCAGGGCGTTAGTAAAGGTTTTCGGACTCAGCGGCCGTCCGAAGTGGAAATTTCACGCACCACATCAGCGCCAAGCGCCTGCATGCGCTGCGCCAGCGCACCGTGGCCGCGGTCGATGAGATAACCCGACCCGATCGACGTCTCTCCCTCGGCGGCGAGACCGGCGAGCACGAGCGCGATTCCGGACCTGAGGTCGTGGGCCGTCACGTCGGCGCCGTGCAGCGGCGTCGGGCCGTGCACCACCGCGCGGCTCCCCTCCACCTCGACGTTCGCGCCCATCTTGTTGAGTTCGCCCGCGAGCGCGAAGCGGCCGTCGAAGATGCGCTCGTGGATGTAGCTGGAGCCCTCCGCGAGGCAGGCCACCGTCATCAGGGGAGACTGCAGGTCGGTCGCGAAGCCGGGGTAGGTGTCGGTGATCACGTTGATCGGGCGCAGCGGCCGGTCGCGGCGCACCTGCAGGACCGCGCCGTGCTCCTCGAACTCGACGCCCATCTGCTCCAGCTTCCAGCGGACCACGCCGAGGTGCTCCAGCGAGGCGCCGACCAGGCTCACGTCGCCGCCGGTGATCGCCGCGGCCATGGCGAACACGCCCGCGTCGAGCCGGTCCGGCATCACCGTGTGCTCGACCGCGGTCAGTTCGTCGACGCCCTCGACCGTGATGAAGCCGGTCCCGCCGCCGCGGATGCGCGCCCCCATCCGGCTCAGCATCGTGATGACGTCGAGCACCTCGGGTTCGAGCGCCGCGTTCTCGATCACGGTGGTGCCCCGGGCGAGCGAGGCGGCCATGATCAGGTTCTCGGTGCCGGTGTGCGAGGGGGTGTCGAGATAGAGCGGGGCGCCGAGCAGGCCGCCCGCCTTGATGTGGATGACGGCCTCGCCCTCGTCCACCATCGCGCCGAGGCGCTTGTAGCCGAGGTAGTGGAAGTCGAGGTTGCGGCTGCCGAGGTTGCAGCCGCCGATGCCCTCGATGATCGCCTCGCCGAGGCGGTGGAGCAGGGCCGGGACGAACAGCACCGATCCCCGGAACCGGCGGGCGATCTCGGCGGGCAGGACCGGGCTGGTCAGCCGGGAGGCGTCGATGACGAGCGTCCGCTCGGTCTCGTGGAACTCCACCTTCGCCCCGATGGCCTCGGCGAGCTCGACCGCCCGGCGCACGTCCTCGATGACGGGCACGTTGCGGAGCACCGTACGGCCTTCGGCCGCGAGCAGCGCCGCCCCGATCATGGGCAGTACGGCGTTCTTCGCGCCCTGGATGAAGGCGGTTCCACGCAGTACGTTGCCACCGCGCACGCGGTAACTGACCATGAATTCGACTCCTATGTTGGGGGAAAAGTGGGGGGACTCGCGTCGGCCGGCAGCCACGTCGTCGGCGAATGCGTCGGCCTAGAGTAGCCGCTGTCCCGGGCGTTTCGGGGAGGAACTACCCCCAGAACAGATGGGGGAACAGGTCACACGAGATGACTTGTGTGACGTTTGTGACTCAGGCGCGGAAGCGCTCTCCGGTGAGGCGCTCGTACGCCTCCACGTAACGGTCGCGCGTGCGCTCGACGATCTCGTCCGGCAGCCGCGGAGGAGCCTCGCCGGAGGCCCTGTCCCAGCCCGACGCGGGCGACAGCAGCCAGTTCCGGACGAACTGCTTGTCGAACGACGGCTGGGAGCGGCCCGGCTCCCACTGGTCCAGCGGCCAGAAGCGCGACGAGTCGGGGGTCAGCACCTCGTCGCCCAGGGTCAGCACGCCGTCGGAGTCCCAGCCCAGCTCGATCTTGGTGTCGGCCAGGATGATGCCGCGGTCCAGGGCGATCTCCGCCCCCCGGCGGTAGACGCCGAGGGTGATGTCACGCAGCCGCTCGGCCACGTCCGCGCCCACCTCGGCCACGACCTGCTCGAACGTCATCGGCTCGTCGTGCTCGCCCATCGGGGCCTTCGTCGACGGCGTGAAGATCGGCTCGGGCAGCCGCGACCCGTCGGTGAGCCCCTCCGGGAGCCGCACGCCGGAGACGACGCCCTCCCCGCGGTAGTCGGTCAGCCCGGAGCCCGTGAGGTAGCCGCGGGCCACGCACTCCACCGGCACCATCCGCAGCTTCCGGCACAGCACCCCGCGCCCGGCGAACTCCGCGGGCACGTCGGCCGGGACGACGTGGTTGGGCACGACGTCCTCGAGCTGCTCGAACCACCACAGCGACAGCCGGGTGAGGATCTCCCCCTTGTCGGGGATGCCGGGTTCGAGGACGTAGTCGAAGGCCGAGATGCGATCGGACGCGACCATCAGCAGCAACCCCTCGGGGGTTTCGTAAAGGTCGCGTACCTTGCCGGAGTGGAGGTGCTTCACCCCGCCATTCTCCCAGCTCCTCACCCCGTGTCGCGTCAGGAGGAGGGGTCGCGTCAGGAGGAGGCGGCGGTCAGGGCGATGTCGGAGCGGTGGTGGGAGCCGCGCAGGGTGATCTGCTCCAGCGCCTCGTAGGCCCGCGTCCTCGCCTCGGCCAGGTCGGCGCCGGTCCCTACCACGTTGAGCACCCGCCCGCCGTTCGACACCAGCCGGTTCTCCGGGTCGAGGGCCGTCCCGGCGTGCAGCACGTACGCCTCGTCGGTCGCCGCGGGAAGCCCCGCGACGGGGTCGCCCTTCGCCGGGTCGGCCGGGTAGTTCTCGGCGGCGAGGACCACGGTCACGGCGGCGCCGTCGCGCCAGCGCAGCGGCGGATGGTCCGCGAGGGTTCCGTTCGCGCACGCGAGCAGCAGCCCGCCCAGCGGGGTCTCCAGCCGGTCGAGCACGACCTGGGTCTCCGGGTCGCCGAACCGCGCGTTGAACTCGATCACGCGGGGGCCGTCGGCGGTCAGGGCCAGCCCCGCGTACAGCACGCCCGTGTACGGCGTGCCGCGCCGGGCCATCTCGACGACCGTCGGCCGCACGATCTCCGCCATGACCCGCTCCGGCAGGCCCTCCGGGGCCCAGGGGAGCGGCGTGTACGCCCCCATGCCGCCGGTGTTGGGGCCCTTGTCGCCGTCGTAGGCCCGCTTGAAGTCCTGGGCCGGCTGCAGCGCAACCGCGCTCGTCCCGTCGCACAGGGCGAACAGCGACACCTCCGGGCCGTCGAGGAACTCCTCGATCACCACCCGGTCGCACGACCGCGCGTGCTCCAGGGCCTCCTCGCGGCTGTCGGTCACGACCACGCCCTTGCCCGCGGCCAGGCCGTCGTCCTTCACGACGTACGGAGGGCCGAAGGCGTCGAGCGCCGCCGCGGCCTCCTCCTCGGTCACGCACGTGTACGCCCGCGCGGTCGGCACGCCCGCGGCCGTCATGACGTCCTTGGCGAACGCCTTCGAACCCTCGACCGCGGCCGCCCGGGCCGACGGCCCGAAGCAGGGGATGCCCGCGGCCCTGACCGCGTCGGCCACGCCGGCGACCAGCGGCGCCTCCGGGCCGATCACGACGAGACCGGCGCCCAGGCGCTCGGCGAGGGCGGTCACCGCCGCGCCGTCGGTGGGCGTGACCTGGTGCAGGGTGGCCACCTCGGCGATGCCGGCGTTGCCGGGGGCGCAGTGGACTTCGACGACGGAGGGGTCCAGCCGCAGGGCCCGGCACAGAGCGTGCTCGCGACCCCCGGAACCGATGACAAGAACGCGCACCCGCTCATTCTCGCAGTCTTCTCCGCGTCCTCCGCCGTCCGGCCTCCGTACAGGCCGATGGGTGCCGGATACACAGGGGTGACCAGTTTGTCCGACCCCTTTTTGGCAAGAAGTGCATGATCGGAGGGTCTTGACGCCGGTACCCTGGAACAGGCGTCACGCAGCCGTGTGCTAGGTTGGATAGGCTTCGCGCTGTCTCGTAGTGATTGGAGGTGGTCTGGGATGAATTCTGGTGATCCCGTCAGTACGTGCTCGCGCACGTACGTCGTGCGCACTCCCGACCACTTCGACACTGAGTCCCGAGGGGCAGCTCACGCCTGCATGAAGGGGTGACATCACGTCGCGCGTAGAGCGTGCCGGCTCGGGCGGGAAGGGACCGCCATGCGCTCCACTCTGCTTTTCCCCCGCATCAACAGGCACACCCGCGTCCTGCCCACGCACATCGGCTCCGCGCCGGTGAGCGCGGACGCCATCGTCCGCTGCGTGCCGCCGGCCAGCTCCCTCGTCGAGTTCGGCGCGTACATCGGCGGCAAGAAGGTCGCCGCCAACGGCATCCCCGAGGCCGTCCGGATGGTCCGCGAGCACAACGAGGCCAACGAGGTGCCCGGCGCGTACGTCTGGGTGGGCCTGCACGAGCCCGCCGCGCCCGAGGTGGAGTGGCTCGCCGAGGTGTTCGGCCTGCACCCCCTCGCCGTGGAGGACGCCATCAAGGCCCACCAGCGGCCCAAGGTCGAGCGGTACGGCGACTCGCTGTTCGTGGTGCTCAAGACCGTCGCGTTCCTCGACGGCGAGGTGCCGACGGCGAGCGGTGAGATCATCGGCACCGGCGAGATCATGGTCTTCGTCGGCCCCGACTTCGTGGTGACCGTGCGGCACGGCCGGTACTGCCCGCTCGGCGACGTCCGCGAGAAGCTGGAGTCGAAGGCGAAGCTGATCAGCCGGGGCCCGGCGGGTGTGCTGCACGCCATCGCCGACCACGTGGTGGACAAGTATCTCCAGGTCGCCGACCTGATGCAGGCGGAGCTCGAAGAGGTCGAGGCGGCGGTGTTCGCCGAGGTCAGCTCCCGGGACATCAACCGCATCTACCAGCTCAAGCGGGAGATGCTGGAGCTCAAGCGGGCCGTGGGACCGCTCCAGACCCCCTTCAACGCCCTTCCCCAGCGGCGCAGCATCCCCTCGGAGATGCGCGAGTACTTCCGCGACGTCGGCGACCACCTCTCCCGGGTGTGCGAGCAGGTGCAGGCCTCCAACGAACTGTCGGACTCGATCCTGCAGGCCGCGCTGGCGCGCTCGAACGCGCTCGCGAACGAGGACATGCGCAAGATCTCGTCCTGGGTCGCGATCATCTCGGTGCCCACGATGATCGCCGGCATCTACGGCATGAACTTCGAGCACATGCCCGAGGTCAAGGCGGTGTACGGCTACCCGCTGGTGCTGGGTGTCATGGTCGTCGCCTGCACGCTCCTGCATCGGGCGTTCCGTCGCAACGGCTGGCTCTGATCTGTTTTCTCCTGCTTTGTCAATTGGGGCCGGCCCGACCCCGACTCTGGGCATCGGTCATTGCGATATGTCAGATGATGTTGTTAGGTGGGGGAGAGCGGGCCGCTCGCGCACATCGACCGTTTCCACTTCCACAGGAGCGTGTCATGACAGAGGCGACACCCCGGTTGTCCATCTTTCCCCTCGCGCGTGAGCGTACCTTCGACCCGCCGGACGAGCTGACGCGCCGCCGCGCGGAGGCGCCGCTCCAGCGGATGATGTACGGGGACGGGCACGAGGGCTGGCTGGCGACCGGTTACGCCGAGTCCCGCGCCATCCTCGCCGACGCCCGCTTCAGCAGCCGGCCCGAACTGATGCACTCGGCGCTTCCCCAGCGGGTGGAGCTCCGCCGGGGGCCCCTGCCGCCGGGGTTCTTCCTGCAGATGGACCCTCCCGACCACACCCGGTACCGGAGGCTGCTGACGGGCCAGTTCACCGTGCGGCGGATGAAGCAGCTCGAACCGCGCATCCACGACATCACCGAAAGCCGCCTCGACGCCATGGAGCGCGAGGGCGCCCCGGCCGACCTCGTCAGGTCCTTCGCGCTGCCCATCCCGTCGCTGGTCATCTGCGAGATGCTGGGCGTGCCGTACGAGGACAGGGAGAAGTTCCAGCACGACTCGTCGGTGATCCTCGATCTCGAGGCCTCGACCGACGAGATCACGGCGGCGAGGGACGACCTGCTCGCCTACCTGGGCGCCCTCGTCGCCGCCAAGAGGAAGGACCCGGGCGACGACATGCTGAGCGGCCTGACCGCCTCCGGGGAGCTTACGGACGCCGAGATCGCCGGCATGGGCCTGCTGCTGCTCATCGCGGGCCACGAGACGACGGCGAACATGCTCGGCCTCGGCACCTTCGCGCTGCTGACGAACCCCCGGCAGCTCGCCGTCGTACGGGACGACCCGGGCGCGGTGGAGAACGCGGTGGAGGAGCTGCTGCGCTACCTCAGCATCCTGCACATCGGGCCCACCCGTACGGCCCTGGAAGATGTCGAGATCGGCGGCACCCTGGTCAGGGCCGGGGAGTCGGTGACCCTGTCGCTGGGGGCGGCCAACCGCGACCCCGAGCGGTTCGAGGGCGGCGACACGCTCGACGTGACCCGGTCGGCCCAGGGCCATCTGAGCTTCGGCCACGGCATCCATCAGTGCCTGGGCCAGCAGCTCGCGCGCGTCGAGATGCGGATGGCCTATCCGGCCCTGCTGCGCCGGTTCCCCGGCCTGCGCCTGGCCGTGCCGCCGGAGGAGGTGCCGATGCGGGCCACCTCGGCGGTCTACGGGGTACGCCGCCTGCCGGTGCTCTGGTGAGGCGATGCGCGGGAGGAAACGATGAAGATCAAGGCTGATCTCGAACGGTGCGTCGGAGCGGGGATGTGCGCGCTCACGCTGCCCCAGGTCTTCGACCAGAGCGAGGACGACGGAACGGTCGAGGTTCTCGACCCCGAGCCGCCGGCCGAACTGGCGGCGGCGGTGCGCAGAGCCGTCCAGCTCTGCCCGTCCGGCGCCCTCTCGCTCGACACGACAGATGCGGCCGGGTCGATCGAGTAGGCCGGGTCGATCGAGTACGCCGAGGAGTGAGCGGCGACCGGCCCGGCGCGACACGCAGGACGGGGTGACGGTCAGCTACTTGACGCGCACCCTGCGATGAGGTTGTCTGGTAAGTGGCTGTGAAAGCCATTCTTGTGGGTGACCCTGGAGCCCCGTCTCAGCCCCTCAGAAGAGGAGCCTCGGCGGGGCTCTTCCCGTCTCCCTCACTGCAGGGTCTCCTACGGCGCTCCCACCGGGCGCAACGGGCTGACCGGCCGGGGCAGCGGCAGCCCGCGTGCCTTCCACAACCGGCGCATGCGGTCGGGGTAGTCGGTGACGACGCCGGCCACGCCCAGGTCGATGAGCCGGGCCGCCTCGTCGGGCTCGTTGACCGTCCACACCACGACGGGCAGGCCCTGCCGCGCCGCCCCGGCCATCAGCGCCTCGTCGACGAGCACCCGGTCGGGGGACAGGGTCGTCGCGCCCACCGCGGCGGCGGCCGCCGCGAGGTCGCCGCCCACCTCGGTGAGGCGGATGCCGTTCATCCACTCCGGCGTCATCGTGTCGCGCTCCACGAGGGCGTACCGCCGCTCGATCAGCGGTCCGGCGATCTCCAGGAGCCGCCAGTCGAAGCTGAGCAGGGCCGACCTGGAGAGCCGGTCGTGCCGGTCGAGTTCGCGGACGACCTCCGTCACGAACCGCCGCGGGTCCGGGCAGAGGTCCGGACGGACCGGGTCGGACTTGAGCTCCACGTTCAGCCGCACGTCGTCGGCGCCGAGAGCGCCGACCAGGCCGAGCACCGCGCCGAGCGTGGGCATCCGGGTGTCCGGCAACGGCACCTGCGTGAGCGCGAAGCGGTCTTCCGGCCGTTGCGGCAGCCGTACGCCGACGTCGAGGGTCCGCAGCTGCGGCAGCGTGAGCGCGACGACCGGCTTGCCGACGTACGGGAACATCTCGTCCCCCGGCGTGGCCATGCCGGTGTCCGCGCTGGTCACAGGGGAGACGTGCAGGTCGTGGGTGAGCACGAGCTGCCCGTCGGCCGACATGGCGACGTCGAACTCCAAGGCGTCGACCCCGAGCTCCAGCGCGAAGGCCAGGCCGGGCAGCGTGTTCTCGGGCCGCAGCCCTCGTGCTCCACGGTGCCCGTGCAGCTCAACGTATCCGTGCACAGCGGCGTACCCTACCGCCCCGCGGGGGTGACGCGGGTGATCCCCCGGTTCCCGGCGCGTACGCCACGAACCATCAGATCAGCGGGCGAATCTGGATGGTCTGGGTGCGGCCGGGGCCCACGCCGATGGCCGAGATCGGGGCGCCGCTCATCTCCTCCAGCGCCCTGACGTACGCCTGCGCGTTCGGCGGCAGGTCCTCGAACGTCTTGGCGCCGGTGATGTCCTCCTGCCAGCCGGGCAGCTCCTCGTAGACCGGCGTGGCGTGGTGGAACTCGGTCTGCGTCATGGGGATCTCGTCGTGGCGCGTGCCGTCGACGTCGTACGCCACGCAGACCGGGATGCGCTCCAGCCCGGACAGCACGTCGAGCTTGGTCAGGAAGAAGTCGGTCACGCCGTTGATCCGGGTGGCGTACCGCGCGATGACCGCGTCGAACCAGCCGCAGCGGCGGTCGCGGCCGGTGGTCACGCCGTACTCGCCGCCTGTCTGGCGCAGCCACTCGCCCTGCTCGTCCAGCAGCTCGGTCGGGAACGGCCCGGAGCCCACCCGCGTGGTGTACGCCTTGAGGATGCCGATGATCCTGGTCAGCCGGGTCGGCGGGATGCCGGAGCCGGCGCAGGCGCCGCCCGAGGTGGGGGAGCTGGAGGTCACGAAGGGATAGGTGCCGTGGTCGATGTCGAGCAGCGTGCCCTGCCCGCCTTCGAGCAGCACGACCTTGTCCTGGTCGAGCGCCTGCGAGAGCACCAGCGAGGTGTCGGCGATGTGCGGGCGCAGCCGCTCGGCGTAGCCGAGGTACTCCTCCAGCACCTTGGCCGGGTCGAGGCCCCTGCGGTTGTAGATCTTGGTGAGGACCTGGTTCTTCTCGCCGACCGCGGCCTCGATCTTCTTGCCGAGGATGCCCGGGTCGAGCAGGTCCTGCACCCGGATGCCCATGCGGTAGATCTTGTCGCCGTACGCCGGGCCGATGCCGCGGCCGGTCGTGCCGATCTTGGCCTTGCCGAGGAAACGCTCGCTGACCTTGTCGATCGCCTTGTGCTGGGGCATGATCAGGTGCGCGCTCGCGGAGATCAGCAGCCGCTCGCAGGAGATGCCGCGCTCGGCCAGCCCGTCGATCTCGGAGAGCAGGACGCCCGGGTCGACGACCACCCCGTTGCCGATCACCGGTACGACGTCCGGCGAGAGCACCCCGGTAGGCAGCAGGTGCAGGGCGTATTTCTGGTCGCCGATCACCACGGTGTGACCCGCGTTGTTGCCGCCCTGGTAACGGACGACGTAGTC
Source organism: Microbispora sp. H10670 (assembly GCF_014161385.1). NCBI lineage: Bacteria > Bacillati > Actinomycetota > Actinomycetes > Streptosporangiales > Streptosporangiaceae > Microbispora > Microbispora sp. H10670. The sequence goes on along the minus strand of NZ_JABBWW010000001.1, from coordinate 342,492 downwards.
GACGTCACCACCGAGCAGGTCGGTGGCCTTCCCCTTGCCCTCATCGCCCCACTGGGCACCAACGAGAACGACAGCCGGCATGGTCAAATCTCCCGAACCACGACGAAAGCCCCTGGCGCAAGCGCGGCAGGGGCCTCTTGCACACAGAGACTACCCGAGGGCCGCGCCGTCGGTGAACGGCGTCTTAACTCGCGAGACGGAGCCTCGCCGGCCCTCGCGTGCCGCTGTGTTCCCGGGTCGTCGTTCCCGGGTCGTCGTTCCGGGCCGTCAGGAGGCCGTGGCGAGCGCCTCCGCGGCGGCCGTGCTGCTGTCGCGCAGGAACTGGGCGCAGCGCTCGGCCTCGTCCTTCTCGCCGATCGCGTGGGCGGCCCGGGCCAGGGCGTTCAGGCAGCGCAGGAACCCCTGGTTCGGCTCGTGCTCCCACGGGATCGGGCCGTGGCCCTTCCAGCCCGCGCGGCGAAGCTGGTCGAGGCCCCGGTGGTAGCCCGTCCGGGCGAACGCGTACGAGGTGACGGCGTGGCCGGAGGCGAAGTAGTCGTCGGCGAGCGCGCCCCAGGCCGCGGAGTAGGCGGGGAAGCGCGCGGCCACGTCGGCCGCCTTGGCGCCCGACTCGAGCATCTGCCGCGCCTCGGCGTTGTCGGGCAGCAGGGTGGGCGGCGGGCCGGCGAGGAGGTTCTCGTGCGTTTCCATGAGCACAGTCTTACCTGCCGAACAGCCCGAGGGGTATGGTCCGGCCGGCGGGAACGGAAGATCGATACGAGAATGATCTTCAGTTCCCGCCGGTCCGCCCGCTACTTGAGCTTGGTGCCCGCGGACTTGAGGTGCTGGCAGGCCTCGACGATGCGCTGCGCCATGCCGGCCTCGGCCAGCTTGCCGTACGCGCGCGGGTCGTAGGCCTTCTTGTTGCCGACCTCGCCGTCGATCTTCAGCACGCCGTCGTAGTTGCGGAACACGTGGTCCACGATCGGACGGGTGAAGGCGTACTGCGTGTCGGTGTCGATGTTCATCTTCACCACGCCGTACGAGATCGACTCATGGATCTCCTCCATGGCCGAGCCGGAGCCGCCGTGGAAGACGAGGGCGAACGGCTTCTCCTTGCCGTACTTCGCGCCGACGGCCTCCTGGATCTCCTTGAGCACGCTCGGGCGGAGCTTCACGTGGCCCGGCTTGTAGACGCCGTGCACGTTGCCGAAGGTGGCGGCCACGATGTAGCGGCCCCGCTCGCCCAGGCCGAGGGTCTCGGCGACGGCCAGCGCGTCCTCCGGCGTCGTGTAGAGCTTCTCGTTGATCTCGCCGACGACGCCGTCCTCCTCGCCGCCGACGACGCCGATCTCGATCTCGAGGATCACCTTGGCGGCGGCGGTCTTGTCCAGCAGTTCGCTGGCGATCTGGAGGTTCTCGTCCAGCGGCACGGCGGAGCCGTCCCACATGTGCGACTGGAACAGCGGGTCCTGGCCGCGCGCGACGCGCTCGGCGGAGATCTCCAGCAGCGGGCGGACGAAAGAGCCCAGCTTGTCCTTCGGGCAGTGGTCGGTGTGCAGACCGACCGTCACCGGGTACTTCTCGGCCACCACACGAGCGAACTCGGCGAACGCCACCGACCCGGTGACCATGTCCTTCACGGTGGTGCCGGAAAGGAACTCAGCCCCTCCGGTCGACACCTGGATGATCCCGTCGCTCTCCGCCTCCGCGAAGCCGCGCAGCGCGGCGTGCAGGGTCTGCGACGAGGTCACGTTGATCGCCGGGTACGCGAAACCGCCCGCTTTGGCGCGGTCGAACATCTCGGCGTAGACCTCTGGAGTCGCGATAGGCATGCGAAGTCATCTCCTTCTGACGGTATGCGGCGTGGCCAGTATCCCGAAGGCCGGGCCGATCCGGAAAGCCGGGCCGGGTGGAGGCCGCCGAAAGCCGCGGTCATTCCGCGACCCGGGTTTTCCACAGCCGTTGTCTCTTCTCAGTCTCATCTCATCCCGGACAGGTAGGCTCGGGCCGTGGACGTGCTCTTGGACCTTCTTGACCCGAAGTGGTGGCTGGGAATGCTCGGCGCCTTCGCCACGATCGGCGTCATCGCCATCGTGTTCGCGGAGACGGGGCTGCTCGTCGGGTTCTTCCTGCCCGGTGACTCGCTGCTCGTGACCGCTGGAATTTTCAGTACCGTCGCGGCCGCCCAGGGGTTCGGGATCGCGCCGCTGTCACTGCCGGCCCTGCTGATCGGCGCGCCGCTGGCCGCGATCGCGGGGGCGCAGCTGGGCCACTTCCTGGGCGCGAAGGTCGGCCGGAGGATGTTCGACAAGCCGGATTCCCGGCTGTTCAAGAGAGAGCACGTCGAGAAGGCGGAGCACTACTTCGAGAGGTTCGGCCCGGCGAAGGCCGTGGTCGTCGCGCGGTTCATGCCGATCGTCCGCACCTTCATGAATCCCGTGGCCGGCGTCCTGGAGATGGACGCGCGCCGGTTCTTCGTCTGGAACGTCGTCGGCGGCGTCGTCTGGGTCGAGGCGCTGCTGCTGCTCGGTTATTTCCTCGGCAGCAAGGTCGAGGGCATCGACAAGTACATCCTTCCCGGCGTATTCGTCGTCATCGTCCTGTCGATCATCCCCATCGTGCGTGAAGTGATGAAGAGCCGCCGGGCCGCCGTCGTCGTGCCGAAGGGCCGCCACCACGCCGGCGTGGAACAGCGGAACCACCCCGGCGTCTGACGCGGGCCCGGCGATGAATGCCTGATGACAAGCGACAGGTCAGCACTGAACCTCCCGCACAGCCGCTACTCTCCGGGTTGTGGGACGCCACAGGTCTGATCCCCTCGGAATCGCGAGGCTGGCACTCGTCGGCCTGGCGGTCGTGCTGCTGCTCGCCGTGATCGTGATCGGCGGCAGGGCGCTGTTCTCGACGTTCGGATCAGGGCAGTCCGGGGACCCCGTGGCCGTCGCGTCCTCGTCCCCGGCGGCCCGGCCCTCCGCGGCGACGTCCCCGCCCAGCGTGCCCACCGTACGGGTGGTGTGCCAGGCCGACCGGTGCCCGGTGTTCGTCCGGGTGCCGGGCGGCGACGTGCTGGTCGACCGGGACCTGGCCCGGGGCGAGCAGGCGTCCTACTTCGACCCCGAACTCGACGTCGTCCTGGACGACGCGAGCACGGTCGAGGTGTTCACGAACGGAGCCGCCAGGTCCCCCGGGCCGCCCGGCGAGCGGCAGGCGTTCAGTGTGCGGCGATCCCCAGGTCCGTGAGCGTGTAGGCGGAGCGGTAGGGCACCCCGGTGGCCGCCAGCGCCTCGTCGCCGCCCCGGTGCACGATCGTCGCGATGCCCACGACCTGCGCGCCCGCCTCGCGCAGCGCCTCCACGGCGGTGAGCACCGACCCGCCGGTGGTGGTGGTGTCCTCCACCGCGAGCACCCGGCGTCCGGCGACGTCGGGGCCCTCGATCCTGCGCTGCAGGCCGTGGGCCTTGCCCGCCTTGCGGACGACGAACGCGTCGAGCGCGCGGCCCCGGGCCGCCGCCGCGTGCAGCATCGCCGTCGCCACGGGGTCCGCGCCCAGCGTCAGGCCGCCGACCGCCTCGTAGCCGAGATCCTCGGTGAGGTCCAGCATGACCCGGCCCACCAGTGGCGCCGCCACGCCGTCGAGGGTGATGCGGCGCAGGTCGACGTACCAGTCGGCCTCCTTGCCCGAGGACAGCACGACCCGCCCGTGCACGATGCCCTTGTTCTTGATCTCGTCCAGCAGCTTCTCGCGGTCACTCATGGGCCTCAGCGTACGGCCGGCCCGGCGGGACGGTTCGCAGGGGCCGACGGCTACGCAGAGTAAAGACCTGGCTGCGGTTTAGCCAGGACGCGGACTGCGGAATGATTGGCGATGCAACTCATCGTAATCGCGAGGTCGCAATGCGTAGACAAGTCCGGCTTACCGACGTGGAGCTGCTCGAAGCCGTCCGGGGAGGCGACACGGCGGCGTACGGAACGCTCTACCGGCGTCACTCCACGGCCGCCCGGTCCCTGGCCCGGCAGCTCACGCAGAGTGAGGAGGCGGTCGAGAACCTCCTCGTCGAGATCTTCGCGAGGGTGCTGGAACTGGTGCGGCGCGGCGGCGGCCCCGCCTCCGCCTTCCGGCCCTATCTGCTGGCGTCGCTGCGCCGGTACGCCGCCACCGGGGTGGTCGACCTGGCCGACGGCGACTCCCTCTACGTGGACCCCGAGCTGAAGGGGCTCGAACGCGCGCCGCTCGCCCGCGCCTATCTCTCGCTGCCGGAGCGCTGGCGCATGGTGCTGTGGCATGTGGAGGTCGAGGGCGCCGACCCGGCGGAGGCGGGCCCGCTGCTCGGGCTCTCGGGAAGGGCGACCGTCGAGCTCACCGGGAGGGCCCGCCGCGCGCTGCGGGAGGCGTACGTGCGGCTGCGTCTGGACGGCGGTCCGCGCGAGGAGTGCCGGCCGGTCCTCATCACGATCCTGCGGTACCTGGAGAACGGCCTGCCGAAGCAGGAGGCCGCCGAGGTCGACGGGCACGTCGCCGAGTGCATCGACTGCCGGTCGGTCTTCCTGGAGATGGTGGACCTCACGCAGGGGCTGCGGGACGTCGTCGGCCAGCTCGTCGCGGGGCCGGCCGTGGACGACTACCTCGCGGACCTCGCCGCGCACACGCGGTACGACCAGGCGCCCGGCGGGGACTTCAGAGCGGGCGTCCGGGCGGGTGTCCGATTGGACGACGGCCCTCTGGCCGTGCTGTGGGCCTTGTACGACAGGGCCCGGGCCTCCGTGCGAAGCATCTGGACGGGCGCGGTCGCGGTGCTCGGGGCCGCCGGTGACCGGGTGCGGGCGCCCATCCTGCGGCTGCCGGCCCTCGTGCAGAGCGTGCCGGCCTCCTACCGCGCGGTGCTGGGAGGCATCGCCGTGGCCGGCCTGGCGACGGCGGCCTTCCTGCTCGTCGCCGAGCCGGCGGGTGTGCTTCCGGTGAGCGTCTCGGGGTCACCGGGCCGGACGGGCGAGCCGGTCGGCCCCGCGACACCGGCCGGGACGGCCGCGATGCCGGAGCCGGCCCGCCCGGACGACCCGGTCCCGCCGCCCCATGACAGCCGAGGGCACACCGGGTGGCCTCCGATTCCCCGTCACTCCTCCGATGTCCGGGTGAACGCGGGGCACGCCCCGGCGCAGGAAGGGAGTACAGCGCAGGAAGGGAGTACAGCGCAGGAAGGGAGTACAGCGCAGGAGAGCGTCGCACAGGGGGACAGGGCGCAGGAGGGCCGCGTCGCGGCCCCGGAACGGCAGCGGGTTCGCCGGCGGGTTCCCCAGGTTCCCTACGAGACGGACCGCGACCAGGGCCGCCGGCAGGCGCACCAGCAGTTCCCCACTCGCCAGGAGGTGCGTCAGCGGGTTCCCGGTCAGGCCCGCGCCGGCGTCCGGGATCATGCGGAGCACGCCGGACGGAGCACCCGGCCCGGCGGCGACGGGACGACCGGGAGGCGGCACGCGGCGCGGACCCCGCACCCCGGCACGGTGAGCCGTGCCGGGAGGAGCGGGGAGGCCGGGCCGGTCGTCGCCGTCGACCCGCTCGGCGCCCTGCTGCGCGGGCAGCCGGGGCTCGTCGCCGTACGGCTGCGCGACGCGGGCCGCGCAGCCACGGAGGGGGAGAGCCGGGAAGGGAAGGACGAGGTCGTCGCGACCGTGACCCTCCCGCCGGGAGTCAGGTTCGTGGCCCGGAGCCGGTACGCGGCTTCCGGCGGGCACCGAGGCGGGCATCGGGACGGGCGCGCGAAAGGGGACGCCGGCACGGGGGACGGCTGGACCTGCGCGGCGGAGGACCGGGTCGTGCGCTGCGCCCGCGGGCCGCTGGCGGCCGGGGAGGTGACCGCGATCTTCCTGAAGGTGGCCGTGGCCGCGGACGCGCCCACGGGAAGGGCGTTCACGGTCCGGGTCCGCTCGGGGGGGACGGAGGCCGCCGCCCGATCGACGGCGGGAGTACGCGGGTCGGGTGTGGCGGCCCGGTTCGCCGCGGACGGCCGTCTGGTCACGCGGGTCGTCGGCAACACGCTCGTGGGCACCGCCGCCTCCACCGCTCCCGGTCGTGGCGCGGGCGTCAGCGTGCCCGTCGACCTCGACGCGGACGACTCGACGCCGACGTCGAGTTGCGCCGATCTCGCTCTGCCCGGGGCCGGCCGGGTGCTGTGGGCCGGGCTCTACTGGTCGGCGGACGGCAGGCGGGCGGAGCCCGCCGGGGACGTCCGGGTGCGCGCGCCGGGCAGCCCGGCGTACGTCACCGTGCGCGCGGCCGAGATCGCTCGGCGGAACCTGCCCACGGGTCCCGGTTACCAGGCGTTCGCCGACGTCACGTCCCTCGTCCGGGCCGCGGGCGGGGGCCGTTGGTGGGTCGCCGGGGCGGCCCCGGCGCGTACGGGGACGGTCCGGCACGCCGCGTGGGGCCTGGTGATGCTGGCCATGGACGAGCGGCAGCCGTACACGCGGGTGGTGGTGCTGGACGCCGCGGCCGTCGTGGGGACCGAGGAGGAGGCGCTGCGGATCCCGCTCGACGGCCTGGCCCCCGGCGGCGCCCCGGCACGGATCGACCTGATGGTGTGGAACGCCGAGGGGGTCAGGGCCGGGCTCGCCACCACCGGCGGCCGGGGTCGTGGCGAGGAGCGGGGGGAGGCGGGTGTCCCCTCCACCGAAGCCACCGAAGCCACCGGAGCCACCGGCGGTGTCGCGGTGGACTCCCTCCACACGCTGCTGGGACGCCGCCCCACGCTGCGTCTCGCAACCAGGCGGGAGCCGGCCTTCTTCGGGGTCGCGGTCGTGAGTGCGAGAACGTGGTCCTGACATATTCCGCCTCCCCGAGGGGAGCTTTTTCCGAAGGTGACCGATAACGAATGAGTGGCAGGTAATACCTGGACAAACTGGTACGGTCGGCGTGAACGCTTCCGATTCCAGGGGCCGCGGACGTCCCGATCTCCCACCTGGGGGCGAGGGTTGAATCGCCGGGAATCACCCTCGCGGGAACACACGCTTGACTACCCTGAGAGAGCCACGTAAGGAAGGGCGGTGTCGCGTGGATCGCTGCGCGCTGTTCGTTGACGCCGGCTACCTGCTGGCGGACGGCGCGATGGCCGTCCATGGGACCCGCCATCGCGAGGCAGTCTCCTGGGACTATCCGGGGCTGTTGCGGTTCCTGACGAACCTGTCGCGAGAGCGCACCGGCCTGCCGTTGCTGCGCTGTTACTGGTACGAGGCGACCGTCGAGGGCCGCCGGACGCCCGAGCACGACGTGCTGGCCGACATCCCCGGTCTCAAGCTCCGCCTCGGGCGCATCCGTCCGGGCCGCCGGGAGGGCGTGGACGCCCAGGTCCACCGGGACCTGATGACCCTGGCCCGCAACAACGCCGTCTGCGACGCGGTCGTGGTCAGCGGTGACGAGGACCTCACCCAGGTGGTGAGCGACGCGCAGGATCTCGGTGTCCGGGTGACCGTCATGCAACTGGCCGCGGACGGCGCCTGGTCCGCCGCGCGCACCCTGCGCCAGGAGTGCGACGACCTCGTGGAGATCGCGGGCGCGCACCTGCGGTCGTACGTCACCCTGTCGACCGCGGCGGACACGAGCCTCAACAGCGGCAACGGGCAGCACCAGCTCACAGCGGGCAACGGCCAGCACCACGGCAACGGCGTCGTCGCCCACGCCAACGGCTCCCACGCGCAGGGTTCGCAGCAGTACGGTTCGCAGTCGCAGGCCGGCTACATCCTCGGCTCGCACACCCCCGGCCTTCCCGCCTCCGGCGGGCACGACAACGCCTCGTACGGCTCCGGCGCACGGAGTTCGGGCGCACACGGCGCCTCGACGCCGGGCACCTCGTCGCCGGACGCTCCGACGCCGGGTCTTCCCGCATCTGGCACGCCGGCATCCGACGGGCTGCCACAGAGCGGCGGCTCCCACGGCTCCGGGTCACACGGCACCGGGTCACACGGCACCGGGTCACACAGTGCCGGTTCGCGCGATTCGGGATCGCTCGGTCCGGCGTCGCATGGAGGATCGTCGCTAAGCGGGTCGTCACTGGGCGGGTCGCTCGGCGGCGGGGCCCACAGCACGGGCGCTCACTCGTCCGGCAGCCACGCGTCCGGGTCCGGCGCCCAGGGGTCCGGTGCGCACGCGTCCGGCACCGCGGGGCCGGGCGGCCACACGTCGGGGGGTTACCCGTCCGGCGGCGATCACTCGTCGGGCGGCCTCGGGTCCGGTGCGCAGGATTCCGGTGCCCAGGGCGCGGGTGCGTTCGGTTCCGGTGCCCATGGGACCGGGGCACATGGTTCCGGGGCGCAGGGGTCCGGTGCCCATGGTTCCGGTGCTCATGGTCCGGGCGCGCAGGGCTCGGAAACGCACAGTTCGGAAGCGCACAGTTCGGGAACCCACAGTTCGGGAACCCACAGCTCGGGCGCACACGGCTCCGGTGCCCACGGCTCCGGTGCCCACGGCGGCGGCCGAGCCTCCGGGCACGCCCGTCCGGCGGCGCAGCCGTCCCCTCCTGCCTACAACGGCTATCCGCCGGAGCCTCAGCAGTCGGCGGGCCAGCCGCAGCAGCGTCCGGCTCCGCCGTCCCCGTCCATGCCGCCTCCGTCCATGCCGTTGCCGGCTCCGCCGGCGCCGCCCGCGGGTCAGGCGCCGCCGACGACACCACTGAACAGCCAGTACGCCTCCGGCCCCGTCGGTTACCCGCCCTCCCAGCTCGGGCCGTACACCGGTCCGCAGCCCGCGCCGGTGCCGATGCAGCCCGGGGGCACCACCACGCTGGCCGAGGCGGTGCAGGCCGCGCACAAGGAGGGACACGACTTCGGCGAGTCCGTGGCCAGGGACGCTCCCGCGCTCTGGCTGGAGGCGGTGCTCGCCCGGAAGCCCCGCATGCCGTCCGACCTGGAGGCCAGGCTTCTGCAGGGGTCGTCGCTCCCGATCGACTTCCTCCTCCACGACGAGGTCCGGCACGCGCTGCGGCGCGGCTTCTGGGACGCCCTGGAGCGGGCCCGCCGCTAACCCTCGCCGCTACCCCCCGCCGGGCTCAGTCCGGCACGCGGGTGCGCAGGGCCTCGGCGAACCAGGTGAGAGCGTGTGTCAGGTCGTCCGGCGGCGGCCAGCCGTTGACCACCGCGAGCAGCCGGGAGTAGGTCTGGCGGCGCGGGTCGTTCGCGGTCTCCAGCAGCGTGAGCAACCGGCGTCGCAGGGTCGCGTCGTCCGGGCGGCGCAGGCTCGCGGCATATCGTGCGGTGACCGCGGCGAGGTACGGTTCGGCGCCGGGCGAGGCGGGATCGACGCCCGCCGCCAGCGCGGGGGCGACCTGGTCGCGGACGATCGCGACGGCGTCCGGACGTGGGGCGGTGTCCGGAAGCGGGGCGGTGCCGGGAAGCGCGGTGGTGTCCGGACGTGCGGTGGCGGGTGCGCGGTCGGCCACATGCTGCTCGGCGATGCGCCTGAGCGCGGCCCGGAAAGCGGGGTCGCCGGACAGCTCGGCCAGCTCGACCCAGGCCTCGACCTGCTCGGGGTCGGGATCGTCGGGGAGTTCGGGAGTCATCGTCCGCCTGATCCCGGTCAGGTCGGCGTCCAGTTCACCGAAGGCGGCGTCGAGGAAGTCGTCGATCAGCCGCCGCCGTCCGTCTTCGGTGAGCCTGGCGAGTCTGTGCATCAGATCCATCTCCTCAGGGGTGGAGCCGCGCCTGGCCACCGCCAGCGCCACCGCGTGCCGCAACCTCAGCACCCGGATCTGCGCCGCCAGCGCCTCGGCGTGCGCCGCCGCGACCTCGGCCAGCGTGGCGTCCCGGTCCAGGACCCTCCTGATCGTGGGAAGGTCGATCCCCAGGTCGCGCAGCGTGCGTACGAGGTCCAGGCGGGCCACGGCGTCGGCGTCGTAACGGCGGTAGCCGGCGGGGCTGCGGTCGACGGGCGGCACGATGCCGCGGTCGGAGTAGAACCGGATCGCCTTGACCGTCAGCCCGGTTCGCGCCGCCAGTTCGCCGATCGACTACGTCGTGTCGCCGTCCATGCCTCCAGCCTTCCGTCTCCCCCTACGGGAGACTCAACCCGGCGGGGTGAACGCGGGGTGAGAGAGGCGGCTCGCCGTCAGGTGAGGGCGTCGAAGCCGGCCCGGAGGTGGGCGACCCGCTCACCCAGGTCGGAGATGGCGCCGTTCAGTGGTGAGTCGTCCGACCTGCCGGCCTGTTCCCGCACGCGGCGCAGGTCGTCCTCCACGGCGGCGAGCCGCTTGGCCAGTTCGGCGAGGACGGACGTCAGGTCGGTGTCGCGGCCTCCCGGCAGTTCACCGGCCAGCCGCTCGCGCAGCAGCGCCGCCTGTTCGGTGAGCCGCCGGTTCATGGCGTACAGCTCCACGAACACGGAGACCTTCGCGCGCAGCACCCAGGGATCGAACGGCTTGGTGAGGTAGTCGACCGCTCCGGCGGCGTACCCGCGGAAGGCGTAGTCGGGCGCGCTGTCGACCACGGTCAGGAAGATGATCGGGATATTCCTGGTGCGCTCTCTCCGCTTGATGTGCGCGGCCGTCTCGAAGCCGTCCATGCCGGGCATGCGCACGTCGAGCAGGATGAGGGCGAAGTCGGTCGACAGGAGAGCCTTCAGCGCCTCCTCGCCGGAGCGTGCCCGTACGGGCACGACGTCCAGCGAACTCAGGATCGCCTCAAGGGCGATCAGGTTCTCCTCGCGGTCGTCGACCAGCAGGACCCTGGCGCGGTCGGGCATCGATCATGCCTCCTGGGAGTCGCGGGGCTCGGGGGCCGGCACACCCCTCGTCCGTTCTGTGCCCACGTTCCGCCCGCGCATGAGCCATCCGCGCAGCCGTTCGAGCAGCCGGTCCACGTCGACCGGCTTCGGCACGTAGTCGGACGCGCCCGACGCGATGCTCTTCTCCCGGTCTCCCCGCATGACCTTCGCCGTCAGCGCGATGATCGGGAGATCGGCGAACTGCGGCATCTTCCTGATCGCCGAGGTCGTCGCCCAGCCGTCCATCTCGGGCATCATGATGTCCATCAGGACGAGTGCCACGTCCTCGTTGCGTTCGAGCTGTTCGATGCCCTCGCGGCCGTTCTCGGCGTAGACGACGGTCGAGCCGTGCCGCTCCAGCACACTGGTCAGCGCGAAGACGTTGCGGATGTCGTCGTCCACGATGAGGATCTTCGCTCCGGACAGCGGGTCGTCGCCCTGCCAGTCGTGGACGTGGCCGTCGGGGGTCGGCGCGAGCTGCGCCAGGGGAGGGTCGGTCGGGAGCGGGATCTCCGGGAGGATCTCCTTGATGTGCAGCTCGGGCACGTCCACCTCGTGTCCGTCCGAGGCCGCCAGCGAGGTGATCGCACCGCCGTCGGACGCGGCGAGCGGCCCGGAGTAGCTCGGCGGCAGATAGAGCGTGAAGGTGCTGCCCGCCCCGGGCGTGCTCTGGACGTGGATCTCGCCGCCGAGGAGGCGGGCGATCTCCCGGCAGATCGACAGGCCGAGGCCGGTGCCGCCGTACTTGCGGCTGGTCGTGCCGTCGGCCTGCCGGAACTGCTCGAAGATCACTTCGAGCTTGTCCGGGGCGATGCCGATGCCGGTGTCGACGACCTTGAAGGCGAGCATCTCCTGCGCGCCCTGCAGCTTCTCGTCCACGTACGGCACGTCTCCGGGCGCGCGGGTCACCTCCAGCCTGACCTCGCCCTGGTGGGTGAACTTCACCGCGTTGGAGAGCAGGTTGCGCAGGACCTGCTGCAGGCGCTGCTCGTCGCTGCTGACGTCGCCGGGCACCGAGGGATCGACGTCGACGGTGAAGGAGAGCCCCTTGTCCCGCGCGAGCGGGGCGAACGTCGCCTCCATGTACTCGACCAGCGCGGCCAGCGACATGGCCTGCGGGTGGATGTCCATGCGGCCCGCCTCGACCTTGGACAGGTCGAGGATGTCGTTGATGAGCTGGAGCAGCGCCGAGCCGGCGTCGTGGATGGTGCGGGCGAACTCGACCTGCTGCGGCGTCAGGTTGCCCTCGGCGTTCTCCGTGAGCAGCTTGGCGAGCACGAGCAGGCTGTTCAGCGGGGTGCGCAGCTCGTGGGACATGTTCGCGAGGAACTCGGACTTGTAGCGGGACGACACCGCGAGCTGCTCGGCGCGCTCCTCCAGCGTCCGCCGGGCCTGCTCGATCTGGAAGTTCTGGATCTCGATGGCCCGGTTCTGCTTGGCCAGCAGCGCCGCCTTGTCCTCCAGCTCGGCGTTGGACCGGCGCAGCTCCTCCTGCTGGCGCTGCAGCTCGTCCGAGCGCTCCTGCAGCTCGATGGCGAGCCGCTGCGACTCGGTCAGCAGCGCCTCGGTCCGGGAGTTCGCCATGATCGTGTTGATGGTGACGCCGATGGTCTCGACGAGCTGGGTGAGGAAGGCCACGTGCACCTGGCTGAACTGGGTGAACGAGGCCATCTCCAGGACGCCGAGCACCTTGTTCTCGAACAGGATCGGCAGCACGACGATCTGCGCCGGGTGCGACCGGCTGAGCCCGGTCTCGATCGTGATCGAGTCGGCCGGCACGTTCTCCAGGATGATCTGCTTGGCTTCCAGGGCGGCCTGGCCGATGATCCCCTCGCCCAGTTCGAAGCACGGCTTGGGGGACGACCCCGGCTGGATGCCGTACCCGGCGATGAGGTTGAGCCGGCCGCCGTCGTACAGGTAGCAGGCGCCGTGGCCGGCCGACACGAGCGGGGTGAGCTCGCTCATGATGAGCCGCGCGACCTCCATGAGGTCGCGGTGACCCTGCATGAGGCGGGAGATCCGGGCCAGGTTGGACTTGAGCCAGTCCTGCTCCTGGTTGGTCTTGGTGGTCTGGCGCAGGGTGGACACCATCGTGTTGATGTTGTCCTTGAGCTGGGCCAGCTCGCCCGGGGCCTCTACCGTGATCGACCGGGTGAGGTCGCCCCTGGCGACGGCGCTGGTCACCTCGGCGATGGCGCGCACCTGCGTGGTGAGGTTACCGGCCAGTTCGTTCACGCTCTCGGTGAGCCGCTTCCAGGTGCCCTCGACGCCCTCGACGCGGGCCTGGCCGCCGAGCTGGCCCTCCGAGCCCACCTCGCGGGCGACGCGGGTCACCTCGGAGGCGAAGGACGACAGCTGGTCGACCATGGTGTTCATGGTGCTCTTGAGCTGCAGGATCTCGCCCTGGGCGTCGACGTCGATCTTGCGGGTCAGGTCGCCGTTGGCGACGGCCGTGGTCACCTGGGCGATGTTGCGCACCTGGTAGGTGAAGTTGTTGGCCATCGAGTTGACGTTGTCGGTGAGGTCCTTCCAGACGCCCGAGACGCCCGGCACCCGGGCCTGGCCGCCGAGGCGCCCCTCGGTGCCGACCTCGCGGGCGACCCGGGTGACCTCCGCGGCGAACGCCGAGAGCTGGTCGACCATCGTGTTCATCGTGTCCTTGAGCTCCAGGATCTCGCCCTGGGCGTCCACGGTGATCTTCTTGGACAGGTTGCCCTGGGCGACGGCGGTGGACACGACCGCGATCTGACGGATCTGGGACGTCAGGTTGTTCGCCATGAAGTTGACGTTGTCGGTGAGGTCCTTCCAGTTGCCCGACACGCCGCGCACCTGCGCCTGGCCGCCGAGGCGCCCCTCGGTGCCGACCTCGCGGGCGACGCGGGTCACCTCGGAGGCGAAGGACGACAGCTGGTCGACCATGGTGTTCATGGTGCTCTTGAGTTCGAGCATCTCGCCCTGGGCGTCGACGTCGATCTTGCGGGTGAAGTCGCCGTTGGCGACGGCCGTGGTCACCTGGGCGATGTTGCGCACCTGGTAGGTGAGGTTCCTGGCCATCGAGTTGACGTTGTCGGTGAGGTCCTTCCAGACGCCCGACACGCCCTTCACCTCGGCGCGGCCGCCCAGCTTGCCCTCGGTGCCGACCTCGCGGGCGACCCGGGTCACCTCGTCGGCGAACGCCGAGAGCTGGTCGACCATCGTGTTGAGGGTCTCCTTGAGCTCCAGGATCTCGCCCTGGGCGTCCACGGTGATCTTCCTGGACAGGTCGCCCTTCGCGACTGCGGTGGACACCACGGCGATCTGCCGGACCTGCGAGGTCAGGTTGTTCGCCATGAAGTTGACGTTGTCGGTGAGGTCCTTCCACGTCCCGGAGACGCCGCGCACCTGCGCCTGGCCGCCCAGCTTGCCCTCGGTGCCGACCTCGCGGGCGACCCGGGTGACCTCCTCGGCGAACGCCGAGAGCTGGTCGACCATCGTGTTGACGGTGTGCTTGAGCTCCAGCATCTCGCCGACGGCGTCGACGGTGACCTTGCGGCTCAGGTCGCCCCTGGCCACCGCGGTCGTCACCTCGGCGATGTCGCGCACCTGCGCGGAGACGCGGTCGGACATCGTGTTGACGGCCTCGGTGAGGTCGCGCCAGCTTCCCGACATGCCGCGCAGGTTCGCCCGGCCGCCCAGCCTGCCCTCGGTGCCGAGGTCGCGGGTGACCCGCGTCACCTCCGAGGTGAACAGCGAGAGCTGGTCGACCATGCCGTTGATGGCCTTGCCGAGCCGCCGCACCTCGCCCCGGGCCGCGCGGTCCACGTCGATCCGGCGGGACAGGTCGCCCTTGGCCACCGCGTCGATGACGTCGGCGGCGCCGCTGACCGGGGTGACGATCGCGTCGATCAGGTCGTTGACCGAGCCCACGCTCTCCGCCCACGCGCCCACGCCCGGTCCCGGGCTCAGCCGCTCGGTGAACCGGCCCTCCTTGACGACCTCGCGGCGCACCCGGGCCAGCTCGTTGGCCAGGTGCTCACGCCGGTCCGCCACCTCGTTGAGCAGCAGCCGGATCTCGCTGAGGATCCCCGCCGGGGCGTGGGAGACACGCCGGCGGAAGTCGCCGTCCCGCCAGGTGATGAGGGTTTCGAGAAAGGGAACGAGATCGGATTCGGTGTAGGTCCGTTCGGTCCCGGCCAGTTCGACGTTGGCGGGCGACATCTAGCCTCCTTTACCCCGATCGGGGCTGACGCGACCAAGGCAGCGGCCGATACGGCCTTGTCCGGCCGTGGACTCCATGCCAGTCTGTCACGTTCCGTGGGGTGAGGGGCCCCCTTGCCTGACCCGGTGTCAGCCAGAAGTGTGGTAAGCAGGAGGCAGTGCCTGTTTCCCCTCGTGCCGTTCTCGCCGCGTCCTTCACGCCGGGCGAGACGGCCGTACCCGATGCGAAGCGGTTCACGCGTGAAGTGATGACGGCGTGGGCTGCCCTGTCCGTGTGCCCGGAGGCCGAGCGGCTGGTGGGCGAACTCGTCGCGGAGGCGTCGGGAGGGCCCTTCGAGGTCGCCTGGCTGCACCACGGGGAGAGCGTCCAGGTGGAGGTGCGGGAGAAGACGGACGGCTCGGACTTCGGGCCGCAGGCCGAGGCCGTGACCTGGGGTGTGACGTTCACCTCGGCCCTGCGCACCCGGTGGGCCCGGCTCGACCTGCCCGGCGGTGAGCCGGTGCAGAGCGACGAGTGGCTGCTGGAGGCCGCGCACGGCCCGGGCTGGCTCGGCTTCCTGGCGGACGCGAGCGACCTGCTCGCGGGCACGCTCAACCCCGAGATGGTGCCGGCGATCATCGCGCAGATCGTGGTGCCGCGCCTGGCCAGCTGGTGCGCCGTCTACACCGCGCAGGACGGCTCGGGCGACCTGCGCCCCGCGTACCTGTGGCACGCGGACGAGACGCAGATCGACGCCATGCGCGACGAACTGGAGGACGTCGCGCTACCGGCCGACGACGGGCCCGCCGTGCTGCCGCTGGGTGAGTGGCAGGCGCTGGCGTACCCGCTGACCGCGCGCGGGCGGCGGCTCGGCGTGATGTGCCTGGGCCGGCGCGACCACTTCCCCGACGAGGCGATGCAGATCGCCGAGGACCTCGGCCGCCGCGCGGCGCTGGCGCTCGACAACGCCCGCCTGTACGCGCAGCAGGCGGCGGCCAACCGGGCGCTCCAGCGCAGCCTGCTGCCGCCCGACGAGCCGGACACGCCCGGCCTCGACTTCCACGTGATCTACGAGCCGGCCGGGGAGACCAACGAGGTCGGCGGCGACTTCTACGACCTGTTCCCGGTCGCCCAGGGCGTCTGGCGCTTCGCGATCGGCGACGTCTGCGGCACCGGCCCCGAGGCCGCCGCCGTGACCGGGCTGGCCCGGCACACGCTCCGGCTGCTCGCCCGTGAGGGGTACGGCGTGGCCGCCGTCGTGGGCCGCCTCAACCAGGCCATCCTGGAGGAGGGGGAGCGGGCCCGCTTCCTGACGCTGCTGCACGGCCAGATCAACGTCGTGCCCGAAGGACTCGACATCAGGCTCGTCTCCGCCGGGCACCCGGAGGCGATGCGGCTGCGGCCGAACGGCGACGTCGAGGTCGTGGCCTCGCCGCAGTCGCTGCTCGGGGTGTTCCCCGAGGCGAGGTTCCAGGAGGACGAGCTGCGGCTCACCCCCGGTGACGTGCTGCTCGGCGTGACCGACGGGGTGACCGAGCGGCGGTCGGGCGACCGGCTGCTGGACGACGACGGCGGCCTCGCCAGGCTGCTGGCGGAGTGCGCGGACCTGTCCGCCCGCGCCGTCGCCGAACGCATCCGCCGCGCCGTGCAGGACTTCGCGCCCGAGCCGAGCGCCGACGACCTCGCCATCCTCGTCCTGCGCGCCCCCTGACCGGCCGGGTCGCGCAGTTCAGGCCAGTTCAGGCCAGTTCAGGCCCCGCCCAGGGCGCGTACGGCGAACTCGATGGACGCCCCCATCTGCCGGATCCGCTCCTCGACCGCCGGCGTGCCGCCGGGTCCCGCCGCGTACCGGTAGAGGGACGCCTCGCGGCCGTGGTCGGCGAGGGCCCGCACGTACTGCTCCACCTGCTCCATCGGGCAGTGCGGATCGTCGTCCCCCGCGATGATCAGCAGCGGCGCCTCGACCATGTCGGCGTAGGTGATCGGGGAGGACGCGGCGTACCGGTCGGGCACCTCGTCCGGAGAGCCGCCGAGCAGCGCCCGGTGCGCCGCGCGCAGGCACTCGGCCTCGTGCTCGTACATCGCCGCGTGATCGGGGATGGGCGTGGTCGCGATCCCCGCCGCCCAGGCCTTCGGCTGGGTGCCGAGCGCGAGCAGGGTCAGGTAGCCGCCCCACGCGGCCCCGGCGAGCACGAGACGGTCGGGGTCGGCGATGCCGTGCTCCACGGCCCAGTCGCGCACCGCCGCCACGTCGGCGAGCTCGATGTGGCCGACGTCTCCGCGCAGCGCGTCGCGCCAGGCCGAGCCGTACCCGGCCGAGCCGCGGTGGTTCACCCGGATCACGGCGAAGCCGTTGTCCACCCACGCCGCCACCTGCGGCTGGAAGGAGTCGTCGTCCTGCCCGCCCGGCACGCCGTCGAACGCGGCCGGCTGGCTGTGCAGCAGGAACACCGCCGGGTACGGCGCGGCGGCCCGTTCCGGCCGGGAGACGAGGGCGTGGATCCGGCCGCCCGGGCCGTCCACGTCGATGTCCTCCAGCGGCACGGACGGCGGTGGCGTACGGCCGGGGCTGAAGACCACGTGGCCGTTGCTGGACCTGATCACCGGAGGGTGGGCCGCGCTCGACCACGCGTACTCGACGGTGCCGTCGGGCCGGGGCGCGGCCGCCTCGATCACCCCGTGCGGGCTGTCGATGGGCGTGAGGCCCCCGCCGGCCAGGTCGTAGCGCAGCAGTTCGGTGCGGCCTCGGTGGTTGTGGACGATCAGCAGGGCGCGGCCGTCGTCGTACCAGTCGGCGGAGATCTCCCCGCGCACCCGTAGCCAGATCTCCCGCTGCTCGCCGGTCACCGGGTCCCACACGAGCGGCTCGCGGCGGCCCCGGCGCTCGTGCAGGACCAGCAGCCGCCGGTCGCCGGGCACGGGGGCGAAGCGGGCCGCGATCACTCCCTTGCCGGGCCCGTCGTCCAGTTCGGCGACCACCGACCCGTTCGTCTTCACGACCCGTACAGCCGGGTGGAGCAGGTCGCCGTGCTCGCTGTGGTTGACGGCGACGACCGCCCCGTCGAGGGACATGTCCGCGACCACGGCGTACTCGTCGTGGTGGTAGAGCCGCACCGGCTCGTCCCCCGGCCGGGCCAGCAGGATCTCGAAACCGTCCCGGGAGGAACGGCCGACCGCCGCGGTGCCGTCGGAGGCGAGCGCGAGCCCGCCCGGATGACCGGGCGGCAGGGACAGGGGCACGTCGGGACCGCCGTCGAACGGCTGCCGCGACCAGACGCCCTGCCCGTCGCCCTCGGCGTCGCCGAACCACCAGACCCAGCGGCCGGTCGGGTCGATCGCGCCGTACCGCGTGCCGTGGGGGCGGTCGGTGACCTGGCGGGTGCGCCCGTTCGACCGGTCCCAGGCGTAGATCTCCCAGGCGCCGGAGGCGTTGCCGCGGTAGACGGCACGGTGCGGCGCCTGCCGCGCCCACGTGGGCAGGGTCACGCGGGGTGCCCGGAACCTGGCCTGCCAGCGTTCCTCGGCCTTCATGCCGCCCTCCCCTGCGCTCCTACGGGGTCGCGTTCAGTATGTCCGGTGAGGCGTGACAATGACCGCTAAATGGGTGATGTCGGGCGAGGATTCCGCCCACAGAGGAAAGGTCAGGTGCGGGCGGCCCAGCGGGAGACGCGGAACGAGGCGCTCACCTCGACCGGGTCGGGCAGGTCGCCGATTCCCGCCGCCAGTTCCTCCGGGCGGGTGTGCCAGGCGCTCGGGCCCATGCCGACCACCGCCCCGACCTCCTCGTGGCCGAGGGAGAGCGTGAACTCCTCCGTCTCCTCGCCCTCCCGGGTGAACGCGCCACCCAGGCTCTCCTCCAGGCGGCGCTCCTTGTCCTCGTCCACCGACAGCAGGCCGAGCCGTTCCACGAGCGGGCGCAGGTGGCCGGGGCCTGGCGTGACGACGACCAGCGTCCCGCCCGGCCGCAGGACGCGGGCGAACTCCGGCGCGTTGCGCGGCGCGAAGACGTTGAGCAGCACGTCGACGCGGTCGTCGCCGACCGGCAGGGGCCGCCACACGTCCGCGACGACCGCGCCGACGCGGGGATGGGCCCGCGCGGCCCGCCGCAGCGCGTGCTTGGACACGTCGAGCGCGATCCCCACCGCGCCGTCGCCGAGCGCCGCCGCCAGGTAGTGGCCGGTGCCCGCCCCGGCGTCGGCGACCACCTCCGCGCCCGCGCACAGCCGGGCGAGGCGGCGGGCCAGCGGAGCGTAGTGGCCCGCGTCGAGGAAGCGCGCCCGCGCCGCCACCATGTCAGGCGTGTCGGCCGTGCCCGCGGGCCGGGTGAGCATGTTCACGTACCCCTGGCGCGCGACGTCGAAGGAATGGCCGCTCCCGCACCGCACCGATCCACCGGCGAGGTGGGTCCTCGCCCCGCAGAGGGGGCAGGCGAGCAGGTCGATGACGTCGGCGAGCACGCCTCCATCATCCCGGCCGCCCGGGTGTCGTCGCACCCGCCGTATCGTGGTCGGATGCCGTACGAGCCGAGAGTAGTGGCCGGCGTCGAGATCACTCCGCTGTGCGACGCCGTGGGCCCGATGGGACCGCCCATCCGTAAACCGCTGCCGGAGATGTTCGCCGGCTCGTCGTTCGGGCCGGACGAGGAGTGGGTGCTCCACTTCCACTGCTTCCTGCTGCGGGCCGGGGGCCGTACGGTCCTGGTGGACACCGGCATCGGCGGCGCGGACTCGCCCGCGACCTGGGCGCCCCTGCCCGGACGGCTCGGCGCGGAACTGGCCGCCGCCGGGGTCGGCCCGGCCGACGTCGACGTCGTGGTGGTGACCCACCTGCACAGCGACCACGCCGGCGGGTGCGTCGTGGACGGCGCCCCGGCCTACCCGAACGCCCGCTACCTGCTGCAGCGGGCGGAGGTCGAGTGGGCGTCCGGCCCGGTGCGCGAGCGGATCATCCTGCCGCTGGGGGACCGGGTCGACGTCGTCGACGGCGACGCCGAGCCCGTCCCCGGGGTCCGGGTGCTGCACGCCCCCGGGCACACGCCCGGTCACCAGTGCGTGCAGGTGGGGGACGTGCTGATGAGCGGCGACCTCCTGCACCACCCGGCGCAACTCGCCGATCCCACGATCCGCTACGTGTACGACGAGGATCCCGATCTCGCCGTACGGACGCGCCGGAGCCTCCTCGCCCGAGCCGCCGTCCTCGCCCCCGCCCACTTCCCCCAGCCCTTCATCGCTCTGCGTAATTAATCGATCACCTCTCGCTTATCTGGTTGCTAAGCTCTTGGCCATGGCTGCACAACGTACGTACGCTCTGGTCGTGGGTGCCAAGGAGGAGCGCATCAACCTGCGCGTCGACGGGGAGACCAAGCGGCTGCTGGAGAGCGCGAGCGAGGTCGCTGGGGCCACGGTCTCCTCGTTCGTGCTCGACGCCGCGACAACGGCCGCTCGCGAGCTGCTGGCGGACCGTACGGGTTTTCGCCTCGATGAGGAGCAGTGGCGGGAATTCGACACGGCCCTGTCCCGGGAGCCGCGTGACGTGCCGGGGCTGGCCGAGCTCATGGGAACCCCGACGCTGCTGGACCAGAACCCGTGAAGCTGTCGCAGGTGTCGTCCATCACACGCGACGACGACCTCGGCGGCTTCGACTGCGGCTCTCCCGCACAGAGCGAGTGGCTGACGCGCCATGCGCTGCAGGCGCACGCGAGTGGAGGGTGTCGCGTGTACGTCGTCCGCGACGCCGGGTCCGGCCGAGTGATGGGTTACTACGCGCTCGCGGCCGGGAGCGTCGGTCCGGCAGCGGCTCCCGCACGGCTGCTCAAGGGGGCCGGTCGCCATGATCAGCCCGTCGTCATCCTGGCACGATTGGGTGTGGACAGAGCCGCACAGGGGATCGGACTGGGCCGAGCGGAGGTGCGGCGGCGGGCGCGGGTGCGGTAACGCATGACCTGGACGGCGCCGAGCAGCCAGACGGGGTACTGCACGGCGAAGGCCCAGTGGTAGCCGCCCTGCAGGTCCAGCGTGACGCCGATGATCGCGATCACGGACATCGAGGCGGCGAAGCCGCCGCCGTTGACGATTCCGGTGGCGACGCCGATGCGTTCGGCGGGGTTGAACGTTCTGGCGTAGTCGAAGCCGATGACCGCACCGGGCCCGTTCGTGGCGAGGGCCACCATCAGGAGCCCGAGCGTCCAGACGGGGGCGCGGCCGGGCCACAGCAGGACGAGCGTCCACGCGCCGGCCGTGCCACCGATGATCGTCAGCACCATCCACGAGCGGCGCTGCGGGAAGCGGCCGGCGAGGTGGCCGAGCAGCGGCCCGCAGGCCATGGCGAGCAGGGTCAGCGAGGTCAGCAGCATCCCGGCCGTCCGGGGCGACAGGCCCTGGCCCTGCACCAGGAACGGATATCCCCACAGGAGGGTGAACGCCGCCGCCGACGACGAGGTGGCGGCGTGGGTCCACATGCCGAGGCGGGTGCCCGGCTCGGCCCAGGCGGCGCGCACTCCGGACGCCGCCGGAGCGCGTTCGGGCCGCCGGTCGCGCAGCCCCGCCGCGACCGCGACCAGGGCCACGCCGCCGAGCCCCGCCGCCCACAGGAAGGTCGGGGTCCAGCCGTACGCGTGCAGCGAGGTGATCAGCGGTACGGCCGACACGACCGCGCCGAACTGGCCGAGGATGCCGGTGAGCTGCACGATCAGCGGGTTGCGGCGGGGTGGGAACCAGACGTTCACCACCCGGATCACGCTGATGAACGTCATCGCGTCGCCGCAGCCGACCAGCACCCGCCCGGCGGCGGCCGGGACGAGATCGGCCGAGACGGCGAACAGAAGCTGGCCGAGGGCCATCACCGCGGCGCCGGCGAGCAGCATCCGCCGGGAGCCCAGGCGGTCGACCAGCACCCCGACGGGGATCTGCATGGCCGCGTAGACGAGCAGTTGCAGCATCGCGAGGGTGGACAGCGCCGTCGAACCGACCCCGAACCTCGTCGCCGCGTCGATACCGGTGACGCCGAGCGACTGGCGATGGAAAACCGCGATCATGTACGCGAGCACACCGGTGGCCCAATAGATCAGGGCTTTTCGACTGTTCCCACCCGTATGCACCACGTAGACGCATTTTACCGTTGCGTGGTTCTTGTCCCTTGTGTGACCCGGTGTGAGTCCGGACACGCCGACGCCGGGACGGCGCCAGTGTCGACTGGGCCGTCCCGGTGCGGGCTTCGGGTGATCAGACCAGGGCCGGGACCCGCTCCTCGGGAGTCTCCGGGGCCTCCTCGGCCGCGTCGTCGCCATGGGAGAGCCGCGGGAGCCAGCCGAGCCAGCGCGGCAGGTACCAGTTCCAGTCGCCGAGCAGCTTCATCGTGGCCGGCAGCAGCACCGCCCGGACGATGGTCGCGTCGATCAGGACCGCCACCGCGAGGCCGATGCCCATCTGCATGAACGTCAGCAGCGACAGCGTTGCGAACGTCGCGAACACCGCCACCATGATGAGCGCGGCGCTCGTGACGACGGCCGCCGTGCTCCTGATCCCGAACGCCACGGCGTCCTCGGTGCTCATGCCCTTGTCGTACGCCTCCCTGATCCGGCTGAGGATGAACACGTGGTAGTCCATCGACAGCCCGAAGAGGATCACGAACAGGAACAGCGGCAGCCAGTTGGTGATCGTCCCCGTCGAGTGGAAGCCCAGCAGGCTCTCGCCGTACCCCTTCTGGAAGACCAGCACGAGCACGCCGTACGCCGCGGCGACGGACAGCAGGTTGAGCGCGATGGCCTTGACCGCCACGACCAGCGAGCGGAACGACACCAGCAGCAGCACGAAGGCCAGCAGCAGCACGAACGCGAACACCAGCGGGATCCTGCGGCCGAGCTGTTCGTTGAAGTCCATCGAGCCCGCGGTGTTGCCGGTGACGTGGGCGCCGGGGAGGGCGGCCGGCACGACCTCGTCGCGCAGCGTGCGGATCGCGTGCTCGGACACCTCGTCGGCGCCGGTGCCCTTGATGCCGATACTGATCTTCGCCACGGTCTTCGCGGGGTTGACGGCGACGGCGAAGGGCTCGTTGGCCTCGCCGGTGGCCAGCGCCCGCCGCTTGAAGTCCTCGATCTTCGCGGTGAACGCGGGCGTCGTCACGTCGGCGGCCTGGACCACGACGACCGCGGGCTCGTTGCCGCCGGGGAACGCGTTGTCGATCCGCTTGAACGTCTCGGCGATCTGGTAGTCGCCCTGCAGGTCGTCGATGGTCTGCGCACCGGTCTTCAACTGGAAGGCGGGGATCGCGAGGCCCACGAGCAGGCCGCCGGCGAGGAGCACCGAGACGAGCGGGTGCCGCAGCACCGGGCGCATGATGGCCCCCCAGACCCGGCTCTGGCCGCCGCGCACGCCGAGCACCCGGCGCCAGGTCACCCGGCCGCCGGTGACGACCCGTACGGCGCCGTGGACCAACCGGGCGTCGATCTTGTCGCCGATCAGCGAGAGCAGGGCGGGCAGGACGGTCAGCGAGCCGACGACGGCCGTGAGCACCACGAGGATCGTGCCCTCGGCGAAGCCCATGAAGACGCCGTTGCCGGTGAGGAACATGCCCGCCATGGCGACGATGACGGTGATGCCGGAGATCAGCACGGCGCGTCCCGAGGTGGCCGCCGCGATCTCGATGGCCCGCTTCTTGCTCCGGCCCCTCGCCCGCTCCTCCCGCTCCCGCATGATGTAGAAGAGCGAGTAGTCCACCCCGACGGCGAGGCCGATGAGCAGCATGACGTTGCTCGTGGCGGAGTCGACGTGCAGGAGGTGGCTGGTGAAGGCCAGCAGGCCCGTCGCGGCGAAGATCGCGGTCATCGCGAGCGCGACCGGCACGATCGCGGCCAGCAGCGCGCCGAACGCGGCGAGCAGGATCCCGATCGTGATGGGCAGCGAAAGCTGCTCGGCGCGGACGAAGTCCTTGTCGATCGCCTCACCGATCAGCTTGCCCGCGCTGGCCGATCCGGCCTCCTCCACGCGCAGGTCCGGATGCGCCCCCTGCACCCGGGCCACCGCGTCGAGCACCGGCTGGATCCGCTCCTCGGCCGTGCCTCCGTCGCCCTTCATGTCGAACTGCACCAGCGTCGTCCGCCGGTCCTGCGTCACCGGCGACGGCTCCTTGTCGTACGGCGTGCGCACGTGCTCGACCTGGCCGGTGGCCTCCACGGCCTTCCTGACGTCCTCGACCGCCCGGCGGAAGGCCGGGTCGGCGATGGTCAGCGTCCCCGTGCGCGACTGGACCAGCACGATCTCGCCGGCCACGTCCTTGAACGCCGCGCCGTCGAGGATCCGCTCCGCCTGGCGGGAGTCGCCGTTCGCGGATTCGTAGCCGCGCATCTCCACCGTGCCGGCGGCGTTGCCCGCGACCGTCGCCACGGCGACGAACGCGATCCAGATGAGCAGCGCCAGCCAGCGGTGGCGTGCGCTCCAGCCGCCGATGGCGGCGGCGATGTTCCTGCGGCCTCTCATGACCTCCCCTTTTCACGACTGTCTCGACGGTAGAAGTCGATCAAGGGCGAAACATCGGGCGAGCAGACCAGATCGCGCGTACTGCCCTGGGCGTACGCCGCTCCTCCCAGCGGTCTAGGGGACGTCCCCGACTAGGCTCAGGGACATGCGATCGGAACCGCGGTGATACCGGCGGAGGCCTTCTACGCCGGCCTGTTCAAGGTGGCCGCCGCGGCGGCCGGGTTCGTCACCGATCCCTCGGGCCGGGTCCTGCTCGTCAAGCCGGGCTACCGCGACCACTGGGGCTGGCCGGGCGGGCACGTCGACGAGGGCGAGTCGCCCGAGGCGGCCTGCCACCGGGAGCTGGCCGAGGAGCTGGGCCTCGTCCTGCCGGTGGGCCGCCTGCTCGTCGTCCACTGGGTGCCGCCGCTCGACGACCGGCCGATTCCGCTGGTCCACTTCCTGTTCGACTGCGGGGTCGTCGAGGACGGCACCGGCATGGTGCTCCAGGAGGAGGAGCTGGAGGACTACGGCTTCTTCACCGCCGAGCAGGCCGCCCCCCTCCTCCCGGCGTACCTGCTGGCCCGGCTGACCGCCGCGGCGCGGGCGCGGGAGAGCGGCACGACCGAGTACCTCGGCGGCTCCGTCCTCGAATAGTTCTCCTCCGCGTGGAAATGGGGTGGGCGAACGGAACGACGAGCGCGAGTGACGGAAGCGGGACGGTGTGGCATGGGTGATCCGGAGCTCAAGAAGGAGCTTGAGGAGCTGGACGCGCAGATCGAGCGCATGCGCCGGGACAGCGTGCAGATGCGCGAGGAGATCGGGCAGAGCTGGGACGCGCCCACCGACATGGCGGAGCGGGCCACCCTGCTGACCAACGTCGAACAGCAGGAGGCGCTGATCGACGACCTGCAGGTCAGGCGCGAGCAGATCCTGCGGCGGATGGGCTCCGCCTGAGCGACGGCCGCGCCGGCGAAAGTACGCTGGTAGAGGCCACTGGCGTACGGACGACGGGGGCGGCATGGGCGTCATGACCGCTGGGGGACCGGGAGGCACGGGCTTCGTCGGGCGCGGGCCCGAGCTGGCCGGGATCGGGCGTCTGCTGGGGACCGCGGGCGTGGTCACCGTGGTGGGCGTGGGCGGCGTCGGCAAGACCCGCCTCGCCCTGCGGGTGGCCGAGAAGGCGCGCGGGAGCTTCCCCGGCGGCGTCCGGGTGGCCGAGCTCACCGCCCTGGAGGACCCGGCGCTGCTGGTGCACGCCGTGGGCGATGCCCTGCCGGTCGCGGGCCACTCGGCCGGGCCGCCCCTGGAGGTGGTGATCGACCGGTTGCGCGGCGGGCCGGCCCTGGTCGTGCTGGACGGCTGCGAGCACCTTCTCCCCGGGTGCGCGCGGTTCGTGGACACGCTGGTCCGCGCGCTTCCCGAGCTTCGGGTCCTGGTCACCGGCCGGCGGCCGCTCGGTCTTCCGGGCGAGCGGGTGGTCGAGCTCGCGCCGCTCCCGGAGCCGGACGCGGTGCGGCTGTTCGCGGATCGCGCCGCCGCCGTCGTGCCGGGGTTCGGGACGGCAGGGTTCCAGACGGCCGGGTGCGAGGTGGCGGGGATCTGCCGCCGCCTCGGCGGGCTGCCGCTGGCGATCGAGATGGCCGCCGTACGGCTGCGCGACCTGTCGGTGCGGCAGGTGCTGGAGGGGCTGGACGCCAGGTCGCGGCATCGGTGCGCGCTGCGGGTGCTGTTCGAGTGGAGCCACGACCTGTGCACGCCCGGCGAACGGCTGCTGTGGCGGCGGGTCTCCGTCTTCGGCGGCGGCGTGGATCTGGAGGCGGCCGAGCACGTGTGCGCCGGGGACGGCGTCGCGCGGGAGCACGTGCCCGCGCTGGTCGCCGGCCTGGCCGACGCGGCGGTCCTGCTCCGGCGGGAGCGCGACGGGGTGGTCCGCTACCACCTCCACGACACGGTCCGGGCGTTCGGCCGTGCGTTGCTGGCCGAGTCCGGCGAGGAGGCGGCACTGCGCCGGCGGCACCGCGACTACTACCGGAAGATCACCTCGCGGGCCTGGGCGGAGCCGTCCGGCGCCGCGCAGCGGTCCTGGACCGGGCGCCTCCAGCGCGAGCACGCCGACCTGCGTACGGCGCTGGACTGGTCGCTGCGCGAGCCGGGAGAGGCCGGGACGGCCCTGACGATGATCGCGGAGCTGCTGTACCACTGGAGCGGCCGCCACCTGTCGGAGGGGGCGGGCTGGTTCGGCCGGGGCCTGGCCGCCCAGACGGATCCGGGTGAGGTGCGCGCCCACGGCCTGTGGGCGGGGGCCTGGATCTCCCTGCTCGGCGGAGACCACGCCACCGCGGCCGTACGGCTGGCGGAGGCCGGGGCGATCGCCGCGCGGCTCGGCCTGCGGGGGATCCACGGCCACGTCGCGTTCCTCACCGGCATGACCGCCGTCCGCGGGGGTGACCTGCGCACCGGCATGCGGTGGTACGAGGAGGCCGCGCGGGCCCACCGCGCCGTCGGCGACCCCGTCGGTCTCGCCCTCGCCCTCAGCCGGCTCGCCCTGGCGAACGCGTCCCTCGGCCGTCCGGAGGCCCGCGGCCTCGCCGAGGAGTGCGTGGCCCTGTGCGACCTGTACGGCGAGGGCCGGCACCGGGCGTACGCGCTGCTCGCGCTGTCGATCTCCGCCTGGCGCCGGGGGGACGCGCGGGCGGCCGTGGCGCACGGCGACGAGAGCCTGCGGCACAGTGCCCTGCTGGACGACCGGCTCGGCCTGGGCGTGAACCTGGAGGTCCATGCCTGGTTCGCGGCGGGAGCGCGCGACCACGAGCGGGCGGCCCGGCTGCTGGGCGCCGCCGATGCCGTCTGGGCGGCCGCCGGGTCGCGGATGGGGGAGTTCGGCTACCTGAGCCGATTCCACGACGCGTGCGTGGCGGCGACCCGTACGGAACTCGGCGAGGCCGCCTTCCGGGCCGCGCTCGCCCGGGGCGCGGCCCTGCCGGCGGACGAGGCGGTCGCGTACGCCCTGGCGGACCGGCCGCCCGCCGCCCACGCACCCGGGAAGATCGCACCGTTGACCCGCAGGGAGACCGAGATCGCGCGGTTGGTGGCCGAGGGGCTGAGCAACAAGGACATCGCCGGCAGGCTGGTCATCTCGCAGCGCACCGCCGAGGGCCACATCGAGCACATCCTCGAAAAGCTGGGGTTCCGGTCCCGCGTCCAGGTCGCGGCCTGGGTGAACAGGAGGCCGGCCGTCTGAGGTCGGCTGGTGCGGCGGGGGCCGGTTACTAGAGTTGCGTCATGAGTCCCAGGATCGCGACCGCCGAGACCGTCTCCCGTGAACAACTGCTCGACTTCGTCCGTGACCGCCACAAGGCCATCCTGATCACGACGAGAAGCGGCGGCGGGCCGCAGGCCTCCCCGGTGTCCTGCGGCGTCGACCCCGAGGGGCGCATCGTCGTGTCGACGTACCCCGAGCGGGCCAAGGCCCGCAACGCCCGCCGCGACCCCCGCGTCAGCGTGGTCGTGCTGTCGGACGACTTCGACGGACCGTGGGTGCAGGTGGACGGCGCCGCCGAGGTGCTCGACCTGCCCGACGCCCTTGAGCCGCTGGTGGAGTACTACCGCTCGATCTCGGGCGAGCACCCCGACTGGGAGGAGTACCGCGCGGCGATGATCCGGCAGGGCAAGTCGCTGCTGCGGGTCACCCCGATCTCCTGGGGCCCGGTGGCCACCGGCGGGTTCCCGCCGCGCCTGGCCTGACGCCGAGGAGACGCCACTCGTCCGAAGAGCTCGCCCCGCACGCACAAGCGCACGGGGCAGTACGGCTAGGCGTGCGGGGGGCGGCCTACGGCGAGTCCGAACAGGGGCAGGCAGGGTTCGAGACCGTGGATCGCGAACCCGTCCGGGGCCGTCCAGTCCTCGCGGGCCAGCCGCACCCGCTGCTGCCGAGCCGCCTCGTCCCGGCGCCGGCACACCTCGATGCCGTCGTCCCGGTAGCCGAGCCTGCGCGACACGGCGAGCGACCGTGGGTTGTCGGTGAAGGCGGACGACACCGCGTAGCGGGCCCCGAGCCCGGCGAACGCGAGGTGCAGGACGGCGGCGCGCATCTCGGTGCCGATGCCCTTGCCCTGGAAGCGCAGGCCCAGCCAGGAACCGGTGGAGATCTCCCGGGTGAACGCGAATTCGCGGCCCCGCATCTCCTGCGTGCCGACGATCCGGCCCTCCCAGGCGACGACGAAGCCGCAGTACCAGTCGTCGGGGGACCAGGTGCCCCACTGCCGGAAATGCATCTGGACGGTCGAGCGGGCGCGCTCGTGCGGCGGGGCGTCCGTCCACGGCACGCCGAACGGCATCCCCCCGGGCTCGTGGACGCCCTCCGCCGCGCGGTCGGCGAGCGCGTCCAGGTCGTCCAGGGTGGGCAGCCGTAGCTCCAGCCGGGGAGTCGTCACCCTGAGCGCGAAGAGCGGCCAGTGTCGCATGCGCCGATCGTGACAAGACCCGGTGCCTCGCCGCACCCCGATTTCCGGGAACGGCCCTGGCTCTGATGCGGCTCTGATGTGCGCCTCCTACCGTCGGCGGGTGCCGGTGGCACACCGGCACCCGCGCCGCGGCCGACGGCGTCGTCGCCGCGGTCCGGCGCCCGCGAGACGAAGGAGCTGGACGTGCACGATCCCGCCGCACCCACCGCGCCCGCCGCATCTCCCCTGCCCGCCGCGCCCGCCGAGGCCGATGCCGTGGCGTTTCCGCAGGTGCTCCTGGACGCGCTGCGGAGCGCGCCCGGCAGCCCGGCCTTCGAACAGGGGGACAGGACCGTCTCCCGGGGCGAGCTGCTGGGCCTGATCGGGCACCTGGCCGTGGCGATGCGGGAGGCCGGTCTCGGGCCCGGCCGGGGCGTCGCCGTACGGACGGGGGTCACGCCGGAGGCGTTCGCCGCCCAGATCGCCGCGCACGTGCTGGGCTGCCGCGTCGTGAGCGTGAAGCCCGGATACACGCCCCGTCAGCTCGCGCACGTCCTCGGGACGGGAGTCGACGCGGTGGTCGTCGACCCGGCGACCGCGACCCCGGAGGTGCTCGACGCCGCCGGGCCGGCGACGGTGCTGTCACTCGGTCCCGTCGAGGGCGTGCCCGCCGCCGTCGACATCCTCACCGCGGCCGGAACGGGCGGCGGCCCGATACCCGAGGTCACGGCGCGGCCGGACGACGTGGCCCTGCTGACCTTCACCAGCGGCAGCACCGGAGAGCCGAAGGGCTGCGTGCTCACCTACCGCGCTCTCGCCGCGCACTGGTCCTGGCCGCGCGTCTGGTCGTCGGTCGAGCCCGGCTTCACCGACCGGTTCGGCAGGCACCTGCTGTTCGGCACCCTGGCCAGCCTGGTGATGCTGGAGTTCCTGGGGCCGTGCCTGCTCGGCGGCGGCACCGTGGTCATCCCGGAGGACGACGGCCGGCCGCTGTTCCCGTACGCGGTCGAGCGCCACCGCATCACCAGCGCCATCGTGACCGCGCCCCGGCTGTGCCAGATGCTCGACCTGCTCCGCGAGGAGCGGGTCGACGTCGGCAGCCTGCGCATGCTGATGGTCTCGGGGTCGCCCATCAGCCCCCACCGGATGCGTGAGGCGGCGGACCGGCTCGGTCCCGTCGTCTACCAGGCGTACGGCGCGACCGAGGCCGGAATGATCACCATCCTCAACCCCGGCGACCTCACCCGCGCGCCGGCCTCCGTCGGCCGTGCCCACCCCAGCGTCGAGATCAGCGTGCGCGACGAGGAGGGCCGCCCGGTCGGGACGGGACGCACCGGTGAGGTCCACGTGCGCAGCCCCTTCCTGATGACGGGCTACTGGGGACAGCCGGAGGAGACCCGCGACGTGCTGCGGGACGGCTGGCTGCGCACCCGCGACCTCGGCCGCCTCGACGACGCGGGCCTGCTCTACCTGGCCGGCCGGACCAGGGACGTCGTCATGGTCAACGCGATCGTCGTCTACGCCGGTCCCATCGAGCGGGTGCTGGCCGGGCACCCGGACGTGGCCGAGGCGTACGTGACCGGCGCGCCGGACGAGCGGACGGGGGAGGCCGTCCACGCGTTCGTCGTCCCCGTGCCCGGCCGCACGCCGGACTCCGCGGCCCTGGCCGACCTGGTCCGCGCCGAGCTCGGCGCGGACAGCGTGCCCCGGACGATCACGACGGTGCCCGGAGTGCCGGTCGCGGCGAGCGGCAAACCAGACAAGCGCGCCCTGCTGGAACGGCACCCGCCGTCCGCGCTCTGAGAGTTTTCTGAGAATCACCCGCCAACACTGGTGAAACTTCAACCACCCCAGCGAGGGAGGCGGCAGTGCCGGAAATGATCCTTGACTACCTGGTGATCGGCGCCGGACCGGCGGGCCTGCAGATGGGCCACTTCCTGCACCGGGCGGGGCGGAGCTACCGGATCCTGGAGGCGACGCCCGCGCCGGGCGCGTTCTTCCGGACCTTTCCCCGCCACCGGACGCTCATCTCCATCAACAAGAAGTACACCGGTTGGGAGGACCCGGAGCTCAACCTCCGGATGGACTGGAACTCGCTGCTGTCCGACGACCCCCGGCTCCTGTTCACCCAGTACAGCGACCGCTACTTCCCCGACGCCGACGACATGGTTCGCTACCTGGAGGACTTCGCCGCCACCCAGGAGCCGAACATCACGTACGACGCGCGGGTCGCCGAGGTCGCGCGCCCCGACGCCGACGGCCCGTTCAGGGTGACCGACGAGAGCGGCCGGACGTTCACGGCCCGGCGGGTGATCGTCGCCACGGGGGTCACGCAGCCCAACGTCCCGCCGATCCCCGGCATCGAGACCGCCGAGCAGTACGGCGCCGTCTCCGTCGACCCCGCCGACTTCACGAACAAGCGGGTGCTGATCATCGGCAAGGCCAACTCGGCCTTCGAGACCGCCGACAACCTCATCGAGACCGCCGCGGTCATCCACGTGGCCGGGCCGCACTCGGTCAAGCTGGCCTGGAAGACCCACTTCGTCGGGCATCTGCGGGCGTACAACAACAACTTCCTCGACACCTACCAGCTCAAGTTGCAGAACGCCGTGCTGGACGGCGACATCCGGCGCATCGAGCGCCGGGCCGACGGCTCCTACCTGGTGACCGTGGCCTTCGTCCGGGCCGACGAGGTCACCAAGGACATCCCGTACGACCGGGTGATCGTCTGCACCGGATTCCGGTTCGACTCCTCGATCTTCGCGCCCGAATGCCGTCCCGAACTGGCGATCAAGGACAGGTTCCCGGCGCTGACCCCGGCGTACGAGTCGGTCAACGTGCCCGATCTCCACTTCGCCGGGACCATCACCCAGTCGCGCGACTTCAAGCGGGGGACCAGCGGGTTCATCCACGGGTTCCGGTACGGCGTACGCGCCCTGCACCGTGCCCTGGAGGCGCGGTACCACGGCGTGGAGTGGCCGGGCCGCGACCTGTCCGGCGACCCCGGCGCGCTCGCGGCGGCCGTGCTCGAACGGGTCAACCGCAGCTCGGCGCTGTGGCAGCAGTTCGGGGTGCTGGCCGACGTCATCGTCCCCGACGGCCGTGGCGGCGCGCGTTATCTGGAGGAGGTGCCGCTCGACCTGCAGGGCCCGCCGGTCGGCGACCAGGGCCACTTCGCCGTGACGCTGGAGTACGGCCCCGGCCACGACCAGGTCGACCCCTTCGACATCTCGGTGGGGCGGATCACCCAGAGCGACGCGGAGCGCGCGCACGAGGGCCACTACCTCCACCCCGTCGTGCGCCTCTTCCGGAACGGCGTGGTGGAGGCCGTCCACCACGTCACCGAGAACCTGGAGAACGACTGGACGTCCGAGCGGGTGCATCTCAACCCACTGCGGGACTTCTTCCAGCACCACAGCCTTCCGGTCTCGGTGTGACGACCGTGCTGCCGACCATCGGGGAGTACGAGGCGGCGGCCCGCGACCGCCTCGCCCCCGCCCACTACGACTACTTCGCGGGCGGGGCCGGCGAGGAGATCACCCTGCGGGCCAACGAGACGGCGTTCGCCCGGCTCGCGCTGCTGCCGCGCGTGCTGCGCGGCGCGGGGAGCCCCCGGACCGGGATCACCCTGCTCGGCAGCTCCCTGGCGATGCCCGTGCTGGTGGCGCCGACGGCGTTCCACCGGCTGGCCGATCCCGAGGGCGAGCGGGCCACGGCCCGCGCGGCGGCCACCGCGGGCACCGTCATGATCGTGAGCATGGCCTCGACCATGGCCGTCGAGGACGTCGCGTCCGCCGCGTCGGGTGTCACGCTGTGGTTCCAGCTCTACCTCCAGCCGGACATGGACTTCACCGAGGCCATCGTCCGGCGGGCCGAGGCGGCCGGCTGCGCGGCGCTGGTCGTCACCGTCGACTCCCCCGCCCGGGGGCGGCGGGACCGGGACGCCCGCAACGGCTTCGACGACCTGCCCGACGGCATGTGCTGCGAGAACCTGCGCGACGGCGACCGGGTGCGGCCCATCGTCATGTCGCCGGAGGTCGGCTGGGAGCACGTCGACCGGCTGCGGCGGATGACGCGGCTGCCGATCGTGCTCAAGGGCGTCACCCATCCCGCCGACGCGTGCCTCGCCCTGGACCACGGCGTGTCGGCGTTGTACGTGTCGAACCACGGCGGACGGCAGCTCGACACCGTCCCGGCGGCCGTCGACCTGCTGCCGGCGATCACCGCCGCCGTCGGCGGCGCCGTACCCGTGCTGGTGGACGGCGGGATCAGGCGCGGCACCGACGTGGTGAAGGCGCTGGCGCTGGGCGCGTCCGCCGTCGCGGTGGGCCGTCCGGTGATCTGGGGCCTCGCGGCGGACGGCGAGCGCGGCGCGGCCCGCGTGCTCGGGCTGCTCCGCGACGAGATCGAGCACGCGCTCGCCCTGTGCGGCGTCGCCTCCGTACGGGACCTCGGGCCCGACCTGGTGCGGCCGTGCTGAGCGGGATGTGGGCGACGGCGGGATGGGTGGCCGCGGCCCTCGTCGTGGTCAGCCTGCCCCGGTGGCTCCCCGGGCGAGTTGTCGCCCTGCGCGGGTGGGTCTTCACCCGGATCAACGGCGACGAGAGCATCCCGGTCCCCGGAGATCTCGTCGGCGTCGATCGGTTCAGGGAGGTCTACTCACACCCGGCGGCCTCCGGCCGCAGCAGGGGCGCCGCCCTGTCGGACCTGTTCTGGTACTGGCTGTCGCCGGGACCCGAGATGCACCAGGAGCACCTGGAGGAGGGAGAGCGCTACGACGCGGTCGCCCTGGCCACCCGCCGGATCCTGTCCGTGCCCCGGGCGCGGGCGGAGGAGCTCACCCGCCGCTGCGTGATCCGTGCGCTGCGGGACGGGCAGGGGCGGGACAGGCGCGGCGTGGTCCGGCTGCGTGACCTGACGATGCCGGCGTGGGCCGAGTTCTCCTACGAGCTCGTCTTCGGCGAGGAGTGCCCGCCGTACGCCCGCGACCTGATCGTCGGCAACGCGGACGACGTCGTGACCTCCCTGAAGTGCTGCGGCCTGCGGCACATGGACCGGCGCGACCGGCTGACCGCGTATCTCGTCGAGTCGCTGCCCAGGCTGCGGGACGACGTGAGGCGGCAACTCCCGCCCGGCCTGACGGACCGGGAGCGGGCGCTCTACCTCCAGGGCGCCTTCTTCAACACCGCCGTGGTGCAGATGTCGGAGGCCACGGCACACGTGCTGATGGCCCTCGCGCAGCATCCGGAGGTCCAGGACAGGGCGCGTGGCGGCGACGACCGCTACCTCGACCAGGTGATCTCGGAGACGCTGCGGCTCTACCCGCTCTTCGGCATCGCGCACCGCATCACCACCGGTGAGATCCCCCTCGGAGAGGGGGCGGCGATACCGGCCGGCTCGGTGCTGTGCTTCGACTACCCCTCCTTCCACCGCGCCGGGTTCCCCGACCCGGAGCGTTTCGATCCCGGGCGCTTTGCCCCCGGGCACACCCCGGTCCGGGAGCTCAACCACATCCCGTTCGGCATGCCGGCGAACCGTCCCTGCCCGGCCTGGCGGCTCGCCCCCCTGATGATGCGGGTCGCGGTGCGGGAGATCCTCGGGGCGTACCGGCTCGACTCCACCGCCGCCCACACCCGGTCCCTGCCCAACCGCGGACCCTGCCTCCTCACCCCCCTGGGGGCCCCGCACGGGCCCGGACTCCGCATGACGCTGCTGTTCATGCGGTTCAGGGACGACTGGGAGAACCTCTGGCGCAGCCTCGTGCAGCTCGTCCTCGGCACGTACATGGTCTGGGACGCGCGCAGGCTGCGACTGTGCGAGCGCCACTTCGCCGATCTCTCCGGCGACGCCATCCGTTCATGAGCTGAGGAGCGTGTCATGCTCGTTCCGGCCCTTCCCCTGGCGGCCGCACCCGCCACCGACCCCAACCTCGCACTCGCTCTCAAGGTGCTGCCGGCCCTGGCCGTCATCCTGCTGGCCGCGGCGGTGTGCGGCCGGCTGGCCACCATGGTCATGCAGCCGCGCGTCGTCGGCGAGATGGTCGCCGGCGTCCTGCTCGGGCCGACGCTGTTCGGCGCGCTGTTCCCCGACGCCCAGGCGGCGTTGTTCTCCGCCGACGTCAGGCCGATCCTGTACGTGCTCAGCACCATCGGCCTGACGTTGTACATGTTCCTCGTCGGAGCCGGGATCGACCACGACGCCCGGGCGCCGGGCGAGCTGCGCAAGGCGAGCGTGCTCGCGGCGTCGGGAATCGGCTCCCCGATGGTCCTCGGCCTCGGCGCCGGGCTCCTCCTGTGGGACCGGCTCTCCCGCCCCGACGTCGGCCGGTGGGAGTTCGCCCTGTTCCTCGGGGGAGCGCTGTCGCTCACCGCGTTCCCCATGCTCGCGCGGATCCTGTACGAACGCGGGCTGCAGAACACGCGTGTCGGCCGTCTCACCCTGCTGGCGGCCTCCATCGACGACGCCGTGGCGTGGTGCCTGCTCGCGGCGCTGTCGGCGGTGCATCTCGGCGGCGGCCCGTCCGACACGCTGCGCACGATCGGCCTGACGGCGGTGTTCGCGGCGGTGATGCTCCTGGTGGTCGCCCGGTTGCTGCGCCCCCTGGGCCGCCAGGTCGCCCGCACCGGGCGGTTCGGCGCCGGCGCCGTCTACGTGGTCGTCCTGGTGCCCCTCACCGCCGGGTACATCACCGACGCGATCGGCGTCTACTCGGTGTTCGGCGGCTTCATCGCCGGGCTGGCCATGCCGCGTGAGCCGGCGTTCCGCGCCGCCCTGCACGGCCGGATGATGGACGTCGTCTCGACCCTGCTGCTCCCCGTCTTCTTCGCGTTCTCGGGGCTGAACACCCATCTCGCGGGCATCGCCGGAGGCTCCGCGCTCCTGGCGTTCGCGCTGATCCTGGCCGCGGCCTTCTGCGGGAAGTACTTCGGCTGCTCCCTCGCGACGAGGGGGCTGGGCTTCGGCTGGCGCGAGTCCTGGGCCGTGGGCTCGATGATGAACGCCCGCGGGCTGATGATCCTCATCTTCATCAACATCGGCCTGGCCCAGGGCATGATCACGCAGGAGCTCTTCGCGATGCTCGTCCTCGTGGCCGTGCTCACCACGGCGAGCGCCCTGCCGCTGTACAAACTGGCGCTGCCGGAACGCATCGAGCGGGCGGAGGCGGCGGACGCGGAGAGCCTGGCCGGGCGCGAACGGGCGGCCGCCTGAGAAAACGGTTTCAGCTACTTTCACGTCCCGGTCGGGAGGCGGCCAGGGAAAACCCGGAGAAAACGCAGAACGGCGGGGGCGGGAGCCGGAGCGACGTCCCAAAGTCTGGATATTTCGCGATATTGGTGCCACGGTATTCCAGTGGCACGGATATCGGGGACATCCGAACCGCGCTCCCGTCGCCTGCTGCTCGTGGAGGACGACCGCGAGCTGGGAGACATGCTGGCCGGCGTGTTCGGTGACCAGGGATACACGGTCGACCTGGCACTGGAGGGGCAGCGGGGCCTGCATCTGGGACTGAGCCGCGGCTACGACGTGATGATCATCGATCGCGGGCTCCCCGTGGTCGACGGGCTCGATCTGCTGAGACGGCTGCGCCGCCAGGCGGTCACCGTGCCGGTGCTGATGCTCACGGGCTTCGGCGCCGTCGCCGACCGGGTGACCGGGCTCGACGCCGGCGCCGAGGACTACCTGGTCAAGCCGTTCGAGATCGACGAACTGCTGGCGAGGGTCCGCGCCCTGCACCGCAGGAACCTCGACCAGGCCACGCTGCTGCCGCTCGGCGCCGGCTGGCTCGACTCCGGTTCCTGCACCGTACGGCTGCCGTCCGGCGAACAGGTGACGCTGTCCGGCCGGGAGTACTGGCTGCTCCACGCGCTGGCGGCCCGCCCCCGGCAGGTGCACACGCGCTCCTCGCTGCGGCAGCGGGTCTTCGACGGCGCCAGCACCGAGTCGATCGTCGACACCTACGTCTACTACCTGCGCAACAAGCTGGGCCCGGGCGTCGTACGCACCGTGCGCGGCGTCGGATACCGCCTGGGCGAGCTGTGACGCCCCGGCGGCCCTTCGACCCGGAGCGGCGCCTGCTGATCCGGGCCCGCCGCCGGATCACCCTGCAGATCGCGGGCGTGTTCTGCCTGGTGACGGCGGTGATGGGCGCGGTGGTCTACTGGGCGGTGGCGCACGGGCAGGACGTCGGCGCCCGGCGGGACCTCGCCGTCGCGGCGCAGGTGGCCCCGCTCGCTCAGCCCCCGCCCTGCGTCTGGCTGTTCGAACTGCGCGGCGGTACCATGCGGAGCTCCCCCGGGGCGCCGTCGATCCTGCCGATCCGCGCGACGCTGGACGCGGTCGCCGCCGACGGGAGGACGCGGACCGGCCTCGTTCGCCTCGCCGGGCGTGACCTGCTGGTCCACACCCAGCTCCGCGGCGACGTGCCGGTGCAGGCGGTGCAGGACCTGCGTTACCAGACCGCCGAGCGGCAGCGGCTGCTGCGGGTCCTCGGCGCCGCCGAGGTCGCGTCCCTGCTGGCGGCGCTGCTGATCGGCCAGGTGCTCGCCCGCCGGGCGATCGCACCGCTGGGCGACGCCCTCGACCGGCAGCGCCGGTTCACCGCCGACGTCAGCCACGAGTTGCGCAGTCCGCTGGCCCGCCTGCACGTCCGCGCCCAGCTCGCCGCGCGGCGCCTGGGCCGGGAACCCGATCCCGGCCTCGTCGCGGGCGACCTCGACCGGCTGGTCACGGGCATCGGTCAGCTCGGCGAGGTGATCGAGGACCTGCTGCTGTCGAGCCAGCTCAGGCAGCACCGGCCGTCCGGGCCGGTCGACCTGGCCGCGCTGGCCGAGGAGTCGGCCGGGGCCGAGGCGGCCCGCGCCGGGCAGCGCGGGGTGACGATCGACGTGCGGCGGGGGCCGGGCGACCACGTCGTGCGCGGAGCGCAGTCCGCGCTCCGCCGGGTGATCTCCGCGCTCCTGGACAACGCGCTCCGGCACACCTCCACGGGCGGGCACATCTGGGTGACGATCTGTTCGGGGCCCGATCTGGTCCAGCTCAGCGTGCGGGACGACGGGGTGGGCCTGGATCCGCGCGACGGCGAGCGATTGTTCGCCCGGCACACCGGCGCGCCCCACAGCGGAGGTCTCGGCATCGGCCTGGCCCTCGTGAGCGAGGTGGTGGACGCGCACGGCGGCACGATGAAGGTGGACGGGCTGCCGGGAGCCGGAGCCACCTTCACCATCAGCCTGCCCCGTACGGCGCCGGAACCCGTGCCGCGCGAGCCCCGGCTCCTGCTGCCGCAACAGGCGCGGAGCGCGACCTCCCTGCCCGCCGGGGACGGCCCCGCGGGCCGGTGACTCACTGGCCGCGGCGCAGCTTCCGGAGGAACGTCCAGAAGCCGGAACGGGAGGACGGCCGCCATCCGCCGGCGTTCGTCTCCTCCGGCGGCGGCTCCTGGGCGGCGGTCGCCGGACCGGGACGGGACACGGGCACGGCGTTGGGGTTGACCTCGAACCGCACGGGAAGGGAGCGCAGCGCGCGGATGAACGGGGAGGGCCGCCAGGGCAGCTGGTGGGGCGGGATCGCCGGCGTGAGCACCGAGAACCGGTCGAGCAGCCGGCGTACGGCGATCGTGCACATCTGGGTGGCGAGCCGCTGGCTTGGGCACCTGTGCGGGCCGGCGCCCCAGGCGAGATGGGCCCGGGTGCTGCGTACGGTGTTCCGGTTCAGGGCGGAGGCGAACAGGGGATCGGCGTGCGCGCCCGAGATGGACAGCATGACCGGGTCTCCGGCGGCGATCGTGAACCGCCCGAGCTTCACGCTCGCCCTGGCGTAGCGGAAGGTCAGGTTGGCCAGCGCGGGGTTGAGCAGGGCGACGCGGTTGACCAGCTCCTCGATCTGTCCCGACGAGACCGACGTCCGCAGGTCCGGGTTGCCGACGGCCTCGAGAAGGACGTTGCAGATCAGGCTGCCGGTGAAGTCGAGGAAGCCGGACAGCATGAACAGCTCGCGAGCCACCTCCTCGGGGGTGAGCGCGGGATCGGCCGCGAACATGGCGGAGGGCAGGTCGTGGCCGGGCTGGTGGCGTTTGAGCGTCGCCAGTTCCAGGAGGGCGGCGTTCAGGCGCTGGTAGGCGCCGGCGGCGTCGGGGCCGTCCAGCAGGCGCCAATGATCCATGATCATTTCTTCGCCGCGTTCGAGGGTGACGCCGAGGAGGTGGTTGGCGACCATGAGGGGCAGCGGCCGCCCGTACTGGGCCGCCAGGTCCGCCCAACCGGTGGGCGTGCCCTCCGTCATGACCTCGATGAGGTCGTCGCAGTACCTCGTCATGGCGCGTTCCAACTTCTGGGTGTGCTCTCCGCCGGGGTCCTGGAACTCCCGCAGGCCCGCGATCCACGCGCCCCGGAGGCCGCGGTGCCGGTCTCCGTCGTGGAAGCCCGAGTTGTCGGCCGACAGGAGGGGGATCAGCGGCCAGTCGGCGGGAATCCGGCCCTCGGCGAACGCCCGCCAGTTGCCGGCGTGCTTACTCCAGAGCTCGTCCGGGTTCTGCATGATGTATCGCACTTCGTCGTACCCGAAGGCGAACCACACCGGCACACCGTGCAGCTCGATCGGGGCGACCGGGCCGTACGCGGCGCGCAGACGTTCGTGCACGCGTGCCGGGTTCGTTTCGTACTCCCTGGTCAGCAGGGATTCGAGGGGCAGTGAAGACAGGTCTTCCGCGGTCGGCGCCGGCCATATGTCGGGAGTCAAGGAATCGCCCGCCTTTCCAGTCGCCCGGACGGCGCCGATCGCGCGACGCCCGGGTATGGGCGGCGATCTTAGAGCGCCCGGCTCCGTCTGTCAGCGGCCCGGAGGCCCCGCGCGCGGCACTGTTCCTATGTCGTGATCGAGCCTGACCGGCGTACGGAGAGCGACGGCGGGCCACGGGTGAACGCCCGGAGTTCGACTGAGTGGCCGCTCTTCGCCGGATTACGGGCAATGTGACGCACTTGTTCCCGATTCGTGACATATGACCAGAATGAGGCGATAGTTCGTCTTCACTTCAGTCTCTTCACGCACTTCGTTCACTCGCGAAATCCACGGTGACCGCTCGAAGACCACGCCGTTTTTTATCGGCGTCTTATCGAACGTGATGGAAGGACTGCACCAGATGCAGCCAGTGGCAGCGAGAAAGCTGCTGGGAGGCGTGCGGCGGCGAGGGCGTCTCGCCGTGGCCGCCGTGATCGCCACGGTCGCGACGCTGCTCGCCGGCGCCGTCATGACCACGGCGCACGCCGACCCCGACCCCGCGAAAGCGGGCAGCGGACGTCCCAGCCCGGCGCCGACCGGTTCCCCCACCCCGCCGACGCTCAGCCCCGCCGGTGGTTCGTACCTCGAAGGCCTGGTCAAGGTCGCGGCGGTCCCGGCCGCGGCCGGTGACAGCGTGACCGGACTCGCCGTCGACGGCGACGCCCTGAACGCCACCCGTACGGTGGGCGTGTCGCGGCTCCGTTTCGACGTCGGCTCGAACTCGACGGAGGCGCGGTACCACAACTACGTGCTCGTCAACGGCGCGTACCGGACCGACATCGGCGATCTCGTGAACGAGCGGGCGACCATCGAGATCCCGAACGAACACCTCGTCAAGGGCGAGAACACCATCGAGATCTTCGCCGGGACCGTCCAGAGCTCGTGCGGCGTCAACTACGACGACTTCGTCCTGTCCGACGTGGGCCTCGTACTGCTCGGCGAGGTCGCGGACGGGGAGGACAACCCGTACACCCTGTCCTTCGGCGACGGCAACTGCGGCTCGAACACCGCGCTGCTCAAGCAGGCCGCGCTGAAGTTCTTCGTCCAGGGCGACCCGCGGGGGACGACCGGTCTGGCGGCGGACCTGGACACCACGACCCTGGCCAACGGCGAGCACGCCATCACCGCCACGACCGCGTCCGGGGCCACCGTCAAGAACGCCGTGACCGTGAACAACGCCCCGGCCGGGGCGCCCCGGCTGCTGCCCACGGACGGCACGCTGGTGTCGGGTACCACGCCGGTGTCCGCGACCGTGCCCGCCGCGGGCGCGGGCGGCGTCTCGTCCCTCACCGTCGACGGCGCCGAACCCGCCGCCAAGGCCACGCTGGGCAACGGCGCGGCGATGTTCGGCTTCGACGTGGGCGCGGACGGGATCGAGGACAAGTACGACGACTTCCTGCTCGTCAACGGCAAGCGCGTCGACCTGGGCGGTTCCTGGGCCGGCCGGCGCGTCACCGTCGCGGTCCCGGCCCGGTTCCTGGTGCCCGGAGACAACACGATCAAGGTCGTGACCGGCGACTGGAAGGCGTCCTGCGGCGTCGACCGCGACGACTTCGCCATCGCGAACCTCGACCTCGCCCTCGACGGCGCCACCGTGAAGGGTCACGACATCGAGCCGTCCTACGACATGGGCGACGGCACCTGCGGCAGCGGCCAGAGCGCCCTCCGGGAGGTCGAACTGCACTACACGATCGACGCGCCGGGTGTGCACGTCGTCCAGACGCTCGGCTCGGGAGAGGCGAAGCTCAGCTTCACCGTGGGCACCAACTCGATCGAGGCGCGCTACCAGAACTACGTGCTCGTCAACGGGCAGAAGGTCGTGCTCGACGGCGACTTCGTGAGCCGGCGCGTCGACTTCACCTTCCCCAACGAGTACCTCGTGCCCGGCTGGAACACGATCGACTTCGTGGCCGGCAGCTTTCCGACGTCGTGCGGCGCCAACCGCGACGACTTCGCGATCTCGAACATCGCCCTCACCCCGGTGCGGGGCACGGCGAGCGGCCAGATGCTCAAGGGCTCCTACAGCATGGGCGACGGCAACTGCGGCGACAACGTGAACCTGCTGACCGAGATCGACCTCGAGTTCCTCGTGGAAGCGCCCGCCGCCGGTCTGCGCGCGGACCTCGACACCACCGCGATCAAGGACGGCAGGCACGCGCTCGCCGCGATCTCGACCACGGGCGAGAAGGCCACCCGCACACTGGTCACCGACAACACGGCGCCCGAGGTCGCGACGAGCGTCCCCGCCGCGGGCAAGAAGATCACCGCCTCCGTCGTGCTGGACGTCACGCTGGAGGACGCCTCCGGTGTGGTGTCCGGGCCGGACGTCACGCTCGACGGCCGGCCGATCGCGCTGGGCACCCGGGTGGGCCCCGGTCTGCCGCCCGGCAGGCACACCCTCGCCGTGACCGGCGCCGACTCGCTCGGCAACACCGCCACCCGTGAGATCGCGTTCGAGTCCGCGGGCATCCCGGACGTGCCCGCCGAGCTCACCCCGGCGTCCGGGACCGCCGACGTGCCGGGCACCGTCACGCTCTCGGCGAAGGTGGCCGAGCCCGGCGGCGGCCGGGTCAGGGCGACGTTCTCCGAAGCCGACATCCTGACACCGAACCAGGCCTACCAGGGCGTCGCCGACGCCGTCCCGACAACCTTGCAGGTGCCGGGTGAGAAGAAGGTCAAGGCCGCGGGCCTGGAGCCCGCCGACGGCGCCACGCTCGACGCGCCCGCCGGACGGAACCTCACCTACCAGCGGTACGACATCCAGGTGAAGGGCCACGTGGACACCCCGGTCCTGCGCTGGGAGGGCGTCATCGACCCCGAGCGCCTGGTGTCGCTGCGGGCCTGGAACACCGGGACCCGGGCGTGGGATCTGCTGACGAGCGCACGCGGCGCCGCCGAGGGCCGGACCACGCTCAGCGCCGTCGTCGGCGACGAGTACGTCGACGGCCAGCGGGTCCACGTGATGGTGACGGGTGAGGATCCGTTCACCGACGACATCGACCCGGGCGACCCCAACGGCTTCGCCGACCCCTCCACGTACGACTTCTCGATCGTCCACTTCACCGACACGCAGTACCTGTCGGAAGGCGCGGTGGAGCAGGAGACCGCCGAGGAACGCGCGGTGTGGGAGTCCGCGTACGCCGGG
Source organism: Microbispora sp. H10670 (assembly GCF_014161385.1). Lineage (NCBI taxonomy): Bacteria > Bacillati > Actinomycetota > Actinomycetes > Streptosporangiales > Streptosporangiaceae > Microbispora > Microbispora sp. H10670. The sequence continues at coordinate 299,774 of NZ_JABBWW010000001.1, read as the reverse complement.
ATCGTCAACTGGATCAAGGGCAACAGGGACCAGCGGAAGATCTCCTACGTCGCGCACACCGGCGACATCATCGAGAACAACATCCGCAAGCCCGCCGACGAGGCCACGCAGCGGCAGGTCACCGGCGAGCTGGAGGTGTCGTCCAAGCAGCAGAAGGTGCTGGACGACGCGGGCATCCCCAACGGCGTGATCGCCGGCAACCACGACAACCAGTCGGGCACCGAGAACGGGCCGGAGGCGATCTACAACAAGTACTACGGCCCCGGCCGCTACCAGACGGCGGCACAGGGCTGGCAGCACGCGGAGTACGGCGGGCCGTGGAAGGAGGGCGACAACCAGAACCACTACGACCTGTTCTCCGCGGGCGGGCTGGACTTCGTCGTGGTCGGCCTGTCGTACGGCGTCACGCGGGAGGAGGCCGAGTGGGCCGACTCCGTCTTCAAGCGGTTCCCCGGCCGCAACGGCATCCTGCTCTCGCACGACTACCTCGTGCCCAGCACCAACCCCGACGGACGCGGCGCGGGATTCTCGGCGCCCGACGGCTCGATGCTCTACAAGACCGTGGTCGAGAAGAACCCGAACGTCTTCCTCATCCTCGCCGGGCACGAGCACGGCGTGGGGACGAACGTGAAGCCGAAGGTGGGCCAGGTCGGCAACGGTGTCGTCGAACTGCTGGCCGACTACCAGTTCTACACGGTCTCGGCCGGCCGCCTCGGGCTCACGCAGGTCGGCGGGTACAACCCGGACGACCAGCTCCAGTTCGGCGCGAGCTTCTTCCGGCTGCTGCAGTTCGACGTCAAGCGGGCGGAGCTGACCGTGGACACCTACTCGCCGCTGCTGAACGACTTCGGCGCGGGCGAGTTCGACCCGCTGCGCCGTTACGACGGGCGCGAGGACAACATGGTGCTCCCGGTCGACCTCACCACCCGTACGACGAGCTTCACCACCGACTCGCTGGCGATCTACAAGCCCACCCGGGTCATCGGCACGAGCACGGTCGCGTCGGGGCAGGTCGCCTCGGTGACCTGGGACCGCCTCAAGGGCGACACGGCGTACGCCTGGTTCGTCACCGCACGCTCCACCGGCGGCGGCGTGACCGCCTCCGAGCCGAGCGTCTTCGTCACGAAGGACGAGCACGGCCGCCCCGGCAAGTGGGGACCGGACTCGCCCCTCTACCACTGGTTCCAGCACGAGAAGAGCTGAGCAATCCGTGACCGCCGCCCCGGGCACCGCCTCACGGCGGAGCGCCCGGGGCGGCCTTTCCCCCTTCGACCGCTCGAATCCTGGAGAACGAGACATGTCCCGCAGGCGCCGGCTGTCCGCCGCCGTCCTCGCTTTCGCCTTTTTCCTCGGCGGCCTGCTCGGCGGCCTGATGGTGTCCGCCGCCCCGGCGTCGGCGCACGACGTGACCACGAAGGCGCACGCCACGGTGACCGGAACGGGCGCGGACGTCAGAGTCGTGCTCGACCTGGAGTACGACCTCCTCATGAAGTCGGCCTGGCTGTACGCCGAGGCGTACGACGCGAAGGAACGGGCCGAGCAACTCCGCCAGCTCAGGAAGAACCACGCCGCGGTGGCCGACTACGTCACGCGCCGATTCGCCGTGGCGTACGGCGACGCGCCGTGCGCACCCACCTCCGTGGGCGACGCGGACGTGCGCGACCGCGACGGGGTGGCCTTCGCGGTGGTGACCCTCGCCTACCGCTGCGCGGGAGACGGCGGGGGCGGGCACACCGTCTCCAGCGCGCTCTTCCCCGACGCGGAGAGCTTCGTGCACAGCACGCAGACGATCGTCCGATACACGCTCGACGGCACGACCGGCTCCGCGGTGCTGACCGCGGGGAATCCGACGCTGCGGGTCGGCGAGCACCGGGCCTCGCACCAGGCCGGGGAGTTCTTCCTGCTCGGCGCCGAGCATCTGCTGTCCGGCCTCGACCACGTCTTCTTCCTGCTCGCACTGATCATCGGCGCCCGCCGCCCGCGCGACGTCGTCGTCGCGGCCTCCGCCTTCACAGCCGCCCACAGCATCACGTTCCTCATGGCGGCGCTCGGGATCGTGGACGTGCCCGCGGAGATCGTCGAGCCGGTCATCGCGGTGTCGATCATCGTCGTGGCCGTCGCCAACCTCCTGGGCCGCGACGAGGACAGACTGGGCGGATGGCGGCTGCCGATCGTCTTCGCCTTCGGCCTGGTGCACGGACTGGGCTTCGCGAGCGCGCTGGACATCGAGGAGAAGGGATCGTGGGGGCTGCTCCTGTCGCTGCTCTGCTTCAACGCCGGGATCGAGGCGACCCAGCTCCTGATCATCGCCGTGCTCTTCCCGCTGCTGGCGCTGCTGCGCCGCACCTCCGCCGCTCGCTGGGTGACGGCCGCCGTGTCGGTCCCCATCGTGGCGGTGAGCCTCTACTGGTGCGTCGACCGGATCACGCCGCAGCTCTGAACGAGCTTCGCAGATGCGAGATGCAGACCAACGATAAGGTCGATATTGCAACCCTACTGAGACTCATTGATCCGCAACTGCGGCGTAGGGTGTCGTCTGTGACGATGTTCCGGATCAGCGAAGCCGCCGCGGTGCTCGGCGTGAGCGCCGACACCGTACGGCGTCTCGTCGACGGGGGCCGGCTGCCCGCGCACCGCGACGAGCACGACCACCGCGTCATCGCCGGCACCGACCTCGCCGCGTTCGCGAGGGCGCAGACCGAGGAGGACGAGCGCACCGGGGTCTCCTCGGCGCGCAACCGCCTGCGCGGGATCGTGACCGAGGTGATCAGAGACTCCGTGATGGCCCAGGTGGAGATCGCCGCCGGGCCGTTCCGGGTGGTCTCCCTGATGAGCCGGCGGGCGGCCGACGAGCTCGGGCTGGAGCCGGGGGTGATGGCGGTGGCCGTCGTCAAGTCCACCAACGTCGTCGTCGAGATCCCGGACAACGCGCGCGTCGCGAGTCACTAGAAGGAGCCGGTCGTGCTCAAGCGTCTCTCCCTGGCCGCCGTCCTCGCCTCGGTGTCCTGCCTGGCGGCGTGCGGCTCCTCCACCGGCCCGGCGGCCCCCGCCGCGTCGGGGGAGGGCAGGTCGCTCAGCGTGTTCGCCGCGGCGTCCCTGACCGGGACGTTCACCGAGCTGGGCAGGCAGTTCGAGAGCGCCCACGCCGGCACGAAGGTCACCTTCAACTTCGGCTCCAGCGCGACGCTGGCCCAGCAGATCACGCAGGGCGCCCCGGCCGACGTCTTCGCCGCCGCCAGCCCGGCCACCATGAAGACGGTCACCGACGCGGGGCCGACCGCCTCCGCGCCCGCGGTGTTCGCCAGGAACACGCTCCAGATCGCGGTCCCCGCGGGCAACCCGGCGAAGGTCGAGTCGCTCAAGGACCTGACCGACCCGAAGGTCAAGGTCGCCCTGTGCGCCGAGCAGGTGCCCTGCGGCGCCGCGGCGGTCAAGGCGCTGGACGCCGCAGGCCTCAAGGTCACCCCCGTCACCCTGGAGCAGGACGTCAAGGCGACGCTCACCAAGGTCGAGCTCGGCGAGGTCGACGCGGCGCTCGTCTACCGCACCGACGTGATCGCCTCCGCCGGGAAGGTCACGGGCATCGACTTCCCCGAAGCCGCCCAGGCGGTCAACGACTATCCGATCGCGGCGCTCGGCACCGCGCCCGCGTCCGATCTGGCCAAGGGGTTCGTCGATCTCGTGCTGTCGCGGCAGGGCAGGGACGTGCTGACCAAGGCCGGTTTCCAGGCGCCGTGACCGGGCCCGTACGAGTGCCGGGCCCGCGGGCGCGCATGCCGTGGGCGCTGCTCGTGCCCGCGCTCGCGGGGCTGACCTTCCTGGTGCTGCCGCTGGCCGGGCTCCTGGTGCGCGCTCCGTGGCGGGCCCTGCCCCAGCGGCTGGCCGAACCGCGGGTGATCGAGGCCCTGCGGCTGTCCCTGGTGACCGCGACCATCGCGACCGTGATCTGCCTGCTGCTCGGCGTGCCGCTGGCCTGGCTGCTCGCCCGTACGGACCTGCCGGGCAGGCGGCTGCTGCGCGCGCTGGTCACCGTGCCGCTCGTCCTGCCGCCGGTCGTCGGCGGCGTCGCGCTGCTGCTGGTGCTCGGCAGGCGCGGCCTCGCCGGGCGCTGGTTGTACGACGCCTTCGGCGTCTCCCTGCCCTTCACCACCACGGGGGTCGTCCTCGCGGAGGCGTTCGTGGCGATGCCGTTCCTCGTCATCGCCGTGGAGGGGGCGCTGCGCGCCGCCGACCAGCGGTACGAGGAGGCCGCCGCCACCCTCGGCGCCTCACGCTGGACGGTCTTCCGCCGGGTGACCCTGCCCATGATCGCCCCCGGCGTCATGGCCGGAGCCGTCCTGTGCTGGGCCCGGGCGCTCGGCGAGTTCGGCGCGACCATCACCTTCGCCGGGAACTTCCCTGGCCGTACGCAGACCATGCCGCTGGCCGTCTATCTCGCCCTGGAGACCGATCCGGACGCCGCCATCGTGCTCAGCCTGGTGCTGCTCGCGGTCTCGGTGATCGTGCTGGCCGCGCTGCGCGACCGCTGGGTGGGATCGGCATGAGCCTGCGGGCCCACCTGGTCGTCGAACGCCCCGCCTTCCGCCTCGACGCCGAACTCGACGTGCCGGACGGTGAGGTGGTGGCCCTGCTCGGTCCCAACGGCGCGGGCAAGACCACCGCGCTGCGCGGGCTCGCCGGGCTCACGCCGCTGAGCGGCGGGCGCATCGTGCTGGACGGCGCCGAGGTGCACCACCTGCCGCCGGAACGCCGCCGGATCGGCGTCGTCTTCCAGGACTACCTGCTGTTCCCGCACCTGACGGCCCTGGACAACGTCGCCTTCGGGCCGCGGTGCCAGGGCGTCGGGAGGGCCGCCGCCCGCCGGATCGCCGCCGGGCTGCTGGAGCGCGTCGGCCTGGCCGACTTCGCCGGCGTCCGCCCCGGGCGCCTGTCCGGGGGCCAGGCGCAGCGGGTCGCCCTCGCCCGCGCCCTTGCCGTACGGCCCCGCCTGTTGCTGCTGGACGAGCCCCTGGCGGCGCTCGACGCGCACACCCGGCTGGAGATCCGGTCGGAGCTGCGCCGCCACCTGGCCGGTTTCGACGGCGCGACGATCCTGGTCACCCACGACCCGCTCGACGCGATGGTCCTGGCGGACCGGCTCGTGGTCGTCGAGAACGGCGCCGTCGTGCAGACCGGCGTCCCCGCCGAGATCGCCCGCCGTCCGCGTACGGACTACGTGGCCCGCCTCGTCGGCCTCAACCTCTACCGCGGCGAGGCCGACGGGACCCACGTCACCGTGGGCGACGTGCGCCTGAGCAGCGCCGAACGCCTGAAGGGCCCGGCCTTCGTCGCCTTTCCGCCGTCCGCTGTCGCCCTCTACCGGACCCGCCCCGACGGCAGCCCCCGGAACCTGTGGAAGGCCGTGATCGACGGCATCGAGCGGCACGGGGACAACGTCCGCGTCCACCTCGACGGCCCGATCCCGCTCGCCGCCGACGTCACGCCGTCCGCCGCGGCCGACCTGGACCTCGTCCCCGGCCAGGAGGTCTGGGCCGCCGTCAAGGCCACGGAGACGCACGCCTACCCGGCATGAGGCCCGGTTCAGCCGGTGGGGCGGGGGACCTGGGCGAACGTGGACAACCTGAACCACCGGGGCAGGGCGCGGCGCGCCGCCTCCGGGCCGTGCACCTCGACGGCGCCGGAGCGGCCGCACCACCGTGCGCCGGCCGGGGCGAGACGCTCACCGTGACCGCGTCACCTCGTCACGAGCGGTCTCGTCCGAGTTCGCTTCGGTACGCGTCGAGGACGAGGCCGTGGAAGTGATGGACCGCGTGCTCCGACAACCCGGACCCGTCGGGGTCGAAGACGATCTTCCCCTGGGTGAACGCGGGGGTGCGCATCCCGCGCTGGACGCTCTCCACCAGGGCGATGTCCTCCACCTGGAGAACCTCGTCGATGTACCGGATGCTGTTGCTCGGTGACCGTCGCGTCCGACACGTCGTACGCGGAGTTCTCCGTCTTGCCGGCCTGGGCCATGTGGCTGGAGTAGATCCCGTAGGTGGTGACCTTGTAGGTGCTCATGTCCACCAGGGACACGAAGTCCTTGTGGGCCACGTGGCAGTGGTAGCACTCCAGGACGTTGTCGACGACGTTCTTCCAGTTGGAGGCGATGTCGTAGGTGAGCCGGCGGGCGAGGGTCAGCTTGGCCACGTCCGGCGCCCACGTCTCGATCTCCGCTTCGAGGCTCCCGGCCTGCTCCGCCAGAGGGGCTGCCTCAGGGTCGAGGTTGACGTAGACCATGCCGCCGAACTCGGTGATCCCGACCTGGTCCAGGCACACGGCGGAGGCGTCGAAGCCCGGCATGCCGCCGGTGTTGCGCGCCCGTCTCAGCCGGCCGGTCAGGTCGAAGTTCCAGGCGTGGTACGGGCACACGATGCCGCGCCGGACGCCGGAGCCGGACAGCAGCTCGTGCGCCCGGTGCTTGCACACGTTGTAGAACGCCCGCAGCGTGCCGGCCTCGTCCCGTACGGCGACGATCGGCATGCCCGCCACCGTGCCGGTCACGTAGCTGCCGGGCTCCCGCAGATCCTTTTCGTCGGGTTTCAAGGCTTTTGTGTGATGGAGGCGGGTGCGGCGAGGGAGAACCGGACGCCGCCGAGAAGGGTCGGACGACCCGCGGCTGCGCCGGTGCCGGCACGACGCGACGAAGGCGAGCGTCCTGGACGTTCGTCTCTGCGGTCGTGAACCTCCTCATCGGTGACTGTCCGGGAGGGCGGCTCCAGGGACGTGGTGTCTGTCCCCCGGACCGCCCCGCGCCGGCCGCCGGGTGACGGACCCGGTTCGGCTGTTAGCGCTCACACGCTTTCCCTGTCGCGGTTCCTTCTCTGTCAGACGGTGGTGGTGGCAGATCGGAGCCAATACGAGACGAAGAGGAGGCGTCAAGGACGGCGCCGCACGCCTGCGGGAGGGTGGCGGGCGGGTGTGCGCCTCATCAGGCGTTATCAGCGGGCGCCGCCCGTGACGGCGAGAGCGTCGCTCTGAAACTTTCTTGCGGGGCTTGACACATTTCGGAGTGGTTTCCAAACTGTGTCCCGAGGCGGCTTCCTCCTGCCCTGTGGTGGTGAGCGGTGAGGACCGCCCTTCGCGACGCCCCAGTGGTGTGCGTTCCCTGATCACGGGACGCGGCGTCGATCGCGTGGGTGAGACCCCCGTTGTCCGCTTTTCCCGTGATTCAGTCTGGAGCACTCCCTCATGGGCAGCAAAGCCTTACTTCCGTCGCGGCCTTCCAGAAGCCCGCGGGTTCTGATCGCCGCGGCCGCCGGCGTACTCGGCGTGGTCGCCGCGGTGGCGGTGTCGACCACGCCGGCGGACGCGGCGGCGAGTACGCTCGGCGCGGCCGCCGCGCAGAGCGGGCGGTACTTCGGCACCGCCATCGCCGCGGGCCGGCTCGGCGACTCGAACTACACCACGATCGCGAACCGCGAGTTCAACATGGTGACGCCCGAGAACGAGATGAAGCCGGACGCCACCGAGCCCAACCGGGGCCAGTTCAACTTCTCCAGCGGCGACCGGGTCTACAACTGGGCCGTGCAGAACGGCAAGCGGGTGCGTGGCCACACGCTGGCCTGGCACGGTCAGCAGCCGGGCTGGATGCAGTCGCTGTCGGGCAGCTCGCTGCGGCAGGCGATGATCGACCACATCAACGGCGTGGTGGGCCACTACAAGGGCAAGCTCTACTCCTGGGACGTGGTCAACGAGGCGTTCGCCGACGGCAACTCCGGTGGCCGGCGCGACTCCAACCTGCAGCGGACCGGCAACGACTGGATCGAGGTGGCCTTCCGCACCGCGCGGGCCGCCGACCCGTCCGTCAAGCTCTGCTACAACGACTACAACATCGAGAACTGGACCTGGGCCAAGACGCAGGGCGTCTACAACATGGTCAAGGACTTCAAGCAGCGCGGCGTGCCGATCGACTGCGTGGGCTTCCAGTCGCACTTCAACAGCGGCAGCGCGTACAACAGCAACTTCCGCACCACCCTCCAGAGCTTCGCCGCGCTCGGGGTGGACGTGCAGATCACCGAGCTGGACATCCAGGGCGCCTCCGCCCAGACCTACGCCGCCGTGACCAACGACTGCCTCGCGGTGCCGCGGTGCAACGGCATCACCGTGTGGGGCGTCCGCGACCAGGACTCCTGGCGGTCCGGTGACACCCCGCTGCTGTTCAGCGGCAACAACAAGAAGCCCGCGTACGACGCGGTCCTCAACGCCCTGAACTCCGGTCCCACCATCTCGCCCACCCCGCCGGTCAGCCCCAGCGCGAGTCCTTCGCAGAGCCCCAGCGCGAGCCCGTCGGCCTCGCCGTCGACGTCCCCGGTTCCCGGCGGATGCTCGGCGACGATCAAGACGATCAACAGCTGGGGCGGCGGCTTCCAGTCCGAGGTGACGGTGCAGGCGGGCAGTTCGGCGGTCAACGGCTGGACCGTGAAGTGGACCTGGCCCGGCGGGCAGAGCATCAGCAGCCTCTGGAACGGCCGGCAGAGCACGTCCGGTTCCTCGGTGACCGTCCGCAACGAGACCTACAACGGCTCCATCGCCGCCGGCGGCTCCACCACCTTCGGCTTCACCGCCAACGGCACGGCGGCCACCCCGACCGCTACCTGCACCAGCCCCTGACGGCGGCTATATAAATGATCACAAGGAGAATTCGAATGCATCTGCCCTGGCGAGCGCGGTCATCGCGCCTCTCCGCCGGCACGACCGCCTCGCGCCGCGGTCTCGCGATCGGTGCCGTCACGGCCCTGCTGGGCGGCGGAGCCGGCCTGCTGGCCACCCAGCCCGCCCAGGCCGCCGTGGCCTGCCGGGTCGACTACGTCATCAGTTCGAGCTGGCCGGGCGGCTTCAACGCCAGCGTCACCATCAACAACCTCGGTGACGCGATCAACGGCTGGCGGCTGACCTGGTCCTTCGACGCCGGCCAGCAGATCACCCAGATGTGGAACGCCACCAACAGCCAGTCCGGGTCGTCGGTGACCGCCACCAACGTGTCCTACAACGGCTCCATTCCCTCGGGCGGCAACACCAACTTCGGGTTCAACGGCTCGTACAACGGCAGCAACCCGGTGCCCACCTCGTTCTCCCTGAACGGTGTGGCCTGCACCGGCAACCCGGGCACGCCCAGCGCCACGCCGAGCTCCACCCCGACGCAGTCGCCCAGCTCGACGCCGTCCCAGTCGCCGTCCCAGTCGCCGTCCGCGTCGCCGTCTCCGTCTCCGTCGGTGACGCCGACCGGTACGTGCCCGCTTCCGTCGTCGTACCGCTGGACCTCGACGGGTGCGCTGGCGCAGCCGAAGTCCGGGTGGGTCTCGCTGAAGGACTTCACCAACGTCGTCTACAACGGCAAGCACCTGGTCTACGCCACCACGCACGACAACGGGTCGAGCTGGGGTTCGATGGGCTTCAGCACGTTCACCAACTGGTCGGACATGGCCTCGGCCACCCAGACCAAGATGAACTCGGGCACCGTGGCGCCCACGCTGTTCTACTTCGCGCCCAAGAACATCTGGGTGCTGGCCTACCAGTGGGGCGGGACCGCGTTCTCCTACCGCACCTCCAGCGACCCGACCAACCCCAACGGCTGGTCGGCGCAGCAGACCCTGTCCACCGCGAGCATCTCCGGCTCGGGCACCGGTCCGATCGACCAGACGCTCATCGGTGACGGCCAGAACATGTACCTGTTCTTCGCCGGCGACAACGGCAAGATCTACCGGCAGAGCATGCCGATCGGGAACTTCCCGGGCAGCTTCGGCTCCAACTACACGCAGATCATGAGCGACTCGACCAACAACCTGTTCGAGGCGGTCGAGGTCTACAAGCTCCAGGGCCAGAACAAGTACCTCATGCTCGTCGAGGCGATCGGCTCGCGGGGCCGGTACTTCCGCTCGTTCACGGCCGACAGCCTGAGCGGGTCGTGGACGCCGAACGCCGCGACCGAGAGCAACCCGTTCGCCGGCAAGGCCAACAGCGGTGCCACCTGGACCAACGACATCAGCCACGGTGACCTGGTCCGCAACAACCCCGACCAGACCAAGACGGTCGACCCCTGCAACCTGCAGCTTCTCTACCAGGGCCGCAGCCCCAGCTCCGACGGTGTCGACTACGGTCTCCTGCCCTACCGTCCGGGCCTGCTGACCCTGCAGCGCTAAGGCATGACACAGGTTCCACCCGGACGTCCTGACGGCTGAACGCCAGGACCGGGCGGACCCGAGACAGGCGGGCTCGGCACGACGCCGAGCCCGCCTCAGTCTGTTCCGGCCTGGATAGAGCGCGTCCTGACCGCCGGCCCGCCTGCCTCGCTCGGCGGCGGGCGAGTCAGTCGTCGAACTCGAAACCGTCCGCCTCGGCGGCCGCCACGAGCCGCCGCACGCGATCGGCGTCCGTCGCGACGGCCGCCATCAGGACGCCGAGTTCCTCCAGCGCGCCACGGTCTTTTCCGTACGCGCAGAACATGCCGCCTTCGGGGTCGTACGAGAACCGGCCCTCCAGGGCGGACGCCTCGGTGCCGACGAGCACCTGCGCGACGCCTTCCCAGAAGTATCCGTTCGGCTCATGGCCGAGATCTTCGATCACGTCGTCGACCCGCGTGGTTCCCGCGTCCAGCAACAGCGAGTACTGGCCCGGGGTCGCTTCGATCAGCCTCAGTGGATGCACCGGCGCATGCTGCCACTGTCGCTCCCGAGCCGCAAGCCTGGGCCCAGGCCCGGCCGGCGCCGTCCCTGGCGTCCCTCGCGGGACGCCTGAGGGCCGCGCGCCGGGGTCACTCCGCGTAGGGCTGGTCCTGTCCCTGGGCGCTGTAGCCGAGGCTCCAGATGTAGCCGTCCGGGTCGGCGAAGGTGCCGCCGTACCCGCCCCACGGCAGCGCGCCGGCGGGCTTGAGGATCGTGGCGCCGGCCTTCTCGGCCTCTGCCATGATCTCGTCGACCCGCGCCTCACTGCGGACGACGTAGGTGAGGACGAGCCCGCCGAAGCCGCTGCCGTCCCGGCTCGTTCCCACCATGTCGGCCAGGCCGTCGCGGCCGTAGAAGCCGACCGGCGAAGCTCCGTCCGACTCGAAGAACACCGAGACGCCGTAGTCGTTCTTGATCTTCCAGCCGAGACCCTCGGTGTAGAACCGCTTGGCCTGGTCCATGTCACGGACACCGAGGAGGATCGAGCTGACGTGCGCCTTCATACCTTTGCTCCTTCGCGCTTCAGGGGTCGTGCTCATGAAGCTCACGCTACGAGCGGCTCCGGGTCCGGCGCTTCTCGATTCGTGACCGATGTCAGCGGGCGACGGAGGTTGCTTTTGGTCACGGATGTACTCTTCGGCAACCGGTAACAGCAACATGACCTGGTCACTTTCGGGTGACGGAGCAGGCGGGAACAATGTCACACCAGACCGAGGCGGACAGGGTGCTGCGTTCGCTGGGCAGGGCGTGCCTCGAACACGACCCGGACGTGCTCCGATCCGTGCTGGACCGGGTCGGTGACAAGTGGAGCCTGATCCTCATCGGGCTGCTCGACAAGGGGCCGATGCGCTTCACCGAGCTGCTGCGGACGGCGCCCGGCATCTCCCGCCGCATGCTGACGCTGACCTTGCGCGGCCTGGAGCGTGACGGGCTCGTCAAGCGCCTGATCTATCCGGAGATCCCGCCCCGGGTCGAGTACGAGGTCACCCCGTTCGGACGCACCCTGTCCGAGCCCGTCCTGGCGCTCACCCGGTGGGCGGCCGACAACCAGGACGCGATCCGCGCCAACCGCCGCGCCTTCGACCAGGCGGCCGGCCTCGATACTGACGATCTCGACTGAGACCTCGTCGGTCCACTTCATGTGACCACGGTTCAATTGAAGTTACCGATCGCCGGCGTGTACCCAGGTATGCGGAGTCGCTGAGGCGGCCTGTTCCAGGCCGTCGGCGCACGTACGGGAGTTGATCGGTATGTCTGGCACCACGACCGTCGGTAGGTCCGAACACCCACGCTTCGAGCTGGGGCTCAACTCGTTCGGGGAGGTGGCGACGGACGGCGGGCGCGTGCTCGACGACGCCGAGACCGTACGCCTGCTCGTGGAGGAGGCCCGGCTGGCCGAGGCGGTGGGGCTGGACGTCTTCAGCGTGGGAGAGCATTACCGGGAGGGACACAACGACTCCGCGACCCCGGTGCTGCTCGCCGCGATCGCCACGGCCACCCGGCGAATCGGGCTCGGCACCTCCGTGACCGTGTTGAGCACGAACGACCCGGTCCGGCTGTACCAGGAGTTCTCCACTCTCGACGCGGTGTCCGGCGGCCGGGCCCGGATCGTGCTGGGCCGTGCCTCCGCGACGGAGTCGTTCCCGCTGTTCGGTTACGACCTGGCCGACTACGAGCGGCTGTTCGAGGAGAAACTCGACCTCTTCCTGCGGCTCGAACGCGAGGAGCGGGTGACCTGGTCCGGGACGGTGCGTCCGCCGCTCACCGGGCAGCGACTGCATCCCCGGATGCGGCCGGGCGGCATCCCCACCTGGATCGGCGTGGGCGGCAGCCCGGATTCCGTGGTGCGCGCGGCCCGTCACGGCCTGCCGCTCATGATGGCCGTCATCGGCGGACGGCCCCAGCGCTTCGCCAGGAACGTCCAGTTGTACCTCACAGCGCTCCAGCGCTTCGGTCGTCCCGCGCTGCCGATCGGCCAGCACTCGCTCGGCCTCGTCGCCGACACCGACGAGGAGGCCGTCGAGACGTGGTGGCGGTACTGGCGGCCCGTCGTCGAGGATCTCGCCGCCGAGCGCGGCTTCTACGCCCCCGATCGGGAGCGGTACGAAGCCGAGGTCGAGGACGGCGCGCTCTTCGTGGGATCGCCTGAGACGGTTGCCCGCAAGATCGTCAGGGTGGCCCGCGATCTCCGCCTGAGCCGTTTCGATCTCAAGTACGACATCATGCACCTTCCTCGCGACGCCCGTGCTCGCACGATCGAGCTGCTGGGCCGAGAGGTCGCCCCGCGCGTACGCGAGCTGCTCGCAGCCGGCACCGTCCACGCGTGACCCATCGGCGACTTGGAGCGACCATGAAAGCAGGCGACGTCCGCACCATCGGCATCCTCGGCGCGGGCAAGCTCGGCACCGTCCTGGCCCGCCTCGCCGTGGCGGCCGGCTACCGCGTCCTGATAGCGGGCTCCGGGGAGGCCGCACGGATCTCCCTCACCGTCGAGGTCGTCACGCCCGGCGCGGCCGCGGTGACCGCGGTGGAGGCCGCCTCCGAGGCGGATGTCGTGGTGCTGGCCCTGCCACTCGGCAAGCATCGCGACGTCCCCGCCGAAGCGCTGCGGGGCAGGCTGGTGCTCGACGCGATGAACTACTGGCAGGACGTGGACGGGGTCCGGGACGACCTCACCGACCCGCGCACGTCCTCCAGCGAGATCGTCCAGGCGTTCCTGCCGCACGCGCGGGTCGTCAAGGCCTTCAATCACATGGGCTACCACGACCTGGAGGAGAACGCCCGTCCCGCCGGCGCCCCCGGCCGCCGCGCGATCGCCGTCGCCGGCGACGATCCGGAGGACGTCGAGGTCGTCGCCTCGATCGTGGACGCGCTCGGCTTCGACCCCGTGATCGCCGGCCCGCTCGCCGAGGGCGTCCGCACGGAGCCGGGCACGGAGCCGTTCGGCGCGAACATCCACGCGGCCGGACTGCGTGCCATGCTCGATCGTTTCCCCGAGTCGCGGCGCGGCCGCGAGGTGCTCCGCGCGCGCGGCGCAGTGACGTCGTCGCCCTGCCCGACGCCCTGATTCCTCAGAGGCGGGATGCGAGCCGTCGCAGGATCCGGGCGGCGGGTTCGGGAGTGGCGTGGTGGTGGCCGGTGCCGGCCCACAGGTTGATCCGCTCCGGATCCCGGGCGGCTGTCGCGGCCCGGCGCATGGGGCCGGTCAGGTGGTGCAGCGCGGGATAGCCGAAGGGCGCGAGATCGCCGTAGCGGTCGGTGAAGCGGTTGCGCAGGGCCCGTGCCGGCCTGCCGGTGAAGGCTCTGGTGACCACCGTTCCCCGGCCCGCCGCGCCCGCCAGCGCGTCCTTGTGGGCGAGCGACGTCCCGGACTCGTCGGCACGCAGCAGAACGGTGCCGACCATGGCCGCGGCGGCGCCGGCCCCCAGCGCCCGGACCACGTCGGCGGGGGTGGCCAGCCCGCCCGCGCCGATGAGGGGCAGGGACACGCGGCCCGCCACCTCGCCCAGCAACCGGGGGAGCGGCACGTCGGCGGGGGTCCGCCGGGGCGTGAACGTGCCCGAGTGGCCGCCCGCGGCCGAGGCCTGAACGACCAGCATGTCGGCCCCGGCCTCCGCGGCCTGAAGCGCCTCCGCGGGTGAGGTGACGGTCTGGACGACGAGCGTCCCGGCGGCGCGCAGTGCCCTGACGACCGCCGGGTGCGGAACGGCGAAGGTGAAGCTGACCACCGGAACCGGTCGGGACAGCAACAGCTCGATCTTGTCGGACCAGTGGTCGTCGTCCTCGACGGCCTCCGCGGTGAGGAGGTCGAGGCCGTACGCCTGGCCTTCGGGGGCGATCGTGCGGGCGTAGCGCCGGAACTCCGCCGGATCGACCGGCAGCGGGTTGGGCGCGAAGAGGTTCACCCCGAACGGGACCCCACCGGCGCGTACCTGGTCGATCTGCTCGCCCAGCGCGCCGGCGTCCTTGTACCCGCCGGCCAGGAAGCCCATGCCGCCCGCGCGCGCCGCTGCGACGACCAGGGCGGGCGTGCCCGGGCCGCCGGCCATCGGCGCGGCCAGGACGGGAGCGCTCACCCCGAGGGCGGTCAGTGCCTCGTTCACAGGAGTCGGCGCCCTGCGCTCCGGCCGCTGGTGACGGAGAGGGCGGTCTCCAGGTGGAGCACGCCGGCCGCGATGACCCGTTCGGCGGTGGCACGGCCGGAGATGTCTCCCTGGACGGTCAAGCCGGTGATCACGGCGACCTCCTGGCCCCGGTTGCTCATGCTGGCCCCTTCTCTGGTCCCGCCTCCGCGCAGATCACCAAGGTACGGCTCTCTCCGCCCCGAACCGAGTATCGGCGGTGAGAACCCACGTGACCTGGTTAGACGGGGATAAGGCCTTTATCCAGGTCATGCATAGCTTTCATCGGTTCACTGACAAAGCTTACTTATGGTGAGGCTATCTTTCGCTGGGGCTGGAGGTTAGTGTCTGCATTCAAGACCCGGACACCTGCGACATATGGCCCAGTCTCCCCCCAGTTCACGCCGTCCCCCCATGTCTCACAGCGAGGTGAACTTTGTCTGTGCTGCCCTCGTCTCGTCGGAGCGCTCAACGAGGCCTGATCACAGTGACCGGATCAAGGAGGACCAATTGAGAGTGCGACAGCAAAGGTCACGTCACAGGCTGAGTCGCAAGGGCAGAGGTGTCACCGGCCTGGTACTGGGTGGGCTTCTCTCGGTCTCGTTCGTGGCGACGCCCTCGCACGCCGCCGAGGGGACGCTCGACGAGGGTCTGGTGCACCACTTCGCCCTCGACGAGACCAGTGGGACGACGCTGGTCAACTCGGGTAGCGCGGGCTCGGCGGCGAACGCCACGCTCGTGAATCCGGGAAAGGCGACCTTGACCGGCGATGGAGTCAGGTTCAACCCCGGCTCCTACGAGAGCGCCCTCGACGGTGCGTACGTGAAGCTGCCGAACAACCTCACCGCCGGCATGTCGAACCTCACCGTCGACTATGACGTGTGGATCGCCCCGGCGAACGTCGGCGAGCACCAGATGTGGGGCTTCGGCGCGAAGTCCGGCTCGTGCGACGTCGACACCGGCGCCCAGGGCTCCATCTTCGCGTCGAACACCCAGCGGTTCCGCGTCGCGGTGGGTTCGGCGAACCTCCAGCAGAACCGCGTCCGGATGACCGAGGGAGCCTGGACGCACGTCACTTACACGCAGTCGCTGAACCCGAACGGCACGAGCTGGACCGGCAGGCTCTATCTCGACGGCGTGCTGCACGCGACGTCCACGAACCTGACCACGCCGCCGTCGGTGAACGCCGCGGGGACCAACTGCAACTTCCTCGCTCGCTCGCAGACGTCGAGCCACTACTCGTTCCGCGGAACGCTCCGGGACTTCCGGGTCTACGACCGGGCAGTGAGCGTCGACGAGACACTCGCCCTGGCGAAAAGGACCGTCTCCACCGGCGTCCACGCCGACGCCGAAGCCATCGACCTCGGCCTGACCAGCGCGATCGTACGCGACATCGTTCTGCCCAAGGTGGGCTCCGTGGCGGGCTCGACCATCACGTGGACGAGTTCGGACCCGTCGGTCGTCCAGGTCTACACCCCGCCGGCCCTCCCCAGCGCACGCAAGGTCGCGGTCACCGGCAGGATCACCCGGCCCGCGAAGGGGCAGCCCGACGCGACGGCCACGCTCACGGCGACCGTCCGCAAGGGCTCCCAGGAGGTCACCACACGGGAGATCCCCGTTGTGGTGAAGGCCGAGTTCGACGACGCGCAGGCGGTCGGCCGTGACACGTTCGACCTGACCCTGCACGACACCGACGACCTGCGCGGAAACATCGACCTCCCCGTCACCGGCGAGTTCGGATCCACGATCACCTGGAAGTCGACCACCGACCTCGTCACCCCGAAGGGTGAGGTGACCCGTCCGGCCTTCGGCCGCGCGGACGCCGACGCCGTACTGACGGCGACCATCACCAAGGGGTCGGCCTCGCAGACGAAGTCGTTCCCGGTGACCATCACCGCCATGCCCCGTTCCGAGGAGCGCGAGCGGTACTTCCTGGGGTACTTCAAGGGCGAGGGGATCGCCGACGGCGAGCAGATCATGTTCGCGACGTCCAACGGGAACACCGCTCTGGACTGGACCGGGCTGACCGGAGGCCGGCCGTCGCTCATCTCCCAGCTGGGCGATCAGGGCCTTCGTGACCCGCACATCGTCCGCTCACCCGACGGCGACACGTTCTACATGATCGCCACCGACCTGAACTGGTACGACCAGGGCGGATACGCCATCAACGACACCCAGTACATCGAGGTGTTCGAGTCGCACGACCTCGTGCACTGGACTCCTCAGCGGCACGTGAAAGTCGCGCCCGACAACGCGGGCAACGCCTTCGCGCCCGAGTCGCTGTGGGTCGAGGAGATCGGCGCCTACGCCGTGTTCTGGGCACAGTCGCTGTGGAACGACCCCGTGAACCGCACCGGTCAGGGGAACGCGCAGATGTGGTACACCACGACGCGCGACTTCCAGACCTTCTCCGCTCCCAAGGTCTGGCAGAACCCGGCCCCTCTGTCGCGGATCGACACGACCGCGATCCGGGTCGGTGACTACTACTACCGCGTGACCAAGAACGAGGCCGGCAACCAGGGCTCGGACATCTTCTCGGAGAAGCACACCGACTTCCTGGACAGCAACATCAACAACTGGAAGTCGCTCGCTCCGGCTCTGGGGCGCACGACGTGGGTCGCCGACCAGGGGTACGAGGGGCCGATCATCTTCAAGGCCAACCCTGGTGACACCTCCTGCCCCGGCCAGTTCTACCTCTGGGGCGACCGGTACACGAACGGTGGTGGCTACCAGGCCGCATGCCACGAGAACATCGAGGCTCCGACCTGGAACGCCAAGGCGATCACGATGACCAACGCGGGCGTCGTCCGTCCGCGTCACGGCACCGTGATCCCGATCACCCTCCGCGAGTGGAACGACATCCGCAAGATCCCGAACAGCGACGTCGCGACCACCACGGAGGTGGCCGTCAAGCCGTACGCGAGCGGGGCCCAGACGACCACGGCCACCGCCACGGTGAAGGCGGCCGACGGGTTCGAGACCGGCGGTCAGGTGCGGTTCAGCATCGGCTCGTGGTCGAAGCTCGCCTACCTGGAGGACGGCGCGGCCACGGTCACGCTGCCCGAGGGTCTGCCCGCGGGTACCCGGACGGTCAAGGCCGAGTACCTCGGCATCGACTACCTGAAGGCGTCGGAGGGCACGGCGTCGTTCACGGTGCCGGTCGCTCCGGAGCTCGCGCTGACCGTGACCGCCACCGCCCGCTGCGTGGGCACCACGGCGTACGTGGCCGTGACCGCGGTCAACGACGCCGCCGTGCCGGCGAACGTGACGCTGACCACCCCCTACGGTTCGAAGGCCGTGGCCGACGTTGCCCAAGGCAAGCAGGCCTACCAGTCCTTCAACACCAGGGCCGGGCAGATCGCCGCGGGCAGTGCGACCGTGACGGCGACCGCGACGATCGATGGCCGGCAGGTCACCTCGACCTACAACCCCTCCTACACCGCCATCAACTGCGCCTAACCCGACCGGCCACGGCGCATTCCCGCTACTGAACCGGGGCCGGGAGGCAGGTGGCGGGCCGGCGAGCTCAACCTCGCCGGCCCGCCAGAAGGACACGATGCCGCTCCGCTCCGCGTGGGAGGCAGTCACCCGGCAACGCAGAAGGCCGGTTCCGATCTTCGGAACCGGCCTCTCAGCTGTTACTGCATGGTCGGGGTGGCGGGATTCGAATCCACGACCTCTTCGTCCCGAAGCGGCCTCGGCCCGGGTTGTCGCTGAACCACATTCCAGGGCAACGACGCTCAAGCAGTTGGCCGGGACACGGTGGGGTGATGGCCTCGAATCACATCCTGACGCGTTTGAATCCTCAAATCGGTTAGGAGGAAAAGGGCTGCCCGGAACTTGGTGAGATGACGGCCGAGCCGGTCATGCGAGCCGTCGGTTCCCTCGATCGCTGGGCTCTGCTTGCTACGGGGTGCTCTGTCTGCCAGCCGGGTACGTCGTACCGGTCTACGGCGCGTCCCATCACTGCAGCCTAATTGCGGCTGTAGGTGAACGAGTCGTGAGATGCAGGCGACTGTGTCTGCTGCTGCTGGCAGAATAGAGGGTCTTACCTTAGGTGCGCGATGGGCGATTGAGGGTGGAGGAGGATATTGGAACTCAAGGTGTCTCTCGATGCCGGCTCGGAAGCGGACGAAATCGAAATCGAGCGACTTTCTCGTAACCTGCGCGGCGAACTCCTCGACCTGGACGTGGACGACGTGAGGCACCTTCCCGACTCGGCCCCGGCGAACGCCAAAGCGGGGGATGGGGCGATCTGGACGACGCTGCTGGTGACGTTATCCGCCTCTGGTGGTGTCATCACCACGATCATCGCGGCGATAAACGGATGGCTGAGCCGACGTCAGGAGCCGGTGACGGTGACCGTGCAGTTCGGCGACAACTCGATCACCTTGCCCAACGCCACCGATGAGGAGCGTCGCCTGCTGCTCGACGCCTTCATCGCGCAGCAGGAACGCCACTGACCATGGGCAGGTACGCCCTTCTCGTCGGATCGGACGACTACACCGAGGACGCCCGACTGCGCAAGCTGCGTGGCCCTCAGGCCGATGTACGGGCGTTGGCGCGTGTACTGAGCGATCCCGGCATCGGGGCGTTCGAGGTCGAGACCGTCATCAACGAGCCGTCCCATGTGGTCAGCACGAGGCTGGAGGCGTTCTTCAGCGGGCACAAACGCGACGATCTGCTGCTGTTCTATTTCACCGGGCACGGGCTTCTGGATCCGGAGGGTCGCCTCTTCTTCGCGATGACGAACACCCGATTCGGCCTGCTCGGCTCCACTGCTGTTTCCGCGCAGTTCGTCAAGGACGTGCTCAACCCCAGCAGGTCCCGAACCAAGGTGGTGATTCTCGACTGCTGCGGCAGTGGCGCGTTTCCGCGAGACATGATCGCGAAACAGGCGCGTACGTTGCAGGCGGCACAGCAGCTTCAGGGGCACGGCCGTGTGATTTTGACCGCGTCCGACGCTCTGCAGTACGCATTCGAGGACGGCGGTGTCGTCGGCGACGCGACAACGTCTGTTTTCACGCGATTCCTTGTCGAAGGCCTGGAGACCGGTGCCGCCGATCTCAACTTCGATGGCGAGGTGGACCTCGACGAACTTTACGACTACGCCTATGAGCGCACCGTCGAGGCGAACCCCACCCAGCACCCGCAGAAGCTGTCGTTGGTCAGCGGGAAGGTCGTCATCGCCAAGAACGCCGCCAGGCCCGCCCTGCTTCCCCCCGGTCTGCACGATGCCCTGCGCAACTCTCACCCCGGGATCCGCCTGACCGCCGTGGATGAAACGGCAAAACTCCTGCTGAACGCAGACGGCGACGTCGTCACCGCCGCTCTCACCGTCCTGCGCCGCCTTCAGTCTGACGCAGATCGCCGGGTAGCGGCCCGCGCCACCCGTTTCATCACCGACTGGACCACTCCATACGGGCCGGCACCTCCTGGAGAGGCGGCCATACCGGTGTTCAGGCAGGTCGGCGGGGAAAACACCGCCGCCGACTTGCCACGCCGACCGGTGGGTGACCGGCGGACAAGAGCCGAGGGGAGGCCGCGGGGCAAGGACTCGCACGCCGGGGGCCGGGTATCGGCCGCAGAGCCGGCGAGAGCCCCGCAGCCCGCTGCACCCGTGCGGACCCCTCCAGTCCGTGTGGGGACCAGCCGGAAGCCACCAGCGCGACGGTCGCGGAGCGGTGACCCGCTTAGCTGGGTTTTCCTGCAGATCGGCAGGCTGGTCATGGGGCCGTGGCTGCTGCTGGCCCGCAGCGTTGGCCATCTGGCCCGGACCCCCTGGAAACGGTCTGTCGACGTCGATCCCGATCGCCGAAGAGACGGGGTGGCGCTCGCGGTGCTGATCGTCGCTTCGATGTGTGTAGCTGTCATCAATCGCAACAGTGGTGATGGCTGGATGGAGGTGGCCAATGCGGTGATTCGCGCCTTGCTCGGCTCGTTGGCCTGGTCGTTGCCCGCGGCGCTCTCCTGGGTTTCTTGGCGGTTGTTTCGCCGGGCCGACCAGAACTTCGAGACCAGCAGGATGGGCATCGGCTGGACCGCGCTGCTGGCCGGGATCCTCGGGATCGTGCACGTCGCCCACGGCACGCCGTACCCCTCGGGCGGGCCGACCGACGGCATGGACAACGTGTCGGCGGCGGGCGGCATGGTCGGCTTCATCGTCTCGGCGCCGCCGTCGAGCATCCTGCCGGCGTTCATCACGATCCCGCTGCTGGTGATGCTGTCGGGCTTCGGCCTGCTGGTGATCACCGCGACCCCGGTGCACCGCGTCCCCGAGCGCCTCGCCGAGGTCCGGCACAAGCTCTTCCCCCGGACGTAGGAGTCCACGGAGCTCCGCAAGATCTCCGCGTCGCGCAAGCTGGAGCAGTTCGTCCTGTCCAGCCAGGAAGGCCCCACACGCTGTCCGATCTCGCGATGGCCGACCGCATCTGCCTGCTGGAGCCCGCCAGGCCCGCCTGGATCGGCGACCGCCTCCGCGTCCCACGGGTGCACGTGTCCGAGGCCTACGGGCTCGATCTGGACGCCTGCTGGCCGCACCTGTGGCTGATCGTGCCGCAGGAGAGCCGGACCGCGGTGGAGGCCGCGCGCGACTCGCTGGCCGCCGCCGCGCGCCTGACGGGCTGGTCCGCGCTCTACCTGCTGCTGGCCGTGTGGTGGTGGCCCGGCGCGGTCATCGCGGGCCTGTTGTTCGCGACCGCGTGGTCGCGTGCGCGGATGGCCGCCGCCACGCTGGCGGACCTGGCGGAGGCGGTCGTCGACCTGCACGTCGGTGACCTGAGTGACCGGCTGGCCCCAGCCCGTCAGGCCGAACCCCTCACCGGCCGCGCACTGACCAGCCTCCTTCGCAGAAGCCGCTGGGACCCCGATTATCCGGGCGGGTGGAGCTCCGAGGGCGGTTAGTCGCGGAGAGTCCTGGGCACTCGCAGCGGCGACGTAAGGAGCAGAAGGATGGGGAAGCGTCAGTGCCGCCGCCACGGTCTCGCCGCGCTGGCCGTGGGAGTGGCCGTGTCCGGTTTCACCGCCGCCTGCGGCGGAGACCACGAACCTCTCGGCTCCGGGGCCGTCGCGACCGCCACGCCGGGGGCGCATCGGCCTCAGCGGACGTCCCCCCCTCCCTCCTCCGGCTCCGCTGAGGACCGCGAGGCCGTACGCTTCGCCCCTCGGGTCGTCGCCCATGCGAGCAAGGCCCGGGTGCATTCGTCGCTGCTGATGGCGATCCTGCTGAACGAGTCGAACAAGCCGCACGATCCGGCGCTGGAGCGGGCCTGGCAGAAGCTCAAGCCTGACGCGGCCTTCGGCATAGCGAACATGCACAAGGCCGCCTTCGACGAGGCCAAGCGGGGGCGCGACTTCGCCGCCCGGCAGTGGGAGGAGCTGCCCGACGACCCCGATCTGGCCATCGAGTCCGCGGCCTGGTACCTCCACGACCTCGCCGGCCACCTGCCGGCCAAGTGGCGCACCCCGTACACGAAGGACGAGCTGCTCGCTCTCGGATACAACGCCGGGCCGGGCAACATGCGGGCGTTCGCCCGGGGCGCGAAGCTGGGGCAGGAGGCCCGGTCGTACCTGGAGCGCCTGCGCGGGAACTGGCCCGCGGCGCAGGACGCCGTACGGCACCTCCGGTAGCCCGTCGAGCGGCTTCCGGAGCTCCGGGTGGCCGGCGCCGCCAGGGCGCCGTGGCCCTCCCGTCCTTCGGCAGGCCGCCGAGCCCTGCGTCCCAGCCTTACCCGTCGCCGAGCGCCGCGTCGAGTGGCGTAGATCGTACCTTCCACGATGACGTCGGCCATGAGCATTCACCGCGTGGAGGCCGGGGCAGCCGGGCTGCGAGTCGGGCAACGCCGACATGAGTGGGTGGTGAGTAGGACCGGGAGCTAACGGACCGGCAGCGCAGACCTGGGGCCGAGGTTCAATCGGGTGCCGTAGGGGGGATCTTTAGGGCTGCCTGGGGTTGCTAACGGCTACATGATCGGGTTCAAACCGCTAACGCCACGCTAACGAACGATCAAGGGCCTGACCGCTGTCTCCAGCGATCAGGCCCTTGACCTGCAACTACATGGTCGGGGTGGCGGGATTTGAACCCACGGCCTCTTCGTCCCGAAGCAATCAAGATCGGGGTGGCATTTCGGCCTATAGCGCGTCTGACCTGTGATTTCAGTCCAGCAAGATCCGGCGCTGTCCGGGGCTGTCCGCGGCCGTCGTCACTCACTTCGTCACTCAGTTCTGCCAGCATTGCGGCTGGAGGTGGGCACCCTTTGGCGACGGATTGAAAGCTGATCGACCCTGCGCACATGGCCTCTGAACGGGGCCAAGCTGTCAGCGCCCTTGCCTTTCGAGGGCTTGTTGGTCGGCGAGCCATGCGTCGTGTTCCGCTGTGATGCGGGCGTAGTCCTCGGGGGTGTACTCCTCGACTTCGGTCCTCTCTGGGAAGTCTTTAGGGAAGAGAGGGCATCGCACGCTGCGCGACATGATGCCTACCAGGAAGTCCGTCAACGACCCTGGGAAGTGCCACCATGTTGCCCCGTCGGTGACCACGACCGTCCACGGCGAGGGATCTGTGGTGGTGAGCCATAGAAGATAGTCACCGTTGTCCGTGGCGCCCCAGGGGTACAGTCCTTCCGGCTCGGGATAGAGCGGGAAAGGCGGGGCTTCGATCTCCTCGCCTTCGTCGTTCACCAAGTCGATCGTGCCCCATTCCTCGATCAGCGGACGAAGCTGGTTGAGCCGGGCGATGACTCCTTGCCTCTCCTCGCCCGCCGCGTCAGGGCGGGAGACGTAGAGGAAGTTACTGAGCCGGATGTTGGCGTACCGTGCCGCCCACTCCTTGTAGTCATCGGGGAAGACAAGGGCGGTCTCCGCCTCGATAGCGGCCCAGTCCACCAAGGGCGCCGGCTTGCGAGGAGGCCCGATGATCGCCGTGAGGTCAGCGAGGCTCGCCATCGCTGCCCCTTTCTTCACGAGTAGGTGAATCTGACTGATCGCGTTCTTCAGGAGCGGTGACGAAGCTGCCCATGCCGGGCTCGGTGTGGATCAGACCGTCTGCCCTGAGGGCTCGCATGACCTTCTGGCCGGTGGCGTTCGCGATGCCGAACTCTTCGATCAGAGCGATGAGTGATGGGATGCGCTCGCCAGGCTTGTACTCGCCGGAGGCGATACGGGTCTTGATGATCTCGTACACCTGCCGCCACCTGGGCTGATTGGCCTTGAACTCCACCACGCGAGCAACGGTAGGAAGCCACCGCGTGCCGTGGCGATGGACAGCACGCTATAGCGTGCCATAGCTTTCTTTGCCTACGATGCAGCTCATGGGCCTGTGAGAGGAGAGCGGAATGAGCGGCGAGAAGACGGCGAGTGTCCCTGTCCTGACCGTCAGCGGCTTGCGGGAGGCGTTCCCCGGCTGGAGCATCTGGCGAAGCTCAGCGGGACGCCTGTGGGCCACGCGCAACGGCCACCTGACGAACGAGGACTACAACCGCGGCCTATGCCAGACCGTCGACGGCGATGACGTGGGGCAACTGGCTGAGGAGCTTCGCCGACAAGCCGCGCTGACTGTCGCTGTGCCCAACAGCGAAGCGCGGTGCCCTGGCTCTCGGAACAGCTCGCACTGAGCGGCACCACGTGGACGCGAAACTGCGGGCCTCCTACGTGTCCCGGCGGACCTGATGGAGGAGCCCGATTGCCCAGGTCTCTCGCCGCACCTCCGCTGCGCTGTACCCGAGCCGGAGAAGCTGCTCTGGGTCTCTCAACCTCGCGGGCAGTACCGGGTCGTGGACTACACCTGCGACTGCGAAGCCGTGTTCTATGAGCTGATCTCCTGTGGCGGCATCTACCAGATTCACAAGGTGGTGCAGTCGGAACCACCCGAGCACTCCTACGCGGGCGGCTGGCGGCCTGGCGAGGCTCGTCTCTGGTGGCATTCGGTCCTGCTGGGCCGAGTTCGCTAGCGATCGCCTCGTACGCCGTCGTCCCACCGCGAAGCGGCAGCGGGCCGGGGACGAAGGAGCAAGCCCGGCCTCGCGTGTACCTGCTCCCGG
Organism: Microbispora sp. H10670; assembly: GCF_014161385.1. Classification (NCBI taxonomy): domain Bacteria; kingdom Bacillati; phylum Actinomycetota; class Actinomycetes; order Streptosporangiales; family Streptosporangiaceae; genus Microbispora; species Microbispora sp. H10670. The sequence continues at coordinate 274,916 of NZ_JABBWW010000001.1, read as the reverse complement.
TGACCTTCCGTACTCGCTGGTTGTCCTGCCCGCACGGCCGGGCTTGCGCCGTAGGAGCCGGTCTGCTGGGCTCTGCCTGGGGCGACGGTGGGCGAGGCGATCAGCCCCGCCACCTACGGCGCGTGCCCTTGCTCGGCGATCACCTCGGGGCCGGAGTGCCCCCGCCGGAGGCATCTCCCCTGCTCGGCCGTTTATGCCACCACGCTGAGTCTCCTCCATCGTCAAAGCTTCCGTCTACAAGGCAGGACATTTCAGGACGCTCCTCGACGTCGTGCAGCGGCAGCAGCGGGGCGGCCACACTTCTACGCCGTCAACGGGCATCCTTGCCTGGCCCTCAACTTCTTGCGCTCATCCTGCTCAGCACCATCAGGATGAAGTCCCTTTCGGAGTTCCTAGCAACGTCATAGTGTGTGTCTTAACATGCTGAGGATCAGCCCGAGGAAGGGGAAGAAGTGAGCGGACAGATGGACGAGCTTGAGTTGGGACTCGAGACTACGCGCGATATTGAGGAATCCGAGAAAGAGCTAGATTCAGAGTATGATGTAGACCCGGTGGGGTTCTGGGAGGCAAAGCAGAGGGATCTGTTGACGAGCGTCCTGGACTACAATCTTCGGTCGCTTACCGACCTTGTCCGGAACAAAAAAATTGATCTTTCTCCTAATTATCAGCGCCGAAATCGCTGGGATGACGACCGCAAGTCTCAGCTCATCGAGTCGTTCCTGATGAATGTGCCAATCCCTAACATCTTTCTCAATGAGGATGCTTATGGTCACTACTCTGTTATCGACGGCAAGCAGAGGCTAACAGCAATCAGCGACTTCCTGTTTGGGCGCTTTAGCCTCCAAGGGCTGACCGTCTTCAGCGAAGCAAATGGCCTAACTTTCGATGAGTTGCCTACGACGTTTCAAACAATTCTCGAAACCAGGGCAAACCTCAGGGCTGTGATTATCCTTCGGCAATCGGATCCTGATATCAAATATCAGGTATTCCAGCGGCTGAACACCGGGGGTATCCGGCTGAATCCGCAAGAGATCAGGAATAGTGCGTGGCCTGGCTTGCTGAACGACATGATCTTAGAAGAGTCTGTCAGTAATGAATTCCATCGCCTACTCGGTATACGTGACAAAAATCGGTCTGCTATCTACAGAGAAATGAGGGACGCTGAGTTCGTTCTTCGTTACCTGACCTTCAGGAAGAATTGGAATACCTTCTCGGGAGGGATGGGGCGAAAGCTAGACTCCTTCATGGCCGACCACCGCGACATGTCAGCGCATGAGGTCGAGGAGTGCCGTGCGGCCTTTCGTTCCGCCGCCAGAAAAGCTCGAGCCGCTTTCGGTGATTGCGCGTTTCAACGGTGGTCGCCTGAAAAACAGCAATGGCGCCGGCAGGTGCTCGCTTCGCTGTACGACGCAGAAATCTTCGCGGTAGCCGACTTCTCGGAGAACGCCCTTCGTGGCGAGAGGGGCGGAATTATCGAAGGAGTCAAAGAACTTTTTGAGAACTCGATGTTCAGGCGTGCTGTTGACGCGGCGACCAACACACCGAGCTACTTCCGAGATCGTATTTCTATGATGCAGGATATGATCGCTAAAAAGGTTGGCTGAGGCAATGTCAGGTGCCCTGGCGACCCTCGAGGCGGGGGCGCAGTCTGTGCGTGCTCTCATCGGGTTAGAGTCGATCTACCCGGACCCCCCCGATAGCCTTGACCTACCTATTGTTTCCGCACTGAGAGGTGCATGTACTGTTCTGACGGTCGCCTCATTCGAGAAGTTCCTCAGGGATCTTTTCGAAGAACAGCTAGACCGACTAAGGACCGCTAAGGTCCCGATGCAGGCCCTCCCCAAGAAGCTTCAAGTTGAGGCTTCTTTCGCTTCTTTAGAGCTGGCTCTCAAGGGCGACCACACTACTAAGGGGTTAGAGCGAGAGTTGCGTCTCGAGCATGTACTTGCGGCGGCTAAACTGCTAGCTCGCGACAGCTTCGATCCGAAAGCGCTGTCCTCAACAAATAGCAATCCCGACGCTGCATGCGTTAAGCGCATGTTCAAATCCGTTGGGCTAGCGGATATCTTCGTGAAATGCAACGAAGAGTTTCTGAGGATGTGGGGCAGGCAGGAAGTTTCAGGCTTTGAAAGTCAAAAGCTCGACAGCATTCTAAACTCTCGACACCAGGTTGCTCACACTGCGCAGGCCATGCATATCTCTCGTCCTGAGCTGAGCTACAATCTTCGTTTTGTCGAGGTGCTAGCAAGAGTATTACATGGCGCCTTAGGCCAGTATATTGAGGAAATCATCAATGGTGCCTCGGTGCAGCTGATATAGGAAGTTTGCCTTCGTGGTATGGGGGCCGGCGGTGGCGCGTGTGTGGTTGGCGGGTTCGGTCGGTACGGCGTGGCGCTGGTTGCGGTAGGGCGGCCCGAGCCGCCGACGTCCGGGACCGGCCGGAGAGCCGCACGCCCGGACGGCGGGCGGGCGTGGGGCCGCCAGCGGCGGCGCGGAGCGCCGTCGCCTTGAACCAGTAAAGAAACTTTGAGCCACCTACACCCGAAGGGCTGCGAGCCCTCCCGGTTCGGCGGTGTGGTGGTCGCTGACGGGTGCGGCTTCGAAGCGGTCGCCGGGGGCTTCGATCTCGGTGAACTCCAGCGGGCGGCCGTGCTGGCTGAGCATGACCCGGCGCACGACCAGCAGGGGCGTGCCGATCGGCTCCATGCCGAGATCCTCGTAGGTTTCGCCGTAGGGCATGCGGGCGTGGACGGAGGTGGTCCAGCGCAGCGGACCGTGCTGCCGCTCCAGGTGGGCGTAGTAGTCCTCGGGCTCGACGTGGGATTCGATCTCCCGGCCTGAGCCTTCGCCTTTGATCGTCGCGACTTGGTCGGCGAGTGCGTACGAGGACAGGTGGATGCGGGCGCGGGTCTTGGTGTGCTGCCAGTAGGCGTAGCGGTAGACGACCATCGTTCCGCGGCGTACCGCCAGGATGTCGGCTCGGTTGCCCTCGGCGGTCATGAACAGCGCCGAGTTCGGGGTGACCTTGCTTTGGGCGCGTTCGGCTTCGCTGGGGACGGTGACGTGTTCCCATCCTTGCTTCCCGGGGTCGTAGGCCGGGCTCAGCAGGTCCTCGTGGTCGGGCGAGCCGGTGAGGATCAGGCGGCGGTCGGGGGTCGGGCGGACGAATGTGCCGCGTCCGTGGGCGACGGTCAGTAGTCCCTCTCCGGCGAGCTGGGCGATGGCCTTGCGGATGGTCGGCCGGGAGGTGGCGTACTCGTTGGCGAGGAATGCCTCTCCTGGTAGGGCCTGGCCGGGTTGGTAGTGGTCTTCCAGCACGTCGTTGCGCAAGAGGTCGGCGATGATCCGCCAGCGGGCGGCTTCCTTCTCCTCGGCCATGTGTCGTTGTCCTTCTTCTCGTCGTTGATGTCTTTACAAGAGGTAGCACGTGTTAGCTAACATGTCCATGTGACCGAAGACGTAGCACGTCTTGGACTACCTGTCGGCAACGAGGTAAGGAGGTCAACGATGAACGAGGAGGCAAACCCGGCGTCCACGAACGGACCGGACGCCCACCCCGAATGGCTCACCGACATGGTCCGGGTCCTCAACGACCCCGGCTATGAGCGGTGGCGCTCCATGGTGGCGGCAACCGGTGGTTGCTCCCACCCCGTGCACTTGGCCGGTGAATCGCACGTGATCGACGCGGCGACCGGCGAGGTTCTGCACTCCTACCGGACGGCCGACGAACCGTCCGGGCACCTGCTGGTCGCGTGCGGGAACCGCCGCGCGTCGGTCTGCCCCGCGTGCTCGGAGGTTTATCAGGCCGACACCTACCGACTCATCCGGGCGGGCCTGTCCGGCGGCAAAGGCGTGCCGGAACAGGTCAGCGAACACCCTCGTGTGTTCGCCACCCTCACCGCGCCGTCCTTCGGGCCGGTCCACACACTGCGCGGGCGTAACGGCAAGACGCTGCGCTGCCGCCCCCGCAAGAACGGTGGCACCTGCTCCCACGGGAACCCGGTGGGCTGCCCGGAGGTCCACGGCACGGGTGATCAGCTTCTCGGGCAGCCCATCTGCCCACAGTGCTACGACTACCCAGGTGCGGTGCTCTGGCAGGCGCATGCGGGCCTGCTGTGGCACCGCTTCACCCTCGGCCTGCGTCGGGAGATGGCCAAGCTCGCCGGGATCAGCCGCACCTCTTTCGCGCGGCAGGTCCGGCTGTCGTTCGCCAAGGTGGCCGAATATCAGCGGCGCGGCCTGGTCCACTTCCACACCGTGATTCGGCTCGACGGCCCGCAGGGTCCGGCCGACAGGCCGCCCGCGTGGGCGACCACCGACCTGCTCAGCGAGGCGATACCGCTGGCCGTCCGCGCGGTTCACATCTCCACGCCGGACAGCGAGATCGGCGCCCGCCTGCTCGGCTGGGGTGACCAGCTCGACGTTCGCCCCATCCTCCTGTTCCGAGACCTGGACGGCCTTAGCGAGGAGGCGGTGGCGGGCTACATCGCCAAGTACGCCACCAAGGGCGCGGAAGCCTCCGGGACCGTCGATCACCGCCTGTCTTGCGGTACGTGCGGCGGCCGGGGCCGTCCCTCTGGGTGGGGCCTGCTGGTCACCTGTGCCCGCTGCAAGGGGACCGGTCTCAAGCCGGGGCTCGACCTGGAAGCACTTCCCGTCACTGACCACGCCCGGCGCATGATCCGCACCTGCTGGGACCTCGGCGCGCGGCCGGAGTTCGCGGGCCTCCGGCTCCGGCCCTGGGCGCACATGCTCGGCTTCCGGGGCCACTTCTCCAGCAAGAGCCGCCGCTACTCCACTCGCCTCCTCGACCTCCGGCAGGCACGCACCGACCACCGCGCCAAGGAGGCGCGCGAACGCTACGGCCTGCCCGACCCCGGCGAGGAGACCACGCTCGTGCTCGCGCACTGGCGATTCGCCGGCAGCGGCCACACCCCCGGAGAAGCCGTTCTGGCCGAACAGCTCCGCCAGCGCATCGAACTCGCCCGAAAGATCGCCGCCCAGCGGACGGCCGAATGACCGAACCCGGGAGCGACGACCGGCGGCTCTACCGCGTCACTGACGCGATGCGCCTGCTCAGCCTGAGCCGCAGCGTGATCTACGAGCAGATCCGGGCGGGCCGCCTGCGCACCGTCCGCCAGGGCCGTACCCGACTAATCCCGGCCGCGGCCATCGACGCCTACATCTCCCTACTCGAACAGGAGGCCAAAGCACCATGACCACACGACGCAGCCGGGGAGACGGCGGCCTGCACTGGGACGAACAGCGGCAACGCTGGATCGCCTCCGTAACGGTCGGCTACACCCCCGCCGGAAAGCGCATCGTCAAGAAGGCCAGCGGCAAGACAAAGACCGAAGCCAAGGCCAAGCTCAAAGAGATACTCCGCGACTACGAAGACGGCCTCGCTATCGCTCCGGCTGATTACACGGTGGAGCGCGCGGTGAATGACTGGCTGACCTACGGGCTCAATGGGCGCGACAAGGGCACCGTCACCGCCTGCACGATCTTGTGCAATACCCACATCATTCCCGCGCTGGGGGCTCGAAAGCTCCGGGACCTCAGCGCGGAAGACGTGGACAAGTGGCTCGCCGAGAAGGCGAAGACCCTGAGCACGCGAACCCTGCAAGGGCTTCACTCCTGCCTGAACCGGGCGATCAAGCGAGCGATGGCGCGCGACAAGGTCAAGCGAAACGTGGTGGCGCTCTGCTCCGTCCCCAAAGGCAAGGCGGGCCGCCCGTCCAAGGCCCTCACGTTCGCTCAGGCGGAGGCCGTACTCAAGGCGGCCGAGGGCTCACGGATGTACGCCTACATCGTCCTGTCCCTGCTTACGGGAGCACGGACGGAAGAACTCAGGGCGTTGACGTGGGATCACGTTGATATGGACGGTGACTCGAACGCCAATCCGCCTGTGCCGCCGCACGTGGCCGTCTGGCGTTCTGTGCGAGCCGGGGGCGACACCAAAACACGCAAATCGCGCCGGACTCTCGCCCTGTCCAAGCGCTGCTTGGACGCGTTACAGCGCCAGAGGGAGCAGCAGAAAGGGGAGCGGGAAGCCGCGGGGGAGAAGTGGCAGGCGAACAACCTCGTGTTCGCATCCAAGGTCGGGACCCCACTCGATCCCTCGCACGTACGGCGCGACTTCCGCAACGCCATCAAGGACGCCGAGGGGGTGAACCCCGCCGAGTGGACACCCCGAGAGCTCCGGCACAGCTTCGTCTCGCTGCTCTCGGACAACGGCCTTCCCCTGGAGGAGATCTCCCGCCTCGTCGGCCACAGCAGCACTGCTGTCACAGAGGCCGTTTATCGCAAGCAGATTCGCCCTGTTCTCCAGTCTGGTGCCGTAGCAATGGATCGTATCTTTGATTAGGGCGTCCGAAATGCATAAAAAAGAGCCTGCAACTATATCAATTGCAGGCAGAGAGTATCTGAATGACGGTCCAACATCTAGGATGGGGCGAACATCCGTACGAGCCGGAGCCCTGTATAGGTTGCCGCCCCAGGGCTCGGCTCCGAACGAAAGGAGCCCTCCTATGGAGGATGACTCTTCTTCTAACTACCCGCACACTACCGCAGACGCTAGATGGATGTACAGGTACTTAGCTGCTCTGGTGCAGATCACAGTGGGTAGTAAGCGCCTGCTGCTCCCCCTCGACGGCCAGGCTGCGCGAGCGGCGTTCTCGTCCGCGCTGCTCATCACGGGGATTCAGTCGCTGGCCCTGCCCCCGTTCGCTGCGCTCTTTGGGATCTTCCTGGTCATCTACGCGCTGGTCAGTAGGGCTTAGTCACTCACTTAGTCACTCAGTAACGCAGAAGGCCGGTTCCGATCTTCGGAACCGGCCTCTCAGCTGGTACTACATGGTCGGGGTGGCGGGATTTGAACCCACGGCCTCTTCGTCCCGAACGAAGCGCGCTGCCAAGCTGCGCTACACCCCGGTCGCTTGGACTTTTCGTCCTGCGCCTCGGCAAGTCTAGCGGACTTTGCGGCCGCTTGTGCCATCGGACGCGACCGGCCGGCGCGGGACGAGGGTCAGGAGGGTCGCCTCGGGCGGGCAGGCGAAACGCGCGGGCGCGTACGGGGAGGTGCCGAGGCCGGCCGAGACGTGCAGCCAGGAGCTCTCGTGCCTGCTCAGGCCCTTGACCCGGGCGCGGTCGATGCCGCAGTTGGTGACCAGGGCGCCGTAGAACGGGATGCAGAGCTGGCCACCGTGGGTGTGGCCGGCCAGGAGCAGCTGGTACCCGTCATCGGCGAAGCGCGACATGTTGCGTGGCTCCGGTGAGTGCATGACGCCCAGCCGGAGGTCGGCGTCGGCGGGAGCCGGGCCGGCGATGTCGTCGTAGCGGTCCCGGTCGATGTGGGAGTCGTGGATCCCGCCCACGTGGACGTCGAGGTCGGCCACCTTCAGGCGGGCCGTCGTGTTGTTCATGTCCAGCCAGCCGGCCTCCCGCATCGCGGCGCCGAGCTCCTCCCAGGGCAGGTTCGGCACGTGCTGCCGGGAGTCGCCCTTCGACGTACGCCAGAGGTAGCGGACGGGGTTCTTCGGCCGGGGGGCGTAGAGGTCGTTGGAGCCGTAGACGAACAGGCCCGGCCGGTCGAGCAGCGGATCCACGGCACGCATGTACGCCTCGACCGCGTCGGGGTGCGCCAGCGTGTCGCCGGTGTTCACGACGAGATCGGGGTTGAGCGACGCCAGCGACCGCACCCACTTGATCAGCCGGTCGCGGCGGGGGGTGAGATGCAGATCGGAGATCTGCAGGATCCGGACCGGCCGCTGCCCGGGAGCGAGAACGGGGACGTCGAACCGGCGCAGCCGGAACCAGTTCCGCTCGATCACGGCGGCGTAACCGGCACCGGCGACGCCGAGGCCGAGCACTGACAGGGGAATCGCGGCGGCTTTCCTCACACAGCCATGATGCCCGACCTTCGCGCTCCCTCCCGCATAACCTGGCGAAGACCGGGCCCTCGGCACGGCAAGATGGGACGCATGAGTGCGTTGAAGGACAAGCTGAAGGCCGACCTCGCGGCCTCGATGAAGGCTCGTGACGAGGTGCGCCTCCGGACGATCCGGATGGCGCTGGCGGCCGTGAACGTCGAGGAGGTCGCCGGCAAGGAGGCCCGCGAGCTCAGCGACGACGAGGTGGTCAAGATCCTGACCCGCGAGGCCAAGAAGCGCCGCGAGGCCTCTGAGGCGTTCGCGGGCGCCGGCCGGGCCGAGCAGGCGCAGGCGGAGCTGGACGAGCAGGCGGTGCTGGAGGAGTACCTCCCCGCCCAGCTCAGCGACGACGAGCTGAACGCGCTCGTCGACGAGGCGATCGCGGAGAGCGGGGCACAGGGCCCCAAGGCGATGGGCCAGGTCATGAAGGTCCTGAACCCGAAGGTCGCGGGCCGGGCCGAGGGCGGCCGCGTCGCCCAGGCCGTACGCGCCCGTCTCTCCGCCTGACCTCCGCGACACCGGGCCGGGCGGCCTCCGCCTGAGCGCCCGGGAGACCGGAGCGCCCGGGAGACCGGAGAGTCCCCGTACGCCGATGGGCCGCCCCTCTGGAGAGGAGCGGCCCATCGGAAGGGGAGCCGGTCGGAGACCTCAGTTGAAGGGGTCGAACGGCTGGTTGCCGAACGGCCGGTCCGGCCCGCGGCCGTTGCCGCCGCCGCGCCCGCCGTCACCGCCACCGCCGGGACCACCACCGGGGCCACCGCCATGGCCGCCGGGCTCCGACTTGGGCTTGGGCGGGGGCGCGCACTGGTGGGCGCAGCCGCCGAACCGCGACATGTCCGGGTTGGTGAACGACGACTTGTCCACGCCCTTGAGCGCCGACAGGAACGTCGCCTTCCAGATCGGTCCTGGGATGGTGGCGCCGAAGACCGAGCCGTACGTCCGGCCTCCCATCACCTGGCCGGGGAGCGGATAACGCATCGGGCCGCGCGGGTCGCCGAGGCTGACGGCGCCCGCGAGGTCGGGAGTGAAGCCGGCGAACCAGACGGTGCGGGACTCGTCGCCGGTGCCGGTCTTGCCCGCGGCGTCCCGGCCGATGCCGCCGACGGGGGACATGGTGCCCTTGGTGAACACGCCCGACAGGATGTGCGTGACCGCGTCCGCGACCTCGGTCTCGATGGCCTGCTTGCAGGACGGCTTGAACGAGGTCACCTTGTTGAAGCGGTCGGTGATTTCGGTGATCGCCATGGGCTTGCAGTACTTGCCGCGCGCCCCGATGGCCGCGTAGGCGCTGGCCACGGTCACCGGGTCCATCTCGTTGAAGCCGAGCGTGAATGTCTGGAACTCGCGCAGTTTGCCGCCGTCGGCCCGCTTGATGCCGAGGTCCTTGGCGGTCTTGACGACGTCACAGAGCCCGACCCGCTGCTCCAGGGCCATGAAGAAGGTGTTGACCGACTTCCAGGTGCCCGTCTGCAGGGTCAGGAACCCGCCGCTGCCGCCCTCGGAGTTGTGCTGGACGCCCCGGGGGTCGCCGACGAGGTTCCCGTTGCAGTCCTTGAACGCCGAGGGGCCGCTGGCCTGGAAGGTCGCGCCGGTGTTGATGCCGTCGTTGAACTTGTAGCCCTCTTTCAGCGCGGTGATCAGCGTGAAGACCTTGAACGTCGATCCCGCCTGGAAGCCGGCGCCGCCGCCGTGCAGCGCGTCGGCCACGACGTTGATCGACATCTCGTTCTTCTTCTTGCTGGTGCCGAACTTCCGGCTGGCGGCCATCGCCTTGATGGCGCCCGTGCCCGGCTCGACCAGCGCCTCGGAGGCGACCGGCTTGTCGGAGGGGTGGACGTACTTCTTGATCGCCTTCTCGGCGGCCTTCTGCATCTTCGAGCTGAGCGTGGTCCTGATCGTCAGGCCGCCTCGCGCCAGGAAGTCCTGCCGGGCCTTCTTGGACTTGCCGAACTGCGGGTCGTTGAGGATCTCGTTGCGCACGTACAGGCAGAAGTACGGGTAGCCGCTCTCCTCGCAGCCGCCGGGGATCTCCTTGTCCTTCCACCCCAGCTTCTTCTTCTTGGCCTCGTCGCGCTCGGCCTCGGTGACGATCTTCAACTCGGCCATCCGGTCGAGCACGACGTTGCGCCGGGCCAGCAGCCGGTCCCGGAACGTCTTGCCCCGGTTGGGGTCGGTGGCGTTCGGGTCCTGTACGGCTCCCGCCAGCGTCGCGGCCTGGGCCAGAGTGAGCTCGGACGCGTGCTTGCCGAAGAAGCGCTTGGAGGCGGCCTCGACGCCGTACGCGCTGGCGCCGAAGTAGGCGATGTTGAGATACCGGTTGAGGATCTCGTCCTTGCTGTACTTCTGCTCCATCGTCATGGCGTACCGGATCTCGTTGAGCTTGCGCCCCACGGTCGGCGCCACGGCGGCGGCCTTCTCCTCGTCGGTCTCCGCCTTGTTGAACAGCACCTGCTTCACGTACTGCTGGGTGATGGACGAACCGCCCTGGGTCACCCCGCCCGTGGTGATGTTCTTGACCAGCGCGCGGGTCGTGCCCTCCAGGTCGAGCGGGCCGTGCTCGTAGAAGCGGAAGTCCTCGATCGCCACGATCGCCTTCCGCATGATCGGGGCGATGCGGTCCATCGGGACCGACTCCCGGTTCTCGAAGTAGAACTGGGCGAACGGCTTGCCGTCCGCGTCGAGGAGTACGGTCTTCTCGGGCAGTGGCGGTTCGTCGAGGTCGGCCGGCTTGAGGCTCAGGGTCTCGATACCGGACTTGACCGAAACGCCCGCCCCGCCCACGGCGGGTAGTGCAATCGCCGCCGCCAGCACGCCCGCGACTCCCGCGGCGCCCACGAGGCGCAGGACGGCGGCTGACCGAGATGCCAGTGTTTTACCGTGAGCTTGCACGGAACCAAGGGTACGTCCGTTTGGTGCCTCACCAGGCATCGGCCTCACGGCTCGGCATTACCCCGGGGAGGGGGGACTAGTCATTCCCGGCCACATGGCCTGACTTGACCATGTACGAATTTGGTCCCCCCGGGGTATGTCGGATCGATCGTTTCGTTGCGTACGTTCTCCTCTGCGGCTACTGCAATACAGGAGGCCCGACGCCCGCGCCCGTCGGCCGAAACAACGACTGACCACCTAAGGGGAGTGGGGTCGCACATGTGGATCACGGATTGGACCTCCCGTGCCGCCTGCCGAGGTGCGGATCCTGACGCGCTCTTCGTGCAAGGCGCCGCCCAGAACCGGGCGAAACTCATCTGCCGTGGATGCCCCGTCCGTACCGAATGCCTCGCCGATGCGCTGGACAACCGCATCGAGTTCGGGGTGTGGGGCGGGATGACGGAGCGGGAACGCCGCGCGCTGCTCAGGCGCCGGCCCGATGTGGAGTCCTGGCGGGACCTGCTCGAGTCCGCCAAAGAGGAGTACGAGCGGACCAACGAGTTGATCGCCGGCTGACCGGCGGCCGGCCTCCTCCCCGAGGGGCGCCGGACGTCACGACGCGAGGAGCTGCCCGATCTGGCGAAGTCCCGCCAGATCGTGCACGTCCTCCGGCATCGCGGGCACCTGCGCGATCGGCACCGTGGGATGGGCCGACGTGAAGTGCTCCCGCTGGCGCTGCTCCCGTGCGGCGAGCTGCATCCTTCCGGCGTGCAGCCGCAGTACGGCCGCGGTCAGCTCGTGCTCGCCCCGGGCCTCCAGGTCCTCGGCGGCGGCGGAGCTCCGGGCCGCGGACAGCGAGGGCGCCGGCGACCGGTGCACCCGGTTGACGACCAGCCCGGCCAGCGGCATGCGCTCCTCGGCGAGCCGTTCGACGAAGTAGGACGCCTCGCGCATCGCGTCGCGCTCGGGCGCGGCGACGACGAGGAAGGCGGTGCCGGGCGCCTGGAGCAGCCGGTACGTCTGCTCGGCCCGCTGGCGGAATCCGCCGAACACGGCGTCGAGCGCGGTGACGAACAACTGGATGTCCCGGAGCACCTGGGCCCCGATCACCTTCGTCAGGATGCCGGCGACCACGCCGAAGCCCGCGTTGAGCAGCTTGAACGCGCTGCGCCCGCCGGCCTTGGCGGGCGCAGTGAGGATGCGGATGAGCCGCCCGTCGAGGAACCGGCCGAGCCGTTCCGGCGCGTCGAGGAAGTCGAGCGCCGACCGCGAGGGCGGGGTGTCCACCACGATCAGGTCCCACTCGTTCGAGCGGCGGAGCTGGCCGAGCTTCTCCATCGCCATGTACTCCTGCGTGCCGGAGAAGCTGGACGACAGGGACTGGTAGAAGGGGTTCGTCAGGATCTGCTCGGCCCGCTCCGGATCGGCGTGCGCCTCGATGATCTCGTCGAAGGTCCGCTTCATGTCGAGCATCATCGCGTGGAGCTCGCCGCCGGTCTCCCCGCCGCCGTCGGTGCCGTCCACCCGCCTGGGCGTGTTGTCGAGCTCGGTCAGGCCCATGGCCTGGGCCAGCCGCCGGGCGGGGTCGACGGTCAGGACGACCACAGAGCGGCCGCGCTCGGCGGCGCGCAGCCCGAGGGCCGCGGCCGTCGTGGTCTTGCCGACGCCGCCGGAGCCGCAGCACACGATGATCCGGGTGTCCGGGTCGTCCAGAATCGCGTCGATGTCCAGCGCGGGCGCCGTCCTGGTCACAGCTCAGCCTCTCAGTCGGTGGGCGGGAAATCGGTCGGCGGGCGTCACACGGCGCCCTGGGCGCGCAGCGCGTCGGCCAGCTCGTAGAGCCCGGCCAGGTCGGCGCCGTCGGGCAGCAGCGGCAGGTCGTACCGCGGCGTTCCGGCCTCCTCCAGCTCCGCGCGCTCCCGTCTCTCCAGCTCCGCGCGCAGGGCGTGCTCGGCGACCTCCTCGGCGAGCGCCTCGGCGATGGCCGAGGCGCCGGCGGAGGCGTCGGCCAGCCCGGCGGCCTTCAGGCCGAGCGCGATCTCGGCGGCGTCGAACCGGCCCTCGGCGGCGGCCTTCAGCGCCCGCGCGGGCAGCAGGGCCGGGCGCACCATGTTGACGAACACCCCGCCGACCGGCAGCCCGGTCTCCCGGAGCTCCGCGACGCCGTCCAGCGTCTCCTGGACCGGCATCTCCTCCAGAAGCGTCACGAAGTGCACCGCCGTCTCCGGGGACGCGAGGACGCCCCTCACGAGGTCGGCGTGGTTCTTGATCGGACCGACCCGGGCGAGCCCGGCGACCTCCTGCGTCACGTTCAGGAAACGGGAGATGCGGCCGGTCGGCGGCGCGTCCATGACGACCGCGTCGTACGCCCTCCGGCCCAGCTTGTCGCGGCGCCGCACGGCCTCGCTGGTCTTGCCCGTCACCAGGACGTCCCGCAGGCCGGGGGCGATCGTGGTGGCGAAGTCGACCACGCCGATGCGGGTCAGCGCCTTGCCCACCCGCCTGATGCCGTAGAACATCTCCAGGTATTCGAGCATGGCCTCTTCGGGATCGATGGCCAGCGCGTACACGTCCCCGCCGCCGGGCGCCACCGCGATCTTGCGCTCTTCGTACGGCAGCGGAGGGAGATCGAACGCCTGGGCGATGCCCTGCCGTCCCTCGACCTCGACGAGCAGGACCTTGCGCCCGCCCGCCGCGAGGGCCAGCGCGAGCGCCGCGGCGACCGTCGTCTTCCCGGTGCCGCCCTTGCCGCTCACCACGTGCAGCCGCACGCCGTCCCAGTCGGTGTCACGGGTCTCCCCGCCTCCGCCGCGCCTGCTGGTCGGCTGACTCACCGTGCCTCCTCCGGCCGGCCGGCGAGATCGCCTCCGCGGATCGTCGCGCGGTAGTTCCCGTCGGCGTGCCTGCTCCACTCGCCCACGTGAGGAAGGCTACCCAAGGCTCACCTGCCGATTCGCGCCGGTCGTCCCCGAGCGCGGAGAGGCTGTGCCTCGATAGCCTTTGCCCATGACCAAGTGGGAATACGTCACGGTGCCGCTGCTCACCCATGCCACGAAGCAGATCCTGGACAACTGGGGTGAAGACGGGTGGGAGCTCGTCTCCGTCATCCCGGGGCCCAACCCGGAGCAGCTGGTCGCCTACATGAAGCGGCCCAAGTGATGGCCACTCCGGAGGAGCGCCTCGCCGAGCTCGGGATCACGCTGCCCGAGGTCGTGCCTCCGCTGGCCGCGTACGTGCCGGCCGTACGGACGGGCGGCCACGTCCACACCTCGGGCCAGCTTCCGCTGGTGAAGGGCGAGCTGAGCGTCACCGGCAAGGTCGGGGCGGAGGTCTCGCCCGAGGAGGCGAAGGAACAGGCGCGGATCTGCGCCGTCAACGCGCTGGCGGCCATCCGGTCCGTCGTCGGCGATCTGTCGCAGGTCGTGCGGATCGTGAAGGTGGTCGGGTTCGTCGCGAGCGCTCCCGGTTTCACCGGGCAGCCGCAGGTCGTCAACGGCGCGAGCGAACTGCTCGGCGAGGTGTTCGGCGAGGCGGGGCGGCACGCGCGGAGCGCGGTCGGCGTGGCGGTCCTGCCGCTCGACGCGGCCGTGGAGGTGGAGGTCGTCGCGGAGGTCCGCTGACCGCCGCAGGATGGCCGTCGGAGACCCGTCGATTGCGGTCACGGGACGGCGTACGGGAGCATGGGGCCGGTCGGACCGATCCTTGTTCTGGTTGGGAGGGCTCCATGGGGTTTCCGCTGCCGGGTCATCTCGGCGAGCGGGCGCGGGAGATCCTGGCCGGCCGAATGGCTCCCGTCCCGGCCCGTGACGCGGCCACGGTGGTGCTGCTCCGCGAGGGCCCCCTTGAGGTGTATCTCCTCAGGCGGCACGCGACGATGGCCTTCGCGGCCGGCGCGTACGTGTTCCCCGGCGGGTCGGTCGACCCCAGGGACGCCGACCAGGCCGTGGCCTGGGCCGGTCCCTCGCCCGCCGAGTGGGGTGCGCTCCTGGGGACCGGAGAGGGCACGGCGCGGGGCCTCGTCTGCGCCGCCGTACGCGAGACGTTCGAGGAGTCGGGCGTGCTCCTCGCCGGGCCGGGCCCGCGGACCGTGGTGACCGACACCACCGGCGACGACTGGGAGGCCGACCGCCTCGCGCTGATCGCGCGCACGCTGTCGTTCGCCGAGTTCCTCGACCGGCGGGGGCTGGTGCTGCGGTCCGACCTGCTCAAGGCGTGGGGACACTGGATCACCCCGGTCATGGAGACCCGGCGGTTCGACACCCGCTTCTTCGTGGCCGCGTTGCCGTCCGGTCAGCGTACGCGTGACGTGGGCGGCGAGGCGTCCGAGGTGGCGTGGATGCGTCCCGGGGACGCCCTGGCCGCCGCGCGGGACCGTACGGCGTTCCTGATGCCGCCGACCTTGCGGACGTTGACCGAGATCGCCGCTTTCGAGACGATCGGCGATGTGTTGTCCTGTTCCCGGTCGGTCACGACCATCATGCCCGCCCCCGCCGAGGTGGACGGCCGGATGGTGCTGGTGATCCCCGAGGAGATCCCCGAGGCGGGGAGGGCGGGCGCGTGAGCGGCCTGCGCATTCCCCTGGACGGCGCGGAGGGCCCGGACGGGGCGGGTACGGCGACCGCCGTGAACGTGCTGGCGCCCAACCCGTCGCCGATGACCCTCGACGGCACCAACACGTGGATCGTCGGCGGGGCGGACGCCGTACTGGTCGTTGATCCTGGCCCGGACGACGAGGCGCACCTGCGGCGGGTCGCCGAGCGGGTGGACGGCCGCCGGGTGACGGCCGTACTGCTCACGCACGGGCACGCCGACCACAGCGAGGGGGCGGGCCCGCTCGCGCGCCTGCTCGGCGCTCCGGTGCGGGCGCTCGACCCCCGGCACCGCCTGGGCGAGGAGGGCCTGGACGACGGCGACGTCGTCACGGCGGGCGACGTGGAGATCAGGGTCGTCGCCACGCCGGGGCACTCGTTCGACTCGCTGTGCTTCTGGCTGCCCGGCGACCGGGCGATGCTCACCGGCGACACCGTCCTCGGCCGGGGGACGACGACGATCGCCCCCGACGGGGACCTCGGCGACTACCTGCGCAGCCTGGACCGGCTCAGGCAGGGCGCGGAGATGCTGGAGGCCACCGCGTTGCTGCCCGGCCACGGCCCCGTCCTGCCCGATCCCGCCGGGGTCCTGAACGCGTACGTCGTGCACCGCCGGATGAGGCTGGAGCAGGTCCGCGAGGCGATCCGCAGGGGCGCCAGGGACGCGCGGGAGATCGTGGAGATGATCTACGCCGACGTCGACCCGGCGCTGTGGCCGGCCGCCGAGATGTCGGTCGCGGCCCAGCTCGACTACCTCAAGACAACCCTCTAGCGAGAGCGGTTGAAGAGCCGTTCCCTGTCCATGATCACGACGGCCTTGGCCTCGATGCGCAGCCAGCCGCGCTGGGCGAAGTCGGCGAGTGCCTTGTTGACCGTCTCGCGCGAGGCGCCCACGAGCTGGGCCAGCTCCTCCTGCGTGAGGTCGTGGTGCACCCGGATGCCGTCGTCGGTCTTGTGCCCGAAGCGGTCGGCGAGGTCGAGCAGCTGCTTGGCGACCCGGCCGGGCACGTCGGTGAAGACGAGGTCGGCGAGCACGTCGTTGGTGCGGCGCAGCCGCTGCGCGAGGGCACGCAGCAGGTGGAGGGCGACCTCGGGCCGCCCGGTCAGCCACGGGCGGAGGTCGTCGTGCCCGAGCCCGGCCAGGCGGACGTCGGTCAGCGCGATCGCCGAGGCGGTGCGGGGGCGGGGGTCGAACAGCGACAGCTCGCCGAACATCTCGCCCGGGCCGAGCACGCTGAGCAGGTTCTCCCTGCCGTCGGGGGCCGTGCGCGCCAGCTTGATCTTGCCTTCGAGCACCACGTAGAGCCGGTCGCCCGTCTCGTTCTCACTGAAGAGGGTGCGTCCCTTGGGCAGCTCCACCTCTGTGATGCTCGTACGCAGCGCCGCGGCGCTCTCGCGGTCGAGCGCGGAGAACAGCGGCGCCTTGCTCAGTACTTCCTCGGTGCTCACGGTGCCTCCTTGCTGCGGGCGCGCTCGGTCGCCGGCTCCGTGCTAGCCATTGTGACCCACACCCTTCCCGGCGCATTACGGGGTGTCCTGTTGCGTCGTACGAGCGCCGGCCCCGGCTCGCAGTCGTGTGCGTCGCGCCTGGCGAAACTAGACAATCTTCGCGAAACCTATTCTTACGCCCATCCCGCGCTCGACCGGCTCGGGCGGCCGGCCGTCCCCCTACGGGCACAGTGTATTGCGCTGCGTACGGACAAATTGGCAAATACGGGCAGCATATGCGGCATGTATGACAAGGCGGTCGACCCGGCGGGACGGGAGGTGGGCGGTCGCCGGAGGGCCTACGCTTGCGGCATGGCGACGAACCCGGCCGTGAACACGGCTGTCCCGCGACGGCGCCGACGCGAGGCCGAGACCCGCCTGGGCCTGGTGCGGCGAGCGCGGCGGATCAACCGGATCCTGGCCGAGACCTACCCCGACGCCCACTGTGAGCTGGACTTCGGCAATCCCCTGGAGTTGCTGGTCGCCACGATCCTCTCGGCGCAGTGCACCGACAAGAGGGTCAACATGGTCACGCCGGTGCTCTTCGCCAAGTACCGGACGGCGGCCGACTACGCGGGCGCCGACCGCGCGGAGCTCGAAGAGATCATCAAGTCGACCGGGTTCTTCCGGGCGAAGGCCAACAGCATCATCGGAATGGCGCAGGCCCTCTGCGAGAGCCACGAGGGAGAGGTCCCCGGCAGGCTCGCCGACCTGGTCAAGCTGCCCGGCGTGGGCCGCAAGACGGCCAACGTGGTGCTCGGCAACGCCTTCGACGTGCCCGGGATCACCGTCGACACGCACTTCCAGCGGCTGACGCGGCGGTTCGGCTGGACGGCCGAGACCGATCCCGTCAAGATCGAGCACGAGGTCGGGGAGCTGATCCCGAAGCCGGAGTGGACCATGCTGTCCCATCGGCTGATCTGGCACGGTCGCCGCATCTGCCACGCCCGCAGGCCCGCCTGCGGCGCGTGCCCTCTCGCCGAGCTCTGCCCGTCGTACGGCACCGGTCCCACCGATCCGGAGGAGGCCCGCAAGCTTGTGAAGGCGGGCCCGTTCTCCTGACGTCTCCCGGCCCCGGTGGCGGTGAGCCCGGTGAACGGCGCCTCCCCGGCGCGTCCCCGATGCCTCTCGGCGTCCTCGGTGCGCCCCCGGTGGAAAGCCGGTCGGGAAAGCGGCGGGAGGCCGGCGGGAAGTTCGCGCCCACGCCGATGGTTGTACGGCACACCCGGCCGGCGCATGTCCGCGTGCCCGGCCGCCCCGACGATGTGGAGGTGGTCGTGGTGGAGGTGGTCGCGGCTCCCGACTGGCTGACCCGGCTCGCCGCGAAGGCCGCGCACAGCCCTGTCCCCACCGCGCTGCGGCCGCCCGCGAACGGCGCCGGTCGCTCGGCGGCGGTCCTGCTGCTGTTCGGCGAGGGGCCGCAGGGCCCGGACATCCTGCTGATCCAGCGCAGTTCGAAGGGCCGGGTGCACGCCGGCCAGCCCGCGTTCCCCGGCGGCGGCGTCGACCCCAGCGACGACGGCCCGGTCGGCGCGGCCCTGCGGGAGGCCGGGGAGGAGACCGGCCTCGACCCCGCCGGCGTCGAGGTCGTCGGCACCATGCCCGAGCTCTACATCTGGCACAGCGACAACCGGGTGACGCCGGTGCTCGGCTGGTGGCACACGCCGTGCGCCGTGCACGCGGCCTCTCCCGACGAGGTCGAGACCGTCGAGCGGGTGCCGATCGAGGAGCTGGTGGACCCCGCCAACCGGCTGCGGCTGCGTCACCCGCGCGGAGTGGTCCCGTCCGTGGCGTTCCGCGTACGGGGCCTGCTCGTGTGGGGTTTCACCGCCGGCGTGCTCGACGGCGTGCTGACCGCGGCCGGTTTCGAGCGGCCCTGGGACCGTTCACGGATCGAGGACCTGCCCCCCGAGGTCGTCGACCTGGCCGCGCGAGGCTGAGCTTCGCTTCGCGGGCGCGGCGTTCGGCGTCAGGCCGTTCAGGGACAGGCCGAGCGCGGCCCAGTCGGCGACGTCCTCGTCCGCGTCGGCCGCCAGGCGGCGCAGTGCCGCCAGTCCAGCGGTGTCGGGTGGATCGCCCATGACATGCGGAAGGGCGTAGGCCGCGCCGTACCTGACGGTGGGGTGCTCGTGCGCCGCGAGGTCGATCACGGACGGCAGCGCTCGCCCGTCGCGCAGATGGCCGAAGGCGATCAGCACGGAGTAGAGCACCCTCGGATCGTCCTCGTCCGCCGCCAGTGTGCGGAGCACGGGCAGCGTGCGGTCCCTCAAGGGATGGTCCCGGCCGAGCTCGCCGAGGATGTCGGCCCCCAGCACCCGCTCCGCGGGGTCCGCGCTCACGCAGAGCCGCCGGGCGAGGGCGAAGGTCTCCGGGTCGCCCCGCGCCTGCAGCGTGGTGATCGCCCGCCACCTGACCGGCCCGTCCGGGTCCGTGTCGGTGAGCGCGATCCTGATCAGCTCGTGCGCGGGCTCCCCGCCGCCGTCGCCTCGCCCCGCGGCCTCGTCCGCGGTGTCCTTCGCGTCCGCGGTGTCCTTCGCGTCCGCGGTGTCCTTCGCGTCCGCGGTGTCCTTCGCGTCTTCCGGGCCCCGCGCGCCGTCGTCGCGGTCCCCAGCCGCGGGTGGCCGTTCCGATACCCCCATGTCGTCACGATATCGATGAGACTCCAGGGACGCCCGCACGACGAATGGCGTGGCTGGATACCGTGGTAGCTGTGAGCGGCGATCTTCTGGATCTCATCCTGATCGGCCTGGTTGTGGCCTTCGCGGTATCCGGCTATCGGCAGGGATTCATCATCGGGGCCTTCAGCTTCATCGGATTCGTCGGTGGCGCCGTTCTGGGGATGTTCATCGCGCCTCCGCTGGCCGGGGCGATCGTGAGCGGCGACACCGAGCGGGCGCTGCTGGCGATCGTGATCGTCTTCCTGGCGGCGACCATCGGGCAGTTCGCGTCCTCGACCATCGGCGCCGTCGCCCGGAGCCACGTCACCTGGGAGCCCGCCCGGATGGTCGACGCCTTCGGCGGGTCGGTGGCCAGCGGGTTGTCGGTCCTGGTCATCGCCTGGCTCATCGGCTCGCTCATGGTCTCGATGAGCTTCGCGCTCATCAAGGAGCAGATCAACGGCTCACTGGTGCTGCAGACCGTCGACGAGGCCATCCCGGACGGTGTACGGGCCCTGCAGAAGCCGTTCAGGGACTTCGTGGAGACCTCCGACTGGCCGCAGGTCATCACCTCCATCGGCGGTCAGAACGTGGCGCCGCCGGACCAGACCCTGATCAACGCGAGCCCTTCCCTGGTCCGGGCCCGCCGGGCGATCGTCAAGGTGCAGGGCACCGCGCCGAGTTGCCGCAAGCGCATCGAGGGGACGGGATTCGTCTACTCCCGGCAGCGGATCATGACCAACGCCCACGTCGTCGCCGGGGTCACCGAGGGACTGCGGGTGACCGACTACCGCGGTGACCAGCACGACGCCCGGGTGGTCCTGTACAACCCCGAACGCGACATCGCGGTGCTGTTCGTCCCCGACCTCCAGATCGGCACGCTGCGCTTCGACACGGTCGCCAGAAGGGGCGACAGCGCGATCATCGCCGGATATCCGAAGGATCAGGGCTTCACCCCGCTCGCCGCGCGGATCAGGGTCAAGCAGCGCGCCGAGATGTACGACATCTACAACAAGCGGAAGGTCGAGCGCGAGGTCTACGCCATCCGGGGCAAGGTGCAGCCGGGCAACTCGGGCGGGCCGCTGCTGAGCCCGGACGGCAAGGTGTTCGGCGTGATCTTCGCCGCCGCGACCGACACGCCGGAGACGGGCTTCGCCATGACGGCCGAGGAGGTCCTGCCCGACGCCCAGGACGGCAGCCACGCGGTCGGCCCGGTGAGCACCGAGGGCTGCGACTGAGCTCACCACCCCACCACGCTCACCACAACCCGTCGCCATGAGCGGGGCGCGGGTGGGGCCGGCCGTCGGGTCTGCCTAGGACGCGGGCTTCTAGGGCTCGGCCGGGGTCAGGAGGGCGCGGACCGCGGAGATCGCCGTGCCGGCGCCGGCGTCTCCCTCGTCGATCGCGGTCGTGATCGCGTCGGCCTGTACGGCCAGAGCCCGCAGGTCGAGCCCGTAGGGCCGGGTGGATCCGTACGCGCCCAGGCGGGCGGAGCCACGGGTCAGCAGGGCGGCGGCGCCGGAGAGGTTGCCGCGCTGGAGGTGCGTGAGACCGACGCAGATCTGGGCCAGTCCCTGCCACAGCTCGCGTTCCTCGTCGGGGCCGGTCTTCCAGCGGGCCTCCAGCACCTCGTGCGCGTGGAACGGCCGTCCGTCGGCGAGCAGACTCCTGGCCTGCTCCAGCGCCTCCTCCGGGCCGGGGGCGTAGTCGTCGGGCACGCGGGGGACCCCTTCGGCCCCCCGGGGCAGTGGCCTGCCGTACTCGTCACGAGGGCGTGCGTTGCGGGGACGTCCCGCTTCGTCACGGTCACGCATGGTCTCTCCTCAGGGCGCGTGGGCGGTTCACGGCGACCGAAGGACCAGCGACCTTCCCGGCGGACGCGATAGATCAACCAAGAAGTTGGGCCACTTCAGGGCACATTTCTACTATCTTCTGCAAGATCACGGGTGGGGTTCCCGGCCCTTGGCCGCGGGTGGCACGCACGAACGGCGGGGGCGGGATCAGCGGTCGGGCTCGGGGTCGGCGAGCCAGGAGATCAGCTCGGTGTTGAACTGGCCGGGGCGTTCCTCGTGCGGGAAGTGCCCGGCGCCCTCGATCAGCCGCCACCGGTACGGCGCGGCGACGAATCGGCCGGACCCCTGGGCGGTCCGCGGCAGGACGCAGGGGTCGAGCGCGCCGTGCATCTGCAGCGTCGGGGCCTCGACCTCGGCGCGCATCTGCCGCGCGTAGCGGAAGCCGTCCGGGCGGATCTGCGAACGGGCGAACCAGCGGTAGTACTCCAGGGCGCAGTGCGCCACGGTCGGGATCCGCATCGCGTCGCGGTAGACGCGGGTCGCCCCGTCGCCCGGCCACTGCGGTCCGGCCCACCTGTCGATGATCCGCCCCACGGCGGCGCCGCTCCGCCGGGTGAGCTTCCGCTCGGGGAGGAAGGGAAGCTGGAAGCCCAGGCCGTACCGGCTGGCCCTGAGCTGGCCGAGCGGATCGGTGAACAGGGCGGCGCGCATGCGCAGCGGATGCGGCGCCGACACCGGGACCAGCCGTCGCACCACCTTGGGATCGAGGACGCTCATCGTCCAGCCGAGGAGGCCGCCCCAGTCGTGACCCACCACGATCGCGCTCGTCTCGCCCAGCGCCCGCACCAGGCCCGCCGCGTCCACGGCCAGCGTGGGCAGGTCGTAGCCGCGCGGCGGCTTGTCGCTGCCGCCGTAGCCGCGCAGGTCGACGGCGACGGCGCGGTAGCCGGCCTCGGCCAGCGCCGGAAGCTGGTGCCGCCAGGTCCACCAGAACTGGGGGAACCCGTGCAGCAGCAGGATCAGCGGCCCGTCTCCGGCCTCCGCCACATGGAACCGCACGCCGCCCGCGTACACGACCCGGTGCGTCCAGGGGCCGTCGGCCTCGATCAGCGACTCGTCAGTGGCCATCGCGGATGGACTCCCGGTGAGCGCCCACCTGCCCGGCCGTCGGGCCGGTGTAGGGCGGCGGTGCGGGAGTCTCGGCCGCCATGGCGGGGACGGGGGCCGTCTCCGGCAGCGGCGCCTCCGCCTCCTCGGGGCCCGCGAGGCCACGCAGGCTCCGCATGGTGCGCTTCATCCCGGCCAGCCCCTTGAGCCGGCGGTAGCCGACGAAGACCAGCAGCCCGGCCATCAGGAGGTAGAACACGGTGACGATGGTGAAGGCGAGCCAGGTGGCCAGCCCGAGCGCCACGAGGCCGTACGCGATCGCGAACGAGGCCAGGATCAGGCACAGGTGCCCGATGAAGGCCGCGGCGCCGAACATCCCGGCGGCGATCCCGACCCGTTTCGCGTCGAACTTGAGCTCGGCCTTCGCCAGCTCGATCTCCGACCGTACGAGGGTCGAGATGTGATGGCTCGCCTGGGCGACCAGCGCGCCGAGCGATTCGTCCTCGGGCATCAGCGATCTCCTATCTGCGACTATCAAACATCATCTCGTCTCCGTCCGCGCACGCGAACAGGAAGACCCCCGCCTGTGGACAACCTCAGCCCGCCCGGCGGGCATGCGGGGGACCTGCCCACAGGCGGCTGGATTATGACGCCGAAGGCGATCCGGCGTCTCCCCGTCACGGCGAATCTCCGCCGCCGGGGCCGTGGAAAAGCCGGAGCTTGTGGAAAAGCCGGAGCTTGTGGAAAAGCCGGGCCACAGGAAAGCCGGGACGGAGAAGGCGTGGACGCAGGCTCCGTCCACGCCTTCCACGATCCGTCCGCGGCCCCCGATCACCGAACCGCCCGGGGGCCGGGCCGGCGGATCAGTCGTCGCTCTTGGCGCTGGGCAGCTTCTCCGCGATGAGGTTCATCACGGAGCTGTCGGTGAGCGTGGTGACGTCGCCGAGCGACCGGTTCTCGGCGACGTCGCGCAGCAGGCGGCGCATGATCTTGCCCGAGCGGGTCTTCGGCAGCTCGGGCACCACCAGGATCTGCCGCGGCTTGGCGATCGGGCCGAGCGTCTTCGCCACGTGGGCGCGCAGCTCGGCGGCGATGTCCTCGCTCTCCTCCGCGCCGCCGCGCAGGATGACGAAGGACACGATGGCCTGGCCGGTCAGCGGGTCGGTGGCGCCCACGACGGCGGCCTCGGCCACCTTCGGGTGGCTGACGAGCGCGCTCTCGACCTCCGTCGTGGAGATGTTGTGCCCGGAGACGAGCATGACGTCGTCCACCCGGCCGAGCAGCCACAGGTCGCCGTCCTCGTCGCGCTTGGCGCCGTCGCCGGGGAAGTACATCCCCTCGAACCGCGACCAGTAGGTGTCGATGTAGCGCTGGTCGTCGCCCCAGATGGTGCGGAGCATGGCCGGCCAGGGCTCGCGGACCACGAGGAAGCCGCCGCCGCCGTTCGGCACGGACTCGCCCTGGTCGTCGACGACGTCGGCCACGACGCCGGGCAGCGGGCGCATGGCCGCGCCGGGCTTGGCGGCCGTGACGCCCGGCAGCGGGCTGATCATGATGCCGCCCGTCTCGGTCTGCCACCAGGTGTCCACGACCGGGCAGCGGTTCGCGCCGATGTGCTCGCGGTACCAGACGTACGCCTCGGGGTTGATGGGCTCGCCGACCGAGCCGAGCACGCGCAGGGACGACATGTCGTACTTCGCGGGGATGTCGTCGCCCCACTTCATGAACGTACGGATCGCCGTGGGGGCGGTGTAGAGGATCGTGACCTGGTACTTCTGCACGATCTCCCAGAAGCGGCCCCGGTGCGGGGTGTCCGGGGTGCCCTCGTAGATCACGCTGGTCGCGCCGTTGGCGAGCGGGCCGTACACGATGTAGGAGTGCCCGGTGACCCAGCCGATGTCGGCCGTGCACCAGTAGATGTCGGTCTCGGGCTTGAGGTCGAAGACGGCGTGGTGGGTCCACGCGACCTGGGTGAGGTAGCCGCCGGTGGTGTGCAGGATGCCCTTGGGCTTACCGGTCGTGCCGCTCGTGTAGAGGATGTAGAGCGGGTCCTCGGCGTCGTGCGGCACGGGCTCGTGCTCGGAGGGCTGGCGCTCGACGAGGTCGTGCCACCAGACGTCGCGCTCGTTCACCGGGACGTCCTGCCCGGTCCTGCGTACGACGAGCACGTGCTCGACCCCGGGGCAGTCGGCGACCGCCTCGTCCACGGTCGGCTTGAGCGCGCTCGGGGCGCCGCGGCGGTATCCGCCGTCGGCGGTGATCACGATCTTGGCGTCGGCGTCGTCGATGCGGCTCTTCAGGGCGGACGCGGAGAACCCGCCGAAGACCACCGAGTGGATCGCCCCGATCCGGGCGCAGGCCAGCAGCGCGATCGGCAGTTCGGGGATCATCGGCATGTACACGGCGACCCGGTCGCCCTTGCGCACGCCCAGCTCCTCCAGCGCGTTGGCCGCCTTGGCGACCTCTTTCTGCAGGTCGGCGTAGGTGATCGTACGGGTGTCGCCCTCCGGCTCGCCCTCCCAGTGGTAGGCGACCTTGTCGCCCCGGCCGGCCTCGACGTGACGGTCGACGCAGTTGTAGGCGACGTTCAGCTTGCCGCCGACGAACCACTTGGAGAAGGGCGGCTTCCACTCCAGCGTGGTGTCCCAGCGCTCTGCCCACGTGAGGCGTTCGGCGGCGCGTTCCCAGAAGGCGAGCCGGTCCTGGGCGGCCTCCTCGTAGGCGTCCGCCGTGACGTTGGCGGCCGACGCCAGGTCCGCGGGAGGCTCGAACCGGCGCGTCTCACTCAGCAGGTTCGACAGCGTCTCCTGGGTTTCCTGACCAGGGGTCTCGGTGGCCACTCCGTACTCCTTCACAGCGTCTTCGGGTTGTCTCTCGTTCGGCCGCCTCGGCCAAGCTGGGGTATGTCGTGTCCCACTTCACCAGGCGAGCGGCGTCAAGTACAAGTAATCCGGGCAGGCACGCCGTAGCTTCGCGTTGTCCGTGGTAACAGGGCTATGACCGGCAAACTTAGTGACAGGTGGGAAGCCCGCCGAGATCGCGTACGCGCGTCTGCGGTGAACGGGTGCACCTCCTCGGCGAACGACGTCCTACCGGCCGGTATGGTCGGGGGCTGTGAGCGATCCGCTGGCTGTCGTCGCCGGACTGCCCGGCGTGTCCGAGGCCGTACAGGAGGCCCGGGAGGCCGTCGACCGGCTCTACCGGCACCGGGTGCTGCGGCGGCGCGGTCCCGAGGTGTCGGCCGAGTCCGCGCTGCGCGGGGCCCGTGCCTCCGCCGCGCTCGAAGGCGTCGACGTGCCTCTTGAGCAGCTGCGTACGGGGGAGGTGGCCGACCCGGTGGCGCAGGGCGCGCTGCGCGCGTCGGCCGAGCTCGGACGGCTGACCGCCACGTGGCGGCCGGCCCCGCGTCAGGTCCTCGCGCGGCTGCACACGCTGGCGGCCGCGGGCCTGACGGCCGACCCCGGCAGGCCGCGTACGGTTCCCACGACCGCCGATCCGCTCGGTCTCGGCCCGGCCCCCGGCCCGGAGGAGACCGCGGCCCGCATGTCGGCGCTGGCCGGGCTCGTGACCGGCTCGTCCACGGTGCCCGCGCTCGTGCTCGCGGCGGTCGTGCACGCGGAACTGGCGGTGCTGCGGCCCTTCGGCGTCGCCGACGGCCTGGTCGCCCGCGCCGCCGAACGGCTCACGCTCGTCGGCCTCGGTCTCGATCCCAAGTCGCTCGCCGCCGTCGAGGTGGGGCACGCCGATCTGGGCGACGCGTACGCGGAGAGCCTGAGGTCGTACCTGAAGGGGACGGGCGAGGGCGTCGGGACCTGGATCCGGCACTGCGCCACGGCCGTCGTGCTCGGGGTGCGTGAGACGACGGCGATCTGCGAGGCCATGTCCCGCTGAGTGACCCCTTTTGCGGGGGTCCGGCGTCTTTCCGGGGGAAGCCGGGGGGGAAGCCGCGCATCTTCTGGGGTGCCCGGCACGCCGATGTTCCGAGGTGCCCGGGACGCCGATGTTTCGGGCGTTCAGCAGGCCGAAAAAGCGGACGGCGTCCCTGGTGTGGAACGCCGTCGCAAGTACACGTCACCGGGTTACCAAGCGTGCACCTCGTATTTGTCGGAGCGGGTCAAGCCCGTCTCGACACGCCTCCCGCGGCTGGTCGCGCGTGGGTACCCGATGCGGTACGCGGACCCTCAGGCCCGTAATCCCTTTTTACGTCCGAATCCTCGGGATGGAAAGCCCCGGGCGCGGAAGCTTTACCGAGAGTATGCGACTTTCATGGCGCTTCATCCTCTTTAGGGTCTTTTTTCCTGATTGTGACGCCTGTGAAGGATGAGGCGAAGCGGGGCACGTGATGCGATGAGCCCCCTGGCGCACCGTTGCGATTGCGCGTGTTCACATGTAACACTGACTCGGAGAAAAAATTTTACTCAAATCGGCGGCGGGCTCGACCTACCTCTCCCGATCAGGCAGCATACGGGTGCGTCTCCCCCCAGAGGCGGCATCTGTGTCATCGGAGCGGCGGACCTCTTGCCACGCCCCGGCTTCGTGTTTAAAGCTTTCGGAATAACGGCCCGGCTCTACCCCCCCAGAGCCGGACCCACGGCGACCCCCGCTATCCCCCCCGGCGGGGGTCGCCTTTTTTCTCCGGCCGGCTCCGACCGGTCTCCGTGCGCTCTCCGATCGGTCTTCCATCGGTCTCCGCCGCGGCCCCGCGTCCGGATGGTCGCGGCGTCGTCCACAGAACGCGCGTCGTCCACAGGACGCGGTCCGCGCCCAGCCGGGGTTCCGGTCCTGTCGCATCGTGGTGCTCCCGGACGACAGGGAGAAGCCGATGCCACGCCCGCTGGCCGTAACCGACGATCAGGAACTCCTCGACGATCTGCTCCGCATCGCCGCCGCGGCGGGCGTCGAACTGGACGTCGCCCAGGCGGCCGCCCATGCCCGGCCGTACTGGATCCGGGCGCCGCTGGTCGTGGTCGGGGCGGACCTGGCCGACGACCTCGCCGTGACCGGCCCGCCGCCCCGGCCGAACGTGGTCGTCGTCACGCGGGCGGCCGGCGATCCCGACATGTGGCGCAGGTGCGTGGCCGTGGGCGCGCGCACCGTGCTGGAGCTGCCCGAGGCCGAGCGGCTTCTGGTCGAGGAGTTCGGCGATGCGGCCGAGCCGGAGACCCGGGCCGGGACGGTCGTCTGCGTCGCCGCCGGCAAGGGCGGTGCGGGCGCCACCGTCCTCGCCGCGTCCCTGGCGCTCACGGCGTCGCGTCGCGGGCTCCGCACGCTGCTCGTCGACGCGGACCCGCTCGGTGGCGGCATCGACGTGCTCCTCGGACAGGAGGAGGCGCTGGGTGCCCGCTGGCCCGACGTCGCCGGGCGAGAAGGCCGGGTGAGTTATGCCGCGCTCCAGGAGGCGCTGCCCACCTTCGGAGAGCTCACCGTGCTTTCGGCGCACCGCGGGGAGCCCGTGCGGATCCCCCGCGAGGCGATGCGCGCAGTGCTCGACGCCGCGCGGCGCGGGTGCGACCTGGTCGTCGTGGACCTGCCACGCCATGTGGGGGAGGGCGAGGCGGAGGCGCTGACCAGGGCGGCGGCGACGATCGTCGTCGTCCCCGCCGACCTCCGGGGAGCGCTCGCCGCCGCCCAGACCGTGACGCTGCTGCGCCCCGGGACCGGCGACCTGCGCCTGGTGATGCGGGCCGGATCGCTGGACTCCCAGGTCGTCGCGGCCTCCCTCGCCGTTCCGTGCGCGGGCGTGCTCCCCGAGGTACGCGGACTGGCCGAGATCCTGGATCGGGGAGACCCGCCGCCGCTGGGCCGCGCCCCGCTCGGGCGCTTCTGCGCGGATCTGCTCGACTCCCTGCCGGGCGGGCTCGGCGCCGGTCGGAACGGGTGGTCGCCGCCGGCGACGGAGGGCCGATGAGCCGCGAGGGCCCGGCGACCGTGCCCGGCGTGAGCGCCGACCTGGTCGAGGCCGTCCGGGTACGGCTGTCGCACGCCCACGCCGCGCCCACCGCCGCCCAGGTGGCCGCGGCCCTGCGGGCGGAACGCGCGGTGCTCGGCGACGCCGAGGTGCTCGCCGTCGCGCGCACCCTGCGTGCCCATCTCATCGGCGCCGGGCCGCTCGAAGTCCTGCTGGCGGAGCCGGGTGTCACGGACGTGCTGGTCAACGGGCCGCGAGAGGTGTGGGTGGACGACGGGGACGGCCTGCGCCGCACGGGTGTGACGTTCTCCGGGGACGACGAGGTGCGCCGCCTCGCCCAGCGGCTGGCCGCGGCGGCCGGACGGCGTCTCGACGACGCCTGCCCCTACGTGGACGCCCGGCTCGCCGGTGGCGTGCGGCTGCACGCGGTGCTTCCCCCGATCGCCGCCGAGGGGACCTGCCTGTCCCTCAGGCTGCCGTCGCGGCGGACGTTCGCGGTGGAGGAACTCGCCGAGGAGGAGGGCGCCGCGGTCCTTCGGGCGATCATGGCGGCGCGGCTGGCGTTCCTGGTCACCGGAGGGACCGGCACCGGCAAGACGACCATGCTCAGCGCCATGCTCTCCCTCGCGGGTCCGGACGAGCGCCTGCTGCTGGTCGAGGACAGCGCGGAGCTCCACCCGGCCCACCCCCACGTCGTACGGCTGGAGGCCCGGCCGCCCAACCTGGAGGGCGCGGGCGGCGTCGGACTGCGCGATCTCGTACGGCAGGCCCTGCGCATGCGGCCCGACCGCCTGGTCGTGGGCGAGGTGCGCGGATCGGAGGTCGTCGACCTGCTGGCGGCGCTCAACACGGGTCACGAGGGAGGCTGCGGCACGCTGCACGCCAACAACGCCGCGGACGTGCCCGCCCGGCTGGAGGCGCTCGCCTGCGCGGCGGGGCTGTCCCGGGAGGCGGTGCACAGCCAGATCGCCGCCGCCCTCGACCTCGTCGTCCACCTCGTACGGGAACCAGGTGGCGGCCGGCGCCGGGTCGCGGAGGTCTGCGTCCTCGAACGTGGGCCGTCCGGCCTGGTGACGGCGGTGCCTGCGCTGGCCTTCGACGCGGAGGGCCGGGTGAGCCGGGGGTCGTCCTTCGGCACGCTGCGGGACCTCTGCCCGGAGCCGGGAGGCCGTCGTGCCGCCCGCTGACGGCCGGTTCCTGTCCCTGGGGCTGGTCGCGGTGCTCGCCACAGCGCTCGCCGCCTGGCTGTGGGCCGGGCCGGAGCCCGCGGCGGCGCGGCTGGCCCGTCTCACCGGCGCACGGCGGGGGACGAGGGCCCCCGGCCGGTTGTGGACGGCACTCGCCAGGCCCCCGCGTCCGGGCGCGACCGCCGCGGCCTGGCGAGCGGTGTCCCTGGAGCTGTGCCAGGGCCTCGCGGCCGAACTGGCGGCGGGCCGGCCTCCCGGTGACGCCCTGGCGCGGGCCGTCTCGTCGGTGCGGCCGCCGGACCCCGCGGCGCTCGACCCGGCGACCGCCGCCGCGAGAGACGGCGGTGACGTCGCGGCCGCTCTGCTCGCCGCCGCGCCGGCCCGAGGCGGGGAGGGGCTGGTCCGGCTGGCCGCGTGCTGGCGGGTGAGCGTGGCCGCCGGGGGTGGTCTGACCGCGCTGGTGGAACGGGTGTGCGTGTCGCTGCGGGAGGCGCAGGCGCATCGCGAGGAGGTGGCGGCCCAGCTTTCCGGACCCCGGGCGACCGCCCGGATGCTGGCGGGCCTGCCCGCGCTCGGGCTGCTGATGGCCGCGGGTCTCGGCATGAACCCCTTGTCGTTCCTGCTCGGCGGCCCGGCGGGTCTCGCCTGCCTGGTCGCCGGGCTCGCCCTGGACGCCGCCGGCCTGTGGTGGACCCACAGGCTCGTCAAGCGGGCGGAGGAGCCCCCAGGCTCCGGCCCACGCTGAACCGAGAGCAGGGCCGGCAACAGGTCGGCAACAGAGTCGGCGCAGGGTCGGGCGCAGGGCGCGGCGGCCCCACGCCATCGTGTCAAGTGCCGGACGCCGAGTGCGGAGTTGCCGGGCGCCGCCGTCGAGCGCCGGGCGCGGAGGTGTCACCCGCCGGGAGCCGGATGCCCAACGGTCGGGCGGCCGAGTGCCGAGCGCCGAGTGCCAGGCATCAGGCCTCGGGAGCGGATGCTCCTGTGGCGGAAAGCCGGCGACGAGCGCCGCCGGCGGAAGGCCCAAGACTGCGGAAGGGCGATGACGGATGATCTGCGTGCTGGCCGGGGTTCTGACGACGCTGGCCGTGCTGGCGTGGCCCGCTCGTCCTTCGGCGGCCGGGCGTCTCGCCGCCATCGCGTCGCCGCGTACCCGCGGGGAGGCCGGCGCGACGGCGTGTCCGCCGGAGGGCGAGAGCATGTCCCGCCGGGGAGCGGCCGTCGCGCTGCCCGTGGGGTTCGCGCTCTTCCTGCTGGTCGGAGGGCCCGCAGGCCTGGTGACAGGAGTGGCGGCGGCCTCGGGTGTCTTCATCGCCGTTCGTCGTCGGGAGCCCGCCGAGGCCGGGCGGCGGCGGGCGCGAATGGAGGCGGATCTCCCGTTCGCCGTCGATCTCATGGTCGCCTGCCTGCGGGCAGGGCAGCCGATGAGCGGAGCCGTGGAGACGACCGCCGCCGCGATGCCGGGTCCGGTGGGCGAGCGGCTGACCTGGGTGGGCGCTCAGCTGCGCCTCGGTGCGGCCCCGGAGGACGCCTGGGCCGGGCTTTCGGCCGAACCCTCGCTCGCCGCCCTGTCCAGGGCCATGGTCCGTGCCGCTGCGAGCGGTGCGCCCGTAGCCGACGTCCTCACCAGGCTCGCCGACGACGCCCGCCGAACCGCCAGGGCGACGGCAGCGGCGGCGGCACGACGGGTGGGCGTCCACGCCGTGGCTCCGCTCGGGCTCTGCTTCCTCCCGGCCTTCGTCCTCCTCGGAGTCATCCCCATGGTCGCGGGCCTGGCGGGTCAGATCCTCCTGCCGTGAACAGCCTGTGGACATCGCCATCCACACCTGTGGACAGTGGGGGGTGCGGCGGTTCGCCGAGGCCGTCATGACCAGCGTGATCGGCATTCATGCAGGGCTGCGGTCCTTGTGGAGAACGGGCTCGGCGGGAGCGTTGTCCACAGAACCGCGTTCGGCCCGACCGTGGTCGCCCATCCTGCCGCAACCTGGCCTGAACGAGGGCGGACGAGCCGCCCCACACGGGTCAGGAGGACCGATGAGCAGGCACGCGGCGGCGACCGGCCGGACGAGCCGGACGGACAGCGAGCCCCGGCGGCGATCGGCGGAGGGCGCGGGCCGGCACCGGGCACGCTCGGGACGGTGGGCGGCGCTCGGCGATGCCGTGTGGCGGGTGCTCGACCTCGCCTGTGGGCGGGGGGCGTGGCTCGTCGGCCCGGCCGTCGTCGCGGCCATGTCGTCCGGGCCGAAGCGAGGATGGCCGGGTATGCGGCGAGCCGTCGGAAGGGCCACAAGCCGGGCGCGGAAGCTGGGCATCCAATGGGTGGTGCAGGCGAGGACGAGGGCCGACGCGGGCATGTCCACCGCCGAGTACGCCGTCGGGACGATCGCCGCCTGCGGCTTCGCCGCGCTTCTCTACAAGATCGTCACCAGCGCGGAGGTGCGGTCCATGCTGGCCGCGCTGATCCAGAAGGCCTTGAAGCTGGCCGCCTGAGATGCCCGCGATGACGCGCCGGCGGGAGCGGGGTTCGGTGACGGCGGAAACCGCTGTCGCGCTTCCGGCACTGGTTCTGGTCCTGACCGCCTCCCTGTGGGCGGTGGCGGCCACGGACGCCCAACTGCGATGTGTGGACGCGGCCCGGGCGGGCGCCCGGGCCGCTGCCCGGGGCGAGGCGCCGGAACAGGTGCGTGCGGTGGTCCTGCGACTGGCTCCGGCGGACGCCACCGTGTCCGTCGCCGCGGGAGCGGGCACCGTCCGGGTCGAGGTGACCGCGACCGTCCGGCCGCTGTGGAGGTCGTTCCTGCGCCCGGTTCGCCTCAGGGCGAGCGCCGTCTCCGACACCGAGCCCGGTGTCCTCCCGCCCCCGCCCGGGGCCCTCAGCTCCGCGACACTCGGGCCCACCCGGTCCATGCCGTCGACTCCGCCCGGATCGCCAAGGCCTGCGCCCAGGACGTCCGGAGCGCTGACGAGACGGGAGCGGGACGCCGGCCCGGGCGAAGCGCATGGTGGCGGCCGCTCCTCGCCCCACCTGGACGACGCCGGAACGCAGGAACGCCGATGAGGGGCGCGCCCGCCGGTGCGGACGTGGTGCGTCCTGCCCGGGAGCGGGGCTCGGCGACCATCTGGTCGATGACCTTGATGGCCGTCGTCTGGCTGGCGGCGATGGTCGTCGTCCAGGTGGGCCTCGCGCGGGTCGCGCGGCACCGGGCGCAGAGCGCGGCGGACCTCGCCGCGCTCGGCGCCGCCCGCTGGACCCTCGCGGCTCCGGGGGAGGCGTGTGGCCGGGCACAGGCCATCGCGGTGGCCAACCATGCGTCCCTGCGGTCCTGCGCCATCTCGGAGAGCGTCGCGGAGGTCGCGGTGTCCGTACGGTTCGAGGTGCCGCTCCTCGGCGCGGCGACGGCTGTCGCGTCCGCGACGGCCGGCCCGGCCGGTGCGACGGCATGAGGCGGGAGCGGGTGTCAGTGAGCGGGCGGACAAGTCGCCGCCCACGACCGTGGTGGCACTCGGCGAGGCGTAGTCGGCACGGCCACGCGAATCGAGGCCGTCGACCAGCGGCTTACTTGACGGACGGCACGCGGCGCTTTTCAGATCTTCCGCGATATGAAACTACTTGTGTCGCAATAGAATCACATCTTCTTAGACATAACGTCCAAGAGGGGGCGGCTGGCATAAAGTGCCCCGTACTCTCAGTCGCCCCACGCCTTCGGCCGGCCGAGGCAGGGGTGGACGGTTCTCCACGAAGGGATGCGTCGTGACCGGGGTTCCCAGGCTTGGTACCGCGGCGTTGATCGTTCCGATCGCGGTGGTGTCCGCGCTGCTGGCGGGCGCCTCCCCGGCAGCGGCGGACGGCGAGATCCTGTCTCCTTCGAACGGGCAGGTCGTCAAGGCGCCCGGCCCGGTGGCCGTGTCCGCCAAGACGGACTGGTACCAGGTGAAGATGTCCCTGTTCGTCGAGGGCCCTTCCGTGTCCCGGCAGGAGATCGCGTCCGGGGGAGCGAACCAGACGATCAGCGGATCGTTCGACCCGGGTGACGCCCCCAACGGCACCTTCACGGTGACCCTTCTCGGCGAGGTCACGCACAAGACCTATGCCACCTCGACCTTCGTCCTCAGCCGTCCGCCCGAGGCTCCCTCCGGCGTCGGAGCGCAACTGAAGAACGCCACGACCGTCCTTGTCAGCTGGGCGAAGGGCAGCGAGCCCGACCTCCAGAAGTACGAGATCACCTCGGCGAAGGCCGGGAAGTCCGGCTCCGTGACCGTCGACTCAGCTTGCCCCGGCTCCACCTGCCGGGCGAGCCTCACGCTCCCGGCCAGGACGGCCGGGCAGAAGGTGGACGTCAGCGTGCGCGCGGTGCGCGCGGACGGCGTCGGCGGCACCATCGCCTCTTCCCCCTCCGCCCCCGTCTATGTGACGGTTCCGGCGCCGAAGGCCTCCCGGACCCCCTCTGCCACGCCGTCGCCGTCGAAGAGGCCCGATCAGTCGGCGGTCACGTCACCTGCCGCGAAGACTCCGAAGACCCACCTTCCCACCACGGTGCCGAACCCCGAGCCCAAGCTGCCGAAGGACGGGGAGCTCACACTGCCGGAGGCGAACGGCGGAAGCGACCAGACCGAGCCGGTCCTGGTGCCGGAGCAGACCGAGGCGCCCAAGACGACCGCCCAGTCGTCCTTTCTGCCGCTCGGCGGCCTCAACTTCGGCGTGTACGTGGCGATCGCCGTCGTCCTGCTGCTCATCGGCGCCAATCTCGGGGCGTGGCTGCGGCGCAAGGGCGTGACCGGCGACACCACGGGAGACGGAGAACCCGCCGCCGTCCGGCCGAAGCCCATCATCGGCAGATCGAGCGCCGGGGCTGGGGACGCCGCTGACGCCGGCGGTGCCGCGACGGCCGGCAGCGTTGCCACCGCGAAGAGCCGGGGGAACGCACCCACCCGTCGCCCCGCCGTGATCCTGGCGACGCCGAAGAGCCGCGGAGGTCAACCGGAAGCGGAGGCCGACACCCGGTCCGGCCCGGACGCGGCCCACGCGCCCGACACGAGCGGCGAGATCACGCTGCCCGGCCATGGCCCCGCCGTGTCCCCGACCGACACGGAGCCGGAGCCGAAGCCGGGGCAGGGGACGCAGCCGGGGCGGGGGACGGAGACGGAGCGGGAGCAGCGTGAGCCGGGTGACGGGCGCGCCGCCCCGGCACGCGTGCCGGTAGAGCAGGTCCCGCTGGTTCCGGCCGCGACGGTACCGGCCGGGTCGGTGGCGGCGGGCGCGATGGCCGGCGGTCAGTTTCCGGATCGGCCGCTGCGCCAGCCCGAGCCCGACGTGTGGACCGACGAGGACGACGATCCCTACTCCGGTCGCCACCGCGACTTCTGACCGCCACCCTGGGCCGTGGACGTCAGGGGCCCAGGAGGACGTCGAGAAGGCGGATGGCCCCTGCCTTGTCGAGTGGTTCGTTGCCGTTGCCGCACTTCGGGGACTGGATACAGGACGGGCAGCCCCGATCGCACTCGCAGGAGGCGATCGCCTCCCGCGTCGCCGTCAGCCAGTCGGACGCCCGGGCGTACCCCCGCTCGGCGAATCCCGCGCCTCCGTCATGGCCGTCGTAGACGAAGACCGTGAGCAGGCCGGTGTCGGGGTGGAGCTCCGTGGACACGCCGCCGATGTCCCAGCGGTCGCAGGTCGCGAAGAGGGGAAGGAGACCGATGGCGGCGTGCTCGGCCGCGTGCGCCGCCCCGCCGAGGTCCACCGCGTGCCCGGCGGCAGGGCCGTCGGCGTCCGCCAAGCGCCCCGCGGACCGCGACCCGGAATCCGCCAATCGCCCCGCGGACCGCGACCCGGAATCCGCGGACCGCAACCCGAGATCCTTCGTGCGTCCTGCGGACCGCGACCCGGCGTCCGCCGTACGCTCCGCTTCTCCGGCATTCGCGGGGCGGCCTTCCCCGCGCAGGCCGGCGAGGGCGGGGTCGGGCAGCGTCCACCAGACCGCGCGGGTGCACAGCGTGCGGGGCGGGAGGTCGAGGGGCTCCTCGCCGAGCACCTCCCCGGTCTGGGTGCGGCGCTTCAGGTACGAGACCACCTGCCGGGTGACCTCCACGGACCCGAAGTGCAGGGTGCCCGGGCCGAGGTCCCTCGAACGCA
The DNA here is from genome assembly GCF_014161385.1 of Microbispora sp. H10670. Taxonomy (NCBI): domain Bacteria; kingdom Bacillati; phylum Actinomycetota; class Actinomycetes; order Streptosporangiales; family Streptosporangiaceae; genus Microbispora; species Microbispora sp. H10670. The sequence goes on along the minus strand of NZ_JABBWW010000001.1, from coordinate 239,261 downwards.
GTGACTCGATCACCCGGATGTCGGTGACGTCCCGCGCGAAGGTCGCGTAGTCCGGTTCCGCGGCGGTGACCAGGGCGACCCCGGCGTCGAGGTCGAGCAGATCGACCACGAACGTCTCGCTCTGGTGCAGGTAGACGGCGCCCGGGTGGACCATCGTGTGCGACGACGGCTCGTCGACCGTGCCCAGCAGGCGGCCCGTCGACGCCTCCACGACCTGGACCGGGGCGCCGCCCGAGCCCCGGATGTCCGCGAGGTCGGCCGCGTTGTCCCGGCTCGTCCAGAACCAGCCGGCGGGCCTTCTGCGGAGCAGCCCCTGGTTCACGAGGTCGTCCAGCGCGTCCCGCGCCGAGGGGCCGAAGATCTCCAGGTCCTGCTCGCCGAGCGGGATCTCCGCGGCGGCGGCGCACAGGTGCGGAGCCAGCACGTACGGATTGTCCGGATCGAGGACGATGGCCTCCACCGGGCGCCCGAACACCGCCTCCGGATGGTGGACGATGTAGGTGTCCAGGGGATCGTCCCGGGCGATCAGGACCGCCAGCGCGTCCTGCCCGTCGCGCCCGGCCCGGCCCGCCTGCTGCCAGAGTGAGGCGCGCGTCCCCGGCCATCCCGCGATGAGGACCGCGTCCAGCCCCGACACGTCGACGCCGAGTTCGAGTGCGTTGGTGGTCGCCAGGCCGGTCAGCTCCCCCGACCGCAGGGCCTTCTCCAGCACTCGGCGGTCGTCGGCGAGGTAGCCCGCCCGGTAGGCCGCCACCCGGTCCGCCAGCCGTACTCTCCGGGTGGTCGCAGGGGTCGTCACCGCCTCGGCCGCCTCCGCCGATTCGCCCGGTTCGTCCGGCAGCGGGGACGCCCAGGGGTGGTCCTCCCCGTACGGCGGATCGTCCTCGACGAGCGCCTCGACCTCCTCCAGGGTGTGCCGCGCGGACAGGGCCACGGCTTCGGCGGCGCGGCGGGAGCGGACGAAGGCGAGCGTGCGGACGTCCTCGATCACGAGGTCGGCCAGGAGGTCGGCGGCCTCGGCCGTGGCCGTACGGCGGACCGGGGCGCCGCTCTCCCCGCGTAGATCGGTCAGAGGCGGCTCCCACAGGGCGAAGGTGGTGGAACCCCTCGGCGACGCGTCCGTGGTCACCTCGGCCATCTCAAGGCCGGTCAGGCGCATTCCCGCGGCGGCGGGGTCGCTCGCGGTGGCCGACGCCAGCAGGAACACCGGGGACGCTCCGTACTTGGCCGAGACCCGGCGCAGCCGGCGCAGGATCTGGGCGACGTGCGAGCCGAAGACCCCCCGGTAGCCGTGGCACTCGTCCACGACCACCAGGCGCAGCCGCCGCCAGAAGGACGACCAGGACGCGTGCCTCGGCAGGATCGACCGGTGCAGCATGTCGGGGTTGGTCAGCACGTAGTTGGCGTTCTGCCGGACCCACCGGCGTTCCTCCGGCGGGGTGTCCCCGTCGTACGTCGCGGCGCGCACCTGGGTCAGCCGTAACCTCCGCAACGCTCGCAACTGGTCGGCGGCGAGCGCCTTGGTGGGGGTGAGGTACAGCACGGTGCCGCCGGAGAAGATCTCCGTGACGGCCGGGACGACGTACGCCAGTGATTTTCCGGAGGCGGTCCCTGTGGCAATGATCACGTTTTGGCCACGTTTAACCAGCTCGGCGGCGTGAAGCTGATGTTCCCACAGCCCTTCGACCCCCTGGAGGCTCAGTCGTGCGACCAGGAGATCGGGGGCCCAGTCGGGCCATCTTGCCTCACCCGCGTGACGTGCTGGAACATGCTCCACATGGGTCACGCGCCCCCGGCGTGCGGGAACCGCGAGCAGACGGGTGAGAAGGTCGCCTGTTCGGGCAGAGGACGAAGAAGTCGGAGTCACTGGTTTCCAGTTTGGCATCTGCGGGGAGAGTCGCCCGGAGTCGTGATTTCGTATAGACACGGAGTCGTAGCGTGGTTGAATGCCGCGCGTCGGGGTCGTGCTTCTGGACTACCAGGATGCAGGACCCGTATGGAGACCTACGCAAGTAAGGCGCTGGAGGATCTGTGGATCTGAAGTTGGACCACCATTCCGAGGACAACCTCACCATCGTCGATGTCGAGGGTGAGATCGACGTCTACACCGCGCCCAGACTGCGTGAGCTGCTGATCGACCTGGTCAACAAGGGCAACTTCCACCTGCTCGTGAACATGGAGAAGGTGGACTTCCTCGACTCGACGGGCCTTGGCGTGCTGGTCGGCGGTCTCAAGCGCGTGCGGGCGCATGACGGTTCCCTGGAGCTCGTCTGCACACAGGAGCGCATTCTGAAGATCTTCCGTATCACGGGCTTGACGAAGGTCTTCGGGATCTACGCCTCGGTCGAGGAGGCCAAGGAAGCCCACGGCCGGGACAAGTGAGGGCCGGGGAACCAGCACCATGGCCACCGTCGAGCTGACGTTCACCGCCCTGCCCGCCCATGTGCGTACGGCCAGGCTGGTCGCCACGGCCATCGCCAGGCGCACCGGGGTGGCGGAGGCGATCCTGGACGAGGTGCGGCTCGCCGTCGGAGAGGCGTGCTCGCGGGCCGTGGAGGCACACCGCCTCCACTGCCCCGGGGAGCCCGTACGCATCGAGTTACGTGACGACGCGGGGCGTTTCGAGGTGACGGTCACCGACGCCGCTCCGGGCGACGACGTGATGCCGCAGGTCCTGGAGGCGAACGGCAGCCTCATGCCCGAGATCGACAATCTGGGCATCGCGGTCATCGCGGGGCTGGCTGACGACGTCGAGGTGCTTCCCGGGCCGAAGGGCATGCGCATCCGCATGAGCTGGCCCGCCTCCGCCAACGGCGTCGCCGCGTTCTGACTCCCGCGTTCCGGCTCCGGCTCTCCGGCTCCGCGCGCCGACCACCGTACAGATCGAGTGTCGCCCCCGGCGTGACACTCGATCTTTTGGTATGCCCGCGTTCCGATGGGTCCGCCGGCAGATGTCGGCAGAGGTTCTGGCCGTCCAAAATTCAGAGCAAGGATGTGTCGTAACCAGGGGAATGCCGCCGGACATGATCCTGACCGCGCTGGTCAAAGCACCTTCATAGTGGTGCAAATGTTCGTTCATCATCGGACGCCGACCCGATTCCCGGGCACGAGGGCCTTCATATCCGCGGCGTCGCTGCGTAGACTCCCGGCACCGGCCAAGGTATTGCGGATGCAACCGGAAGCGGCACTTGCCAACCGCCCGGGGAGTGCGCCGCACGGCCAGAGGGTTCGTCCGTAGCGTCGTCCGGGCAGGAGGACCGAAACCCCGTCTGGCCGAGGAGGACGGATGTCTGCCTATCACGCCGCTGGCGAAAGCGCAGCGGTAGCTTTGAACGGTTCCCATCTCACCCTTGTCATCGTCGTCGCCGTCGTGGCGCTGCTCGCTCTGGCCGTCGCGGGCGGACTGGTACGAGAGGTGCTCGCCGCCGGGCAGGGCACCGAGCGGATGCAGAACATCGCGCGGGCGGTACAGGAGGGCGCCGCGGCCTATCTCACGCGGCAGTTCCGGACGCTCGCGATTTTCGTCGTCGTCATTCCGTTCCTGCTTCTGCTGCTTCCGGCCGGCTCGACCGGCGAGCGGATCGGCCGATCCGTGTTCTTCGTCGTCGGCGCGGTGTTCTCCGCTCTGACGGGATTCATCGGCATGTGGCTCGCCGTACGCGGAAACGTCCGCGTCGCGTCCGCCGCCCGGGAGTCGGGCGAGCGGGTCGCGATGCGGATCGCCTTCCGCACCGGCGGCGTCGCGGGCATGTTCACGGTCGGCCTGGGCCTGCTGGGCGCCGCGATCGTGGTGCTGGTCTACAAGGGCGACGCGCCGAACGTCCTGGAGGGCTTCGGCTTCGGCGCCGCGCTGCTCGCGATGTTCATGCGGGTCGGCGGCGGCATCTTCACCAAGGCGGCCGACGTCGGCGCCGACCTGGTCGGCAAGGTCGAGCAGGGCATCCCCGAGGACGACCCGCGCAACGCGGCCACCATCGCCGACAACGTCGGCGACAACGTCGGCGACTGCGCGGGCATGGCGGCCGACCTGTTCGAGTCGTACGCCGTCACCCTGGTCGCCAGCCTGATCCTGGGCCGGGTCGCCTTCGGCACCGAGGGCCTGGTCTTCCCGCTGATCGTCCCCATGATCGGCGTGATCACCGCGGTCATCGGCATCTTCACCACCGCCCCCCGCGCCGGCGACCGCTCCGGGATGTCCGCCATCAACCGCGGCTTCTTCATCTCGGCCGCGATCTCGGCCGTGCTGGTGGCCGTGGCGGCGTTCGCGTACCTGCCGTCGAGCTTCGCCGGCCTGTCCGGCGCGTCGCCGGACGTCGCCGCGCTCACCGCCGACCCGCGTCTGATCGCCATCGGCGCCGTGCTCGTGGGCCTGGTCCTGGCCAGCGCCATCCAGATCCTCACGGGCTACTTCACCGAGACCAACCGCCGCCCGGTCCGGGAGATCGGCGAGAGCTCGCTCACCGGCCCGGCCACGGTCATCCTGTCCGGCATCTCGGTCGGCCTTGAGTCGGCGGTCTACTCGGCGCTGCTGATCGGCGGCGCGGTCTACGGCGCCTTCCTGCTCGGTTTCGGCAACGTGACCGTGGCCCTGTTCGCGGTGGCCCTCGCCGGCACCGGTCTGCTGACCACGGTCGGCGTGATCGTGTCCATGGACACCTTCGGCCCGGTCTCCGACAACGCGCAGGGCATCGCCGAGATGTCGGGCGACGTCGAGGGCGAGGGCGCCCGCGTGCTCACCTCCCTGGACGCGGTCGGCAACACGACCAAGGCCATCACCAAGGGCATCGCGATCGCGACGGCCGTGCTCGCGGCGACCGCGCTGTTCGGGTCGTTCCGTACGGCGGTCGAGGGCGAGCTCGCCAAGGCGTCGCAGGGCGTGAAGAACGCCCTGGGCTCGTTCGCCGACTTCAGCCTGTCGGTGGACGCCCCCAACGTGCTGGTCGGCCTCATCATTGGCGCCTCTGTGGTGTTCCTGTTCTCCGGCCTCGCGATCAGCGCCGTCGGCCGCGCCGCCGGCCGGGTCGTCTACGAGGTGCGCGAGCAGTTCCGCACCAAGCCGGGGATCATGGACGGCACCGAGCAGCCGGACTACGGCCGGGTGGTGGACATCTGCACCCGTGACTCGCTGCGCGAGCTGGCGACGCCCGGCCTGCTGGCCGTGCTGACCCCGATCGCGGTCGGCTTCGCGCTGGGGTACGCGCCACTCGGCGCCTACCTCGCCGGCGCCATCGCGTGCGGCACGCTCATGGCGGTGTTCCTGGCCAACTCCGGCGGCGCCTGGGACAACGCCAAGAAGCTGGTCGAGGACGGCCACCACGGCGGCAAGGGCTCCGAGGCGCACGCCGCCACCGTGATCGGCGACACCGTCGGCGACCCCTTCAAGGACACCGCCGGCCCGGCCATCAACCCGCTGATCAAGGTGATGAACCTGGTCGCGCTGCTGATCGCCCCGGCCGTCGTCACGTACGCCGACAACGTGACGGTGCGCGTCGTCGCGACGGTCGCCGCGGTGGCGGTCGTCGTGGGCGCCGTGGTCGTCTCCAAGCGCCGGGCGACGGCCATCGCCCCGTCGGGAGAGGCCGACGCGGCCGCCCGCGCGAGCGAGCCCGTCGCGCACTGACGCCCGCGCGAGCCGTCGCGCACTGACGGCCCGCATGCCGCGCTCGTCCGAAGGTCCCCTGCTTGGTCAAGCGGGGGACCTTCGTCCGTAGACTGGGCCGTTATGGACAAGCCGAACGGGGGCAGGACGCTCGCGCTGATCCTGCTGACCATGGTGGCGATGCTCGCCCTCATCGTGGGTCTCGCCGTCTGGGCGATGCCGTGAGCGATGCCGTGAGCGATGCCGTGAGTGAAGCCGTGACCGAAGCCGTGAGCGTCCGCACGCTCGTCGTGGTCCGGCACGCCCAGGCGGGCCACGCGCCCGGTCTCCCCGACAGCGAACGTCCCCTCACCCCCCGCGGCGAGCGGGACGCGCGGGCGGCCGGCGAGGAGATTCAGCGGCTCGCCCCCGCGCTCGTCCTCTGCTCGCCGTCGGTCCGCACCCGCAGGACGGCCGAACTGCTCGCCCCCGGCGTCCCGGCCGAGATCGAGCGGGACATCTACGAGGCCTATCTCGACGACCTCGTCGGCGTGCTGCGCCGTACGGACGCCGAGATCGCGTCCCTCGTGCTCGTCGGTCACAACCCCGGCGTCCACGAACTGGTCACGGCGCTGACCGGCACCCGGCTCGACGGCTTCCCGACCTGCGCGTACGCGGTGATCGAGATCGGCGTGCCGTGGGAGGAGGCCGGGCCGGAGACGGGACGGCTGATCCGCGTCGGCCGTCCCTGACGCGCCCGGCCCCCGTCCCTGACGTGAACCGGCCCCGGCCCGTCCCGGGGTGATAACGCCCGCCGATCGTGGGTAGGGACCTGCTCCTGCCGCTCCGGAACATCGCATTCGCCAGGGCGCCGAGGCTGGAGGATCCGCGCCTCGCGCTCGGCTTCGGCCTGACCGGGGCCTGCTGCCTGGTGGTCCCGTTGCTCGTGGGCCTGCTCACCGGCCATCCGGCCGGCGGCGCGACGGCCGGGCTCGGCGCGTGGCTGGTGGCGGCTCGGGCCATCGCGAACCCCGCGAGCGTACGGACGCCGTACCTGCTCGGGGTGGTGGTCTCGGTCGGCGTGGGAACGGCGCTCGGGGTCCTGGTGTCGGGCAGCAGCCTGCTCATGATCGGCGCCGCCTCGGCCCTGGCCGGGCTCGGCGGGCTGGTGCGGCCGATCGGCGTCACACCGGCGCTCACGCTGCTGCTGACGGCCGCGAACCCGCTGCCGCTCGACCCCGTGCCGCACACGGGCCTGCAACTGCTCGGCGGGCTGCTGTCGGCCGTCCTGCTCACGCTGCCCTGGCCGTGGCGGCGCACCCGCCCGGTCATCACGACGCTGAACGAGGTGACCGCCGCCCTGGCCGCGCTGGCCGAGGCCGTGCCCGGCCCAGGCACAGCGCCAGGCACAGGCCTAGGGACAGCGCCGGGGACAGTGCCAGGGACAGGCCCGGTGAACGGCCCCGCCGCCGACGCCGCCGCCCGGAGCACAGGCCCGGACGCGCACTCGGACGCGGACCCCGCCGCGGTGCGGAAAGCGGGCCCGGAGTCGGGCCTGGACTCGGGCCGGGACTCGGGCCGGGACTCGGGCCGGGACTCGGGCCGGGACGAGTGGGACGCGCGCCGTCGCGCGGCGGCGGACGCGCTCGCCGAGGTCGGCACCGCCCGGGCCAGGCGGCTGCGCCGCGAACGCTCGCGGGCGGCGGACGAGGTCGCGCTCGCGCTTCGCCGGGTGTTCCACGAGATCGTCGCGTTGCGCGGCCTGTCCGACACACTGCGGCGCCGGGCGCCCCGCGCGATGGAGGAGGCCGGTATCGCCGACCTGACCGCGTCGCTCGCCGGCGCGCTGCGGGCCTACCTGGCCGACTGCCCTCCGCTGCGGGAACCGGTGGTCGACTTCGGCGCCCGGGTCGACCGGCTGCGCGAGCGGATCACCGGCGGGGAGCGGGAGATGGTCGTGCTCGTCCTGCTGCGTCAGGTCGCCCACAGCGTGGGACGGATCCAGGCGGCGCTGGACGGGGCCGCCGCGCAGGCCCGCCGCCTCTGCGCGCCCGGGTTCGACGCCCGGCTCGACGTCACCCGGCTCGATGTCACTGGGCTGGACGCCGCCGCGCGCGGCCTCGCCGGGCTCGCGGCGCCCCCGCCGCTCGCCTTCGACGACCCCCGGGTGCGGCACGCCCTGCGCGTCGTCCTCGGCACGGCCTTCGCCTCGGTCGTCATCGTGCTCTTCAAGCCCGCGTTCCCGCACTGGCTGGTGATCGCCGTGCTGGTCACCATCCAGCCGACGTACGGCGAGACGCGGGCGAGGGTGTGGGCGCGGGTGGGCGGCAGCACGGTCGGCGGGCTGGTCTCGGCCGCCGTGCTGCACCTCACGCCGGGCCACTGGGCGCTTGTGGCGCTGATCGGGGTGTCGGCCGCGCTGGCGTTCGGCCTGGCCCCGACCCACCAGGCCTACTGGGCGACGTTCATGACGATGTGCGTGCTGCTGCTGCTCGACTTCCAGGTGCCGCAGACCGCGCGGATCGCCGAGTCGCGGGTCGCCCTGACCCTCGCGGGCGGGGCCATCGCGATCGCCTGCACGCGGCTGCTGTGGCCGCGGGGCGAGACCCGGCGGCTCGCCGATCGGGTGGGCCGGATGCTCGGCTCGCACGCGGCGGCCGCCCGCGCGCTGGCGCAGCTGGCGCGGGGGAGGACGGGCGCCGATCGGGCCGAGGCCCGGATCAGAAAGGCCGGGGTGGACGCCGAGATGGTCGCGGGCGCGCTCGGCTACATCGCGCGGGAACCGGGCGGCACCGCCCCGGAGGCCGTCGGCGGCGCCCTCGACGCCGCCCAGCGGGTCCGCGACGACCTGCTGACGATGTTCTCGCTGCTCCGGGACGAGCCGCTCGGGGCGGGGCCGGTCGCCGACGTCCTGGACGCCGTGGCCGGGCAGCTCCAGTCCGCCTCGCAGGCTGTGCAGGCGGGGGAGCCGTACGAGCCGGGCGCGGGCGTGAGCCGCGGGCTGGCCGACGACGCCCTGTGGGTCGGCGGGCAGGCCGAGCGCCGGCTCGCCGAGCTGGAGTCGGCGCCGGAGGGCGCCGGGTCACGCCGGGCGCTCCTGCGGACCGCCGCCGCCGACCAGGCGCTGCGCTCGCTGGACGCCGACGCCGTACGGCTGTGCGCCGCGGTGGGCGGCGCCTTCGTGACCGTACGGTGAGGGACGTCAGGTGGTGGCGGGCGGCATGCCGTCCTCCGCGTCGGCCGCCTCCACCTCCTCGCGGGAGATGCCGAGGAGGTAGAGGATCGAGTCGAGGTAGGGCACGTTGACCGCGGTGTCGGCGGCCTGCCGGACGATCGGCTTGGCGTTGAACGCGATGCCGAGCCCGGCGACGGCGAACATGTCGAGGTCGTTGGCGCCGTCGCCGATCGCCACGGTCTGGCTCAGTGGGACGCCCGCCTCGGCGGCGAACCGCTCCAGCGCGCGGGCCTTGCCCGGCCGGTCCACGATCTCGCCGACGACCCGGCCGGTGAGCCGGCCGTCCACCACCTCCAGGGTGTTGGCGGCCGAGTAGTCGATGCCGAGATCCGCCACGAGAGAGTCGGTGATCTGGGTGAAGCCGCCGCTGACGATCGCGAAGCGGTAGTCGAGCCGCTTGAGCGTGCGGACCAGCGTGCGCGCGCCGGGGGTGAGGACGACCTCCTTGACGACCTTCTCGAAGACCTCCTCGGACAGGCCTTCGAGCAGCGCGACCCGCCTGACGAGCGACTCGGCGAAGTCGAGTTCGCCCCGCATGGCCTCGTCGGTGACACGGGCGACCTCGTCCAGGCAGCCGGCGTGCCGGGCCAGCAGCTCGATGACCTCGTTCTGGATCAGCGTCGAGTCGACGTCCATCACGATGAGGCGCTTGGCGCGGCGGTGCAGGCCGCTGCGCTGGACCGCCACGTCCACCTGCTGGGCGGCCGCCTCGGTGGCGAGCTCGGTCCGCAGCGCCTGCGGGTCGGCTCCCGAGACCGCGAGCTCGATGCAGGTGACGGGGTAGCTCGACAGCCGTTCGATCCTGTCGATGTTGGCGCCGCTCGCGGCGATCCGCCCGGAGATCCCCGCCATCGCGGCGGGCAGCAGCGGCGCGCCCAGGACGGTGACGTGCAGTCGTCCGCGCCGCCTCTTCTCCTTGGAGGTCGTGCCGGTGGCGATCTCCAGGTCCATGTCGAGATCGGCGGCCACCTGCTCGACGGCCGTCCACAGCCCGCCGATGGTGCCTCCGGTGCCGGTGGGCGGCCCTCCGGCGTAGGCGACGAGCACGCCGAGGGTGAGTCGGCCGCGGATGACGACCTGCTCCACGTCGGCCACGACGACCGGGAACCCGGCCAGTACGGCGAACAGCCGTGAGGTGACGCCCGGGCGATCCGGACCGGTCAGCGTGATCAGGAGCGTGCGCTGGTTCACGTTGTTTGAGGTTACTGTGCGGCTTGTCGTGGCCGCGCACGAGGTTCACGATGCGGACGCCTTCGTGCCCCCGGGCTGAGGGAGCGGCGTCATTTCCGCATGTCGTCATGGTGGTGGGCGCATGCCCCGAGGAAGGACGTGACGACACATGACGATCTCCCTTGGCCCTGGACCACTCCAGCCCGGCTCTCTGCGGACCGGCCACCACAGCGGCCGCTACACCGTGCGCCTCGCCGAGAGCGCCGCCGACGTCCGCGCCGCCCAGCGGCTGCGCCACGAGGTCTTCGCCGTCGAGATGGGCGCCCGGCTCGACTCGCCGCTGAACGGTCACGACGCGGACCGGTTCGACGCCTACTGCGACCATCTCCTCGTCCGCGAGGGGGACACCGTGGTCGGCACCTACCGTCTGCTGCCGCCCGGCCGTTCGGACCGGCTCTACTCGGAGACCGAGTTCGACCTCGCCGCGCTGAAGGGCCTGCGCGGCGGCCTGGTCGAGGCGGGGCGCACCTGCGTGCATCCCGCGCACCGGGGCGGGGCGGTCGTCGCGCTGATGTGGGCGGGGATCGCCCGCTACCTGACCGATCACGGCTGCACCTGGCTGGCGGGCTGCTGCTCGGTGCCGCTCGACGACGGCGGCGTGGTCGCCGCGGGGGTTGTCGACCGGGTGCCGCTCGGGCCGGAGGAGTATCGGGTGACCCCGCGCACGCCCTGGCGCGACGCGGGTGTGCCCCGGCCCGACCGGTTCGTGCTGCCGCCGCTGCTGCGCGGATATCTGCGGCTCGGCGCCTGGATCTGCGGAGCGCCCGCGTACGACCCGGACTTCGGCACGGCGGACTTCTTCGTGCTGCTCTCGCTGGCCGAGATCGACCCGCGTTATCTGCGGCACTTTCTGGGAGAGACGCGGTGAGCGCGGTCACGCCCCTGCCGCCCACCCCCGCACCGCCCCCGTCGCCGGCCCTCGCGCCGGTTCCCCCGGCTGTCTCCTCGGCTGAGCGCTCGGTCTGGCTGCCCGTGTCGTCCTGCGTGCCCGCCGCGTGCCTGCGGGCCGAGACGCGGACGGCCGGGCCGCTGCGGCGGGCCGCCCGGCTCGCGGGCGCGGTCGCCGTCCTCGCCGCCGGTCTGCCGCTCGCGCTCGTGATCGGGCGTACGGCCCGGCGGGGAACGGCCGTGGCCCGCTGGTCGCGGCTGTTCCTGCGGGCACTCGGCATCAGGGTGGTGGTCCGCCGCGGGTTCTCCTGTCTCGGAGGTTCCGCCCGGGCGCGGGCCGTGCGCGACGACGGCGGCCCGGCCCTGCTCGTGGGCAACCACGTCTCCTGGCTCGATCCCCTGGTGATGGCCGCGACCCTCCCGTGCCGTCCGCTGGCCAAGGCGGAGGTGGCCCGCTGGCCGGTGGTCCGCACCCTGGCCGCAGGCGGCGGCGCGCTGTTCGTCGACAGGGACGCGCTGTCCACCCTGCCGCGGGTCGTCGCGGACATGGCCGCCGCGCTGGGCCGCGGCGAGAGCGTGGCGGCGTTCCCGGAGGGCACCACCTGGTGCGGCCGGGAGATGGGGCGTTTCCGCCCGGCCGTGTTCCAGGCCGCGCTCGACGCGGGAGTGCCCGTACGGCCGGTCGCGCTGCGCTTCGTGGAAGGCGTGGGCGAGTGCGTGACGCCGTCCACCCGGCCGTCGTTCGTCGGCGACGACACCCTGGTCGCGTCGCTCCTGCGCATCGTCGCGACCCGGGATCTGGTCGCGGAGGTGACCGTCTTCCCCGGCGTACGCCTGGACCAGGCGGCCCCGCGCGGCCTCGGCCGGATCGACGCGCACGGCGAGCCGGGGCGGGGCGAGTGGTCCCGGCGCGGCGCGGCGCGCGCGGCGCTGGCCAGGATCACCGAGGCCCAGGTCAGGACGGCGCTCCTGCCGGACTCCGGCAGACCCTCCATGGCGGCCTGAGCCGGTCGGCCGATCATTCGGACGGTGACCCCGGGAACGGCGGACGCCCGCCTGCCGGGGCAGACGGGCGTCGTCGGGTCGCTATGGCGAGGTCAGCGGACGATCTTCGTCTTGACCGTCTTCAGGAAGTACCAGTGCTTGACGCCCAGTTCCTTCCAGGCGCGCCGGTTGAGGTCCTCGGCGCCGTTGGGGACGTCCCACTGGTCCACGCCGACGCGGGCGAGGGCGGTGCCGCGGGCGCCCTTCTTCAGCTTGACGGTGATCGAGAACGAGACCGCGTCGTCGACCTCGAGCGCGCGGGGCACCACGCACCAGAACCCGTCGGGGAAGAAGGCGCACCCCGTGCCCTTGGGAGCGCTGTAGTACACCTTGCGCTCGATGCCCTTGGGCAGCTGGCCGCCGACGAAGTACGTGTCGGCGAGGTGCGGGCCCTGGTTGACCGCGCCGACGGTGTAGGTGATCCGCGAGCCGGCCTTGGCCTTCTTCGGGCCCTTCGCGACCACGTAGAAGCTCGAGTACGGCTCCGCCTTCGCGGTCGCCGCAGCGGTGGACGCCGGGGCGGCCGACGCCGCCGGGGCCGCGGCGAGGAACAGGGCGCCCGCGAGCGGCGCGGCCGTCGCGAGGCCGACGATCTTCACGATCGGGTGACGCATGAGTGTGTGTCTCCTGAGGACGATGGGGGGAAAGGGAGGTTCCCCCGCAATGGGGAAGATTTTGTACCATCCCCCCACATCATCCGTAAAGATCTTTAATGTGAAGATTGCGGATCCGAATGTCAGCGGGTGATTGTGCTCTTCGTCTTCACCCAGCTGATGCTGTCACCGAACTCGCCGAGCAGTTGCTTGGGGTCGGTGTTGAGTGACGTGTCGGTCACCGCTCCGCCGAAATAGCCGTAGAGCTTGCCCCGCGCCGATCCGCTCACCCAGGCCTTGGCCCAGAACGTGTAAATCCTCCCCTTCTTGAGACCGGGCAGCACGCAGAGCGCCCGGATTCGTTCCCTGGTGCACCGCTCGTTGTAGTGAGAACCCTGCGGAACGTAAATGCGGGCTTTGCTGACGTTCTTGGGGAACTTCGCGGCCAGGAAAATCTCGTCTGTCCTGGTCTTGAGCTTGTTGACGAGGGTGACCTTGAAAGACACCACCCGGCCCGCCCTGACGCGGTAGGGATAGCTCACCTTGATGGCGACCGGGGCGGCGGCCGCCGCGGTGGTGGTCGTGCTTGTGCTGGTGGCCGTGCTGGTGGCCGCTCGCGTCGCCGTGGTCGCCGCCGAGGTGGCGGTGGGGACGGAGACCACCAGCGCTCCGGCGGCCAGTGATGCGACCAGCGACGTCGTCGACTTACGGATCAGTGTTCGCATACGGACAGCCTTGACCAACAAAATCTCAGATTCGTCACATATCACAGGATGAGATGGCTGTCGCCGAACTCGTGCCAGAGGTAGCCCTCGCGCAACGCCTCGTCGTACGCGTCGGCCAGCACCCCGGTCCCGGTGATCGCCGACAGCATCATCAGGTGGCTCGACCGCGGCTCGTGCAGGCCGGTGATCAGCCCGTCCACGGCGCGGACGTCTCCCGCCGGGGTGACGACATGGGAGGTCCACCCCGAGAGCTCCCGCACCCCGTCGCCGTCCGGCCCCGCCTCCCCCCGGTGCGGTTCGGCGACCGGAGGCCGCACCGCCGCCGCCGTCTCCAGAGCGCGTACGACCGTCGTGCCGACGGCGATCACCCGGCCCCCGTGCGCGCGGGTGAGGTTCGCCAGCCGGGCCGTACGCGCGGAGACCGAGAACCACTCCGGATAGGGCGGCTCGTCCTTCTCCGGAGACGCGACGCCGGTGTGCAGCGTGATCGGAGCGATGCCGATGCCCCGGCTGACCAGCGCGGTCACGAGTTCCGGCGTGAACGGGCGGCCCGCGCTCGGCATCTCCGCGCTGCCGGGCTCGACCCCGAAGACCGTCTGGTAGTCCGCGAGGGGCCAGTCGCGCCGCACGTAGCCGTACCGGATCGGCGCGCCGTGCGCGGCGAGGTAGGAGAGCACGTCGCGGTCCAGTCGGGCCCGCCACAGCCGCGCCGTCTCCCGCTCGACCAGACGCAGCGTGGCCCCTCCTGGGAGCGGCAGCCACTCTCCCGGCGCGGCGCCGAGGTAGGGCTCCGTCGCCGTGGCCGTTCGGCGGCGCAACTCCACCAGCCAGTCGCCGGACGCGAGCCGCCCGGAGAAGTGCACGGCCAGGCGGTCGAGCCGTACGGCCGCGGGCAGGGTGGCGGAGTCGTTCACCACGAGCAGGTCGCCGGGGGCCAGCAGCGACGGCAGGTCGGCGAAGACGTGATGGGTGACCTCGCCGGTGTCGCGGCGGGAGACCAGCAGCCTGACCTCGTCGCGGCGCAGCCCGCGCGCCTCCGGCGGTTCACGGGCCTCCAGCGGCGCCGCGAGCGCGAACGTCAGCGAGTCGCCCGACGCCTGCGGCCTGGCGGGCTCCCCGATCGCATCCGCCGGCCCACCCCCACCCGATGCCGTATCCGAGCGGCCCTCGGTCTCCGCCGCCGTCCGGCCGCCGGCGCCGGTCATCGCAGGTCTCCACGGGTGAGGCGGCCAGGCGCGGGACGGGCGGCGACGAGGCGCAGCAGCGCCGGCGCCACGCTCTCGGGAGGCGGCGCCGCGCCGGCCTCCTCCTCGCCGACCGCGTCCGCCAGCATGCGGGTCCGCATCTCGCCCGGGTCCACCCACCACACGGCGACGTCGGGCTCCTCGGCGGCGAGGACGTTCGAGACCTGGTCGAGGGCGGCCTTGGTCGCGCCGTACCCGCCCCAGCCCTCGTAGGCCTCCACGGCGGCGTCGGAGGAGATGTTCAGGATCGCGCCCCGCCGCTTGCGCAGCGCGGGCAGCGTGGCCTGGACCAGTGCCAGCGGCCCGACCACGTTCGTCTCGAACAGGGCCCGCAACGCGTCCAGCGGATAGTCGGCGAGCCTGGGCAGCGGGGCCGGGCCGAGCCCGCTCGCGTTGTTGACGAGCAGGTCCAGTTCGGGGACGGCCTCGGCGAGCCGGGCCACGTGCGCGGGATCGGCGACGTCCCCGGGGATGGCCCGGGCGCCGAGGTCGAAGGCCGCGGACATCAGGTCCTCCTCGCCCCGCGCGGTGAGGAGGAGCGACCAGCCGTCGTCGGCGAGCGCTCTGGCGAGGGCCAGTCCCAGCCCTCGCGACGCTCCGGTGATGAGTGCCTGTCTCATGCGCCTCACGCTAGGAAACGGCACGTCAGGCGGGCATCGGACCACGGTCCGGCACGGGTTCGGCAGTTGGCCCTAGGCCCACCGGCCGACGCGTGCCGGGCACCGGGCGACCTACGCTGGGTGGGTGCCCGAGCCCGCCGACACCGTCCCCCCGCCCGAGCCGCCCCGGCCGGGCCCGGACGGGTGCGCCTGCGAGCGAGCCGCCCTGGACCGCGCTGCCCCGGACCCCGACGCCCACGATCCGGCCGCCCACGATCCGGCCGCCCACGATCCGGCCGCCCACGATCCGGCCGACCGGGATCGGGACGCCGTGCTGCAGGCGGTCAGTTCGGCCGTGCTCGCGGTGACCCGCCACCTGTCGGTCCGCGAGGTCCTCCAGGTCATCGTGCGGTCCGCGCGGCGGCTGCTGGACGCGCGGTACGCCGCGCTCGGCGTGCCCGACGACGACGGCGCGTTCGCCGAGTTCGTGGCCGAGGGCATCTCCGACGAGCAGTGGAAGGCCATCGGCCCCACCCCCCGCCAGCACGGCATGCTGGGCGCGCTGCTGCGCGAGGGAAGGCCGGTCCGGCTGCCCGACATCCGCCAGGATCCCCGGTACGGGTGGTGGCCGAAGGCCCATCCCGTGCTCACGGACTTCCTCGGCGTGCCGATCACGGACGGCGACACCGTGCTCGGGATCATCTTCCTGTCGAACAAGCGGACGCCCGGCGGGTTCGACGAGGCCGACGAGGACCTGCTGACGCTGTTCGCGGCGCACGCCGCCATCGCGCTCACCAACGCCCGCCTGTACGAGCGCGGGCGCGAGCTCACGGTGATCGAGGAGCGTACGCGGATGGCCCGCGAGCTGCACGACGCCGTCAGCCAGAAGCTGTTCTCGCTGCGGCTGACCGCGCGGGCCGCCGCGGCGCTGGCCCGCACCGAGCCCGAGCGGGCGGCCGAGGCGATCGAGCGGGTCGAGCGGATGGCGGGCGAGGCGCTGACCGAGCTGCGCGCCGTGATCGTGGAACTGCGCCCGCCCGAGCTGGACCGGTACGGCCTCGTGGAGAGCCTGCGCGAGCAGGTGGCCCTGCTCGACCGCCTGCATCCCGCGACCGTCGTGTTCGCGGCCGAGGGCGAGCCGCCCGGCGACCTGCCGCCCGAGGTCGAGGTCGCCGTGCTCCGGGTCGCCCAGGAGGCGCTGCACAACGCCGTACGGCACGCCGGGGCCGGCCGCATCGGCGTACGCCTGACGCGCGCCGCGACCACCCTGGCGCTGGAGGTGACCGACGACGGCGCGGGGTTCGACAGCGACGACATGAACGGGACGGCGGCGCGCGGCCTCGGGCTGCCCTCGATGGGCGACCGGGCCCAGGCCGTCGGCGGCAGGCTGTCGGTCTCCTCGACGCCCGGCCGCGGCACGACCGTACGACTGGAGGTGCCCGCGTGATCCGCGTGCTCATCGCCGACGACCATCCCGTCGTACGGCAGGGCCTGCGCACGTTCCTGGAGATCCAGGAGGACATCGACGTCGTCGGCGAGGCGGCCGACGGCGCCGAGGCCGTCGCGCTGACCGAGTCGCTCGGCCCCGACGTGCTGCTGCTCGACCTGAGGATGCCGGTGCTCGACGGCCTCGGCGCGCTGGCGGAGCTGAGCGGGCGGGACGTAAGGGTGATCGTCCTCACCTCGGTGAGCGACCGCGGCGACGTCGCCCCCGCGATGCGGGCGGGCGCGGCGGGCTTCCTCTACAAGGACGTGGACCCGGCCGCGCTCGTGCGGGCGATCCACGCCGTGCACAGCGGGCAGGTCCTGCTCGCGCCGGAGGCGGTCGAGGCGATGCTGTCGGGCCCGGCGGAGCGTGAGCGGCCCGAGCACGCCGCCGCGCTGACCGACCGGGAACGCGAGGTGCTGCGGCACATCGCGGCGGGGCGGTCGAACCGGGAGATCGCCCGCGCGCTGGTGGTGGCGGAGAAGACGGTGAAGACCCACGTCTCCAACGTGCTCATGAAGCTCGGCGTGCAGGACCGCACCCAGGCCGCCCTCTACGCCGTACGGCACGGCCTGTCCTGAGCGCCGAGGCCGGCCGTCAGACCTGGGATTCGACGATCGCGTTGTGCGCGGCGACCCTGGCCCGCCGTACGGCCCGGTCGAGGTCGCGCAGGGCGGCGCCGCGCACGGCGACCTGCCCGGAGGTGAGCCCGCGCTCGTCGGCCAGGCGGAGCGCGACGGCGAGCCGGGCGGCGAGCGCGCCGACCCGGTGCGCCCTGCCCGGGTAGCCGGGGGCGAGGGACTCGCCCGCGCGGTCGAGCGCGTCCGCCGCGGGGAAGCCCTGCGCCGGGCCGCCCACGCCGAGCAGCGCCTCGGTGGCGGCGACCATGGCGGTGCGCAGGGACTGCTCCGCCTCCGCCAGCGAGGGCACGTCGGGGGCCGCCGCCGACGCCTCGGCCGTGGCCCAGCGGACGCCGCGGTACGACGAGCCGCGCAGGTCGGCGGACGGCACGAGGCCGAGGCACCGGCCGGGCAGCACGGCCACGGCGGCCTGACCGGCGTCGATGGCGACGCCGTTGAACGAGGGAGGGCCGGTGAGCCCGAGCGGGTCGCCGGAGACCGGCAGGGCGAGGCGGAACGCGTTCAGCCCCTCGATCCTGCGGTCCAGGAGGAAGGCCAGCAGGGGGGTCTCGATCCCCTCCGCCGCCACCACCTGGGGCCCGGCCTCGCGCTCGACGCGGTCGAGGGCGGTCTCCAGACTCACGTGTCCCAGGAGCCAGGCGTTGCCCCAGGCGACGAGCGTGGCCGAGATCGGTGAATCGGTGTGCACCCGATCCACGATATGTGGTCGGACTGCCATAGTTTTATCCCAGAGAACCACAGGAGGGGGACCACGATGGGCGGTCAGGTGCTTCAGCTTCAGGACGTGGCCGTCCGCAGGGACGGCGCCGCCCTGCTGCGCGGCATCGACTGGAGCGTCCGCGAAGACGAGCGCTGGGTGGTCATCGGGCCCAACGGCGCGGGCAAGACGACGTTGCTCCAGGTGGCCGCCTCGCTGCTGTTCCCGACCGAGGGGTCGGTGGAGATCCTCGGTGAGCGGCTCGGCCAGACGGACGTGTTCGACCTGCGGCCCCGCATCGGGCTGGCCAGCGCGGCGCTCTCGGAGCGCATCCCGCCGGACGAGAAGGTCATCGATCTCGTGCTCACCGCGTCGTACGCCATCCTCGGCCGCTGGAACGAGGAGTACGACTCCAACGACGTCACCCGCGCCGTCGAGCTGATCGACCAGCTCGGCTGCGCGCACCTGATCCGGCGGCGCTTCTCGACGCTGTCGGAGGGCGAGCGCAAGCGCGTGCAGATCGCCCGCGCGCTCATGCCGGACCCCGAGCTGCTCCTGCTCGACGAGCCCGCCGCCGGGCTCGACGTGGCCGGCCGTGAGGACCTGGTACGCCGCCTCGGCGCGCTGGCCCAGGACCCGGCCTCACCCACGATGGTCCTGGTCACCCACCACGTCGAGGAGATCCCGGCCGGGTTCACGCACGTGCTGCTGCTACGCGGCGGCGCGGTCGTCGACCAGGGGCCGATCGAGGCGGCGATGACCGCGGAGAACCTGTCGACCACTTTCGGCGTCTCGCTGCACCTCGACCGGGGGCAGAACGGCCGCTGGTACGCCCGGCCCCTCTGACCCTCCGGGGCACGGCCGGTCGGTCCCCCTCCGGCCGCCCGCGCGGGTGCGACGCCTACCCTGAGGCGACAGCCGTACGAGGGAGCAGGTGCGAGTGACGCCGTGGGAGGCGGTCGCGGTCTTCGCGGCCGGTGTGGGGGCCGGGGCCATCAACGCGGTCGTGGGATCGGGGTCGCTGATCACGTTCCCGACGATGCTGGCCGTCGGGTTCCCGCCGATCGTCGCCAACGTGTCGAACAACGTCGGCCTCGTCCCCGGCGGGGTGACCGGGGTGCTCGGTTACCGCGCGGAGCTCAGGGGTCAGCGCGAGCGCCTGGTCCGGCTGGGCGTCGCGTCGGTGCTCGGCTCGCTCGGCGGCGGGCTGCTGCTCCTGCGCCTGCCCGCGGAGGCCTTCCGGGTCATCGTCCCGGTGCTCATCGGCGTGGCCTGCCTCATGGTGGTGTTCCAGCCCAGGATCAACGAGTGGCTGGCCGCGCGGCGCCGGCCGCACCCGCACGGCGGGCCGTGGCTCTGGCTGGGCGTCCTCGGCGCCGGCGTGTACGGCGGCTACTTCGGCGCGGCCCAGGGAATCGTCCTGATCGGCCTGCTCGGCAGCTTCCTCGACGAGGACCTGCAGCGGGTCAACGCGGCCAAGAACCTGCTGTCGCTGCTGGTCAACGCCACGGCGGCGGTGTTGTTCGCGTTCATCGCGCCGGTGGACTGGGCCGCCGCGCTGACGGTGGCGCTGGGGTCGGCGGCGGGCGGCTTCCTCGGCGCCCGCCTCGGCCGCCGGCTGCCCGCGCCCTTGCTCCGGGGATTCATTGTTGTCGTCGGAATCGTGGCGATAGTGAAGCTGGTGTTCTGAAAGGGTACGTATGCCCTCGTGAAGGGCGACCGGGTGGAGATCGTGATCGATGCCGGAGGCACCCCGCGCACGTACGAGGTGATCGCGACCAGGGCGGGACGCCGGATCGAGGTCACCACGGGCCGGGGAGTCGTGGAGGTCACCGAGGTGACGCGGTCGGGCACGCCCGTCCGCACCGCGAGGTTCATGTCCAACCGGGTGCTCGCGCTGGTCGAGCATCCCGCCGACGACCGCGGCCCCGACACCGAGTGAGTGACGCCGGTGGCCGCGGCCCCGCGGCGACCGGCGTCACTCACTCGGCGGGGCGGTCATTCGGCGGGACGGACCTGCACCACGCCGTCCTGCCGCAGCCGGGTCTGGAAGGCCGGCTGGCGCGACGTCGCGGGGCCGTGCGTGACCCTGCCGTCGGAGATGCGGAAGGCGCTGCCGTGCCAGGGACAGACGATGCAGGGCTCGCCGTTCTCCATCGCGACGCGCCCCTGGTGAAGGGGGCCGCCGAGGTGGGAGCAGTTGTCCGCGAGCACGCTCACGTCGTCGCCGAGACGGATGACGAACAGGTCGATGTAGCCCAGCCGCCGCCGCACCGGCCGCCCGTTCGGCAGCTCCTTCAGGGCGCACAGGTCGTGCCAGCCCAGCGGTACGAGATGGCCGACCGACTCCGCGTGGTTGGCCCCGGCCGCCTGCCGGTAGGACATGTGCCCGCCGAGGTAGCCGCCCGCGGAGGCCGCCGCGAGCCCGGCGTACGCCAGCGTCCGGCCGGCCCGCTCACGTCCCCGCATCCGTAACAGCAGGGAGCCGGTGTAGCAGACCGCCGCGGCCGCGTTGGTCATCGCGTGCACCAGGCCCACCCGCTGCTGCTCACGGTGGAGCGTGGACCAGTCGGTGAGGCCGGCCGCCACCGTGGGGACGGCGCTGCCCAGCCCCGCCAGGATCAGCGTGCGGGCCGCCCGTGACCCGCTCTTCGTCATGTCGACCACCCCGGCCGACAGCCAGCAACCGAAGCTGACCATCGCGAGCGCCGGGTGCAGCGGATGTCCGATGGGCACACCGTGCAGGAAGTCCCGGGTCTTGCCCGGGCCGAGCTTGCGGCGCACCTGTTTGGAGATGACAGCGATCGGCCGGTCGAGCACGGTGGCCCGCTCAAGCCCGTCGAAGACCTCGGCGGCGGGGACTCTCCGCGCCATCCGGCCCGTACGCCGCGACCTCGTCGTCTCTTCCATGTCTCGCCCCCTAACACCGGATCACGTACCCGCGCGTCACAGGTGTGAACATGGACAGGAATGAGACGGTATACGCGGGTTTCAGGCGTGCGAGCCCGAGTCCGCGGCGAGGGGGTCAGGGCGCGAGGTGGCCCCGGGCGACGGAGGCGGCGACGAGCCCGGCGGCGTACTCGCCGAGCGTGGCCGAGCCTTCCTCGATGAGCCGCACCTTCTCCATCACCTGGCGGGCGGTCACCTTGTACAGCGACCAGGTGCCGCCCTCGTTGTGGTGGTTCGCGATGATCGGCGCGAGCCGGTCGAGCGCCCTGGCGAACCTCGCCTCCGGCGTGCGCCGCTCCTCGAACTCGTCCCACAGGGACCGCAGGCGCGCTCCCTGGTCCTCCGGCAGCAGCCCGAAGATCCGGTCGGCCGCCGCGCGTTCGAGGGCGGCCTGTCCCTCCACCGCGACGGCGTCGTAGATGAAGGTGTCGCCGGCGTCGATCTCCACGATGTCGTGCACGAGCAGCATGGCCACCACCCTGGCCATGTCGGTGCCGGGAGGCGCGTGCTCGGCCAGGGTCATCGCCATCACGCCCAGATGCCAGGAGTGCTCGGCGTCGTTCTCCCTGCGCGATCCGTCGATGAGAGAGTTCCGGCGGATGACGCGCTTCAGCTTGTCGATCTCGGTGTGGAAGGCGAGTTGGGACTGCAGCCGTTCGTGGATGAGCGCGGTCGTCACCCGCGCAAGCCTAACCGGTCGCCGTCGTCTTCCGCCTGATCCGCGAGCGTGTGCCGCGCCGGGGCGTGCGGCGACGGTGACACCCCGTCACGTCGCTCGCAACCGTGCACAGCCGTAACGGCGCCATGGCGTCACCGGGTCACGCGCGGAAGAGGCGGCCGACCTCCTCCAGTTCCTGGACGAGGTCGAAGCGGGGATCGCGATACTGCCGGGCGCCGAAGCCGGTGCGGCTGACGGTCCACCTGAGCTCGCGGGCCCACCTGTCCTGCTCGGCGCACAGGGCCAGGTCGGCCGTCGTCATCCGGCTTCTTATCAATGAGAACCAGGCGGCACCGGGGGGATTCATGGGAGACTCCTTCCGGATGGGTGCCAAGCGGAGATCTCGTCGTGCTGAGTTGGTGGCCCTGTTTTCGTAGGCCTGTGTTCGTCGTCCTGAGTTCGCGGCACTAAGTTCGCGGCACTGAGTTCGCAGTCCTGAGTTCAACGAACGGAGAGCGCGCTCCGCGCCCGGAACGGCCCTGTAGTGGAAACTGCTCGCGTGGTGCGAGCGCCGGCCTCGCACGGCCGGGTGTCGAAATCCCGCTGGCCCGGATGCCTCCCGTCGTCACGCGCACCCGAGGCGGCCGGCGCCCCTGCCTTGGAAACGGGCCGGGCGCGTGCCCCGGGTGGAAACAGGGCTCCGGAGCATTCCGCCGGCGACCGCCGGCGTCCCCACCGTCCGGGAGACCTTTCCCGCATCGATCGTGACCCAGTTCACATTCCGCTGCAATAGTTGGCGAAAAGAAATCCGCAACAATCTTCTGCTGATGCAGTGCAATCTTCAGTGCAACTTGCATGAGCGGGCGAGGTATCTTCGGACAGGGCGCTCCACACCCGCGCGCCCGCCCCACCGGACGAAGGAGGTCGGCCGGGATGCCCGAGCACGGCAGTCCCACCGTCCGGCGGCGGCGGCTGGGGCAGGAACTGCGCCGGCTGCGCGAGCGCGCCGACATGACCGGCGACCAGGTCGCGACCCGGCTCGGCTGGTCCGCGGCGAAGATCAGCAGAATCGAGACGGCGCGCACCTCGCCTCGCGAGAGCGACGTTGAGGCGCTTCTGGTGATCTACATGGTAGATTCGCGCCAACGCCAAGAGCTGCTCGCCCTGCACCGGGACGCGACCCGGAAGGGCTGGTGGGAGGACTATCGCGACTCCCTGCCCAAGGAATACACGACGTTCCTTGGCCTGGAGGCCGAAGCCACAGCGGCACGCGACTGGGAACCCCAGGTGGTGCCGGGTCTGTTTCAGACCGAGGCGTACGTCCGCGCCATGATGGAGAGCGGGCAGCGGAGCACCCTGGAGGCGCCGGGCGGCGTCCGCAGCCGGATCGAGGTCCGGATGGCCCGCCAGCAGGCGGTTCTGCGGGTGGACAATCCGCTGGCCATCTCGGCCGTCGTCGAGGAGTCGGTCCTGCTGCGCCGGTTCGGCGGCAACGAGGTGATGCGGGAGCAGCTCGGGCGGTTGATCGAGGTGTCTGAGCTGCCGAACGTCGAGTTGCGGATCCTCCCGCTCGACGCGGCCCACCCGATCAACACCGGAGCGTTCAGCCACCTCAAACTGCCCGAATTCCATGACGTCGTGTACCTGGAGGCACTTCTGGGCGGGCGTCTGGTCGAGGACGAGACAATCGTCTACCGGTACGAGGTGGCATTCGACTACCTGGAGACGAAGGCCCTTGACGTGGACGACTCCCGCAGGCTTTTGGAAAGAACTGTCCGTCATTGGCGATAGCGCCCCAAGACCGCCCCGGAAATCCGCGCGTGAGAATCTCCGGGGGGAGAGAACACCTTTCATGAACTCGATTGACCTGTCCGGCGCCGCCTGGTGGAAGAGCAGCCGGAGCTCTAACAACTGCGCCTGCGTGGAGGTGGCCGTCCTGCCGGGCGGCCACGTCGGCGTACGCGACAGCAAGAACCAGGATGGTCCGGCGCTCGTTTTCACGCCCGCCGAATGGGACGCGTTCGTCGGCGGCGTCAAGGACGGCGAGTTCGACCTCTGACCGGTTTCTCCGACCGGTTTCTCTGATCGGTTCTCAACCGGTCACGGGCCCGCGTACGGCCCGCGTCCCGCGCGGGCGCGAGCCGTACGCGAGTCGTGCTCGGGGCGGCGGAGTCTCGGCGGGAACCCGCGGGACGCGCGGGCGGAACCGGAACGCGTCCTCCGCGAGACGGCGGGAGATGGCATGCTCAGGTGCCGTGAGACGTCTTCCCCTCGCCCCGGCCCTGTTCACCCTCCTCGCGTCCTCCCTCCTCGTCGCCGGCTGCAGCGCGGCGGAGAGCGAGTCCGTTCCCGGCGCGCCGCGGCAGGAGCGGCAGGAGACGACGACCACCTCCGCGTCGTCCTCCCCCAAGCCGCAGCGGCGGCCCTACACGATCTCCTTCGCGGGGGACGTGCACTTCGAGGGCGTGTTGCGCAACCGGCTGAACGCCGACCCGCGCACCGCGCTCGGCCCGATCGCCGCCGTGCTGCGCAGGTCGAACCTCACCGCGCTCAACCTCGAGACCGCAATCACCACCGGCGGCACGCCCGCGCCTGGCAAGCAGTTCACCTTCCGCGCCCCGGCGACGGCGTTCACCGCTCTCAAGGCCGCCGGGGTGGACGTCGTGACGATGGCCAACAACCACGGCATGGACTACATGGAGAGCGGCCTGCGCGACACGCTGGCCGCCATCAAGTCGTCGAAGTTCCCGGTCGTCGGCATCGGCGCGAACGAGACCGAGGCCTACCGGCCCTACCGCAGGACGGTCAACGGCAACCGCGTGTCGATCATCGGCGCGACCCAGGTGCTCGACGAGCAGTTCATCCAGTCCTGGACCGCCGCGGGTGACAAGGGCGGGCTCGCCTCCGCCAAGAACGAGCCGCGCATCCTGCGCGCCGTGCGGCAGGCCCGCAAGAACAGCGACACCGTCATCGTGTTCCTCCACTGGGGCACGGAACTGGTCAAGTGCCCGACACCCGTGCAACGCGGCCTGGCGGACAAGCTCGTGGAGGCGGGAGCCGACGTCGTGGTGGGCAGCCACGCGCACATCCTGCTGGGCGGCGGCTACTCCGGCCAGGCGTACGTGCAGTACGGCCTGGGCAACTTCGCCTTCTACAACTGGGGTCCGCAGACCGGCACGACCGGTGTGCTGACCCTGACCATCAACGGGAGGAAGGTCCTCAAGGACCAGTGGACCCCCGCCCGGATCAACGGCGGTGTGCCCGTTCCGGTCACCGGCGGCGCCAGGGAGCAGGCGGTCGGCGCGTACCGGGCGCTGCGCGGCTGCACCGGCCTGTCGGCCGCACCGCAGGACTCGTGACGGCGGCGGCACCGGAATCTTGCCGCATTTCCGGCGAGTGGCCGCTAAGCCCTGACCGCGGACCCCGAAACAGGCAAGATGGGTGGATGTCCAGCCGGGTGGTGTCGGAGATTGGTGATCCCGTCGTCGAAGGCCGGGGTCCCAGGGGTGGTGAGAGCATGTCGCCGCGCTCGTCGCACGCCGGAGAGCCGCTGCGGCGGCGGCCCGCGCAGCGTCGTAGCGTCCGCAGGGTGGAGCGGATGCTCGACGCCTGCGCGGAACTGCTCGACGAGGGCGGGTACGACGCCCTCACGACCACCCGGGTCGCCGAGCGGGCCGGGGTGGCCATCGGCTCGGTCTACCAGTTCTTCCCCGACAAGCGGGCACTCAGCCAGGCACTCGCCCGGCGCAACGCCGAGTTGTTCGCCGCGCGGGTCGGGCGCCGCTTCATGATCGAGGACTACACGGGCTGGTGGGACGCGGTCGACGCCATCATCGACGAGTACGTCGAGATGCACCGGAGCGTGCCGGGTTTCCGCTCGCTGCACTTCGGCGACGTCTTCGACCTCGACCTGCTCGACTCCGTCGCGGACAACAGCACGGTGATCGCCGGACGCCTCCGCGCCCTGCTGCTGACGGAATTCGGGCTCGCCGACGGCGAGGATTTGGACCGTGCCATTCTCGTCGCGGTGGAAGCCGGGGACGCGGTGCTCAAGCTCGCCTTCCGCCATGACCCGCACGGCGACCCCGTGATCGTGACCGAGGCCAAGCAACTCGTGCGCGGATACCTCTCGCGGCAGCTCGCCGCCGCCGAGTCGCGCCGGCGGTGACTCACTCCCCTGGCCGGACGGGCTCGGACGGAGCCTGGGGCCCGGTCATGACGCGCGGATCGGCGGCCCGGGGGTAGATCGCGCGGAGGTCGACGGTGCCGGGGCCTGTGACACGGGGGTTGGCGACACTGGGGCTTGTGACACGGGGGCCGGTGATGCCGGGCGCCTCGATGGAGGGCAGCAGCCCCGGCGAGTTGCCCGGCACGTACGCGGTGTTCTGCCACGAGCGGGTGTGGGTGCGCGGGGGGATCATGAGCTGGCGCGCGTCGTCGTCGTCCACCTGAAGCGGGGATCGCCCGCCGGACTCACCGGCGCGGCACCGCAGCGCCGCGGGCTCGATCGTGAGCTCCATCATCCGCAACTGCGCCTGCAGCCGGGCGAGTTCGGCGCGAGCCTGACCGAGCGCCTCGTACTGCGCCGTGAGGTAACCGGCGACACCCGGGACCACGGCGGCGAGCACCGTTGCGGAGGCGAGAGTCAGGATCACTCGCTTGGACATGCTGGACGCTCCTCGCCAGGGCTCGAATGCGCAGGCGTGGTGCGATATGCCCGTCTATCTGCAGAGAAAAGCGCATAGTAGTGGAAGGTCTACTAATCGTTGCTTCGTCAATGCCTGGCGTTGCCCTGCGAAACGAGGCTCGGGTCGGTAGCCTCGGCACTGTGGCACATGTGACAAATGAGCAGGTGGACCGTCTGCTCGAACAGGCCCTGCTGCTCGATGACCACGGTGCCCTCGCCCGTCGCCTCGATGCGCTGGCCCAGGGGTACGAGTCGGGCGAGATGTCGAGGGCGGCGATCCTCATGCTCGCGGCGGAGGAGTGGCGCCAGGCCGGCCAGCCGGCCGCCGCGCTGGACCGCTACCAGAGCGCCATCGAGGACGGGGGTGAGGTGCAGGTGGATCCACGCGCCGGTATCGCCGACACCCTGTTCGAGCTGGACCGGCCGGACGAGGCCAGAGCGATGATCGCGGCGATCCGGGCGGGTGACTGGAACCCGGCCACCGCGCTCACCATCGCCGAGACCCTGGTCGCGTACGGCGACGCGGAGGCGGCGCACGACTGGGCCACCGAAGGCATCCGCGCCTGCGGCCCCACCGGTTCGGGCATCCGCGACTCGCTGCTGCGCACCCGCTACCGCATCCGGGTCGATCTCGGGCTGCCCGAGGACGACCTCGACGCCCTTCTCGACATCACCCGCTGAGCCGCCGACCGCCCGTATCCGAGCACCGGCGACGAATCCGTGGTGGTCCCCTGAGAGCTCCGGCATCCCGGGAACGAGGTGTCACGGCTGTCGCCTGTGGCACTGGTGTGCCGGGAATGAGACAGGGGCTGCGTGTCAGTCGCGGCTCCTCGAAGCGGAGCGCCGTAGCCGATCGCGGTCGGTCGCCTGTGAGCACTGCTGTCCCGGGAACGAGAAAGGGGCCGTGTGTCACGGCCCCCTTTGTCGTGTGCCGGGTCAGGGCAGGATCCTGTTCCCGGTCGCGGCGGCGAAGTCGGTCACCCCGTGCGTGCCCGTCGCCCTGGTGAGGGCGGCGGGGGTGGTGATGTCGCCGCCCTGCGGGTGCGCGGCGGCCCGGGGGTACTCGCGCGGCTGGAGACGCGGAACGCGCCTGCCGCCCACCGTCTCAGGCTGGACGGCCGGTGCGATTTTCCTGCCCTGTGCTGACTTGCCCTGTGCTGCCTTGCCCTGTGCTGATTTGCCCTGTGCCGTTCTGTCCTGGCCGGCGGCCTGCGGCCTTCCGGCCTGGGCCGGTGCGGCGGCGTCGTCGCGCTGACGCCTGTGCCCGGCGCCGTTCTTCCGCTCGGTCGCCGTCCCGGTGTCCTCCTGGGCCGCGCTCGCCGGCCGGCCCGCCTGGTTCGCGGCCTGCTCCGGCGTCCCGTCCTGCTTGTGGGGATGGTGCCTGCGGTGCGGGTGCTTGCGTGGGAAGGTCTCGGTGGTCTGCTCCTGACCGGAGGCGCCGCTCTGGGAACTGGTGCTGACGGTGCTGCTCTGCGGCGTCAGTCCGGCCTGCTCGGCGGGGCGTGCGGCGGACCCCTGCTCGGCGGGGCGTGCGGCGGACCCCTGCCCGGCGGGGCGTGCGGCGGACCCCTGCCCGGCGGGGTTCTGCCCCGCGGGGTTGTGGGCGACCGGGTTGTGGGCGGCGGGGTTGCGGACGGCGGGGTTGTGGGCGGCGCGGCTCTGCCTGCCGGCGTTGCCCGCCTCTTCCTCCGGCCTCGGGTGCCGACGCGCCCGCGGCCGCCCCTCGGTGAGGGGACGCACCCGCTCCTGCTCGGCCGGCTCGCCGCGTAGTCCCTGCGGCGCCTGTGGCGGGCAGGCCGCGTCCGAGGCGCTGGGCCTGGCCGGCGCGACGGCGAGGAGCGGAACGGCGCTCCTGGCGGGAAGCAGCGTGCCGGAGTTCGCGACAGGCGCGGCGGCCGGCACACGCGACCCCGCCACGGTCGCCGCCGGTGCCGTGAGCGACCTCGCGGGCGACGAGAGGGCCGAGGCGCCCGCGGCGAGCGGCTTCGTGGCCGACGGAAGCCCGGACGTGCCAAGGGATATCGGCTTCGTCGACGACGGGAGGACCGATGTGCCGGCGGAGATCGGCTTCGCCGCTGACGGAGCGGTGGCCAGGCCGACGGGGAGAGACCTCGCCGGTACGCCGGCCGCTGCCGGGGTGGTCGCGCCGCCGACCGCGCTGGGAACACCCGCCGCGCGGCCGACCGCGCTGGGAACACCCGCCGCGCGGCCGGCCGCGCTGGGAACACCCGCCGCGCGGCCGCCGCCCGTGCCGGCCGCGCCGGGCACGCGGACCGGCGCGGCTCCGGCGGCTGGTGCGTTTCCGGTCCTCGGCACCAGGCCTGTCAGCGCCCTGGCGGACGACGTGCCCGGCAGTGCCCGAGAAGCGGTCAGGGCCGGCAGGACGGGCTTGGCCACCCCGGGAACGGCCGGATCCGGGACGGGCCTGCCGGGAAGCGAGCGGTGCCCCTGCCCGGCGGCGGATCCGGCGGCGTCCGCGATGCTCAGGACGCCCGCCGCCGGGGCCAGGGTGGCCGGAACGCCCCTCACGTTCCGGTCCGTGGCCTCGCGCCGCGCGATCTCGTGACGCGTGACGCCCTGGTCCGTGCTGTCATGGCCCGTGGCGTCGCGGCCCGTGACGTCGTGGCCTGTGATGTCGTGGTTTCGGGGACGGCAGGCGTCGGACGACGCGCCGTCCTTCGCCATCGCCGTGCCCCAGGTCAGCCAGCTCACTCCGGCGGTGACCGCCGCGAGCGCCGCGCACCGCCCTCGAATACTTCGTGATGTCCTGGACATCCACGTCCCCCTGATCGCGTACGGTAGTCCGACGAACGCCGAACGTAGCAGCGAGGGAAAAGGGCGGGGCGCGCTTGCCGCAATGGTGGAGAAGACCTTACCGAGCGGGCCCGATCTTCAGCGTGTCTCCCGCCTCGTCGATGTCGACGATTACCTCGTCGCCGTCCCGGATGGCTCCCGACAGCAGTTCCTTGGCGAGCCGGTCGCCGATCGCCGACTGGATCAGGCGGCGTAGCGGGCGCGCGCCGTACAGCGGGTCGTAGCCGGTCAGCGCGAGCCAGTCCCGGGCGGCGGGGGTGACCGTCAGCCTCAGCCGCCGGTCGGACAGCCTCTTGGCGAGCCGGGCGACCTGCAGGTCCACGATCTGCGACAGCTCCTCGGTGCCCAGCGCGTCGAACACGATGATGTCGTCGAGCCGGTTGAGGAACTCGGGCTTGAACGAGGCCCGCACCGCGTTCAGCACCGCTTCGCGCTTGCTCTCGCCCTCCATCGTGGGATCGACGAGGAACTGCGAGCCGATGTTCGAGGTGAGGATCAGGATGGTGTTGCGGAAGTCGACCGTGCGGCCCTGCCCGTCGGTGAGCCGGCCGTCGTCGAGCACCTGGAGCAGGATGTCGAAGACCTCGGGGTGGGCCTTCTCGATCTCGTCCAGCAGCACCACCGTGTACGGCCTGCGCCGTACGGCCTCGGTGAGCTGGCCGCCCTCCTCGTACCCGACGTAACCGGGCGGCGCGCCCACCAGCCGGGCGACGCTGTGCTTCTCGCCGTACTCGCTCATGTCGATGCGGGTCATGGCCCGCTCGTCGTCGAACAGGAACTCGGCGAGCGCCTTGGCCAGTTCGGTCTTGCCGACGCCGGTCGGGCCGAGGAACAGGAAGGAGCCGGTCGGCCGGTCGGGGTCGGCGATGCCGGCCCGGGCCCGCCGTACGGCGTCGGAGACGGCCTGCACGGCCTCGCGCTGGCCGATGAGGCGCCTTCCGAGCTCGTCCTCCATCCGCAGCAGCTTGGCGGTCTCGCCCTCCAGCAGCCGCCCGGCGGGGATGCCGGTCCACGAGGAGATGACCTCGGCGATGTCGTCGGGGCCGACCTCCTCCTTCACCATCGGCTCGGCCTCTGCCTCCGCCGACTCGGCGGCCCTGGTGGCCTCGGCGAGCTCCTTCTCCAGGCGGGGCACGTCGCCGTACATGAGCCGGGACGCGGCCTCGAAGTCGCCGTCGCGCTGGGCCCGCTCGGCCGCGCCACGCGCCTCGTCGAGCTGCTTCTTCAGCTCGCCGACCTTGTTGAGGCCGGCCTTCTCCCGCTCCCACCGGCTGACCAGGGCGTTGAGGTCCTCCTGGCGGTTGGCCAGCTCCTCGCGGAGCTTCTCCAGGCGCTGGCGGCTGGCCTCGTCGGTCTCCTTCGCGAGCGCGAGCTCCTCCATCTTCAGGCGGTCCACGCTCCGCTGGAGCTGGTCGATCTCCACCGGCCGCGAGTCGATCTCCATGCGCAGCCGCGACATCGACTCGTCCACCAGGTCGATGGCCTTGTCGGGCAGGTAGCGCGCGGTGATGTAGCGGTCGGAGAGCGTCGCGGCGGCGACCAGCGCGCTGTCGGAGATCTGCACCTGGTGGTGGGCCTCGTAGCGGCCCTTGAGCCCGCGCAGGATCGCGATCGTGTCCTCGACGGTCGGCTCGCCGACGTAGACCTGCTGGAAGCGCCGCTCCAGCGCCGGGTCCTTCTCGATGCGCTCGCGGTACTCGTCGAGCGTGGTGGCGCCGATCATCCGCAGCTCGCCGCGGGCCAGCATGGGCTTGAGCATGTTGCCCGCGTCCATCGCGCCCTCGGCCGCGCCCGCTCCGACCATCGTGTGCAGCTCGTCGATGAACGTCACGATCTGGCCGTTGCTCTCCTTGATCTCGGTGAGCACGGCCTTGAGGCGCTCCTCGAACTCGCCGCGGTACTTCGCGCCCGCGACCATCGCGCCGAGGTCGAGCGCCACGAGACGCTTGTTGCGCAGGCTCTCGGGCACGTCGCCCGCGACGATCCGCTGGGCGAGGCCCTCCACCACGGCGGTCTTGCCGACGCCGGGCTCGCCGATCAGCACGGGGTTGTTCTTGGTGCGGCGCGACAGCACCTGGACGACCCGGCGGATCTCGCTGTCGCGTCCGATGACCGGGTCGAGCTTGCCCGCCCTCGCCGCCTCGGTGAGGTCGACGCCGTACTTCTCCAGCGCCT
Organism: Microbispora sp. H10670; assembly: GCF_014161385.1. Lineage (NCBI taxonomy): Bacteria > Bacillati > Actinomycetota > Actinomycetes > Streptosporangiales > Streptosporangiaceae > Microbispora > Microbispora sp. H10670. Next base: position 208,018 of record NZ_JABBWW010000001.1, on the reverse strand, counting down.
GGTAGGTGTCCTCCGGCGTCTCGCTGGTCACCCGCGCGTGCCCGCGGACCTTCTCGAACGCCTCCAGCAGCGCGTCGGGGGTGGCGCCCACGCCCTTCAGCAGGTCGGCGACCTGTCCTCCGTCGGTCGCCAGCCCGACCAGCAGGTGCTCGGTCGAGACGTACTCGTCTTCGAGCTGCTTGGCCCGCTGGGCGGCCGTGTTGATCACGGTCAGCAGCTGGCGGGAGCTGGACGGCGCGCTCACGGTGGAGCCCTGCGCCTTGGGCAGCCGGCTCAGCAGTTCCTCGGCCTGGGCGCGCAGCCTCGCCGGGTCCGCGCCGACGGCCTGCAGCAGCGAGGCGGCGATGCCGCCGTTCTGCGCCAGGAGGGTCGTCAGGAGGTGGGCGGGCGCCACCTCGGGATTGCCGTCGGCCGCGGCGCGGCGCACGGCCGCCGACAGGGCCTCCTGGCTCTTCTGGGTGAACTTGTAGTCCATATGTCGATGCCTCGATTCCCCGTTAAGGCAGGTGGCAGGTTCAGGCAGGTGGCAGTTCGTAGCGGACCAGTGCCCGCACCATGGTGAGCTCACCCCGCAGCCGCGTGACCTCCTCGCGCAGGCGCAGGTTCTCCGTCTCCAGTTCGAGAATGCGCTTGATGCCGGCGAGGTTGATGCCGTGCTCCTGGGAGAGCCGCTGGACCTCGCGCAGCAGCACGATGTCCCGGGTGGAGTACAGCCGTCCCCGCCCCGCCGTACGGCCGGGGCTGACGAGGCCGAGCCGGTCGTACTGGCGGAGCGTCTGCGGATGCAGCCCGGACAGCTGGGCGGCCACGGAGATCACATAGACAGGTGTGTCGTCGGAGATGTCGAAAAACCTGGCATCCATCGGCTCACTCGCTTCTGGCCTGCTTGATCAGCTCTTCGCGGAGGTCCGGCCCCTCGGTCGCGTTCCTGAACTCCTCAAGGGCCGCGCGGGCCTTGTCGTCCAGGTTCTGCGGCACCATCACCTGGACGGTGACCAGCAGATCGGCCTTGGTGCCGTCCTTGCGCGGGGCCCCGCGCCCGCGCACCCGGAAGGTCCGCCCGTTCGGCGTGCCCTCGGGGATTCGGAGGGTCACCGGCATGCCCTTGAGCGTCGGCACCTTGATCTCGGCGCCGAGCGCGGCCTCGGGGAAGGTGACGGGGACCGTGACGGTCAGGTTCTCCCCGCTGCGGCCGAACACCGGGTGCGGCTTCACGTGCACCAGCACGTAGAGGTCGCCCGCCGGGCCGCCGTTCTCACCCGGCGCGCCCTTGCCCTTGATCCTGATGCGCTGGCCGTCGCCGACCCCGGCGGGAATGCGCGCCTGGATCGTGCGGGTGCTCTTGCCGCGCCCGCTGCCCTCGCAGACGGGGCAGGGGTCGTCGACCACCAGGCCCCGGCCGCGGCAGTCGCGGCACGGCTCGGAGAAGGCGAAGTTGCCGAGGTTGCGGCTGGCGGCCCCGGTTCCCTCGCAGGTCGGGCAGACCCTCGGCGTGGTGCCGGCCTTCGCCCCCGTGCCGCCGCAGGCCGCGCAGGCGGACGAGCTGGTGAGCCGGAGCGACACCGTGGTGCCGTCGACCGCCTCGCCGAAGGCGAGCGTCACCTCGGACTCGACGTCCTGGCCGCGCCGTGGCCGGCCGGTGGTGGTGGTCGTGCGCGGGCCGCCACCCCGGTTGAACAGCCCGCCGAAGAGGTCCCCGATCCGTTCGCCCGAACCCGAGCCCCCGAACAGGTCGCCGAGGTCGAAGTTGAAGCTGCCGCCGCCTGGCCGCTGGCCACCCGCGCCGGTGAACCCGCCCACGCCGGACCCGAACAGCGTGCGCGCCTCGTCGTACTCCTTGCGCCGCTTGGCGTCGGAGAGCACGTCGTAGGCCGCGGAGACCTCCTTGAACTTCTCCTCGGTCTGCTTGTTGCCGGGGTTCGCGTCGGGGTGGTACTGCCGGGCGAGCTTGCGGTACGCCTTCTTGATTTCCTCGGCGCTCGCGGTCTTGGGCACACCAAGGACGGCGTAGTAGTCCTTTTCCAAGTAGTCCTTGGTGCTCATCTATCGCTTCCTTCACACGAAAGGGGAGTGACTGAGGTCTCTCCCGATCCTTCCCGATCGGGAGAGACCCCGGGCTGTTCAGTTCTCGTCGGATCCATCGGCGGCGCCGGAGTCGTCCGCCGCGTCGCGCGGCGCCTCCTCCTCGCTCGGCTCGGCGACGGCCACCCGGGCCGGGCGCAGGATCCGGTCGTTGATCCGGTAGCCCGGCTGGAGGATCTCGACGCACGTCGGCTCCGTCACCTCCGCCGAGTAGCTGTGCAGCAGGGCCTCGTGCACGGTCGGGTCGAAGGGGTCGCCCTTCGTGCCGTACGTGGCCAGGCCCAGCTTGCCGACGGCCGCCTCCAGCGACTCGCTCACCTTCGCGAAGCCGCCGGTGAGCTCGCCGTGGTCGCGGGCGCGCCCGATGTCGTCGAGCACCGGCAGCAACTCGGTGAGCACGCTCGCCACGGCCTGCTCCTTGACGGTGATCCGGTCGCGCTCGACCCGCTTGCGGTAGTTGCTGAACTCCGCCTGCAGGCGCTGGAGATCGGCGGTGCGCTCGGCGAGCAGGTCCGCGGCGGACCCGTCGGCCGCCACGGCCTCCGGCTCCTGGGCGACGGAGGAGGACTCCTCCTGCGCCACGCCGTCGTCCGCCGTGGTGGCCTCGCGGGCCCTGCCGGTCTCCGGGTCGATCTTGCGGTTGTCGCGGATCACCGGCTCCTCCCCGGAACCGTTCTCACGCGGGCTCACTTGGTGCCGCCCTCCCGCTCGTCGTCGACGATCTCGGCCTCGACGACGTCCTCGTCGGCCTTCGCCTGCTGGCCGCCCGCACCGGCGTCCGCGCCGGGCGCGGCGCCCTCGGCTCCGGCCGCCTGGGACTGGGCGTAGATCGCCGAGCCCATCTTCTGGCTGACGGTCGCGAGCTTCTCGGCGGAGTCGCGGATGACGGCCGTGTCGGTGCCCTCCAGCGCCTTCTTCAGCTCGGCGAGGGAGTCGTTGACCTCGGTCTTCACGTCGGCCGGGACCTTGTCGTCGTTCTCGCGGAGGAACTTCTCCGTCTGGTAGGCCAGCGCGTCCGCGTTGTTGCGGACCTCGGCGTCCTCGCGGCGCTTCCGGTCGTCCTCGGCGTAGGACTCCGCCTCGCGCATCATCCGCTCGATGTCGTCCTTGCCCAGGGCCGAGCCGCCGGTGATGGTCATCGACTGCTCCTTGCCCGTGCCGAGGTCCTTCGCCGACACGTTCACGATGCCGTTGGCGTCGATGTCGAAGGTGACCTCGATCTGCGGGATGCCGCGCGGGGCCGGGGCGATGCCGGTCAGCTCGAAGGTGGCGAGCTTCTTGTTGTACGCCGCGATCTCACGCTCGCCCTGGTAGACCTGGATCTGCACCGACGGCTGGTTGTCCTCGGCCGTGGTGAAGACCTCCGAGCGCTTGGTCGGGATCGTCGTGTTGCGCTCGATGATCTTGGTGAAGATCCCGCCCTTGGTCTCGATGCCGAGGCTCAGCGGGGTCACGTCGAGCAGCAGGACGTCCTTGACCTCGCCCTTGAGGACACCGGCCTGGAGCGCGGCGCCGATGGCGACGACCTCGTCCGGGTTCACGCCCTTGTTGGGCTCCTTGCCGCCGGTCAGCTCCTTGACCAGCTCGGAGACGGCCGGCATGCGGGTCGAGCCGCCGACCAGCACGACGTGGGCGATGTCGGAGACCTTGACGCCGGCGTCCTTGATGACCTGGTGGAAGGGGCCCTTGCAGCGTTCGAGCAGGTCGGCGGTGATCCGCTGGAACTCCGCCCGGGTCAGCTTCTCCTCCAGGTGCAGCGGGCCCTCGGAGGAGGCGGTGATGTAGGGCAGGTTGATCGTGGTCTCGGTCTGCGCCGACAGCTCGATCTTCGCCTTCTCGGCCGCCTCGCGCAGGCGCTGGAGGGCCATCTTGTCCTTGGCCAGGTCGACCCCGTGCGCGTTCTTGAAGCGGGTCACCAGTTCGTCGACGACGCGCTGGTCCCAGTCGTCGCCGCCGAGGTGGTTGTCACCGCTGGTCGCCTTGACCTCGACGAACCCGTGCCCGTCCTCCTGGCCGACGTCGAGCAGGGACACGTCGAAGGTGCCGCCGCCGAGGTCGAAGACCAGGATGGTCTGGTCCTTCTCCTTGTCCAGGCCGTAGGCCAGGGCCGCGGAGGTGGGCTCGTTGATGATGCGCAGCACGTTGAGGCCCGCGATCTGGCCGGCCTCCTTGGTGGCCTGCCGCTGCGAGTCGTTGAAGTAGGCGGGAACGGTGATCACCGCGTCGGTGATCTTCTCGCCCAGGTACGCCTCCGCGTCTTGCTTGAGCTTCTGCAGGACGAAAGCGCTGATCTGCTGGGGCGTGAACTTCTTGCCGTCGATCTCGACGGTCCAGTTCGTGCCCATCTCACGCTTGACCGAGCGGATGGTGCGGTCGACGTTGGTCACCGCCTGCCGCTTGGCCACCTCGCCGACGAGGACCTCTCCGTTCTTCGCGAACGCGACCACGGACGGCGTGGTCCGCGACCCCTGCGCGTTCGCGATGACCGTGGGCTCGCCGCCCTCGAGAATCGAGACGACGGAGTTGGTCGTCCCCAGGTCGATACCTACCGCACGTGCCATGAGTACGTCCTTGTAGTCAAAGTTGAGTCGGTCAGACTCAAATGATGGACCCGATCCGGGTTCCTGTCAAACGTCTTGAGTCTACGAGGCTCAACCCCGGAGCGCGCGGATTTAGTCCCCGCATCCGCGATTCCGCACCACGCCCGCGCCTGCCCCATCCAGGGCGAAGCTCACGGCCCGGCTTCGCCCTACTTGGCGCCGTCCACCACCTTCCGGTCGCCCAGAGGGGACGTGAGCCGCACCTGCGTGGTCTTCCGGATGGCGATCGCGATGCAGACGGCGTCGGGGGAGCGCCGGTCCTGCCCCTCGTACACGGTGACCGTCACCTCGCGCGCGGTCTCCTTCACGTCGACGTGGTCGAGCACCTGGCAGGGCTCCACGCCCGACCACCACACGACGTCGAGAGAGCGGCCGCCGTCCGCGGGCGTGGCGCTCTCCCAAGGGACCGCACGCGTGTTCAGGGTGGGCCCCGCCGGGGTCACGGGGGACGCGGAGGCGCCGGGCACGACGGTTCCGGCCCCCGGCGGGACCACCGGAGCCGGAGCCGACTGGGGGCCCGTCCCGGCGCCGGAGGGCGAGCCCTCCGGCTGCTCGGGGTGGGCCGAGGTGGAGGACGCCCCTCCGCAGGCGACCGCCAGGAACAGGAGGGCCACGAGCCAGAGCTTTCTCATGTCCCTTACACGGCTGTCAAGCGCCGGTGGTTCATTGACGTGCCGGGCTGCGTGGGCTTAATTTCATCACATGATGAATTTATCGGCTCCCGCGGTCGCCGTACGCGGTCTGCGGGTGTCCAGAGGTGGGGCGGAAGTGCTGCACGGGCTGACCTTCGAGGTGCCCCGGGGCCAGGTCACCGGGCTGCTCGGGCCGAGCGGCTGCGGCAAGACGACGCTGATGCGGGCGGTCGTCGGGGTCCAGGTCGTCTCAGGCGGGGAGGTGACCGTGCTCGGCGAGCCCGCCGGGAGCGCGGGCCTGCGGCGCAGGATCGGCTACTCGACCCAGAGCCCGGCCGTCTACCGCGACCTGACGGTGCTGGAGAACCTCCGCTACTTCGCCGCCGTGCTCGGGGCGCCGAAGGACGACCCCGAGCGGGTGCTGGCCGAGGTGGGGCTCGCGGACGCCGCCCACCAGCTCGGCGCCACCCTCTCCGGCGGTCAGCTCAACCGGGCCGGGCTCGCGGTGGCCATGCTCGGCCGGCCCGAGCTGCTCGTGCTCGACGAGCCGACCGTCGGGCTCGACCCGGTGCTGCGGCAGGAGCTGTGGGCGCTGTTCCACCGCCTCGCCGAGCGCGGCGCGACGCTCCTCGTCTCCAGCCACGTCATGGACGAGGCCGCGCGCTGCGAGCGGCTGGTCGTGCTGCGCCAGGGGGAGATCCTCGCCGACGACACCCCCGACGGGCTGCGCGGGCGCACCCGCACGTCCGATCTGGAGGAGGCGTTCCTGCGCCTGATCGCCGAGAGGGCCGCGGCATGAGCCTCGTGATCACTCTGGCCACCGCGCGCCGCATCCTGACCCAGCTCCGCCACGACAGGCGCACCGTCGCGCTCATGGTGCTCGTGCCGACGCTGGTGATGATCCTGCTCTACTACGTGATCGACGACGAGCGGGCGTTCGGCCGGTTCGCTCCGGTCCTGCTGTGCGTGTTCCCGTTCCTGGTGATGTTCCTCGTCACCTCGATCGCCACCCTGCGCGAGCGTACGTCGGGGACTTTGGAGCGGCTCATGGCGATGCCGCTCGGGCGGCTCGACCTCCTGCTCGGGTACGGCCTCGCCTTCGGCCTGGCGGCCTGCGTCCAGGTGGCGCTGGCGCTGGCGGTCTCCCTCACCTGGCTCGGCCTGGACATCCCGGGCCCCCTGTGGCCGCTGGTGCTCGTCGCGCTGCTCGACGCCCTGCTCGGCACCGCGCTCGGCCTGCTGTGCAGCGCGTTCGCCCGTACGGAGTTCCAGGCCGTGCAGCTGATGCCGGTCGTCATGATCCCCCAGGTGCTGCTCGGGGGGATCCTCGTGCCACGCGGCCGGATGACGCCCGTGCTCGAATGGATCTCCGACATCCTGCCCATGTCGTACGCGATCGAGGCCATGGCGCACGCCTGCGCGGACACCGGCCCGGGCGGCGAGTTCTGGCGCGACATGGCCCTGGTCGCCGGGTCGGCCGTGCTCGCGCTCCTCCTCGGCGCCGTGACGCTGCGCCGCCGTACGCCGTGAAGCGGCGCCCGGAGACGGACGGGCCCCCGGCCTGTCACAGGCCGGGGGCTCGCCGTGGGGGGTGTATCGGGGGGTGGGCCGGGAGAGGTCAGCGTTCGCCGGGCACCCAGTCGTCGATCTGCGTGGGCGTCGCGTTCAACGCGGCGGCCCGGGCCGGCGGAACCGGGTCGGCGAACGGCGCGCAGTGCAGGTCCGGCCCCGGACGGCTCGCGGGCAGCGTGCCGTCGGTCAGGTAGGCCTTCCAGGCGTCGTCGACGCAGGCGTTGCCCCGTCCGGTCAGGCCGTGGTTGCCGCCGCCGTCCATGACGACGAGGCGCGAGTTCGGGAAGCGCCTGTGCATCTCGACCCCGCCCTCGTACGGCGTGGCGCCGTCCTTGGTGTCCTGGAAGAACAGCGCGTTCTTGATGAGCCGGCCGTCGATCCGCTGCTCGTGCGCCGCGCGCACCGGCCAGAAGGCGCACTGCGCGTTGAACCAGGCGTTGCCCCAGCTCAAGAAGGGCGCGGCGCGGTACGACTGCCACATGTCGCGGTGCCACCTGGGCCAGTCGCGCGGCCAGCTCGCGTCGGAGCACTCGACCGCGGAGTAGACGGCGAACGTGTTGTCGTCGCCGCTGGAGTCGCCGTACGTGCCGTAGGCGGCGAGGAGCGGAGCCGCCTCACCGGCGGTCAGGTACCTGGACAGCGCGTTCGCGAGCAGGGGCCAGCGGCTCTTGAGGTAGCCGCCCGCCAGGTAGGTGTCGTCGAACTCGTTCGGCCCGACCCGGCCCTCCGCCGGGGTGTCCTTCAGCTTGGCGCGGGCCGCGTAGAACGCCTTCTCCACCTCGTCGCCGGTGGTGCCGAGGTGGTAGGTCGAGTCGTACTGGGCGATCCAGGCGAAGAAGTCCTTGGCGCGGCCCTCGAACGCGTGGTTCTGGTCGATGTTGGCCTCGTACCACACCCGCGAGGGGTTGACGATGCTGTCCAGCACGAGCCGGCGGACCCTGTTCGGGAACAGCGTCGCGTACGTCGCGCCGAGGTAGGTGCCGTAGGAGTAGCCGACGTAGCTGATCTGGTCCTGGCCGAGGGCCTTGCGGATCTGGTCCATGTCGTTGGCCGCGTCGGCCGTGGTCATGTTCTTGAGCAGGTCGCCGTAGATCCGGCCGCACGCCTCCGCGTAGTTCCGGGAGCGCTGGGCCCAGGCCAGCTCCTCGGTGATGTTCGCGGGCACGTAGTCGGGCCGCACCGGGTCGGCGAAGTGCGGGTCGCAGCTCAGCGAGGGCTCGCTGGAGCCGACGCCGCGCGGGTCGAAGCCGATCAGGTCGTACTGCGCGGCGAGCGTGGGCCCCAGCCGCGTCTGCATGACCGCCGGGTACGCGAGGCCGCTGCCGCCGGGGCCGCCGGGGTTGAACAGGATCACGCCCTGGTAGTGGGCCGTGTCCGTCGCCTTCCTGCGGGAGACCGCGATCTTGATCTTCTCGCCCTTGGGACGGCTGTAGTCCAGGGGTACCTCGATCTTCGTGCACTCGACGCCCGTGGGCAGGCCCTCGCACTGGGTCCACTGCGGCGCGGGAGCCGGCGGCGCGTGCTCGGCGCCCGGGGGTGCGCCGGCCGCGGGCGACGCGGCCAGCACGCCGCTCAGACCCAGGCCGGCGGCGGCCAGCGCAACGAGGATCTTCTTCACGTGCACCCCTTCGGCGCCGGTGGCCCCGTCGATGGAGCCGATTCATGGACACCCTCGGCCGATCATCCGGGCAAAAGAGTAGTAAAGCGACACTTGCCGTCACTTGGATGCAAAACCGCAACATTTGTGGTGGGCATGGGATGACGCGAGGTGTCGGAGGCCGCCGGGCCGCGACACGCTCCTCCGGCGGGATCGGTAAGCTGCGCGCAGATCCCGGCGAGTACAGGAAGGCACAGGGATGATCGCGATCCTCGGGACCGGAAAGATGGGCGAGGCCCTGCTCTCCGGGCTGGTACGCGCCGGTCTGCGGCCGGACGAGATCGTGGCGACGGCCCGCAGGCCCGAGCGGGCCGAGGCGCTGCGCGAGCGGTACGGCGTGCGGGTGGCGGGCAACGCCGAGGCCGCCAAGCTGGCCGAGACGCTCATCCTCGCCGTCAAGCCGCAGGACATGGGCGCGCTGCTGGCCGAGATCGCCCCGCACGTGCCCGCCGACCGGCTGGTGATCTCCGTCGCCGCCGGCATCACGACCGCCTTCGTGGAGACCAGGCTCGGGGACGGCGTGGCGGTCGTCCGCGTCATGTCGAACACGCCCGTCCTGGTCGACGAGGCCATGAGCGTCATCTCGGCCGGGGCGCACGCCTCCGAGGAGCACCTCAGGCGCACCGAGGCGCTGCTCAGCCCGGTGGGCAAGGTGCTGCGCATCCCGGAGGCGCAGCAGGACGCCGCCACCGCGCTGTCCGGCAGCGGCCCGGCGTACTTCTTCTACCTCGTCGAGGCGATGGTCGACGCCGGGATCCTGCTGGGCATGCCGCGCGCCGCCGCCCTCGACATGGTCACCCAGTCGATCGTCGGCGCCGCGATCATGCTGCGCGACTCGGGGGAGCACCCGGTGATCCTGCGCGAGGCCGTGACCTCGCCCGGAGGCACCACGATCGCCGCCATCGCCGAGCTGGAACGGCACAAGGTCAGGGCCGCGTTCCTCGACGCGATCGAGGCCGCCTGCGAGCGCAGCCGCCGGCTCGCCTCCGGCTGAGGGCCGTACGCGCGAGCCTGACGCACGGGCGAGGCGGGGCCCCGCTGTGACGGTCACGCACGAGGCCCGGACACGAGCCGGAGCGACGGCGTCAAGGTCCGGGTACGGGCGATAACGTTCTGGTATGAGTCACTGCGATGGCGTCGCCGCGTGAGCCGGGCGGTGCGGGTCGTCTGGGACGACGCCCTGGTCACGTACGACTTCGGGCCCGGCCACCCCCTCGCGCCTGTGCGCGTCGAGCTCACCATGGCGCTCGCCCGCGAGATGGGCGTGCTCGACACGGTCGAGACGACCGGCTGCGTCCCCGCCACCGACGACGAGATCGCGCTGGTCCACAAGCGGGACTACATCGAGGCGGTCAAGACCGTCTCGCGGGACGGCCGCCCCGACCTGCGGTACGGGCTCGGCACCGAGGACAACCCCGCCTTCGCCGGGGTGCACGAGGCGTCCGCGCTGGTCACCGGGGCCACGCTGGCCGCCGCCAGGGCCGTGTGGGACGGCACGGCCGAGCACGCGGTGAACGTCGCGGGGGGCCTGCACCACGCCATGCCCGGCGCCGCCAGCGGCTTCTGCGTCTACAACGACCCGGCGGTGGCGATCGCGTGGCTGCTGTCGCACGGCGCGTCCCGCGTCGCGTACGTGGACGTGGACGTGCACCACGGCGACGGCGTGCAGGCGGCGTTCCACGACGATCCCCGGGTGCTCACGATCAGCCTGCACGAGAGCCCGCGCACGCTCTTCCCCGGCACCGGGTTCCCGCACGAGACGGGCGCCGAGGGCACCGCGGTCAACGTCGCGCTGCCGGCGGGCTGCGGCGACGCCGGGTGGCTGCGGGCCTTCCACGCGGTCGTCCCGCCGTTGCTGCGGCACTTCCGGCCGCAGGTCCTGGTCACCCAGCAGGGATGCGACAGCCACGCCCTCGACCCGCTGGCGCACCTCATGCTCAGCCTCGACGGGCAGCGCACGACGTACGCCGCGCTGCACCGGCTGGCCCACGAGACCGCGGGCGGACGCTGGATCGCGCTGGGCGGCGGGGGCTACGAACTCGTCCAGGTCGTGCCGAGAGCCTGGACGCACCTGATCGCCGAGGCCGCCGGGAGTCCCGTCGACCCCGGCACCCCCACGCCGGAGGACTGGCGGACGTACGTGACGGAACGGACCGGCGAGATCCCGCCGTTGCGGATGACCGACGGGCGGCACCCACAGTGGCGTGACTTCTCCGAGGGGTACGATCCAGCCGACGCCGTCGACCGGGCCGTCGTCGCGACCAGGAAGGCGGTGTTCCCCTTCCACGGCCTGGATCCCATGCCCTGACATGTCCGGAATTGCGCCGAGCCGAGGAGCGCTGTAGCAGTCGTGACCCGACCGTCCTCCCCGCCGTCCTCCCGATCCTCCTCCCCGCCGTCCCCGGCCTCGCCCTCCCGGGCCGAACTGCGCGAGCACCTCGTACGGACCGCCATCGCCGGCGACGTCGCCACCAGCCGGGAGAACAACCTCGATCACTACCGGTCGCTCGCGCTGCGCGACCCGCACTACCTCTTCGGGCTCACCTTCGAGGGCGAGTGGTCCTACCACGACGTGCTGCGGCTGATGGCCGACCGGGCCGGGGTGGCGGCCGACCCCGGCCACCGCGAGGGCCAGGACACCATCGACCCCGATCGGACCATCGACGCGGTGGAGGAGATGGGGGACCGGGTCGCCAAGGTCCTGCGGCGTGGCTCGGCCCGGATCGTCGTGGCCACCGGCCACCCCACCGGCCTGCTCACCGTCCACCTCGCCCTGGCCAGGTTCGCGGCCGGGAACGGGGCGACCCTGCTGTCCCCCGCGGAGGGGTGGGCGTACGTCGGCGGACTCGGCCGCCGCAGGCGGATCCGCTACCTCGACGGCGTGGCGATGCTGGAGGACCGCGGCACGTTCGTGCACACCCACGACCCGCACCCGATGCGGGCGATCCTGGCCGAGGAGCGCCCCGACCTGGTGATCGCCGATCACGGCTGGGCGGGGGCGGCGGGCGAGGCCGGGGTCGAGACGGTGGGCTTCGCCGACAGCAACGACCCCGCGCTGTTCGTGGGGGAGGCGGAGGGCAAGATCGCCGTCAGTGTCCCGCTCGACGACAACGTGCTTCCCCGGCACTACGCCCCGTTGACCTCGTATCTGATCGCGCGCATCGCCCGTAGCCTCTGACACCCTTACGGACCTCCCAAATCGGGCATTTCGCGCCCGCTTTTGCACCGGTGTGTCGGGCGGTTGCCAACTTTTTTCTGATCCTGGGCGACTCTTATGTGAGAGAAGTTGGTCCGTTCCAAGATTGAGGCGAGGGGCACGGCCCTGCTGCTGCCAGCGACTTTCCCGATTTTGACGGCACACGGCTCCGCTGATGATGGAATGGGGGGTTTGCCTACTCGGAGTCCGGACTTACGCTGACGGCAGTACACGTGCGTGAGCGATGGCACCAGTGGGGATAACCCGGAAACACGTGCGGAAGAGGCGTCCGATGGGTGCAGGCGAAAGACCTCTCAGCGAGGTGAAGTTCTTGACGGTGGCCGAGGTGGCGACCGTCATGCGGGTGTCCAAGATGACGGTGTACCGGCTCGTGCACTCGGGCGAGTTACCGGCCATCCGTGTCGGCCGGTCCTTCAGAGTGCCCGAGCAGGCGGTGCACGACTACTTGCGGGACGCGTTCATCGAAGCGGGTTGAACGCCCTCGGACGACCACGCTTGACGGCGGCGTGGCCGGCCCGCGCCCGACGCGGGGTCCCCCGGGGGAGCGATCTACCGTGGATCGCCGGTAGTCTGTTGAGCCGGTGTGCGCTCGCGCGCCGGTTCGACTGTCACCACCTTCACCTGGGGGTCCCGTGGGCTCTGTGATCAAGAAGCGCCGCAAGCGCATGGCCAAGAAGAAGCACCGCAAGCTGCTGAAGAAGACCCGCATCCAGCGGCGTAACAAGAAGTAGCCGAGACGGAGCGCGCACCGGTCCCGAGGGACCGGGCGACCGTCGAACACGCACACGCACACCCCCGGCGAGGCGTCGATGACTCGTACCGTGCTGGTCACCGGTGTCCGCGGTCACATCGGCGCCCGTGTGGCGGCCGCGCTCGCGGGCGATCCGGAGATCGACCGCGTCATCGGCGTGGACACCGAGCCGCCGCCACCCCCTCGTGGGCGGGACGGCGGGCAGGACGGCCCGGTGCTCGGCCGCGCCGAGTTCGTCCGTGTCGCGCTGCGCGGCCCGGACCTGGCTCGGGTCATCCGGGACGCCGACGTCGACACGGTCGTGCACCTCAGCCTGGTCAGCGGCAGCGGCCGCGGAGACCGCCGGGCGGGCGGGACGGGCGGTGGCCGGCCGGCCATGAAGGAGCACAACGTCATCGGCACGATGCAGTTGCTCGCGGCCTGCCAGCGCTCCGCCACGGTGCGCCGCGTGGTCGTGCGCTCCACCACGGCCGTGTACGGCTCCTCGCCGCACGCTCCGGCCGTGTTCACGGAGGACACCGAGCCCGTCGAGGTGGCGCACCACGGGTACGCCAGGGACGCCACGGAGGTCGAGACGTACGTCCGGGGCTTCGCCCGGCGGCGGCCCGACGTGACGACGACCACGCTGCGGTTCGCCAACCTCATGGGGCCCGGCGTCGACTCGCCGCTCACGCGCTACTTCTCGCAGCCCGTGCTGCCCACCGTGCTCGGCTTCGACCCGCGGCTGCAGTTCGTCCACGAGGACGACGCCGTCGAGGCGCTGTGCCGTACGGCCGGGACGGACCACCCCGGCGTGTTCAACGTGGCGGGCGACGGCGTCCTGCTGCTGTCGCAGTGCGCGCGGCGCACGGGCCGGCCGGTGGTCCCGCTGCCGTCCCCGGCCTTCCGCCTGGTCGGCGGGCTGGCCAGGGGCGCCCGGCTGGTCGACTTCTCGCCCGAGCAGCTCACGCTGATGAGCCACGGCCGCGCGGTGGACACCGCCAGGCTCACCGCCGAGCTCGGCTGGCGCCCGAAGTACGGCACGGCGGCGGCGTTCGACGACTTCCTGCGGTCCCGGGGCGGCCCCGGTCACCTGCCGCTCGCCGCGGTCGACTGGCTGGCCGGCCTCGTGACGAAGCGGTGACGCGATGAACGACTTCCAGGACCGGCGCGCGGCCGGGAACGGCCATCCGGCCGGCCCCGGGAACGGCGACGACTCCGGCGAGCGGCTCGCGGAGCTGTTCGCCTTTCTGCGCCGCAGGATCACCGGCGACTACGAGGTCGACGAGTTCGGCTTCGATCCCGAGCTGAACGACCGGGTGCTGCTGGAGGCGCTGCGCCCGTTGTACCGGCACTGGTTCAGGACCGAGACCCTCGGCCTGGAGAACGTGCCGGCCGACGCCGGGGCTCTGATCGTGGCCAACCACTCCGGCACGCTGCCGGTGGACGCGCTCATGCTCCAGGTCGCGGTGAACGACGAGCTGGGCCGGCCGCTGCGCCTCCTCGGCGCCCACCTGGTCTACCAGCTCCCCGTGCTCGGGCATCTCGCCCGCAAGTCGGGGCACACGCTCGCCTGCCCCGAGGACGCCGACCGCCTGCTGCGCAAGGGCGAGGTCGTCGGCGTCTTCCCCGAGGGCTTCAAGGGCATCGGCAAGCCGTTCTCCGAGCGCTACCGGCTGCAGAGGTTCGGCCGGGGCGGGTTCGTCGCCTCGGCGATCAGGGCCGGTGTGCCGATCGTCCCGTGTGCGATCGTCGGCGCGGAGGAGATCTATCCCAAGATCGGGGACGTCCCCTCGCTCGCGCGCCTGCTCGGCCTGCCGTACCTCCCGATCACGCCGCTGTTCCCCTGGCTCGGGCCGCTCGGCCTGGTCCCGCTGCCGTCGAAGTGGCTCATCGAGTTCGGCGAGCCGGTCCGCACCGACTCCTACGACCCGGAGGAGGCCGACGACCCCGCGGTGGTCTTCGACCTCACCGACCACGTCCGGGAGACCATGCAGCGGCGGCTCGACGCCCTGCGGCTGCGCCGGGGGGCCGCGTTCCCGCCGATCTGATCCGGCCCCGGGCGTCAGAGGCTGGAGCGGTAGTGGCGGCGCAGCGCGATGCCGGCGGCGACGCCGCCCGCTATGGCCCCCGCCGTCGCCGCGATCGGCAGCCCGATCATGGTCGCCTTCCGGCCGGTCCGGAAGTCGCGGGTCTCCCAGCCGTTGTCCCTGGCGTGCTCGCGTAGCTCGCTGTCGGGGTTGATGGCGTACGGGTGGCCCACGAGCGAGAGCATCGGCAGGTCGTTGGACGAGTCGCTGTAGGCCGAGCACCGGGCGAGGTCGAGGCCCTCGCGCCGGGCCAGCGCCCGTACGGCCTCGGCCTTGGCCGGGCCGTGCAGCAGGTCGCCGACCAGCCGCCCGGTGTAGGCGCCGTCGGCGGTCTCGGCGACCGTGCCGAGCGCGCCGGTGAGCCCGAGCCGCTGCGCGATGACCCGGGCCAGCTCCACCGGGGTCGCGGTGACCAGCCACACCCGCTGCCCGGCGTCGAGATGCGCCTGGGCCAGCGCGCGGGTGCCCGCCCACACGCGGTCGGCCATCACGTCGTCGTAGATCTCCTCGCCCAGCCGGACGACCTCGTCCACCTTGAGCCCCGCGACGAAGGCGAGGGCCATCTCCTTGGCCCTGGCGATGTGCTCGGGGTTCTCGTTGCCCCGGACGCGAAACCACGCCTGCCCGACCGCGAACTTCGCCAGGTCGCGGGTGGTGAACAGGCCCCGCGAGGCGAGCCCGCGCGCGAAGTGGTAGATGGAGGCGCCGCGCATCATGGTGTTGTCGACGTCGAAGAACGCCGCCGCGGTCAGATCGGGCACGACCTCGGGGGCGGACACCGCCGCGGCGGCGGCCACCTCACCGGCGATCTCCGCCGCTTCCCTCCGTCGCAATAGCCGCCTCATGGCTCATCAGCTTAACCGCCGGACACCGTCCCCAACGTGAGCGGGACATGACGTGTCAGCGTCCGGAAGCCGTGAAAGTGTCGATGTAACGCAGGTACTGCGTGGCCTTGTCGCGGTTCTCCCCGTCGAGTTTCGGCAGCAGCGGCTCCACCACCTTGCGCTGCTGACGCGCGAACCGCCGCGCCTCGCCGTCGGCATGGCCACGCCGCGCCACGCGGGTCAGCGCGGCCCTGGTCTTCGTCTCCATGTCGTCGAGCGTCTGGGCGATCAGCCGGCGGCGGTCGGGGGCGGCCTCGCCGATCAGCGAGGCGGTCTCGGCCGCCCGCAGCCGGGCCGCGGCCATCTCCCGCTCCGCCCGGTCCTTCTCGTCGTACGCCAGGACGAGCACCGTCGACTCGGCCACCCGCTTCAGCGGGTACAGCACCTCGCCGGGCACCGCGTGGTACGTGCGCACGCCGGTGGCGAACATCCCGCTCAGCGCGACGCCGAAGACGAGGACGGGGCGCAGCCGGACGAGCAGGGACCGGCGGGGACGGGGTCGCCGGCTCCCGGCGTGGGAGGCGGGGGCGGCGGGGGGCGCCGCGTGCCTGCCCGCGGTGCGTTCGTCGGCGTGGGCACGCATGAGATCGGCCCGCAGCCGCTCGCGGAAGTCGGTGCTCGGGCCGCCGTTCACCAGGGACCGCAGGGCCGTCACGCGCGCGGCGACCCGCCGGGTGCGGGCCGAGGTCCGGCCGCCCTTCCGGCGCGAGGGTCGCCACCAGCCCATCACGGTTCCCGCCATCCCCCGCTCGACGTCGGCGACTGTCCTTTCCCGGCCGGATCGACCGTACTGCGAAGATCCGACCTGCGACATGCCCAACGACAGGGTGTGGGAATGGTTACGGGCTGTCAGCGAGATCGTCCGGGAGTGCCCGGGCGAGCGCCCTTATCGCCCGGAATTGGAGGGCCTTGATCGCTCCGGCCTTCTTGCCCATGATCTTCGCCGTCTCCGCGAGCGACATGCCCTCCACGAACCGCAGGATCACGCATTCCTGCTGCTCCGGGCCGAGTTGCTTGAGCGCCTGCATGAGGCGCTCGTTCACCATGTTCGCGACGACCGCGTTCTCGGGGATGTGCGGGCCGTCGAGAGGTGTGTCGAGAATCACCGCCGTGGTGACCTCAAGCCGGTTGCGTCCCGACTTGTAGTGATCGGTGATCAGGTTGCGGGCGATGGTGACGAGCCAGGCGCCGAAGTCGCGGCCCTGCCAGGTGAAGTCGGCGATGCCCCGCAGCGCGCGCAGGAACGTGTCGCTCGTCAGGTCCTCGGCCAGCGCGTGGCTGCCCACCCGGAAGTAGACGTACCGGTAGACCAGGTCGAGGTAATGGTCGTAGAGGAGGCCGAACGCCTCGCTGTCGCCGGTCTTGGCGCGCAGCACGAGGCTTCGCATCTCGTCGTTCTCGCGGTCGTGTTCGTGGCTGTACTCGCGGCCGTGTTGTCGGCCACGGCCGCGCTCGGTGAGATCCGCGGAGCGCGCGGGCTGCGCGGATACGGCGGTGGCCGGAGGCGACAGCCCGGCCAACGGCCACAGGTTCGGCATCCGTTATCCCATGGGGGAAGGGGAGTCGGCGTGCGGCAACACTCTAGAAATCAACGGGAGATAACACAATCCGTTCGAGTGGAAGAACTCGCTGCCGGAGAACGGGCGCCACCGTGAAACACGGCGTCGGCGGTGCTCGGGCGCTGATCGGGGGACGGAACGGACGGGCCGCCGCCGGATGCGGAGGCCCGTCGCCGGCGCCGGATCCCGCACCCGTACAGGGCGACCGGCTACCCGTGCGAAGGCGTTGTCAGGCAGCATGGGTGCCACCATGGAAGTCCTCGTCGCTCTCCTCGCGTTCGCCGGCGCCCTGCTCGCCGGCATCACCACCGGCGTCCTCGTCGGGCGTCTCCGTGACGAGCCGGCCGGATGGCTGATCGCGTGGAGCATCGCCACGGGCGCGCTCGCGGTGTCGCTCGGCGCCGTCGCCGTCGGCCACCTCACCGGCTTCGGGCCCGTGACGTTCCGGGCGTACCAGATCACCGGGTCGCTGCTGGCCCCACTGTGGCTGGCCGTGGGCGTGCTCCAGCTTCTCTCGGAGAAGGCGGCGGCCCGCTTCGCCGGGTGGCTGCTCGGCGCCGCTCTCACGGTCGTGGGCACGGTCATCATGGTGCTGGACCCCATCGTCGCCTCGGGGTTCGGCAAGACGCTGCCCGACGGCCCCGCCCACTGGGACCTGTGGCCCGAGTGGCTGCTGCGGGGCGTCCACGGCCTGGTGGTGTTCCTGCTCCTCCTCGCCCTCGGCATCGCGCTGATGAGCTGGCGCGACGGCGACGACTACGACGCCGACAACATGAACGCGACCGTGGTGCTCGCGCCCGCGGGCATGGCCCTCGCGGGCGCGCTGGAGTTCGGGCTCCCGGGGCTGCTGGTCGTCGCGCTGATGGCCGCCGCCGCCGGGGGCGTCTGGTACGCCGTGGCGCGTCCGCTCGCGCCGTACGACGACGAGGACGAGGAGGACGACGCGCCCGAGGAGGAGTGGCAGGGCCGGCGCGGCGGGCGGGCCGACACCGCCCTGCGCGCCGAGAGCCGGGGGCCCTCCGAGACCAGGGTGCCCTCCGCCCCCTCGGGCCCGGCCGTCGCGGCGGGAGGCCCGGGAGGCCCTGGAGGTCCGGGAGCCCGGGGCGCGGCGGCGGGGGCGGTCCCGCCCGGCGCCGCGCCGCGCCGCTCGGGGCTGGGCGACCTGGTGGCCGAGTATCGCGCGGGAGAGCAGGGCGAGGTCGACTACGCGGCCCGCATGCGCCCTCCGGACGGCCGCCCGGAGATCCGCCCCGACGGGCGCCCGGACGGACGGCCGCTCGCCGACGACTTCGGCGGGCCCGCGACCGGCCAGCTGCTGGCCGCCGACCAGTACGGCCAGCCGCGCCGGCCCGACTACGCCATGCCCGCCGGCCCGGCGGCCGGGCAGGACCGGGCGATGCCCGCGACGGGGGCGGTCTATCCGGGGGCGCCGGCGGGCGCCACCCCGGTGGGCGGGGCGGAGCTGCCCAGCCCGGCCGACCTCGCGGCGAGCTTCGGAGTGGGCTTCGGCAGGTCCCGGCAGGGCGTGAGCCCGGAGGGGGCGCAGCAGGCGGGCCGCCCGGCCCGGCAGGGGGGCTCGGTGAAGCCGTCCCCCGGCATCTACGGCCTGCTGACCGTGTTCACGCTGCTGGACGGTTCGGGCGAGGCGTTCGACAAGCTGGCGGAGGAGACGGTGGAGGCGGTGCAGCGCAACGAGCCCGACACGCTGCTGTTCGTCTGCCACGCGGTGAAGTCGGCCCCGCTCCAGCGCATCGTCTACGAGCTCTACCGCGACGAGGTGGGCTACGGCGAGCACCAGAGGCAGCCGCACATGGAGCGGTTCACCACCGAGCGGGTGAAGTACGTGCTGGCCGCCAACGTCATCGAACTCGCCGTCAACGCCGCCAAGGTCGTCCCGCTCCCCACCCGGATGTGATCCGGGGAGAGGGCTCAGCGGGCGAGGGCGGCGCGGAGGCGGGCCTCGTCGACCCTCCAGTACGTGTGCTGGACGCCGTCGACCAGGACGACCGGGATCATCTCCCAGTATTCGGCCTGATCCTCCGGTGAGGCGGTGATGTCGCGTTCCTCCCACGGGACGCCGAGCTCGCCCGCCACCCGCTCGACGACCGCGCGGGCGTCGTCGCACAGATGGCAGCCGGGCTTGCCGAGCAGGGTGATCCGGTGATCCGCAGGAGCCATGCCGCCAGCGTAGTCACGCTCCCGGCGTCCTCACGATCCGCGTGGTCACGATCCCGGCGGACCCGGATCGGCGACCGGCACACCCTCCTGGGACGCTGGTGAGCACGATCGACTTTGTGCATTGCTTCACAAAGGCACTAACCTGGATTCATTCCGTCGCATCCACCCTTGCGGCCGGGGGCGCACCGGCCGTCCGTCCCCCAGGAGTTCCGGCAAGTGATCCGCCGTATCCCGCAGGCACGCGATCGCGGTATCCCCGACGCCACCGTGGCGAGGCTGCCGCTCTATCTGCGTGCCCTGAACGGGATGGCCGAACGGGGCACGCCGACGGTGAGCTCGGAGGACCTGGCGGTCGCCGCGGGCGT
This sequence comes from Microbispora sp. H10670, assembly GCF_014161385.1. Lineage (NCBI taxonomy): Bacteria > Bacillati > Actinomycetota > Actinomycetes > Streptosporangiales > Streptosporangiaceae > Microbispora > Microbispora sp. H10670. The sequence continues at coordinate 188,452 of NZ_JABBWW010000001.1, read as the reverse complement.
CAACTCGGCCAAGCTCCGCAAGGACCTGTCCCATCTCGGGTCGTACGGAACCCGCGGTGTCGGCTACGACGTGCAGTACCTCATCTACCAGATCTCGCGTGAGCTTGGTCTCACCCAGGACTGGGCGGTGGCGATCGTGGGCGTCGGAAACCTCGGCCGGGCGCTGGCCAACTACGGCGGGTTCGCCTCCCGCGGGTTCCGCATCGCGGGCCTGCTCGACGCCGATCCGCACGTGGTCGGCGACCGCATCGCCGGTCTCGTCGTCGAGCACGCCGACGAGCTGGAGACGGTGATCAGGCAGCGCGGCGTGTCGATCGTCGTGATCGCCACCCCCGCCGCGCCGGCCCAGCAGGTCTGCGACCGTGTCATCGCGGCCGGCGTCACCAGTATTTTGAACTTCGCCCCCGTCGTCCTGGCTGTGCCTGACGGCGTAGATGTCCGTAAAGTCGATTTATCTATCGAACTGCAGATACTTGCGTTCCACGAGCAGCGCAAGGCTAATGGAGGACCCATCATGGCCGAGGAGTGGCCGGACGGGGTGGTCATGTGAGTGAGCCATCAGTGGGAGCGAGCTCATGAGTATCCTCGTCGTCGGCCTGAGCCACCGGACCACCCCGGTCGCCCTGCTCGAACGCGTGACGATCGGCGGGGACGCCCTCGTCAAGCTGCTGCACGACCTGCAGGCGGACGAGAACGTGTCCGAGGCGCTGGTCGTCTCCACCTGCAACCGCGTCGAGGTCTACGCCGCGGTCGACCGCTTCCACGGCGGCCTCGGCGCCGTGACGAACCTGCTCGCCGCGCACTCCGGCCTGCCGCACGAGCGGCTCGCGCCGCACCTGTACGTGCACTACGAGGACCGGGCGGTCCAGCACCTCTTCACGGTCGCCTGCGGGCTCGACTCCATGGTCGTCGGCGAGGGGCAGATCCTCGGCCAGATCAGGACCGCGCTCCGCCTGGCGCAGGAGGAGGGCACCGCCGGGACCACCCTCAACGAGCTGGCCCAGCACGCGCTGCGGGCCGGCAAGCGGGCGCACGCCGACACCGGCATCGACCGGGCCGGCGCCTCGCTCGTCGGGGTCGGCCTGACGCTCGCCGAGCGGGTCCTCGGGCCGATCGCCGGCAGGCGCGCCCTGGTGGTCGGCGCGGGCTCGATGAGCTCGCTGTCCGCCGCGACCCTCTCCCGCGCGGGCGTGACCGACATCGTCATCGCCAACCGCACCCGGGAGCGGGCCGAGCGGCTCGCCGAGACGGTCGGCGGGCGCGCCGCGGACCTGGCCGGCATCCCCGCCGAACTGGCCGGGGCCGACCTCGTGATCTCCTGCGTCGGCGCCGGAACCCGCACGATCGACCCCGACATGATCGGGGACCGCGACCGCCCGCTGTTCCTGCTCGACCTCGCACTGCCCCACGACGTGGACCCCGGCGTACGGGACCTGCCCGGCGTGACGCTCGTCGACCTGGAGTCGATGCAGCAGGACGGCGTGGGCGACGACGTCGCCGACGGCGGCCGGGCCGAGGCGATCCAGGAGGTCTGGCGCATCGTGACCGAGGAGGTCACCGCCTACCTGCACGCGGAGCGCGCCGCCCTGGTGACCCCCACGGTCGTGGCCCTGCGCAGCAAGGCCGCCGGAGTGGTGGAGGCCGAGATGGGCCGGTTGATGTCCCGCCTGCCCGGCCTCGACGGGCGGACCCGCGACGAGATCACCCAGACCGTGCGGCGGGTCGTGGACAAGCTGCTCCACGAGCCGACCGTACGGGTGAAGCGGCTGGCCGCCGCGCCGGGCGGCGACCAGTACGCCGAGGCGCTGCGCGAGCTCTTCGGCCTCGACCCGAACGCCCCCGACGCCGTGTCGTGCCTCGACCGCCTGGACGGCCTGGAGACCTTGGAAAACCTGGACGGCATGCGGAGCCCGAAGAGCCCGGAGGTGGAGCGATGAGCACGCCCCTTCGTCTCGGCACCCGCAGGAGCCTGATGGCGACCACCCAGTCGGGGATCGTCGCCGAGCGGCTGACCGCCCTGACCGGCCGGGAGGTCGAGCTCGTCGGCGTCACGACGTTCGGCGACGTCTCCCGGGCCCATCTGACCCAGCTCGGCGGCACGGGCGTCTTCGTGAACGACCTGCGCGGCCGGCTGCTCGCCGGCGAGGTCGACTTCGCGGTGCACTCGCTCAAGGACCTGCCGACCAAGCAGGACGAGCGCATCGCGCTCGCGGCCATCCCCGAGCGGGACGACCCCCGCGACGCGCTCGTCGGCCCGGTGAGGCTGCGCGACCTGCCGCCCGGAGCCCGTGTCGGCACCGGGTCGCCGCGTCGGGTGGCCCAGCTGCGCCTGCTCCGGCCGGATCTCGACTACCTCCCCATCAGGGGAAACGCGGACACCCGCATCGGCAAGGTGACGTCGGGCGAGCTCGACGCCGTCGTGCTGGCCGCCGCCGGGCTGGCCAGGATCCGCCGGACCGGGGAGATCGCCCAGGTGTTCGAGGTCGGCGAGATGCTGCCCGCCCCCGGGCAGGGCGCCCTCGCCGTCGAGTGCCTGGCCGACCGTGCCGATCTCGTCGAACTGCTGAGCGCCGTCGACGACCCGCTGACGCGGGCCGCCGTGGACGCCGAACGTTCGGTGCTCGCCGCCCTCGAGGCCGGTTGCGCGGCCCCGGTAGGTGCTTTCGCCTCCGGTGACGGGCACATTCTCAATCTGACCGCCACCGTCGTCGCCGTCGACGGCGCACGGTCGGTGCGCAAGTCCACCTCCGGACCTTCTCCGGCGGCAGTGGAGCTCGGCCGTGAACTCGCGGCAGCCATGATCGCCGAAGGGGCCGACACGTTGATGGGGGAGCAGGCCCATTGAGCCCCGCCGACCACACCACCCAGGCCCGATCCGGGTTCGTCGCCTTCGTGGGCGCCGGCCCCGGTGACGAGAACCTGCTCACGTTGCGCGGCGCCGACCTGCTGAGCAGGGCCGACGTCGCCGTCCTCGACCGCCGGGCGTACGGACCACTGCTGCGCCACTGCCGCGAGGACGTCGAGGTCGTCGACATCTCCGCCGACGCGGCGGAGAACTCGGTGTCGTTGAAGACCATCCAGGCCGCCAAGGCGGGCCGCACCGTGGTGCGGCTGTGCTCGGGCGACCCGTCCTTCTTCTCCTCCGTCACCGACGAGGTGGCCGCCTGCGCCAAGGCGGACGTCGACTTCGAGATCGTGCCCGGCGTCCCGCCGGCCACGGCCGTGCTGACGTACGCCGGCATCCCGCCCGCGGCGTCGGCGCCGGAGTTCCGGATCGTGGACGCCGCGCAGGTGGACGACTGGGCGAGGCACGCCGACTGCGCGGGCACCCTCGTGATCTACAACGGCGTCGCGGACGCGGTCCCGATCAGCAAGGCGCTGATCGCGGGCGGCAAGCCCGACTCGACGCCGGTCGCGGTCACCAGCGACGGCACCACCACCGAGCAGTACACGGTGGTCTCCACGCTCGGGCGGCTCGGCCCCGACCTCAAGCACGCCGGGATGACCGAGCCCGCGCTGATCGTCGTCGGCGACGCGGTCGGCATGCGCGACCGCCTGTCGTGGTTCGAGACCAAGTCGCTGTTCGGCTGGCGGGTCCTGGTGCCGCGCACCAAGGAGCAGTCGAAGGGCCTGTCGGAACAGCTCCGCTCGTACGGCGCGGTGCCCGAGGAGGTGCCGACGATCTCCGTCGAGCCGCCCCGCACCCCGCAGCAGATGGACCGCGCCATCAAGGGCCTGGTCACCGGACGCTACGAGTGGGTCGCCTTCACCAGCGCCAACGCCGTCAAGGCCGTCCGCGAGAAGTTCGAGGAGTACGGCTTGGACGCCCGCGCGTTCGCCGGGCTCAAGGTCGCCGCGGTCGGCGAGGCCACGTCTCGGGCGCTGGTGGAGTTCGGCGTGAAGCCCGACCTCATGCCGACGGGCGAGCAGTCGTCCGAGGGCCTGCTCGCCGAGTGGCCGCCGTACGACTCGATGCTCGACCCGATCAACCGGGTGCTGCTGCCACGGGCCGACATCGCGACCGAGACGCTGGTCGCGGGGCTGACCCAGCTCGGCTGGGAGTGCGACGACGTCACGGCCTACCGCACCGTCCGGGCCGCGCCGCCGCCCGCCCCGATCCGTGAGGCGATCAAGGGCGGCGGGTTCGACGCCGTGCTGTTCACGTCGTCCTCGACCGTACGGAACCTCGTCGGCATCGCCGGCAAGCCGCACAACGTCACGGTGATCGCGGTCATCGGGCCGCAGACGGCCAAGACGGCCGAGGAGTTCGGCCTGCGGGTCGACGTGATGGCCGACAGGCCGTCCGCCTCGGCCCTCGCCGCCGCGCTGGCGGACTACGGTGCGAAGATGCGCCACGCCGCGGTGTCGGCGGGCGAGGTGCCGCGCCGTCCCTCCCAGATGCGCCGGGGCGCGCGGCGCAGGGTGAAGTAACAGCGCGTGAAGTAGAACGCGTGAAGTAGCAGCGCGAGTGGATTCGATTCGCGTGCGGCCCGCGGGGGCGATCCCGCGGGCCGCGCGATCCAGAGCGGGGAGATCGTTGTGAACGCCCGATACCCGGTGGCGCGGCCCCGGCGGCTGCGCCGCACCGCCGCGATGCGGCGGATGGTCGCGGGGACGCGGCTGCACCCGGCCGAGCTCATCCTGCCCGTGTTCGTCAAGGAGGGCATCGCCGAGCCGCAGCCGGTGGGCTCCATGCCCGGGGTCGTCCAGCACACCCGCGAGTCGCTGCGCAAGGCCGCGCACGAGGCGGCCGAAGCCGGCGTCGGCGGGATCATCCTGTTCGGGATTCCCGCGCACAAGGACGCCCGGGGCTCGGGCGCCGACGACCCCGACGGGATCGTCCAGGCGGCCCTGCGCGATCTCGCCGCCGACCTGGGCGACGCGCTGGTCCTGATGACCGACACCTGCCTGGACGAGTACACCGACCACGGCCACTGCGGCCTGCTGACCGCCGACGGTGAGGTGGACAACGACGCGACGCTGGAGCGGTACGCGTCGGCGGCGGTCGCCCAGGCGGCGGCCGGGAGCCAGATGATCGCGCCGAGCGGCATGATGGACGGCCAGGTGGGGGCCATCCGCGCCGCCCTCGACGCGGCCGGCTTCGCCGAGATCCCGATCCTGGCCTACGCGGCCAAGTACGCCTCCGGCTTCTACGGGCCGTTCCGCGACGCCGCCGAGTGCGCGCCGCAGTTCGGCGACCGCAGCGCCTACCAGCAGGACCCGGCCGGTCCGATCGGCGAGGCGCTGCGCGAGGTGCGTCTCGACCTGGCCGAGGGCGCGGACGCCGTCATGGTCAAGCCCGCGCTGGCGTACCTGGACATCCTGCGGCAGGTGCGCGACCTGGTCGAGGTGCCCGTCGCGGCCTACCAGGTCAGCGGCGAGTACGCGATGGTGGAGGCCGCGGCGGCCAACGGCTGGATCGACCGGGAGCGGGTGATCATGGAGTCGCTGGTCGCGATCCGCCGCGCCGGTGCCGACATGATCCTCACGTACTGGGCCACGGAGGTCGCCCGGGCACTATCCTGACCTCTCATCAGGGCCCTGCCAGGCGAGGGAAATCAGCAGGTACGTACCATCGTGCCTATCGCAGGGCGGCGGCGGCGACGGAATGTCCGGCGCACGCCGCCGGTTTCGGGCGTGGCCGGGGCAGCGTGGCGAGGCGCCGCCGGGGCCGCGCGGCAGGGCGTGTCTCGTCGGAGACCGCTTAGGTCGCTTGTGGGGAGGAGCGCCATGGTCGGAGTACCGCTGGCCCGTCGTGCGAAACGGCGCGCGCATCACGCGCCACCGAAGATGACGTCGGTGCTCGAGTACGCCCAGCTGGGCTGGGCGAGCTGTATGGGAGCCCATCCGCTGGCCGAGGGGGGCAGGGCGTGCTCCTGTGACCGGGTGGGCTGTCCCGACCCCGGCATGCACCCGCTGTCGCCCGCCTGGCAGATGCAGGCCACGACGGACACCGCGCTGCTGACGCGGTGGTGGAAGCAGGATCCGGACGCGAACGTGATCCTGCCCACCGGCAGGGTGTTCGACGTCTTCGACGTGACGGCCGAGGCGGGCCGCCCCACGCTGGCGGCCATGGACGCCGCGGGCTTCGACACCGGCCCGGTCGCCGAGAACGGCGACCGGGTGCTTTTTTTCGTGGCGACGCGCGGCGCCCCCGAGGACGAGGACGAGTGGTGGTCCTGCCACCTCGACGCGGGCCCGGAGACCATCGACAGCACGCCGGGGCTGCGCTGGCACTGCCGGGAGAGCTACGTGCTCGCGCCGCCGTCCACCACGCCGTCCGGCGGGACCGTGAGCTGGATCAGGCCTCCCGACGGGCGTCCCCTGCCCGACCCGCTGCGGGTCCTCGACCTGCTCGCCGACTTCTGCGAGTAGTCACCGCGAGTGGTTCTCGCGAGCGGTTCCCGGTACGGCCACCGCGCCGGCCGGCCCGTAACCTGGAGGGCGTGACTCGTACGCAGACCTCCGAGGACCTGTTCGACCGCGCCCGCCGGATCGTCCCCGGCGGGGTGAACTCGCCGGTGCGCGCCTTCGGCGCCGTGGGCGGCACGCCCCGCTTCATGGCCTCCGGTGAGGGGCCGTACATCACCGACGTGGACGGCAACCGCTACGTCGACCTGGTGTGCTCCTGGGGCCCGATGATCCTGGGTCACCGGCACCCGGCGGTCGTGGAGGCGCTGGAGGAGGCCGTCGCACGCGGCTTCTCCTTCGGCACGGCGACCGAGGGGGAGGTCCTGCTCGCCGAGGAGATCGTCGCCCGCGTGGCGCCGGTCGAGAAGGTCCGCCTGGTCAGTTCGGGCACCGAGGCCACCATGTCCGCGGTACGGCTCGCCCGCGGCTTCACCGGCCGGGCGAAGGTCGTGAAGTTCGCCGGCTGCTACCACGGCCACGTCGACGCGCTGCTGGCGTCCGCCGGCTCGGGCGTCGTCACCTTCGGCCTGCCGGACACCCCGGGCGTCACCGGCGCCTCGGCGGCCGACACGATCGTCCTGCCGTACAACTCGGTCGAGGCGGTCGAGGAGGCCTTCCGCACGTTCGAGATCGCCTGCGTGATCACCGAGGCGTGCCCGGCGAACATGGGCGTCGTGCCGCCCGCCGACGGCTTCAACGCGCGCCTGCGCGAGCTGTGCACCGAGCACGGCGCGCTGCTGATCATCGACGAGGTGCTCACCGGCTTCCGCGTCTCCGCCTCCGGCTGGTACGGCGTCGACCCCGTCGAGGCCGACCTCATGACGTTCGGCAAGGTGATGGGCGGCGGGCTGCCCGCCGCGGCGTTCGGCGGCCGGGCGGAGGTCATGTCCGCGCTCGCCCCCGAGGGCCCCGTCTACCAGGCCGGGACGCTGTCGGGCAACCCGCTCGCCTGCGCGGCCGGGCTGGCCACGCTGCGCGCCTGCGACGACGACGCGTACGACCGCATCGACGCCTCCGCCCTGGTCATCGGGCGGGCGGCCTCCGACGCGCTGGCCGCCGCCGGGGTGCCGCACCGCCTCCAGCGCGCGGGCAACCTCTTCTCGATCTTCTTCACCGACACCCCGGTCACCGACTTCGCATTGGCCCGCACCCAGAACACCGACGCGTACCGGGCGTTCTTCCACAGCATGCTGGACCAGGGCGTCTACCTGCCGCCGTCGGCGTACGAGGCGTGGTTCCTGTCGGCCGCCCACGACGACGAGGCGCTCACCCGGATCGCCGAGGCCCTGCCCCTGGCCGCGAAGGCCGCCGCCCAGGCCGCCGGCGCCTGAGACGGCCGGCTGCTGCCCTTGCTGGTCATGTACGCGAGATCGCGGTTCTGCGTCGTGGTGATGCCCGAGCCGGTGTTGACGATGCGCCCCCATCCGGCGGCGCGCATTCCCGGGGCGAACGCCCGCGCGAAGAGCAGGATCGCCTCGACGTTGACCGCCTGCACCTTTCGCCACAGGTCGATCGTCATGTGATCGAGGTCGGCGAACGGGAAGATGCCGGCGTTGTTGACGAGGATGTCGCAGCGCCCGTACCGGTCGAGGACCGTGCCGGCCACGGCGTCGACCTGCGACGGTTCGCTGACATCGCACACCAGCCCCAGCCTGTCGCCGCCGCCCGTCAGCTCCCCGACGGCGCCGGCCGGGTCGTCGACGTCGACGGCGACCACGTTCGCGCCGTCCGCGGCGAGCCGGCGGCAGTACGCGTATCCGATGCCCCGGGCCGCCCCGGTCACCACCGCCGTCCTTCCGTCAAGCGCCACGGGTGAACTCCAGCCCGATCTGCTGCGCGATCCCGAAGTAGTCCTCCAGGTGCCACGTCCGCACGATCCGGCCTCCGGCCATCTGGTGGAAGTCCGACGCCCGGAGCTCGACCTCGCGGCCCGTGCCCTCGACGCCGAGCAGCTCCCCGGTGTGCACGCCGCGGCCGACCGAGCGCACGGCCACCATGTCACCGGACTCGACGAGGTGCTCGATCGTGACGGTCAGGCCGGAGAACACCCCTCGTAGGTGATCGATGCTCCTCTTCCATCCGTCGGGGCCGGTCGCGCTTCGCAGGGCCGGGACGGCCTCCCAGTCAGGGGCGAGGGCCTCGTCGACCAGCGCCGTGTCACCGGTGGCCAGGGCCTCGTAGAAGCGCCGGGCCGCGATCTCGTTCTCGGTAGCCATGAGTCCACGCTAGGGACGCGCGTCACGGCTGATCAAAGACCTGTTCCGCAACACGTCATACGCTTCGGGTATGACGGACCTCGACCTACGGCTGCTGCGCTACTTCACCGTCGTCGCGGCGCACCTGCACTACGGCCGCGCCGCGGACGAGTTGCGCGTCGCGCAGCCGTCGCTGAGCCGGCAGATCAGCCGGCTTGAGGCCGAGGTGGGCGCGCGGCTTCTCGACCGCACGCGGCAGGGCACCCGGCTCACCGAGGCGGGAGAGGCCTTCCTCCCGCACGCGCGCGCGTTGCTGCGCGCGTCGGAGCAGGCCGTGGCCGTCGCCCGGGCCGCCGCGCAGCCCACCCGGATCACCATCGGCTACACCGCGGGCCTCATCGTCACGCCGGCGGTGCGGGACCTGCGGCACAGGCATCCCGACGCCGACGTACGCACACTGCACCTGGAGTGGAACGAGCCGCGTGAGGCGCTGCTCGACCGGCGGGTCGACGCGGTGGTCACCCGGCTGCCGCTGCGAACCGGCGGCCTGCGCGTGACGATCCTCTACGACGAGCCGAAGATGCTGCTCGTGCCGGTCGGGCACCGGCTGGCCGGCAAGGAGTCCGTCACCCTCGACGACATCGAGGGCGAGCCGATCCCCCGCTTCCCGGATCCCGAGTTCGACGCGTACTGGCGCGTCGACCCGCGACCCGGAGGCCGTCCCGCGCCCGACGGGCCCCTGGTCGAGACCATCGAGGACAAGCTCGAACACATCGCCGCGGGGCAGGCCGTGGCCATCGTCCCGGCCGCCCTGTACGCGGCCGGCATCCGCCCCGACCTCACCACGATCCCGCTGCACGGCGTCGAACCGGGTCACGTCGTCGTGGCGACCCGGGCCGCGGACCGCGGCCGGCTGGTCGCCGCGTTCCACACCTCGGCCCGCGACCACCTCCGCGGCTGACCCCAGCCCGCGCCTCACTTCACCAACTGGTCGAGATCCACCTCGATGGGAAAGGGCACCGGAACCGTCAGGCGCCCGTGGTGGATCCCGGTCGGCGTGTACGCGCCCGTGGCCGGGTCCCGCTCGTACACGTACACGACCGGCCTGCCGTCATGCTCCTCGATCCGCCAGAAGTGCGGGATGCCCGCCTCGGCGTAGCGCGCGGGCTTGAGCTTGCGGTCGCGTTCGACCGACTCAGGCGAGACGATCTCGACCACGAGATGGACCTCGCGCGGGGCGTAGAACGTGCGGGACATGTCCGCCCCGGCCTCGGTGTCGATGAGCATCACATCCGGGCACGGCCGCGTACGGTCCCCGAGCTTGACGTCCATCCGGTGGACAGCGGCCAGGGCCGCGGGAGCCTGCGCGTCCAGACGTTCGATCAGCCCCTGTATCAGGCGCTGGTGAAGCCGTCGCTGAGGAGCCGCGAGAACGAGCGCTCCGTCGATCAGCTCGACGTGGGTGAAGAGGTCGGGCTCTCCGTTGGGGCCTTCCGTCGGCAGGTGATCCAGGTCGTCCGCCGTCCATTCTCCTGGGGGCCGGTGCCCGGGTGCGCTACTCATGGCAGGCACTTTAGCGATCAGGTGATGACTGAAAGTAACCGATTGCCGCACGTGTCAGCGGGAGGCGGGGGAGGGAGTGGGAGTGGGAGTGGGGGCCGTGCGGGGGCGGGTGCCGGCGTAGAGGAGGCCGGCGAGGATGAGGGCGCCGGCGGCGACCGTGAGCGGGGAGACGGGCTCGCCGGTGAACAGGGCGGCGGAGGCCAGCCCGAAGACCGGCACCAGCAGGCCGTACGGCGCGACGAGCGAGGCGTCGTACCGGGTGAGAAGCCATCCCCAGACGGCGAACCCGCCGAGGGTCGACAGAAGCGCGGTGTAGAGCACGGCGCCCACGCCCTCCACGGTGAACGACCCCAGCGAGGACGGGCCCTCGGTCATCAGGGCCAGCGCCAGGAGGGGCGGCGCCGAGACGGCGCTGACCCACACCATGAAGCGGAGGGAGTCGGGCGGCGCGGCCCTGCGGGTGGCGACGTTGCCGAGCCCCCACCCGGCCGCCGAGGCCACGCACAGCAGGAACGCCCCGAAGGGGATCGCCCCCGACTCCGCGACGACACCGGCCGCGATCAGGCCCAGGCCGGCGAAGGCCACGACCGTACCGGTGATCCGGCGCCGTCCGAGCCGCTCGCCGAGCAGCGCGGTCGCGAACAGCGCGGTGAAGACCGCCTGCACCTGGATGACCAGTGAGGTCAGCCCGGCGGGCATGCCGGCGCGCATGCCGAGCAGCAACAGGCCGTACTGGGCGACGCCGAGCGACGCGCCGGTGGCCAGCACCCACCGCCAGGGCACGCGCGGTCCTCCGGCGACCAGCACGGCGGGGAAGGCGGCCAGCAGGAACCGGAGGGCGGCGTACGTGAGCGGCGGGTAGTGCTTCAGGCCCGTCTGCATGACGACGAAGTTGCAGCCCCAGACGGCGGCGAGCGCGACGGCCAGAGCCAGGTGGCGGGGGCGCATGGATCGGTCGCCCGGAAGGGTCAGCGGGAGTGACGCCGGTCCCGGCTCTGCCTGGCCTGCTTCGCCAGAGTCTCCAGGTAGGAGGTCTGCTCGGTACGGGTCGGCTTCGTGAAGAACTTGTTGAAGATTCGCATGAGCAAATCATCGCATCGCTAAACAGTTGAGCACAACCGAGTTTTTCTTACCCGGACGGTTTAGACTGTCTACATGTTGGATCTGAACCGGCTGAAGGCACTGCACGCGGTCGCCGTCTACGGGTCCGTGGGCGCCGCCGCCGAGGCGCTGATGGTGACCCCGTCGGCGATCTCCCAGCAGCTCGCCAAGCTCGAACGGGAGACCGGCGCGGTCCTGATCGAGCGCAACGGCCGCGGGGTGAAACTCACCGACGCGGCCGGGCTGCTCGCCGACCACGCCGAGCGCATCCTCGCGCTCGTGGAGACGGCGGAGGCCGACTTCGAGGCGCTGCGCGGGGAGGTGGTCGGCAGGCTGAGCATGGCCGCCTTCCCCACCGCGGCGCGGGGCATCGTGCCGCGCGCCCTCACCACACTGAAGAGGCAGCACCCCGACCTCGACCTGCTCGTCTACGAGCGGGAGCCCGAACGGCAGATCCGCGAGCTGTCGCGCGGCGACCTCGATCTCGCCGTCCTCCAGGACTGGCTCAACCGGCCGATGGCCCTGCCGGAAGGGCTGTCGCGCACGGCGCTGCTCGACGACGTGGCCGACGTCGTGGTGCCGGCCGACCACCCGCTGGTGGGCGCCGACCGGGTGCGGCTGAGCGACCTCGACGGCGAGAGCTGGATCAGCTCGACCCCCGGCACGGTCTGCCACGACTTCCTGGTGTTCCTGCTGCGTTCCGAGGAACGGGAGCCGCACATCGTCTCCATGGCCGACGAGTACCCCACCCAGCTCGCGCTGGTCGCCGAGGGCCACGGATGCGCGCTCATCCCGCGGCTCGGCCGGGGACCGCTGCCGGAAGGCGTCGCCGTCCTGGCCGTCCAGCCGCCGCCGGTCAGGCGGATCTACGCGGTGTGGCGGACCGACGCCGCGAGGCGTCCCGCGATCCGCGCCGCCGTGGAGGCGCTGCGCTCCGCGTGCCCGGAGCCGTCCGGTGGGTAGGCTGTGCAGGTCATGACAGAGATGACCATCGTTCACCTGCTCCGGCACGGAGAAGTCCACAATCCCCGCGGCGTCCTGTACGGCAGGCTGCCGGGTTACCACCTGTCCGAGACCGGCCGCCGGATGGCCGAGATCGTCGCCAAGGCCGTCGTGGGCAGGGACATCGTCGCGGTCTGGAGCTCGCCGATGGAGCGCGCCCAGGAGACCGCGGAGCCGGCCGCGCAGGCCCTGGGCCTGGAGACAACCACCGACGAGCGGCTCATCGAGGCGGGCAACGTCTTCGAGGGCCTGCGGATGACCGGCGGCGACACCGTCTTCCGCGATCCCCGCTCCTACCGCCACTTCAGGAACCCGTTCCGGCCGTCCTGGGGCGAGCCGTACCGCGAGGTCGTGGCCCGCATGAAGTCGGTGGTGGACGACGCGCGGGCGGCGGCCCGCGGCCACGAGGCGCTGCTGGTCAGTCATCAGCTGCCGATCTGGGTCATCCGGCTCGCCGCCGAGGGCAGGCGGCTGTGGCACGACCCGCGCAGGCGTCAGTGCGCGCTGGCCAGCCTCACCAGCCTGACCTTCGAGGGGAACCGGCTCATCAGCGTCGGTTACAGCGAGCCCGCCGGGGCGCTGCTGCGGGAGGTCGCGCAGCCGCAGGGCGAGGCCGCGCTGTTCGAGCAGGCCGACGCGGCCCTCCCGGAGGCGTTGCGCGCCCATCCCGAGGAAGCCGACGGGGCCCGTCCCCGGGCGGTGCGCGTCGACACCGAGGCGGTGCGCGTCGATCCCGGGGAGACGGCGACCGGCGAGGACGAGGAGACGCCCGGCCCGCGAGCGATGCCCGGGGCGTGATCGTTCCCGGGTGACGTCACGCACGTGGCCGTGCCCCGGCGATCCCGTGGCCGGCGATCCCGTGCCCGGGCGACCTGTGCCCAGGCGACCCTGTGCCCCGGAGAACCGGGCACCCCCACCGGTCGGTAGGCTTACAGCTCTACCGGTTGTAGTACAAGGAGATCCATCTCCCGTGTCCGCCAAGCGCCTGACCGCAACGCGCCTGACCGCGCTCGCCGCCGCGGCCGCGGCCGTCACGGCCCTCGCCGGTTGCGCGGGCGGCCAGGAGGCCCAGCCCCGCTCCGGCGACACCCGTTTCGTCGCGGGCGACGGCCGGGTCGAGTTCTTCACCGCGGCGCAGCGCCAGAAGGCGCCCGCGATCGAGGGACAGACCCTGGACGGCGGCACCGCCACGCTCACCACTGGCAAGGTCCACGTGCTGAACTTCTGGGCCTCCTGGTGCGCGCCCTGCCGGGCCGAGGCGCCCGTGCTCAAGGACATCGCGGCGACCACGAAGCCGAAGGGCGTGGAGTTCCTCGGCGTCAACTTCAAGGACCTCCAGGCGTCCGCGCAGGCGTACGACCGCTCGGTGAAGCCGGGCTATCCGAGCATCTACGACCAGAGCGGCAAGACGCTGCTGAAGTTCCAGGGCACGGTGCCGCCCGCCGCCATCCCCTCCACGCTGATCATCGACGCCCAGGGCCGCATCGCCGCCCGCGCGCTCGGCGCCGTGAAGTACGACGACCTCCTCGCGGCCGTCACCAAGGTGACCGATGAGTGACCTCGGCAGCACCGTCGCGACGGGCTCGCTGCTGCTCGCCGCGCCGATCGCGGCGGCCGCCGGGCTCGTGTCGTTCGTCTCCCCGTGCGTGCTGCCGCTGGTCCCCGGCTACCTGTCGTACGTCACGGGCATGAGCGGCGACCCCAGGCGGAGCCGGATGGTGCTGGGCAGCGCGTTGTTCGTGCTCGGGTTCGCGCTGGTGTTCGTGCTCGGCGGGGCGCTGTTCGGCGGTCTCGGCGCGGCGCTGCAGGGCAACGCCGACGTGATCAGCAGGGTCCTCGGGGTGGTGACGATCGTCCTCGGGCTGGCCTTCGTGGGCGTGCTGCCCGGCCTCCAGCGGGACGTGCGCATCCACCGGCTGCCCGCCGCCGGGCTCGCGGGGGCCCCGCTGCTCGGCGTCGTCTTCGGCCTCGGCTGGACGCCGTGCATCGGCCCGACGCTGGCGGTGGTCATGACGCTGTCGGTGAACCAGGGCAGCGCGCTGCGTGGCGCGGCCCTCGCCTTCGCGTACGCGCTGGGTCTCGGCCTGCCGTTCGTGCTGGCCGGGCTGGCCTACCGCAAGGCCCTCCACGCGTTCCGGGCGGTCCGCCGGCACACCCCGCTGATCACCAGGGTCGGCGGCGGCATGCTCGTGGCCGTCGGCGTGCTGCTCGTGACCGGGCAGTGGGCGGAGATCATCGTTCACCTGCAGGTGTGGGTCGGCGGATTCAGGCCGGTGATCTGATGAGCGCGCCCGACGACCTCGCACGCGCCGTCCGGGACGAGCCCGCGCTCCTCGACGAGGCGGCGCCGCGCGACGAGGCGGCGGCCGGTGCCGGGACGGAGGCCGGGGACGCGGCGCGGGAGCCGGCCAGGCCGGTCGGCCTGGGCCTGACGGGATGGCTGCGCTGGGCCTGGCGCACGCTCACCTCGATGCGCACCGCGCTCATCCTGCTGTTCCTGTTCGCGCTCGGCTCGGTGCCGGGCTCCGTCTATCCCCAGCGTGGCGTGGACCCGGGCAGGGTCGCGCAGTACTTCAAGGACAGTCCCACCCAGGCGAAGTGGCTCGACCGCTTCTGGCTGTTCGACGTCTTCACCTCGCCCTGGTTCGCCGCGATCTACCTGCTGCTGTTCGTCTCGCTGGCCGGGTGCGTGTTCCCGCGCGCGCTGGCGCATCTCAGGGAGATCCGGCGCAGGCCGCCCGCCGCGCCGCGCAACCTCCTCCGCCTGCCGCACTCCGAGGAGTTCGAGGGCGATCTCACCGTGGACCGGGCCGCCGCCGTGCTCCGGCGCAGGCGCTTCCGCGTGGTCACCGGCGACGGCTGGGTTGCGGCGGAGAAGGGCTATCTCCGCGAGACCGGCAACCTGCTCTTCCACATCGCGCTGCTCGTGCTGCTGTTCGCCGTCGGCGCCGGTGGCCTGTACGGCTACCGCGGCAACGTGCTGGTGGTGGAGGGCGACGGCTTCTCCAACGCCGTCGCCGCCTACGACCGCTTCATGCCGGGCAGCCGGGTCACCGCCGAGTCGCTGGAGCCGTTCTCCTTCACGCTGAAGGACTTCGAGGCCAGCTACGTCGCCGCCGGGGCCAAGCAGGGCCAGCCGCTCGACTACCTCGCGCGGCTGGAGGTGCAGGACTCCCCGGAGTCCGCGCCCCGCCAGGTGGACCTCAAGGTCAACGAGCCGCTGGACGTGAGCGGCACGCTGACCTACCTCATCGGGCACGGCTACGCGCCCACCTTCCGGGTGACGGACGGCGAGGGCCAGGTGGCCTACGACGGCCCGGTGCCCTGCCTGGCCGGCGACCAGGCGACGTACACGTCCGAGTGCGTCATCAAGGTGCCGGACGCCCGGCCGTCCCAGCTCGGCTTCCTGGCCCGCTTCCTGCCCACGACCGTGCCGAACGGCGACGCCTGGGTGTCGGTCTTCCCCGGCGCGGCCAACCCGACCGTGCAGGTCTTCCCGTTCGCGGGCGACCTCGGCCTGCGGTCGGGCCGGCCGCAGTCGGTGTATCAGCTCGACACCACGCGCCTGAAGCCGCTCGGCAAGATGGCCGCCCAGCCGGCGCCGCTGAACGTGGGCGACACCAAGGAACTCGCCGACGGCGCGGGGAAGATCCAGTTCACCGGCGTCAAGGAGTGGATCAGCCTCCAGGTCACCTACGACCCGGGCCGGGAGCCGGCGTTGCTCGCGGCGGCGGCCGCGGTGATCGGGCTCGTGCTGTCACTCACGATCCGCCGCCGCCGCGTCTGGGTGCGGGTGAAGGACGGCAGGGCCACGGTGGGAGGATTGACCCGCACCGAGGGCGGCGGCGCGGCCTTCGCGGAGGAGTTCGCGCAGATCGTCACCGCCCTGCGTGGCGGCCCGCCCACCGAGGACGCCACACCGGACGAGCCCCGGGACGGCGACGAGCCGGGCCGGCCCGGAGCGCCCGTCCTGGGTGACTCCGCGATCGTCGCCGGGCAGGCCGAGCCGGACGAGCCGCCCACCGGAACCGCCGCACCGGGCGTCCGCCCGGACGAGGAGTGAATCATGCCCGCCCCGGTCAGCCAAGCCGTCAACGACACTCTCGCCATGGTGAGCGACCAGCTCATCCTGGTCACCGTGCTGCTGTATCTCGCCGCGATGATCTGCTTCGCGCTGGAGCTCGCCTTCGGCCGGGTCCGTACGGCGGAGCCCGCGCGTACGCGTGAGCTCGTCGGCGCGGGCGGCCCGGCACTCCCCGCAGAGGACCCCGGGGAGGGCACGGCCGCGGCCGTCCGCACGCCGCCGCAACCGGGGGGATGGGCGGTCCGGGCCGGCGTCGCCGGCGTGGTCCTCGCCTGGATCGCGTGGGCCGGCAACCTCGCCGGCATCCTCACCCGGGGCATCGCGGTGGACCGGTGGCCGTGGGCCAACATGTACGAGTTCGTGGTGGCGATCTGCTTCGCGGCCGTCACCGCGTTCCTCGCGCTGCTGATCCGCCAGCCGATCCGCTACCTCGGCGCGTTCGTGACGGTGACCGCGGCGCTCGGGCTGGGCTTCGCCGTGCTCTTCCTGCACGTCCAGGCGGGCCCGGTGATGCCCGCGCTGCACTCCTACTGGATCGCGATCCACGTCACCGCGGCGATCGTGGCCAGCGGGCTGTTCATCGTGGCGGGCGTCTGCGCGATCCTCTACCTGATCCGCCAGGACGGGCGGCCGTCGGTGCTGCCCGCCAGGGAGACGCTGGAGCGGGTCGCGCACCGCGCGATCGTCATCTCCTTCCCGATCTGGACGTTCGCCGTCATCGCCGGCGCGCTGTGGGCCGACCGGGCGTGGGGCCGCTACTGGGGCTGGGACCCGAAGGAGGTGTGGGCGTTCGTCACGTGGGTCGTCTACGCCGCCTATCTCCACGCGCGGGCGACGGCCGGATGGCGCGGCAGGGCCGCCATGATCATTTCGTTGGTCGCCTTCGGCTGCCTGCTGTTCAACCTGGTCGGCGTCAACATCTTCTTCTCGGGGCTGCACTCCTACGCCGACGTGCCCAAGTGACCCCGGCGCCCGTCTAGCGAGGGACCGCTCCTGCGGGTGGGGGTGCCGGGCCGGGCGTGAGGGGCCGCCCGGTCGCCGGTCGTCCGGCTGCGGTCGGTCGTCGGGTCGGTCGCCGGTCGGTCGGCGGTTGTGGGTGGGTCGTCGGGTCAGTCGTCGCCGCGCAGACGGCGCTCCAGGCTGCTCAGGAAGTCCGGGTCGTCGTCGGGCCCGCGCGGCGCGTCGCCGCGCCGGGACCACGCCCCGCCCCGGCCGCCCGCCTGGGCCTCCGCCTGCGCCCCCGGACCGCCCACGGCGCCGTTCGGGCCGTACACGGAGTGCACCGCCCGGGGACGGCCCACGAGGAGCCAGGTCAGGGCGCCGACGCCGGCCAGGAAGACCACGATGAGGACCCATACGAACTTGGGGAGGTTGCGCATGTCCTCCTCGGGGGTCGTGATCACGTCGAAGAGGCAGTAGAGCCAGAAGGCAAGCAGCGCCAGGCCGATAATCACGCTAGGCATGCCCACACGGTAAGCCATGCCGGCGACTGATCGTGTCCCGCTTCGGGGTGACGTGGACAGCCGGGCATCGTACGGTGGACCGGTACACGGCGTCCGGAGACCGCGCCCGACGGAACGCGGAGCCTGCCGGAGACGCCGGTGGAACCACGTGACGGAAGCCCTGAACAGAACCAGCAGCCTGACGGATTCGGCCTGAACAGAGGGGTGCGATGGCGGAGCCGGGCGACAGGGGCCGCCACCGGCGCGGAACGCGGTGGTGGCAGCGAGGGCCCTACGTGTCCTCCCACCGCCGCACCGACGTCCCCGGACGCGCGGAGGACCGCGCCCCCGACCGCACCTCCGACCGAGGCCCCGACCGTTCTTCCGACCGCGCCTCCGACTGGGGCTCCGGCCGCCCCTTCGACCGAGGCGGCGAGCGGCCCTCGGAGTGGGCTCGCGACCGCGCTTCCGACCGAGGCGCCGAGCGGGCCTCGGAACGGCCGTGGGAGCGGGCGCAGAACCGGCCGCCGGAGTGGGGCGTCGACTGGGCCGCCGAATGGGGCGCCGAATGGTCGCCCGAGCGGCATCCGGAGCGGGTGCACGCCGTGACCGCGCCGGTGGTCGACGACCGTCCCCAGTACACCTGGCAGGACTTCGAGCTCGACGACCTGCCGACCCGGGCCGCGCCCCATGCGCCCGACACCCCCGACCTGCGGGACGGCAGGAAACACTGCGGGCCGCTGGAACGCGTCCTGTTCCGTGAGTGGGACGCCTCGGAGGGCCCGCCCTCCGCCGACGCCGTAAGGGCCGTGGACAGCCTCGCCCGGCTGCCGGAGCAGCTGAAGACCAAGCTCGCCATCGGGCTCGACGGCATCTACGTGGGCCGGGGCGGAGTGCCCGACCTCGACGACATGGGTTACCTGCGCGGCGCCCCGCTGCCCTCCGGCCGGGCCACCTGGGACATCTGCGCCGGCGCGTACGGCGACCGCAAGATCGTGGTGGGGGACCGGCCGTCGCCCACGCCGGACGTGATGATGCACGAAGTCGGGCATGCGCTGGACGACGTCGACGCCGGTCCGGGAGAGTGGGTTTCGGACTCACCGGAGTTCGCGGCGCTCTACGAGGAGTGCCTGCCGCTGCTCGCGTCGTCGTTCCACCGGCAGCCCGGCGGCCTGGGGCGCAAGGAGTTCTTCGCCGACGCGTTCGCGGCGATCGCGTCCCGGCAGCGCCCGGCGCTGGTGGACATGCTGGGCGGTGACACGCGGACGGCCCTCAACGTCATGCTCTTCTTCAACAGGCGCTACGGAATCTAGGTGATTCGGATGTACGTTATCCGGCTCGGCGACGGGACGCTGCGCGTGCCCCGGTCCCTGACCACCGATGACGGGCGCCTCATCGGCAACGCGTACGTCGAGGTCGCACCGGGGGAACCCGGTTACGAAGGCTGGCTGGCCGAGTCCATCACCGAGCAGGAGGACGCCGAGCGACGCCGTCGCTGGCGGGAGGGCGACGACGCGCTGGAGCAGGCGTTCCTGGCCTTCAAGGCGGAGCAGGACCGTTGATCCCCGGCAAGGGAGCAGGACGAGCCGGGAGGGCCTGTTACGGCAGCCTGAAATCGAGGTGGGACTGACTCCGGTGACCCTGCGGCGTCCGGGTAGCGCGCAGGATCACCCGGTGCTGGTACTGCGTCAGACTCGCGGGGAGTCGCCGTTCGGCCGATCGGCCGTGAGGACGTCCTCTCCGCGAAGGAGGGCGTGTACTTCCGATTCACGGAACCGCCGATGCCCCCCGGGGGTACGGATGCTGCTGATACGCCCGGCCGCGGCCCAACGGGTCACGGTCTTCGGGTCGACCCTGAAGAGAGCCGCAACCTCTCCAGGAGTCAGCAGTCGCTCGCTGCTACTCTCCACAATCTCTCCCCCTCGCGTCCCGCGTCCTGCAGCGGGCGGACAGGTAACCAGTGTGCCGAGCGAAGCCTGATTTATCCGTGGTTTTCGGAGAAGATCACGGGTTGTTACCGGCTCAGTGCCCGATTGTTATATGATAGAGCCTCTTTGGGGCGCTCATGGGTGTTTCTTTACAAAAGCGCCTTGTTGTGAACACTAGCAGTGCTTGCAGCAGATGCGAAGAGCGACCAGCGCACCGGGAGAGTGACGTAACCTCGACGCTGTGCATCCGGTTGTCGTTTACACCCTTTCGCGCCTCGGCCTGTTTGCGGTCGCGGTCGGCGTCCTGTATCTCGTCGGCCTGCGGTCGTTCCCGCTGCTGCTGGTCGCCGTGCTGGTCAGCGGTCTGGCCAGCTACGTGCTGCTGTCGAAACAGCGCGACGCGGTGAGCGAGCGCATCGCCACGAAACGTCGGGGACCCGGGAACTCCTAGGCCGCCGGGAACATGCCGACCCGGGCATGGTACTCATGCCCGAGCTCCGTCGTGTCGCTTCCCACCAAAAGACCTGTCTTTACGGTCAGGAAGGCCTTTACCCCGATTCCCCTTTCCCGCGTCGGGTTCCATGTCAGCGCACGGCCCGTCACGGGGTGTATCGCCCCTATGCCCGGCCTGGGGACCGCTCCCGCGCCGGCCGTGTCGGACCCTCGCGGGTTGTTCAGCCAGCGCTGGTGACCACCCACGTAGACGGCCGAACCGGTCACCGCGACCGCGTACAGGGAGTCGCCCCCGGTCAGGTTGACCCAGGTCGGACGGATCGCGTCGCCCTTCGCGTACGTCTCGAACCTCGCGGCGGAGTCGCACAGCTTGGTGGTGCGCGGCGCCGGGCCGCCCGTCGTGACGACCACGAAGTAGCGGCCGTCGGGCGACAGGTCCAGCCCCCGGACGTACGAGGGGAAGTCGGGCTTGCATGCGGGGGCGTACGCCTCCGTGTGCCAGCCGGTCACCCGGCCCGTCGTCAGGTCGATCACCCCGAGCTGCGGGCGGCGCAGGCCGTCGAGCGTGGTGAACGAGCCGTCCACGACTAAGCGGTCGGACGTCGCGGCCATGGCGTAGATCCCGGCCCCGCCGCCGCGCCCGCCGCCGGGGGTGACGGTGAAGCGGGGGTCCACCGCGCCGGTGCCGGCGTCCACGCGGGCGAGGGCGGTGCGCGCGCTGCGGCCGATCCTGGCGAAGTCGCCGCCGACGTAGAGCGCCCCGCCGAGACGTACCAGGCTGGTCACCTCTCCCGCGTAGACGGGCGCGGAGAAGGAGGAGACGGGAGCGCCGTCGGAGACGCGCAGCCGGGTCAGCCCCCGGGACGGCCAGGTGAACGCGCCGCCCACGTACACGGTGCCGCCGGGGCCCGGGGCCAGGGCGGACACCGGCCCGTCGAGGTCCGGCGCGAAGCCGGGCAGGACGCGGCCGGTGGGCAGGTCGAAGGCGAAGACGTTGGCGCGCGGCAGGTCCGCCCCGCCGCGGGCCTCCCGCACCGCGCTGAACTCGCCGCCCACCACGACGGTGCGGCCGACCAGGGCGAACGCGGTGACGATGCCGTCGAGCACGTGCGGAGTGGTGTTCACGGGGTTCTCCGACACCACGTGGGGCTGCCGGAGGCCGGCGAAGGCCGGCGCGGCCGGGAGGACGGCGAGCGAGGTCACTGCGATCAGTGCGGTGGTGAGACGCATTCCCCAAGTTCTAGCAGACTGAGCGTAATCGATGAACTACGTTCCGCTCATCCTGTCCGGGTGGTGAGGGGGCCCGGGCGGCGCGGCCTAGGCTTGCGTGCATGACGCGCGCATCGCTGGACAAGCAGCCGCACGAGGTCGCCGCGATGTTCGATCGCACGGCCCGGCGCTACGACCTGGTCAACGACGTCCTCTCCCTCGGCCAGGACCGCCTGTGGCGCAGGGCCACGGCGGCGGCGGTGGACGCGGGCCCCGGCGAGCTGGTCCTCGACCTCGCCGCGGGCACCGGCACCTCCACCGACGCGTTCACCGCGCTCGGCGCGCGGGCGATCGCGTGCGACTTCTCGTTCGGCATGCTCAGCACCGGCGTGGCGCGGCGCGGCGGGTCCGGCCTGTACGGCGGGGGCGTGCGCGGGGTGACCTTCGTCGCGGGCGACGCGCTGCGCCTGCCGTTCCGCGACGAGACCTTCGACGCCGTCACGATCTCCTTCGGCCTGCGCAACGTCGCCGACACCGGGCGGGCGCTGCGCGAACTGCTCCGGGTGACCCGGCCGGGCGGGCGTATGGTGATCTGCGAGTTCTCCCGGCCGACGCCGAAGTCGTTCGACCTCGTCTACTCGCAGTACCTGATGAGACTGCTGCCGCCGGTCGCCCGGATGGTCAGCTCCAACCCCGACTCCTACGAGTACCTCGCCGAGTCGATCCGGGCCTGGCCCGACCAGCGGGCGCTGGCGGGGATCATCCAGGAGGCGGGCTGGGAGAAGGTGGGCTGGCGCAACCTGAGCCTCGGCATCGTCGCCCTCCACCGCGCCGTCAAGGGCCGGTGAGGCGTGGTTGCCCACACCCCTCTGACATCCCGCCGCGAGTAGGGGTTAGACTGCGGCGCGACAGTTTGTGAAGTTGTTCACAAAGGCACGAAGGTCTAACCAGTTTCGAGGCCTTCCTTCCCTGGAACGGACAGGACCCCGTGAGCGAGCAAGCCCGCGCAACGCGGAGAGAGGTCGACGCCGACGTCATCGTCGTCGGTGCGGGTCCCGCGGGTTCGACGGCGGCCTTCCACCTCGCCCGCGCCGGCCTCCAGGTGCTGCTGCTGGAGAAGACGCGCTTCCCCCGGGAGAAGGTCTGCGGCGACGGGCTGACCCCGCGGGCGGTGAAGGAACTCGTCGCGATGGGCGTCGACGTCGACGCCCCCGGCTGGGTGCGGAACAAGGGGCTGCGCGTCTACGGCGGCGGCGTGCGGCTCGAACTCGACTGGCCGGAGCTGTCGAGCTACCCCGGCTTCGGCCTCGTGCGCACCCGCGCGGACTTCGACCAGATCCTCGCCCGGCACGCGGAGGGCGCGGGCGTGCGGCTGCGCGAGGGCGTGAACGTTACAGGCCCGCTGCTGGACGAGCGCAGCGGCCACGTGATCGGTGTGACGGCCAGAGCGGACGGCGAGGAGGTCGTCTACCGCTCCCGCCTGGTGGTCGCGGCCGACGGCAACTCGACCCGGCTGTCGATCGCGATGGGCCTGCACAAGCGCGAGGACCGCCCGATGGGCGTGGCCGTGCGCACCTACTACACCAGCCCCCGCCACGACGACGACTACCTGGAGACGTGGCTCGAACTGTGGGACGGCGACCGGCTGCTCCCCGGCTACGGCTGGATCTTCCCCATGGGCGACGGCACCGCCAACGTCGGCCTCGGCCTGCTGAACACCAGCGACGCGTTCAAGAGCATCGACTACCGCGACCTGCTGCGGCGCTGGATGCAGAACACGCCGCCGGAGTGGGGCTTCACCGACGAGAACATGACGGGCCCGATCCGGGGGGCCGCGCTGCCGATGGGATTCAACCGGCAGCCGCACTACACCCGCGGCCTGGTCCTCATCGGGGACGCCGGCGGCTCGATCAACCCGTTCAACGGCGAGGGCATCGCGTACGCCATGGAGACCGGCCGGACGGCCGCCGAAGTGATCGCGCAGGCACTGGCCCGGCCGACGCCCGCCCAGCGTGAGCGCGTATTACTCGCGTACCCGCGTATCCTCAAAGACGCCTATGGCGGATACTTCACTCTCGGCCGCCTGTTCGTCGAGGCGATCGGGAGGCCGGGGGTGATGAGCTTCGCCACCCGGCACGGGATGCCCCATCCCACCCTGATGAGATTCGCGTTCAAGCTTCTCGCTAATCTCACAGACCGGCGGGGCGACGTCTCCGACCGCATAATCAACGCCCTGTCGAAGGTGGCTCCGCCCTCATGACCGAGGCCCGTATGACCGAGAGTCGCATGAACATGACCCGCATGACCGAGATGACGCGCACGGCGTCGCCGACGGCCGCGCGGGCCGCCGGCCGGCCCGCCGCGCCTTCCGGCATTCTCGTGATCAGTCAATTTCACCGAGTAAGCGAGGACATGTAGCCATGGAGCTGTATGTGCCGATTCTGGTGCTCGCGGTCCTCGCGGCGGGGTTCGCCGTGTTCTCCGTGGGCATCGCCCCGTTCACCGGGCCGAAGCGCTGGAACCGCGCGAAGCTGGACGCCTACGAGTGCGGCATCGAGCCGACGCCGCAGCCCGTCGGCGGTGGCCGCTTCCCGCTGAAGTACATGATCACCGCGATGCTGTTCATCGTGTTCGACATCGAGATCATCTTCCTCTATCCGTGGGCGGTGGCCTTCGACAGGCTCGGCGTGTTCGGGCTGGTCGAGATGGTGCTGTTCATCGTCACCGTCCTCGTGGCGTACGCGTACGTGTGGCGCCGCCGCGGCCTCGATTGGGATTAGCCATGGGTCTTGAAGAGAAACTCCCGAGCGGGTTCGCCCTCACCACCGTCGAGCAGGTGGCCGGCTGGGCCCGGAAGAACTCCGTCTGGCCGGCGACCTTCGGTCTCGCGTGCTGCGCCATCGAACTGATGGCCACCGGCGGCCCGAAGCACGACCTGGCCCGCTTCGGCATGGAGCGCGCCTCCGCCTCCCCGCGGCAGGCCGACCTCATGATCGTGGCCGGCCGGCTGTCGCAGAAGATGGCGCCCGTCCTCCGCCAGATCTACGACCAGATGGCCGAGCCCAAGTGGGTCATCGCCATGGGCGTCTGCGCGTCGAGCGGCGGCATGTTCAACAACTACGCCATCGTGCAGGGTGTGGACCACGTGGTGCCGGTCGACATCTACCTGCCCGGCTGCCCGCCGCGGCCGGAGATGCTCATCGACGCCATCGTGAAGCTGCACGACAAGATCCAGAACATGAAGTTCGGCGCGCACCGCGAGAAGCAGGTCGAGGAGCTGGAGCTCCAGGCGCTGCGGACGCTGCCGCTCATCGACCAGGGGGCCGGGAAGTGACGACCGAGAACCTGCCCGGCCTGCCCGAGGAGCCGATCGCCCGTACGGGCATGTTCGGCTCCAGGGACACCGGCGACACCTCCGGCTACAACCGCCTGGTCGTCCGCCGCCCGCCCAAGCTGGTCAGCAGCCGGCCGTACGGGTCGTACTTCGACGACGTGGCCGACGCGCTGGAGCCGGCGTTCGCCGACGCGATCGAGCGGGTGGTCGTCGACCGCGGCGAGGTCACCTTCCACGTGCGGCGCGAGCGGCTGACCGAGGTGATGAAGCACCTGCGCGACGACCCCGCCCTGCGGTTCGAGCTGTCGCTCGGCGTCTCGGGCGTCCACTACCCGGAGGAGACCGGCGCCGAGCTGCGCGCCGTCTACCACCTGTGCTCCATCACGCACAACCGGCGCGTCCGGGTGGAGGTCTCCTGCCCCGACGCCGACCCGCACATCCCCTCCACGGTTCAGGTCTACCCCACGCACGACTGGCATGAGCGCGAGACGTACGACTTCTTCGGGATCGTCTTCGACGGCCACCCGGCGCTGACCCGGATCGAGATGCCGGACGACTGGGAGGGGCACCCGCAGCGCAAGGACTACCCGCTCGGCGGCATCCCGGTCGAGTACCGCGGCGCCGAGGTCCCCGCGCCGGACCGGAGGAGGTCGTACTCGTGAGCGTCGACCCGCACCAGGCAACGAGGGCAGCGAGGAGAGCGTCGTGAGCACCACCGAGACCGAGGGCCGGATCTACGACGTCGCCGGCCAGGACTGGGACGAGCTGGTCAAGACCGTCAGCGAGTCGGCCGACGAGCGCCTCGTCGTCAACATGGGCCCGCAGCACCCGTCGACCCACGGCGTGCTCCGGCTCGTGCTGACCCTCGACGGCGAGACCGTGACCGAGGCCCGCACGGTGATCGGCTATCTGCACACCGGCATCGAGAAGAACATGGAGTTCCGGACGTGGACCCAGGGGGTCACGTTCGTCACCCGCATGGACTACCTCGCGCCGATCTTCAACGAGACCGCGTACTGCCTGGGCGTCGAGAAGCTTCTCGGCATCACCGACCGGATCCCGGACCGGGCGCAGGCCATCCGGGTCCTGACGATGGAGCTCACCCGGATCTCCTCGCACCTCGTCGCGATCGCGACGTTCGGCATGGAGCTGGGCGCGACGACGCCGATGCTGTTCGGCTTCCGCGAGCGCGAGATGGTGCTCGACCTGATGGAGTACATCACCGGCCTGCGGATGAACATGGCGTACGTCCGGCCGGGCGGCGTCAGCGTCGACCTGCCGGCCGGCGCGGTCGACAAGATCGGTGAGTTCCTCAAGGTCATGCCGGGGCGGCTCAAGGAGATGCGCAAGCTCCTCGACGCGAACCCGGTCTACACCCGGCGCACCAAGGACGTGGCCTACCTCGACCTGACCGGCTGCATGGCGCTGGGCATCACCGGCCCCATGCTGCGGGCCGCCGGCCTGCCGTGGGACCTGCGCAAGTCGCAGCCCTACTGCGGCTACGAGACGTACGAGTTCGCGGTGCCGACGCAGACCACCTGCGACGTGTACGGCCGCTACCTCGTCCGGATGGACGAGATGGAGGAGTCCCTCAAGATCATCGAGCAGGCGCTCGACCGCCTGTCCGGCCCGCTCAAGGGCGGCCCGGTGATGATCGAGGACAAGAAGATCGGCTGGCCGGCGCAGCTCGCGCTCGGCCCCGACGGACTCGGCAACTCGCCCGACCACATCGCGCACATCATGGGCGGCTCTATGGAGGCCCTGATCCACCACTTCAAGCTGGTGACCGAGGGCTTCCGGGTGCCCGCCGGGCAGGTGTACTCCTCGGTCGAGTCGCCGCGCGGCGAACTCGGCGCGCACGTGGTCAGCGACGGCGGCACCCGGCCCTACCGGGTGCACTTCCGCGACCCGTCGTTCACGAACCTGCAGGCGGTGCCCGCGACGTGCGAGGGCGGCATGGTCGCCGACGTCATCTCCGCGGTCGCCTCGATCGACCCGGTCATGGGAGGTGTGGACCGATGACTTACGCGCCTGAGGTCCGCGAGCGTCTGGAGACGGACGCCAAGGAGATCATCGGCCGCTACCCCCGGCCGCGTTCGGCGCTGCTGCCGCTGCTGCACCTGGTGCAGTCGGTGGACGGCTACGTCTCCGACGACGGGCAGGAGTTCTGCGCCGAGATGCTGGGCCTGTCCAAGGCCGAGGTCGTGGGCGTGGCGACCTTCTACACGATGTACAAGCGCAGGCCGGCCGGCGACTACAACGTCGGCGTCTGCATCAACACGCTGTGCGCGGTCATGGGCGGCGACCAGATCTGGGCGGAGCTCAGCGAGCACGTGGGCGTCGGCCACGACGAGACCACCCCGGACGGCAAGATCACGCTGGAGCGGCTGGAGTGCAACGCCGCCTGCGACTTCGCCCCGGTCATGATGGTCAACTGGGAGTTCTTCGACAACCAGACCCCGGAGTCGGCCAAGCAGCTCGCCGACGACCTGCGCGCCGGCAAGGAGGTCGCGCCCACGCGCGGCCCGGGCCGCCTGTGCACGTTCCGGGAGGCCTCCCGGGTCCTCGCCGGGTTCCCCGACGGCCTCGCCGCCGACGGACCGTCGGCCGCCGGTCCCTCCCTTGAGGGTCTGAAGATCGCCAGGGCCAACGGCTGGGAGGCCCCCAAGGCCGAGGGGAGCGAGAAGTGACAACGCTTACGCCCGTCCTTACCGACAACTGGGACGTGGCCGGCTCGTTCACCCTCGACGGGTACGGCGAGTACGAGGCCGCGAAGAAGGCCCTGGGCATGGACCCGGACGCGGTCATCCAGGCGGTGAAGGACTCCGGCCTGCGCGGCCGCGGCGGCGCGGGCTTCCCCACCGGCATGAAGTGGGGCTTCATCCCGCAGGGCGACGGCAAGGCCCACTACCTCGTCGTCAACGCCGACGAGTCGGAGCCGGGGACCTGCAAGGACATCCCGCTCATGATGGCCAACCCGCACTCGCTGGTCGAGGGCGTCATCATCTCGTCGTACGCGATCCGGGCGAACCACGCGTTCATCTACATCCGCGGCGAGGTGCTCCACGTCATCCGCCGGGTGCAGGCCGCGGTCCGCGAGGCGTACGAGAAGGGCTACCTCGGGACGGACATCTTCGGCTCGGGCTACGACCTGGACCTCGTCGTGCACAGCGGCGCCGGGGCGTACATCTGCGGCGAGGAGACGGCGCTGCTCGACTCGCTGGAGGGCTACCGCGGCCAGCCCCGGCTCAAGCCGCCGTTCCCGGCGGTCGCCGGTCTGTACGCCTCCCCGACGGTGGTCAACAACGTCGAGTCGATCGCGAGCGTGCCGAGCATCATCGCCAACGGCGCCGACTGGTTCGCCGGGATGGGCACCGAGAAGTCCAAGGGCTTCGGCATCTTCTCGCTGTCGGGCCACGTGACCCGGCCGGGCCAGTACGAGGCCCCGCTGGGCATCACGCTGCGCGAACTGCTCGACATGGCGGGCGGCATCCGCGAGGGCCACGAGCTGAAGTTCTGGACGCCGGGGGGCTCCTCGACGCCGATCTTCACGGCCGAGCACCTCGACGTGCCGCTCGACTTCGAGTCGGTCGGCGCCAAGGGCTCGATGCTGGGCACCCGCGCCCTGCAGATCTTCGACGAGACCACCTGCGTGGTCCGGGCGGTCCTGCGCTGGACGGAGTTCTACGCGCACGAGTCCTGCGGCAAGTGCACCCCGTGCCGCGAGGGCACCTACTGGCTCAAGCAGGTGCTCAAGCGGCTGGAGAAGGGCCAGGGCTCGGAGGAGGACCTGGCGACCATCACCGACATCGCCGACAACATCCTCGGGCGTTCCTTCTGCGCGCTCGGCGACGGCGCGACGAGCCCGATCCACTCGTCGGTGAAGCACTTCCGCGACGAATACCTCAAGCACTTCGAGATCGGCGGCTGCCCGTTCGATCCCGCCGCTTCCACGGTGTGGGGGTCCAAGTGACAGTTCAGACGACGCAGCCGGAACAGCCGGTCGTGGACATGGTCAGCCTGACCATCGACGGCTTCCAGGTCAGCGTCCCCAAGGGCACGCTGATCATCCGGGCCGCGGAGCTGCTGGGGATCCAGATCCCCCGGTTCTGCGACCACCCGCTGCTCTCGCCCGCGGCCAACTGCCGCCAGTGTCTCGTCGACATCCCCGACGCGGGCAACGGCCGCGGCTTCCCCAAGCCGCAGCCGTCCTGCGCGATCGAGGTCGCCGAGGGCATGGTGGTCAAGACGCAGCTCACCTCGCCGGTGGCCGAGAAGGCACAGCGCGGCGTTATGGAGATGCTGCTGCTGAACCACCCGCTCGACTGCCCGGTCTGCGACAAGGGCGGCGAGTGCCCCCTGCAGAACCAGGCGATGTCGAACGGCCAGGGTGAGAGCCGGTTCGTCGAGCAGAAGCGCACGTTCGACAAGCCGGTCCCGCTGTCCACCGAGGTGCTGCTCGACCGCGAGCGCTGCGTCCAGTGCGCGCGGTGCATCCGCTTCTCCGACCAGATCGCGGGCGACCCGCTCATCGACTTCTTCGACCGCGGGGCCAAGGAGCAGGTGGGCGTCGCCGACGGCGAGCCGTTCGAGTCCTACTTCTCGGGCAACACGATCCAGATCTGCCCGGTGGGCGCGCTGACCGGCGCGGCCTACCGGTTCCGCTCCCGCCCGTTCGACCTGGTCTCCACGCCGAGCGCGTGCGAGCACTGCGCGTCGGGCTGCTCGCTGCGCACCGACCACCGCCGGGGCAAGGTCACCCGCCGCCTCGCCGGGGACGACCCGCAGGTCAACGAGGAGTGGAACTGCGACAAGGGCCGCTGGGCGTTCACCTACGCCACCGCGCCCGACCGGCTGCGCTCGCCGCTGGTGCGCGACGAGAGCGGCAAGCTCGTCCCGACCTCCTGGCCGGACGCGCTGGCCACGGCCGCCGAGGGCCTCGCGCGGGCCCGGGGCAGGGCCGGGGTGCTGGTCGGCGGGCGGCTCACGGTCGAGGACGCCTACGCCTACAGCAAGTTCGCCCGGATCGCCCTCGGCACCAACGACATCGACTTCCGGGCCCGGCCGCACTCCGAGGAGGAGGCGCGGTTCCTCGCCCACGCCGTCGCCGGCAAGGGCATCGAGGTCTCCTACGCCGACCTGGAGACGGCCCCGGCCGTCCTCCTCGCCGGGTTCGAGCCCGAGGAGGAGTCGCCGATCGTCTTCCTGCGCCTGCGCAAGGCGGCGCGCAAGCGGGGTCTGAAGGTCCACGCGATCGCGCCGTTCGCCACGCCGGGCCTGGCCAAGATGAACGGCTCGCTGATCCGGACGCTGCCCGGCGCGGAGGCCGAGGCGCTCGGCGACCTCGTCTCCGGCGACCTGCTGCCGCCCGGCACGATCATCCTCGCCGGTGAGCGGCTCGCCTCCGCCCCCGGCGCCCTGTCGGCGCTCGTGCGGCTCACGCTCGCCACCGGCGCGCGGCTCGCCTGGGTGCCGCGGCGGGCGGGGGAGCGCGGCGCGCTGGAGGCGGGCGCCCTGCCCGGCCTGCTGCCGATCGGCCGCCCGGCCGCCGACGAGACCGCCCGCGCGGAGGTCGCCAGGGCATGGGGCGTCGCCGCGCTGCCCGAGGCGCCCGGTCGCGACACCGCGGGCATCGTCGAGGCCGCGCTGAACGACGAGGTCGACGCGCTGGTCGTGGCGGGCGTGGACCCCTACGACCTGCCCGACCCCGCGAGGGCCCTGGCCGCGCTGGAGAACACCCCGTTCATCGTCAGCCTGGAGATCCGCGCCAGCGCGGTCACCGACCGGGCCGACGTGGTCCTGCCGGTCGCCGCGGTGGCCGAGAAGTCCGGCACGTTCGTCGACTGGGAGGGCAGGGGCCGCTCCTTCGGCGTGGCGACCGCCGTACCGGGCCTGATGAGCGACCTGCGGGCGATCGGCTCGATCGCCGACCTGATGGACGTGCACCTCGGCCTGCCCGACGACGCCGCCGCGCGGCGCGAGATGGCCACGCTCGGCGCCTGGAAGGGCCCGCGCCCGGCCGCGCCCGCGGTCGGCGGCCTCGTGGTCGCGGAGCCGCAGGCGGGCGAGGCGGTGCTGGCCACCTGGCACCTGCTGCTCGACGACGGCCGGATGCAGGACGGCGAGCCGTACCTGGCGGGGACCGCCCGCTCGACGGCGGCGCTGCTGTCGGAGGCCACCGCCGCCGAGATCGGCGCGGTGGACGGCGGCAAGATCACCATCGGTGACGGCGTCGTCCTGCCGGTGCGCGTCGCGGACCTGCCCGACCGTGTCGTGTGGGTGCCGTCCAACTCCGCCGGCCTGTCGGTCACGCGCGACCTGCGCGCGGTCGCCGGAGACGTCGTCAAGATCGGGAGCGTCTCGTGAACAACCCCGGACCCACGCTGAGCGACTTCGGCCACGATCCCCTGTGGATCACGATCATCAAGGCCGTCGCGATCTTCGTGTTCCTGATGCTGGGCGTGCTGATGGGCGTGTGGACCGAGCGCAAGCTCATCTCGCGCATGCAGCACCGCTACGGCCCCAACCGGGCCGGCAAGTTCGGCCTGCTGCAGACGGTGGCCGACGGCCTGAAGATGGGCCTGAAGGAAGACCTCATGCCACGCACCGTGGACAAGGTGATCTACTTCCTGGCCCCGATCATCATCGCCGTCCCGGCCTTCCTGGCCTTCTCCGTCGTGCCGTTCGGGCCGATGGTGTGGATGTTCGGCCACCGGACGCCGCTGCAGCTCACCGACCTGCCGGTCGCGGTCCTGCTGGTGCTGGCCACCGCCTCGATCGGCGTCTACGGCATCGTGCTCGCCGGGTGGGGCTCCCGCTCGCCGTACGCCGTGCTGGGCGGCCTGCGCTCGGCCGCCCAGGTCGTGTCGTACGAGATCGCGATGGGCCTGTCGTTCGTGGCGGTGTTCCTGAACGCGGGCACGCTGTCCACCTCGGAGATCGTGGCCAGGCAGGCGGGCGGCGGCACCTGGGACATCGGCGGGCTGCACATCCCGACGCCGTCCTGGTACGTGTTCTCGCTGATCCCGTCGTTCCTGATCTACGCGGTCTGCATGCTCGGCGAGACCAACCGCGTGCCGTTCGACCTCCCCGAGGGCGAGGGCGAACTGGTCGGCGGCTTCCACACCGAATACTCCTCGTCGCTGAAGTTCGCGATGTTCATGCTCGCCGAGTACGTGAACGTGTTCACGGTCTCGGCCATGGCGATCACGCTGTTCTTCGGCGGCTGGCGGGCCCCGTGGCCGATCTCCCTGTGGGACGGCGCGAACACCGGCTGGTGGCCCATGCTCTGGTTCTTCGCCAAGCTGGTCATCGCGTTCGGGTTCTTCGTCTGGGTCCGCGCCTCGCTGCCACGCGTTCGCTATGACCAGCTCATGGCCTTCGGGTGGAAGGTGCTGATCCCGCTCAACCTGGTCTGGATCCTGCTGGCCGCCACCTTCAAGGCGCTGCGCCTGCCGGAGACCGACCGGATGGGCATCATGGCCTTCGGCGCGGTGGTGATCATCGTCGCGTTCGTGGTCTGGCTGCGGTTCGACACGGTGAACCAGCGCCGCAGGGAGGCCAGGGCCGCCCAGGTCGAGGAGGAGTTCGAGCAACTGCGCGAGGAGCCGGCGGCGGGCGGGTTCCCGGTGCCGGCGCTCGACCTCCCGCACTACCACGGCGCCGTGCCCGCCGCGCGTGTCCCTACCGACGCCAAGGAGGTGACCAGTGGGAGCAACTGATTGGCTGAATCCGATCAAGGGATTCGGCGTCACCTTCCACCACATGTTCAAGAAGCCGGTGACGGTCAACTATCCCGAGGAGAAGCGGCCCACCGCGCCGCGTTTCCACGGGCGGCACCAGCTGAACCGGTGGCCCGACGGCCTGGAGAAGTGCGTCGGCTGCGAGCTGTGCGCCTGGGCCTGCCCGGCGGACGCCATCTACGTCGAGGGCGGCGACAACACCGACGAGGAGCGGTTCTCGCCCGGTGAGCGGTACGGCCGCGTCTACCAGATCAACTACCTGCGCTGCATCCTCTGCGGGCTCTGCATCGAGGCGTGTCCCACCCGGGCGCTCACGATGACGAACGAGTACGAGCTCGCCGACTCCAGCCGCGAGTCGCTGATCTTCACCAAGGAGATGCTCCTCGCGCCGCTCGGACCGGGCATGGAGCAGCCGCCCCACCCGATGCGCCTCGGCGAGACCGAGGAGGACTACTACCGGTTGGGTCGAAGCAATGGGTGAGTCCATCACGTTCTGGGTGCTCGCGGTCGTCTCGGTGATCGCCGCACTCGGACTCGTCTTCAGCCGAAGGGCCGTCTACTCGGCCCTGATGCTCGGCGTCGTCATGCTCTCGCTGGCGGTGCTGTACGCCGTCCAGGACGCTCCGTTCCTGGCGGCCGTGCAGATCATCGTCTACACCGGCGCGGTCATGATGCTGTTCCTGTTCGTGCTCATGCTCGTGGGCGTGGACTCCTCCGACTCCCTGGTGGAGACGATCAAGGGGCAGCGCTTCTGGGCCGTCGTGGGCGGGCTGGGCTTCGCCCTCCTCCTCGCGCTCGGCATCGGGAACGCGGTGGTCGGCTCGCCGAAGGGCCTCACCGCGGCCACCGAGGGGGGCAACGTGTCCTCCCTGGCTCAGCTGATCTTCACGCGTCACGTGTTCGCCTTCGAGGTGACCTCGGCGCTGCTGATCACCGCTGCCCTGGGCGCGATGGTGCTGGCGCACCGGGAGCGCACCGAGGCCAAGCCGACCCAGCGGGACCTGTCCCGGCAGCGCTTCGCCGCCTTCGGCCGTACCGGCAAGAACCCGGCGCCGCTGCCCGGCCCCGGCACCTACGCCCGGCACAACGCCATCGACATGCCGGCGCTGCTGCCCGACGGGACCATCTCGCCGCTGTCGGTCAACCGCTACATCGCCCGGTACGAGGAGTCCAAGGGCATCCTGCCCCCGGAGGTCGCCGACGTGCTGGAGCAGGAGGAGGCCGCGCAGCGGGCCGCCGCCCAGGCCAACGGGCACGGCGGGCACAGCACGCCGACGGTGGCCGAGGAGGCCAGGGACGGCGGTCCCGACACCGAGCCGTTGCCCGAGGGCACCGAGCAGGACACCGTCGTGGCCGGTCGCGTGGTCCGTCCCCGCGGCGAGTCCGCGGTCACCGAGGAGGACGGCAAGTGACCACCCACTATCTGGTGCTCTCCGCGCTGCTGTTCGCCATCGGCGGCGTCGGCGTGCTCGTACGGCGCAACGCCATCGTGGTGTTCATGTGCGTCGAGCTCATGCTCAACGCCTGCAACCTGGCGTTCGTCACCTTCGCCCGGCAGAACGGCAACCTCGACGGCCAGCTCATCGCGTTCTTCGTGATGATCGTGGCCGCCGCCGAGGTGGTCATCGGCCTGGCCATCATCGTGACGATCTTCCGAACCCGCAGGTCCGCGTCGGTCGACGACGTCAGCCTGCTGAAGTACTAAGAGGTGGCCGTGGAACCCGCTGAGATCATCCAGCACTCCGGTGGAGCGATCGGGGCCGCCTGGCTGATGATCGCTCTGCCCCTGGTGGGAGCGGCGATCCTCCTGCTGGGCGGCCGGAGGACCGACAAGATCGGCCACCTGCTCGGGGTGCTCATGGCCGTGGCTTCGTTCGCGGTGGCCGCGCTGTCGTTCGTCCAGCTCCTCGGCTTCGCCCCCGGTGAGCGCCGCCGGGGCATCGAGCTGTACGACTTCGTCCCGGGCCTGGCGAAGGTGGGCCTGCTGGTCGACCCGCTGTCGATCTCGTTCTGCCTGCTGATCACCGGTGTGGGGTCGCTGATCCACATCTACTCGATCGGCTACATGGCGCACGACCCGAACAGGCGGCGGTTCTTCGCCTACCTGAACCTGTTCGTGGCGGCGATGCTCCTGCTGGTGCTGGCCGACAACTACGTCGCGCTGTTCGTCGGCTGGGAGGGCGTCGGCCTCGCGTCGTACCTGCTGATCGGGTTCTGGCAGCACAAGCCCTCGGCGGCGACCGCGGCCAAGAAGGCGTTCATCGTCAACCGCGTCGGCGACTTCGGCCTGCTGATCGGCCTCTTCACGATCTTCGCGACGTTCCACACGCTGGCCTTCAACGACGTCTTCGCGAACGCGGACAAGGCGTCCTCGGGCACGCTCACCGCGATCGGCCTGCTGCTGCTGGTCGGCGCGTGCGGCAAGTCGGCCCAGCTGCCGCTGCAGTCCTGGCTCCTCGACGCGATGGAGGGCCCGACCCCGGTCTCGGCCCTCATCCACGCGGCGACCATGGTCACCGCCGGTGTCTACCTCATCGTCCGGTCCGGCCCGATCTACCAGGGTGCCGAGACGGCGCAGCTCGTCGTGACGATCGTCGGCGTGGCGACCCTGCTCGCCGGTGCGATCATCGGTACCGCCAAGGACGACATCAAGAAGGCGCTGGCCGGTTCGACGATGTCGCAGATCGGCTACATGGTGCTCGCCGCGGGCATCGGCCCGGCCGGTTACGCCTTCGCGATCGCGCACCTGATCACGCACGGCTTCTTCAAGGCCGACATGTTCCTCGGGGCGGGCTCGGTCATGCACGCCATGAACGACGAGGTCGACATGAGGAAGTACGGCGCGCTGCGGAAGGTCATGCCGGTCACGTTCGCGACGTTCGCCATCGGCTACCTCGCGATCATCGGGTTCCCGCTGCTGTCCGGCTACTTCACCAAGGACGGCATCATCGAGACCGTGATGGAGCACAACGCCGTCCTCGGCTGGCTGGCCGTGCTCGGCGCCGGCATCACCGGCTTCTACATGTCGCGCCTGGTGTTCATGACGTTCTTCGGCGCCAAGCGTTGGGAGCCGACGGCCCACCCGCACGAGTCGCCCGCCGTCATGACCTGGCCGCTGATCATCCTGTCGATCGGCGCGATCGGCCTGGGCGCGTTCCTGGTCCTCGGCAACCGGTTCATGACCTTCCTCGCGCCGGCCGTCGGCGCGCCGGAGGAGATGCCGTCCTTCCACCCGTTCAGCCTCACCGGGCTGGCCACGCTCGCGCTCGTCGCGGTGGGCGCGGTGTTCGCCTGGTTCCGGTACGGCGCGGCCGAGGTGCCGGCGGTCGCCCCGCGCGGCTCGTTCCTCACCACCTTCGCCCGTCGTGACCTGTACGGCGACGCCCTGAACGAGGCGCTGTTCATGCGCCCCGGCCAGTGGCTGACCCGCCTGGCCGTGTTCTTCGACAACCGCGGCGTCGACGGCCTGGTGAACGGCCTGGCCGCCGGCATCGGGGGGACCTCCGGGCGGCTGCGCAGGATCCAGACCGGGTTCGTCCGCTCGTACGCGCTGTCGATCTTCCTGGGCGCGGCCATCCTGGCCGGTGCCTGGCTCGTCGTAGGGAACCTGTGATGCCCTGGCTTTCAACCCTGATGGGCGTGTCCGTGCTCGGCGCGCTGGGCGTGACCCTTGTCCGCAACGACAAGCTCGCCAAGCAGTTCACCCTCGTGGTGTCGCTGATCGTGCTGGCGCTGACCGTCGCCATGGCGGTCCAGTTCAGCCCGAACGGCGACAAGTTCCAGTTCGCCGAGACGTACGACTGGATCCCCGCGTTCGGCGTCCACTACGGCGTCGCGGTGGACGGCATCGCCCTGGTGCTGATCCTGCTGTCGGTGATCCTCGTGCCGATCGTGGTGCTCGCCTCGTGGCACGACGCCGAGGCCGGCAAGCGCTCGGTCCGCACGTACTTCTCGCTGCTGCTGGTGCTCGAGGCCATGATGATCGGCGTCTTCGCGGCGACCGACGTCTTCCTCTTCTACGTCTTCTTCGAAGCCATGCTGATCCCGATGTACTTCATGATCGGGTCGTACGGCGGGGCGCAGCGGTCGTACGCGGCCGTGAAGTTCCTGCTGTACTCGCTGTTCGGCGGGCTGCTGATGCTGGTGGCGGTGATCGCGCTCTACTCGATCGCAGGCAAGGGCACGTTCATGTTCACCGACCTGGTCGGGACCATCCAGGACGTGACGACGCAGAAGTGGCTGTTCCTCGGTTTCTTCGTCGCCTTCGCGATCAAGGCGCCGCTGTGGCCGTTCCACACCTGGCTGCCGGACGCCGCCGCCCAGGCCCCGGCCGGCGCGGCCGTCCTGCTCGTGGGCGTGCTCGACAAGGTCGGCACGTACGGCATGCTGCGCTTCTGCCTCGAACTGTTCCCCGACGCCGCGAAGTTCTTCACGCCGCTGGTCATCACGCTGTCGGTGATCGGCATCGTGTACGGCGCGATCGTGGCCATCGGGCAGACCGACATGAAGCGGCTCATCGCGTACACCTCGGTGTCGCACTTCGGCTTCATCGCGATGGGCGTGTTCGCCATGACGACCAACGCGGGCTCGGGCGCGACGCTCTACATGGTCAACCACGGCTTCTCGACCGGCGCGCTGTTCCTCGTCGCGGGCTTCCTCATCTACCGCAGGGGCTCGCAGTTCATCTCCGACTACGGCGGCGTGCAGAAGGTGGCGCCGATCCTCGCCGGGACGTTCCTGGTGGCGGGTCTGTCCAGCCTCTCGCTGCCCGGCCTGAGCACGTTCGTCAGCGAGTTCATGGTCCTCATCGGCACCTACGAGCGGTATCTCGTGCCCGCCGTCATCGCGACGACCGGCGTCATCCTCGCCGCGATCTACATCCTGTGGATGTACCAGCGGACGATGAACGGCCCGACCGCCGAGTCGGTGAAGGCGCTGCCGGACCTCAACACGCGGGAGAAGTTCGTGGTGGCGCCGCTGATCGCGCTGCTGCTGGTGTTCGGCTTCTATCCCAAGCCGCTGCTCGACGTGATCAATCCCGCCGTGAAGGACACGCTGTCCAGCGTCTCGGTCACGGACCCGAAGCCGGCCGTACCCGTTGCTCAGGAGGGCAAGTGAACGGCACCATTGAGGCGCCCACCATCGAGTACGCCCTGCTGGCGCCGATGCTCGTCGTCTTCGGCGCGGCGATCGCCGGTGTGCTGGTGGAGGCGTTCGCGCCGCGTTACCTGCGATCGGCGGTCCACCTCCCGCTCACGCTCCTCTCGCTGGCCGGCGCGTTCGCGCTGACCGTGTGGCAGGCGGTCAAGGGCGTGCCGACCAAGCCCGCGGCCATGGGCGCGGTGGCGGTCGACGGCCCGGCGTTGTTCATCTGGGGCACGATCCTCGTGCTCGCCTTCGTGAGCGTGCTGCTCATCAAGGACGAGGAGCACTTCGTCGGCTCCGCGGCGGCCCTGCCCGGGTCGGCCGAGGAGGAGCAGTCGCTGGTGGAGCGCGCCGCGCACACCGAGGTCTACCCGCTGCTGCTGTTCGCGGTGGGCGGCATGCTGCTCTTCCCGGCGTCCAACGACCTGCTGGTGGCGTTCGTCGCCCTGGAGGTCATGTCGCTGCCGCTGTACCTGCTGTGCGGCCTCGCGCGCCGCCGCCGCCTGCTGTCGCAGGAGGCCGCGGTCAAGTACTTCCTGCTCGGCGCCTTCTCCTCGGCGTTCTTCCTGTACGGCACCGCCCTGCTGTACGGCTACGCCGGTTCCGTCGACCTCGCGAAGATCAACCTCGCGCTCGGCTCGGTCGGCGGCCAGGACACCCTGCTCTACATCGGCGCGGCCATGCTCGGCGTCGGCCTGCTGTTCAAGATCGGCGCGGCGCCGTTCCAGGCGTGGAAGCCGGACGTCTACCAGGGCTCGCCCACGCCCATCACGGCGCTGATGGCCTCCGGCACCCTGGTGGCCGCCTTCGGCGCGCTGCTGCGCGTGTTCTGGGTCGGCCTCGGCGGTCTCGACTGGGACTGGCGCCCCGTGTTCTACGGAGTGGCGATTCTCACCATGGTGGTGGGCGCGATCCTCGCGATCACGCAGACCGACATCAAGCGGATGCTCGCCTACTCCTCGATCGCCCACGGCGGCTTCCTGCTCATCGGCGTGATCGCCACCGGCAGCGCCGCGCAGAACACCGCGGCCCTGTCGGGCCTGCTGTTCTACCTGGTGGCGTACGGCTTCACCACGGTCGGCGCGTTCGCGGTCGTCACGATGGTGCGCGACGCGGGCGGCGAGGCGTGGCACCTGTCCCGCTGGGCCGGGCTCGGCAAGCGCTCGCCGCTGCTGGCCGGCACGTTCGCCTTCTTCCTGCTGGCCTTCGCCGGTATCCCGCTGACCAGCGGGTTCTTCGGCAAGTACGCCGTCTTCCAGGCGGCCGTCAGCGGGGGCGCGCTGCCGTTGGTCATCGTCGGCGTGGTGGCCTCGGCCGTCGCCGCGTTCTTCTACGTGCGGGTGATCGTGCTGATGTTCTTCAGCGACCCGGCCGCCGACGGTCCGTCCGTCGTCCTGCCCTCCCGGGGGACCGCGGCTGTGGTAGGTATCGCGGCATTGGCTACGGTAGTTCTCGGGGTGTTCCCTCAGCCCGTGCTTGACCTCGCGCACACGGCTGCGCAGTCCCTGTTCGTCCGATAGGAGATCTCCGTATGGCCGCGCCGCCCGTAGTGGACATTCCTTTCGTCGACGAGCGGTTGGCCGAGGACCTGGCGAACGGTCTCGCAGCAGTGGAGAAGCTGCTGCGCTCGTCGGTCGAGAGCGAGGACGCCTTCGTCACGGAGGCGTCCCGGCATCTCATCGAGGCGGGCGGCAAGCGGTTCCGGGCCACGCTCGTGCTGCTCGCCGCCCAGTTCGGCACCCACGACGCTCCCGGCGTCGTGCCCGGGGCCGTCGTCATCGAGCTGACCCACCTGGCCACGCTCTACCACGACGACGTGATGGACGAGGCCCCGGTGCGCCGGGGCTCCCCGTCCGCCAACGCCCGGTGGGACAACACCGTGGCCATCCTCACCGGCGACTTTCTCTTCGCCCAGGCGTCGGAGATCCTGGCCGACCTCGGCAGCGAGCTGATCCGGATCCAGGCGCGCACGTTCTCCCGTCTCGTGCGCGGCCAGATCCGCGAGACGATCGGCCCGGCCGAGGGCCGCGACGCGGTCGCCCACTACATCGGCGTGCTCGCCGACAAGACGGGCTCTCTCATCGCCACCTCGGGCCGCTTCGGCGCCATGCTGGCCGGCGCCCCCGCCGACGTCGTGGACCGCCTCACCGACGCCTGCGAGGCGATCGGCGTGGCCTGGCAGCTCGGCGACGACCTCATCGACGTGGCAGCGCCCACGGCCGACTCGGGCAAGACGCCCGGCACCGACCTGCGCGAGGGCATCCGCACACTTCCCGTGCTGCACGCCCTGGCCTCGGACGACCCCGCCGACGCCCGGCTGCGTACGCTGCTGTCGGGGCCGGTGGCGGAGGAGGACGTCGAGGAGGCGCTCACGCTGCTGCGGGCCAACCACGCGATGGCGCAGGCCCGCGCCGAGCTGATCCGCTGGACCGACCGGGCCAAGACCGCCCTCGCCGGCCTGCCCGACATCCCCGCCCGTGCGGCTCTGGTCGCCCTGTGCGACTACGTCGTCGACCGTACGGGCTGACGCCCCTTCGTAGATCATGGACCGGGTGAGAATCACCCGGTCCGCGGCCGTCCTGTGCCTCAGCGTGTGTCTCTGCGTGACGGCAGCCTGCGGCACGCACCGCGCGGGCACCGCCGCCCCCCGGACACCTGTGCCCGCTGAGGGACGACTCGGCCCCACCCCTTCCGAGTCGGAGGAGCTGGGCCTGATGGGCTGGGCGCTGGAGGAAGGTGAACCCATCCCGGTGCCCAATCCGGGCACTGGGGTTGCGAATCCGCGCCTGCTGTCGGCGCTGCTCACGGATTTCGGTACGGCGCACGAGTCGGATACGACTCCGGGGGCGGTGGTCGGCCTGCCGGCCCCCGTCGACGACGCGTCGCTGTTCATCGGACTTCGGATGCTCGGCAGCCCCCTGCACGGGCCCTCCCGGTGCGGGAAGTGGACCTCGGGGACATGGAGCGCCATGCTGCGGGACTTCGACCAGCGGGGCGTATGGATCGCGGCGACGCAGTTGACGACCCCGCCGGATACGAGGGACCCTCTCGTGTTCGGTGAATCCATCATCACCGGGCCGGCCGAGAAGCTGGACCACCTGGCGGACACCACCGGTGTGGAGTCGTGCCGGAAGCTTGAGGGGACCGGGGTCGGCACCGGAGCGGTGGAGCCGTTCCCCGTGCCAGCTCTTGGCAGCCGGTCCTGGGCCTTCCGGGTCTTCGAGGAGAAGTCGGTGACGCAGTGGGCCGAGGTGGTGCAGACGCCGCGTTACGTACTGGAGATTCGGATCTCCAGGCAGTGGCCGAAGCCGCGCGTCGATCCCGCCGTACTGCTGCCGAGGATCGCCGAGGCGGCGTACGCCAGAGCCGAGGCGGCGCTCGCCTGACGTCTCCGCGGGCCGGGGCCGCCCCGTCCGGCCGCTGGCCGAGCACGAGGTCTACTTCTGGTCGGCGAGCCACTCGTCGAAGGTGGTCGGCGCGATGCGGGCGCCCTCTCCGGGAAGGAGCACGTCTCCGGCCATCGACGTGTCGAAGAGTCCCGACCAGGTCGGCACGAGCCTGACCGTACGGCCGCGCGCCGCGAGGGTGCGCCGGGCCATGTCGACGAGGTCCTGCGGCTCGGGACCGGCCACGTCGGCGTAGCGCCCCTGGGGCTCGCCCACGGCGATCTCGGCGAGGACGTCGGCCACGTCCGCGGGCGCGATCGGCTGCACGAGCAGCGGTGCGATCGTGGCGACGCCGTCCTGCTCGGTCCAGCTCACCACCATCTCGGCGAAGTCGTGGAACTGCGCGACCGGGACGATCGTCCACGGCACCGGACCGGCGGAGACCAGGCGCTCCTGCTCCCGCTTGCCGGCGTAGTGGGCGTTGCCCTCCACCCGGTGGATGTCGATGATCGACAGCAGCACGTGGTGACGGACGCCCGCCCGCTTCTCGGCGGCGAGCAGGTTGCGGGTGGTGGTGCCGAAGTACGCCACCGCCTCGTCCCGGTCGGTCGCCTCCGAGCTGATCGCGTCGACCACCGCCTCGACGCCGGCCAGAGCGTCGTCCAGCCCCTCACCGGTCAGCAGGTTCACGCCGAGGGACCGGCTGATGCGTACGACGTCGTGCCCGTCCCGTTCGAGGGCGGCGACGGTGAGCGACCCGATGTTCCCGGTGGCGCCGGCGACTGCGATTCGCATGGTCTTCTCCTTCACTCGATGCCACGTATGTCATCTCGGACAAAAAAGGTCCGCAATGTCTGCAATATACTACGGCCTATGAAGTTGCCCGCGAGCACCGAGTGGGTGTTGCACTGCGCCACCACGCTGGCGCAGCTGGAGCCGGGCGCCACCGCGTCGGCGGCACAGCTGGCTGAGTATTACGACGTCCCGGCGCCCTACCTGGCCAAGCAGCTGCAGGCGCTCGTGAAGGCCGGTGTGCTGGCCGCGATGACCGGCCCACGGGGCGGCTTCCGGCTCGGGCGGGCGGCCTCGGACATCACGTTGCTGCAGATCGTCGAGGCCGTCGACGGCGCGTCTTCGCCGTACGAGTGCCGTGAGATCCGCCAGAGGGGACGGGGGGCGCTGCCTCCCGAGGACTGCCGGAGCATCTGTGTGATCGCGGAGAAGATGGGCGAGGC
The DNA here is from genome assembly GCF_014161385.1 of Microbispora sp. H10670. Lineage (NCBI taxonomy): Bacteria > Bacillati > Actinomycetota > Actinomycetes > Streptosporangiales > Streptosporangiaceae > Microbispora > Microbispora sp. H10670. The sequence continues at coordinate 146,222 of NZ_JABBWW010000001.1, read as the reverse complement.
GCACGCCGCGTGGCGCGGCAGCCTCGCGGGGGTCACGCTCGCCGACATCCTCGCCACGCTGCCGGAGTCGGCGCCCGCACGCACCCGGTCGCGCATCGGGGCCACGCGCTGACGCCGCCGAGGGGTGCGCGTCAGCGGCCGGCGAGGAGCTGGACGACGGGAGCGAACGCGTCGGCGTAGAAGCCGTTGACGGTGACGTAGGAGACGCCCAGCTCGTCACGGCGGCGCAGCAGCGTGTCGGCCATCTCCCGGGGCGAACCGCGCAGTACGGCGGCCGCGCCGTCGGGGATGGTGCGGGACCCCTCGGGCAGCCACGGGGCCGGCGCGTCGCCGACCTGGAAGAGGTTCATGCTCAGCTCGATGTCGTCGAACCTCGCCCCGGCTGTTTCCCGCAGGATGCCGACGGGCCCGCGCAGGCCCTCCTCGGGCGTGCCGGCGGGCACGGCGAGCGCGACGATGTCGGCCGCCTCCGCGGCGAGCGCGAGCATGCGGGGACCGGCGCCCGCGACCAGGACGGGCGGCCCCTGAGAGCGCACGCTGAGGCCGCCCTCCGCGAACGCCGTCCGCACCTCGTCGATCACCGAACTGACCTGCGCGACGCGCTCGCCCGCGGTGCCGTACGGCATGCCGAGCGCGTGGGCGTCCCGCTCGGCGGCGGGGCGGCCGGCTCCCAGGCCGACCTCCAGCCGTCCGCCGGAGAGGAAGTCGAGCCCGGCCAGCTCGTGCGCCAGCAACCGGGGATTGCGGTACGGCGCGGCCAGCACGAACGTGCCCACGCGCAGCGTCGTCGTGGCGGTGGCCGCCGCGGTCATGGCGAGCAGCGGCGGGAGCGTCCCCAGCGTGTCGGGGACGAGAAGGGTCGAGTAGCCGAGGTTCTCGGCCCGGCGGGCCGTGGCCGTCCACGCGGCGGCGTCGGGGGCCAGGCCGGCGACGATCCCGAAGCGGAAGTCCTTGCTCATGGGCCGATCCTCGCCGCCGCGGCCGGTCGAGGTCGTCCCCCCGTCGGTGGCGGGAGTCGTACTCCCGGGGGCGTACTACACGGTCTGGAGCTCGGCGGCGCGCTCGCGGCGGGACACGCGGGCGGCGCGGATGCTGTCCCAGGTGAAGACGCTCAGCGCGAGCCAGACGACGACGAAGCCGGCCCACCTGCTGGCGGGCATGGTCTCGTGGACGATCAGCACGCCGCAGAGGAACTGCAGCACCGGCGCGATGTACTGCAGGAGGCCGATGACCGTGAGGGGGACCAGCAGCGCCGAGGCGGTGAAGAACAGCAACGGCACCGCCGTGATCAGGCCGGCGGCCACCAGCAGCAGGGCGTGGCCGGCGCCGTGGTGGGCGAAGGTGCCCGTGCCGTTCACCTCCAGGACGAGCAGGTAGGCCAGGGCCGGCACCAGCAGCACGAGGGTCTCGATGGTCAGGCTCTCCGCGCTGCCCACCCCCGCCTTCTTCTTGACCAGGCCGTACGTGCCGAAGCTGAAGGCGAGCACGAGCGCGATCCAGGGCAGGCGCCCGTAGTCGAGGGTCAGGATGAGAACCGCGACCGCGCCCAGGCCGACCGCGGCCCACTGCCACACGCGCAGCCGCTCACGGAAGACCAGCACCCCGAAGAGCACGCTGACCAGGGGGTTGATGAAGTAGCCGAGTGCGCTTTCGACCACATGGCCGGTGTTGACGGCGTAGATGTAGGTGCCCCAGTTCACCGAGACCGTGACGGCCGCGACGGTGAGGAGGATCAGCTGGCGTCGGGTGATGGTGCGGATCCACGACCAGTGACGTCGTACGGCGAGGACCGCGACCACCACGACGAGCGACCAGACCATCCGATGCGCGAGGATCTCCACCGCGCCGGAGGGCTTGAGCAGGGGCCAGTAGAGAGGGAACAGACCCCACATCGTGTAGGCGGCGACGCCGAACAGGAGGCCACGGCGGGTATCAGGCATGTCGCCTATCTTCGCTGCTTACCTGGATTCAGGACAAATAAGGAGCTCTACGTCTGACGTTTAGGAATCCTTACGGGAGGAACAACGCGGCCGGGTGGGTGGTTGGTGTTGGCAGAACAGAAGGGGAGGTTCACGATGGGCTGGCTGTTCGGCAGGGACAAGACGACGATGGTGGAGCCCACGGACGCGCTGCCGGGCCGCGCCGAGATCATGCCGGTGGCCACCCGCCATCAGGTCCTCGGCGCGCCGCTGGCTCCGCCGTACCCCGAGGGAACGGAGATCGCCGAGTTCGGGCTGGGCTGCTTCTGGGGGGCCGAGCGCAAGTTCTGGCAGACCCCGGGCGTCGTCTCGACCGCGGTGGGCTACGCGGGCGGGTACACGCCCAACCCCACGTACGAGGAGGTCTGCTCCGGCCTCACCGGGCACACCGAGGTCGTCCGGGTGGTCTTCGACCCGGCCCAGGTGTCGTACGAGGAGCTTCTCAAGGTCTTCTGGGAGGCACACGACCCCACCCAGGGCATGCGCCAGGGCAACGACGTCGGCACGCAGTACCGGTCGGCCGTGTACACCCACGGCCCGGAGCAACTGGAGGCCGCCCTGGCGTCTCAGGAGGCGTACCAGAAGGTGCTGACCGACGCCGGGTACGGCGAGATCACCACCGACATAGCCCCCGCCGGCGAGTTCTACTTCGCCGAGGATTATCACCAGCAATACCTTTTTAAGGTGCCAAACGGCTACTGCGGCATCGGCGGCACCGGCGTCAGCTGCCCCGTCGGCCTGACCACCGGCGAAGCCTGACCTGCGGTAACTGACTGATCCTGGCCCTTGGTCGCCCGGCAAGCCCGGTGCCGATCGAGGGCCAGAGCTGTTTTCGGCGAGAACCTTCGCTACAAGGTCAAGGCGAGCCGCCTGCGGCGGCTCGCGGCGCGCCGGGCGGCCAGCGGGCCGGGCATGCGGCTCTCCGGCCGGTCCCGGCCCGCGCCGCCCCGCGCTTCCGACCCACGCTGACAGGTGAATGCTCTCGGTTAGGACGATAAACGTATACAGATGCAGAGCTGGAACGGTTCACCCTGTATCGCGGCAGTTGTCGCGCTACTGTCGTTGTGGCGATGCGTGACAGTCACATGATGGGGTCGACTGGCCAGGAGGGGCAAGGATATGAGTGGGGAGCTTGCGACGCTCGTAGCTGATCTCTCGCCATATGTGACGGCGGCGATCGGCGCATACGGTGGCGCAGTGCTGTCCAAGGCGCAGGAGGAAGCGGCAGATACTACCGTCAGCTGGGGCCGACGGCTGCTTCAGCGCATCTTCGGTGTCCGAGCGGAAGGGGAACCGCTGCCTGAGGTGCTGGCTGAAATCGTGGAGGACCCCGACGATGCTGATCTCCAGGCGGCACTGCGGGTGCAAATCCGCCGAATTTTGGCCCAAGACCCCACAATGACCGCAGAGGTCCACAAACTGCTGTCACAGATACCGCCGACGGGTACGACGATCAGGATCACTGCATCCGGGGAGCGCTCAGTCGCCGCCCACACGATTACCGGCGGGGTGCACACTGGAGACGGCCATACTAGTAAATGAACCAAGCAGGATATGAACGACGAACGTGTGGGTCAGCCTGCTGTCTCGGCTACCGGGGATCGTTCTGTAGCCGCCGATCGCATTGAGGGCCCGGTGCTGACCGGAGATGCCGAGCACGTTGATGCTCGGACCTTCCGCCTCACAGCCGACAGTATCCTCCCGCCTGCGCAAGTAGACCTTTCCGCTCCGCTATGCAGTCTTCCGCGCATCCCGACCGAAGTGTTTGTTGGACGCGAAGATGAATTGGAGTGGGTCGCCAGTGCGCTGGTAGCAGGTCCGGGGCCGGTGGTTGTGGGCCAAGTTGTGTTCGGGCTGGGTGGTGTAGGAAAATCCGAGCTGGCGATGCAGTACGCCGCCCGGTATGGGAATCGGTACCGGTTGGTGTGGTGGATTACCGCGGACGGCCCCGAGCGGATTGAGACGCAGTTGGCCGCTCTCGCAGGACATATCCACCCACCGATCGCGCTCGCCGGGACAACCGAGCAAGCCGCCCACTGGGTTCTGGGCTGGCTGAGCACACATACTGGCTGGTTACTGATCCTCGACAATGTTGATGATTCCGTCGAGGTTGCTCCCCTTTTGGGGCGGTTGACCAGGGGCCACATCCTGATTACCACTCGCCGTAATGTCCGTTGGGGTGCGGGCATCCGTGCCCTCCGCTTGGATTTGCTGGAAGAAGCGGAGGCTATCGAATTGATCACTGTGCTGACTGGCAGAGATTCTGTTGAGGAGCGTCGGGCCGCTGGAGACATTGTAAAAGAGCTAGGTTATCTTCCGCTCGCTCTGGATCAGGCCGCTGCCTATATGCAGCAGGGGCATATCAGCCCATCCCGGTATTTGACGTTGCTGCGTGCTCAGCCCAGCCAAATGTATGAAGCCGGACCGGAAGGCGGGGATGTACAGCGTACTATCGCCCGACTGTGGCACATCACGCTGGAAGCTATTCGGAAACGCGACCCTGCTGCCGAGCGGACTATGATCGCGCTGGCTTGTTATGCCCCCGACAACATCCCCCGTGCGATCCTCGGCGGGCCTGGAGAGGAGGTCGACATTGACCGGAGGCTAGCCCTACTAGCCTCCTACAGCATGATCACCTTGACAGACGACATAATCAACGTGCACCGCCTCACGCAAGCCGCACTCACTCAACATAATACGCCGGCCCTTCAAGCCGCCCGCTGTATCGCTTTGCACTGGCTGTATAACGCTCTTCCAGAAAACCCGGACTCCAACGTTGTCGCCTGGCCAATGCTTCGCGGACTGGTCCCTCACCTCGACCATCTCACCTCATGCTTCTCTTCGGGCCAAGAACCCACAGCGCTCGGATATGCCTTGAATGAACTGGCGCTTTTCGAACAGAGCCAAGGCAACTATGATCACGCCTATGCCATGCGGATTCGAGCCCTCGCGATCGTCGAGGCGGCACTCGGTCCCGAGCACCCTGGCGTCGCCACCGTGCTCGGCAATCTGGCGTCTAGTCTTTATGATCTGGGGAGGGTGGCGGAGGCGGTGTTGTTGGAGGAGCGGGCGCTGTCCATTACTGAGATGGCGCTCGGCCCTGACCACCCTGATGTTGCCATTTGTCTCAGCAATCTGGCGTGTGGTCTGTGTGATTTGGGGCGGGCGGCGGAGGCGCTGCCGCTGTTGGAGCGGGCGCTGTCCATTACTGAGTCGGCGCTCGGCCCTGACCACCCTGATGTTGCCATTCGGCTCGGCAACCTAGCGTCCAGTTTGCTTGATCTGGGGCGGGCGGCGGAGGCGCTGCCGTTGGAGGAGCGGGCGCTGTCCATTAGTGAGATGGCGCTCGGCCCTGACCACCCTGATGTTGCTGCTTGTCTCGGCAATCTGGCGTGTGGTCTGTGTGATTTGGGGCGGGTGGCGGAGGCGGTGTTGTTGGAGGAGCGGGCGCTGTCCATTAGTGAGTCGGCGCTCGGCCCTGACCACCCTGATGTTGCGAATCGGCTCGGCAACCTAGCGTCCAGTTTGCTTGATTTGGGGCGGGTGGCGGAGGCGGTGTTGTTGGAGGAGCGGGCGCTGTCCATTAGTGAGATGGCGCTCGGCCCTGACCACCCTGATGTTGCCATTCGGCTTGGCAATCTGGCGTCTAGTCTTTATGATTTGGGGCGGGTGGCGGAGGCGGTGTTGTTGGAGGAGCGGGCGCTGTCCATTACTGAGTCGGCGCTCGGCCCTGACCACCCTGATGTTGCCATTTGTCTCAGCAATCTGGCGTGTGGTCTGCGTGATTTGGGGCGGGTGGCGGAGGCGGTGTTGTTGGAGGAGCGGGCGCTGTCCATTAGTGAGTCGGCGCTCGGCCCCGACCACCCCCAGTAAGGTGATGCGACGGAGCTTCGCGCGGAACGTTCAGCAGGAAAAAGCAGAATAGGATTCTCAAGTCAATAGCAATATCCCGTCTGGCAATAGGGTATTTGCGGTACAACCCCACCCCCGCTGCCTCATTGTTCGTGGCCCTTGGTCGGTGTCAACGCCGTCTGTGCGGGTTGGATCTGGGTTGCGGTGTACGTCGTTGGTGGACGGACACGCGAAGACGGCATTGACACCTCGGTCGGGCCACTGATGTCGGCAGCTATCGGGGGCGGGGGAGGAGCGGCGCGGGTTGTAAACGCGAGCGCGGCCCCGCCCGAGTGAGCGGGGCCGCGTGTGGGCTGGACCGTCTATCGCATCTCGCCGAGCAGCAGGGCATGCCACACCCTGCGCGCCTCCTCGATCGGCCAGCGGTGTGTCTCCTCGACCTTTGGTGTGGGCTCGGTCTGGGTGGTCTTGCGGATGAACGCCTGCCCACCGGCCTGGAGGAGTTCGTAGACGACGGCCCGGCAGCCGCAGGTCCACCCGAGCGCCCGCACCCGCCGGACTCCTTCGAACGGTGCGTGCCAGACGCGTTCCACGTGATCTTTTTGGCGCATCTCCCAGTGCGGACTCAGGCACTCGTCCAGGTGCGGGAATGGAGGCCGCCATCAGTACCGACGCCTTAGCGTGTCCCGCCGTTGGCCCAGCCGGCGATCCAGCGGACGGCGGAACGACGGTTCCGGACTTCGGTAGCTTGATCAGGAAACGGCGCCGGCGTGAGCTGCCCCGTCGGCCTGACCGCCGGCGAAGCCTGACCTGCGGGTAACTGACTGATCCTGGCCCTTCGCCGCCCGGGCTGGTGCGGTGTGGGCCGGGGTCAGGCTCGACGCGATCGGCGGTCTCGAAGTGCGGGCCTGGGTGGGGCGCGGCCGTCCCACAGCGCGGCGCGCCAGGTGGGCGAGGTTGGAGCGCTATCAGAATGTGTTCTGAATTAGACTGACGGCGTGAGCATCAGCAATGCCGACGCCGTCACCTTCTCGGACCTGTCGAGGAATCCCCGGGCTGTCGCCGAACGCGCCGCGCGACTCGGTCGCGTACGTGTGACTCACCGGGATGCCCAGGACTTCTACCTGACCGCGGCTGACCGTGAGGAACGACGCGAGCAGACGCTGGCCACTGCTTCCCGTCTGTTCCTCGCGCTGCTGAGGCATGATCCGACCGCCCGCGCCCTGGTCATCGCCATGCCTGAGGTCTTTCCCTGGGTTCGTCACCTCTCCTCTGATGAGGTGCGGTCCTTCACTCTTGAACTGGTTGAGGCGCTCTCTGACGCGGCCGAGCTGGATGTCGACGCCGCTACTCAGGAAGTCATCGCAGGCTGGCGGGCCACCGCCCGGATCAAGGCCGACCCCGCGCACTATGCGCAGGCGCGTGAGGCGACGAGCGGAGACTTCGGGCCGGTTGAGGTTTCGGTATGAGTCCGAAGCGCGGAGACCGGGTCACAGTCCCGCCTCCTGACAGCGAATGGGACGCACGGTTCGGTACGAGCGATGCGGTGAAGGGCTGGGAGGAACTATGCCGTCATGCCCTGGCCAACACACGCCGATGCTTGGAGACGCTGCGCGCAGATCCACGCTCACGCACCGACCATGAGCGTCAGCATCGCCTGCGTGGCGACCTCGCGACTCATTGCCACAACGGACAGGACATCGAGCAATGGGAGTTCGAGGTTACCAGCGGCGGGCGCGTGCGCTACGTGATCGATGACGCCGCTCACACGGTATGGATCGTCTATGCCTCGCCCCGTCATCCCAAGGACACCGATGTCTGAGGCCGGCTGACCTGCTGGCGAATGTGACACAGCCATTCCCAGCGCCGAGGGCGGGAGCAATGTCGCGGGGTCGTAGCGCGACTTATTGCCTGGAGTGAACCGCTACCACCAGCAATACCGTTTTAAGGTGCCAAACGGCTACTGCGGCATCGGTGGCACCAAGGTCGAGCTGCCCCGTCGGCCTGACCGCCGGCGAAGCCTGATCAGTTGCCTGGCAGGATCGTGAGTCGTTGCCCCTTGGGAAGGTGGACGAGGGGCAACGAGAGATGGGACACGCTGACAGCGCCCGTCATCATCGTCGAACGACTGAGGCGCCTCCTGCTGTCCTATACAGATTGCTGTACAGTAGTCGCATGGCCATGCTGCATGAAGCTGCCGAGTTGAGTGTCACAGAAGCGGCCCAGCGTGGGGTGGCGCGTCTCGTCGCTGACGCTGAGCGTGGGACCGATCTGGTGGTGACCCGTCGGCATCAGCCGGTGGCGGCGGTTGTCAGCATCCGGCGCCTGGAAGAGTTGGAGGAGGCCGCCGCCGATCTCCGGGACTTGGCGCTCGTGCTCGCGCGCTCGGTAACCGACTCTGGAGAGCGTGTCCCGCTCGACGACGTGCTCTCTGCTTTCGGGCACACGCGGGAGTCCCTGGCTGCGCTGCCGGACGACGAGTAGCCCGTGTCTGACGTCGTCTTCACGGCCCCGGCGGTCGATGACCTGCGGCGAATCGGTCCGGACGCCGCGCCCAAGGTGCTCAAGAAGATCCTTCTCCTGCTCGACAATCCTGAGGCGGGCTATCCACTGGGCGGTGAGCTGACCGGCTTCCGCAAGCTCGTGGTCGGGCGTAACACCTGGCGGGTTGTCTATCGGATCACAGACGAAAAGTCGATCGAGATCTGCGAAGTATGGGCTGTCGGCGAAAGAGCCGATGGTGAGGTCTACGCCGAGGCGACGGCCAGGGTTCGTGCTGCTGGTGAGGAGCGTCCCGAGGTGATGCGGCTTGGCCGAGTCATCGAACGCCTGGGCGCACTGGCCGATCACATCCGCGTCGAGCAACCGCCTTCCAGGGAGCCGGTGCCGGATTGGCTCGCGGATCGCTTGATCTACACGGTTGGTATGTCTCGCGAGGACGTCGCCGCTCTCGACTTGCAGCAGGCGGTCGACCTCTGGGCTGACTTCCGGTCCAACCCGCGCTAGCTGCGAGTTATTGCCCGAGGCGAAGTGCTACCGCCAGCAATACCTTTTCAAGGTGCCAAACGGCTACTGCGGCATCGGCGGCATCGGTGTGAGCTGCCCCGTCGGCCTCACCACCGGCGAAGCCTGAGGGTGGGTCTCGTCGGCCCGGAGACGCCAGGCTCCCCGCCTGTAGGCCCTGGGCCGACAGCTTCGGCAGCGGCGAGGTTCGCGGAAGTGAAGACGCTACGGGACTGTCCGTAGCAGCCCGACTGATTACACTCGATGCATGAGCGTGATGCGCGAGGAACTCCACCACCTGGTGGATCGGCTGCCGGAGGAGAAGGTGGCTCCTCTGCTCCGGCTTGTCCGGGATCAGCTCGAAGAAGCGCCTGTGGTACGTGACCTGCCGTTCATCGGCCTGCTTGAAGCCGAGCCGGATTTCGCGGAACGCTCGGAGGAGATCCTGCGTGCGGAGGACAATCACTCTTTGTGATCGTCATTGACTCGGGTCCGTTGATCGCCGCCCTGAACATCCGCGATCGCTACCACGAGGCCTGTGCCCGCCTTCTGCAGACCCATCCAGAGCCACTGCTCGTCCCCGCGACCGTGGTCACCGAGGTGTGTCAACTCGTCGAGAAGCGACAGGGGAGCAAGGCGGAGGCGGCCTTCCTGCGGTCCTTCGGGTCTGGCCTTACCTTGGTGGAGCTCGCGGACCGTGATCTTCAACGAATGAGCACTCTGGTTGAGACGTACGCCAGCCTTCCCCTCGGCGCGGTGGATGCCTCCGTCGTCGCCGTCGCTGAACGACTCGATATCACAGAGGTGGCCACTCTCGATCGCCGCCACTTCACTGTTGTCCGCCCACGGCACACCGGAGCGTTCATGCTCCTGCCGGAGCGGCTCTGAACGCTGTCCCGCCCACCAGTACGGAGAGCAGTGTTCCCCTTGGTCGATGGTCCTGACAGGGCGGACACGAGCCTTGAGATTTGTTGCCTGAAGTGGAGTGCTAACACCTAGTGCGGCATCGGCGGCACCAACGTCGAGCTAGGTGACCAATCCGGGTGGGCCGCCTGCCCGACGGGCCTGGTCCCGGCCGAGGATCGAGGCTCCAGGTCCTGCCCAGTGCAAGGCAGGTCAGCGGCGGGGTAGCACGCCCAGGAGGGTTGCGGTCAGGGCCAGCTTCAAGGAGTCTTCCAGCTCCAAGTGGAAGCGGGCGAGGTCGGGCTCGGCCTGGTAGGCCTCCTGCAGGTTGGGTGGGGGTGTACTGTACGCCGACAACGCGCCGGCCATGACCATGGTTTGCAGGCTGAACAGTGTTGCGTTCTCGCCCAGCTCCGGCAGGTAGTTCTGGATCAGGGCGGTCATGGTTGTCAGGCGGTCCAGGGAGGCGCGCTTGTAGCGTGCTACGACCTCGACGGAGACGTTGTGTTCCAGGACGCTGCCCTGTGCGCCGAAGAGGTCGCACAGCACCGTTCGACTGGAGAGCGAGCGGCTGAGGATCTCTGCCACCGCTGCCGCTCGCTCGGCCATGGGTAGATCTTCGTCGATGCCGGCGGCCAGCTCGCCCGCCAGTTCCGTCAGCCACTCCTGCAGGAAGCGGTCCAGCAGTTCCAGCAGCACCGCCTCACGAGACTCGAAGTAGCGCAGCACGTTCGGCTTCGCCAGGCCTACCCTGCGGCTGAGCTCGTTCAGGGTGACCGCGGCCACGGGCATCTCGTGGAGCATCGCCGACGCCATGTCGAGGATCGCCCGCCGACGGATCTCCCGCTGCTCTTCGGTTCGCGCCCGCTGGAAAGCCACGGTCGCCAGCTTAATTTAAGTACCTTCGGTACGTTGACAAAGTACCGAAGGTACTTTAGCGTTGCGGAAGGAAGATACCTTCGGTACGTTAGTTGGGAGCCTGGCATGGGCGAGAAGTGGACGACGGCGAATATTCCGGACCAACGCGGGCGGGTGGCCGTGGTGACCGGGGCCAACACCGGACTGGGGTACGAGACCGCCAAGGCGCTCGCCGAGCGAGGAGCGTCCGTGGTCCTCGCCGTGCGTAACGTCGAGAAGGGCGAGCAGGCCGCGGCCGGTATGACCGGCGACGTGACCGTACAGGCGCTGGATCTGACCTCGCTCGACTCCGTCCGGACCGCGGCGGCGGCGCTGCGGTCCCGGCTCGACCGGATCGACCTGCTGATCAACAACGCCGGCGTGATGTACACCCCGAAGCAGACCACCCGGGACGGCTTCGAGATGCAGTTCGGCACCAACCACCTCGGCCACTTCGCGCTCACCGGGCTGCTGCTGGACCTGATGCTGCCGGTGCCCGGCTCACGCGTGGTGACGGTCAGCAGCACCGGCCACCGCATCCGGGCCGCGATCCACTTCGACGACCTGCAGTGGGAGCGGTCGTACAGCCGGGTCGCCGCCTACGGTCAGTCCAAGCTGGCCAACCTGATGTTCACGTACGAGCTGCAGCGCCGGCTCGCCACGCACGGCACCACCGTCGCGGTGGCCGCGCACCCCGGCGTGTCCAGCACCGAGCTCGCCCGCAACACCCCCGCGGCCCTCCGGCTTCCGCTCACCTGGCTCGCGCCGCTGATCACCCAGACGCCGGCGATGGGCGCGTTGCCGACCCTGCGCGCCGCCACCGACCCCGCCGTGCTCGGCGGCCAGTACTACGGCCCCGGCGGACGCTTCGAAGTCATGGGCCACCCCCGGCTGGTCACCTCCAGTTCGAAGTCGTACGAGGTGGCCGTCCAGCAGCGGCTGTGGGCCGTCTCCGAAGACCTCACCGGGGTGAGGTTCCCCGTCGCTCCGTCCAAGCAGAACTCGTTTCTCTCCGGATCGGCCGACACGATCTAGCCCGCGTCGGCAGGAGGCGCCGGTCGTCGCGGAGCATGCGCGGCACCGAAACCGACGAGGCGCTCGCACTCCGCTTCGAGGCGCAGGGTCCGGCCGCCTCGGCTGTGCGGGCCGAAGGTCCGCGCCTCCTGGCGCAGCGCCGGCCCGCTGACCCGGCTCAGTCCCCGGCGGCCCGTTCGATCGCCACTCCCACCCCGTCGAGCAGGTGGTCGAGGCCGGCGCGGAAGTCGTCGTCCGGAGCGGCCCCCGCTTGGGGGTCGAACACCCCGGCCTCGACGGCGCGGGCCAGCGCCGGGAACCGGCCGGGGTCGGCGAGCTCGGTGAGCAGGGCGGCGTACGCCCTGTCGGCCCCTTCCTCTGGTTCGGCGGGGATGGACGTCAGAAGTTGGGCGGCGCCGCGCACGTAGTGCAGCACCAGCATGACCACCGAGAACCGGGCCCGCGGGTCCAGCGGCGTGCCGCCGAGGGAGCGCAGCGCGGCGTCGAGCCAGGCGAGCTGGCCGGGGTCCATCGGCGGGGAGTTCGCCAGCTGGGCAATCCACGGATGCCGCAGGTAGACGCCGAACAGCTCGACGGCCCACCGGGTGAGTGAGCCGCGCCAGTCGGCCGGCGCCGTGCCGAACTCCGGCGGCGTGCCGGGCGCGGCGGCCAGCATGAACAGCTGCAGGTCGTCCTTGCCGGTCACGTGCCGGTACAGCGACATGGGCGCGCAGCCGAGCCGTTCGGCGAGCCGGGCCATGGACAGCGCGGCCAGGCCCTCCTCGTCGGCGAGGGTGATGGCCGCCGCCACGATCCGGTCCAAGCTGAGCGCGGGCGTGCGTCCCCGCCCCTTCGGTTTGGCCCGCCCCCACAGCACGTTCAGCGCGTGCGGCAGCTCGTTCCCGATGTCGTCCGGCATTCCAGTGAGCTTAGCACTTTGCGTACGGCCTACGCGTTGCGTATATGATACGCATTAAGCGTATGGGATACGCATCTTCGACCGTCCTCTTGGAGCCGTCATGCACACGACGATCGACAGTCCTCCGCCGGTATCGGCCCACCGGCGTCCGTGGTGGCGGCGCCGCTGGACGGCGCCGCTCGGCCTGGTCACGGCCGGGTTCCTCGCGTTCTCGCTGCCGCCGTACCTGACCGGGGACCCGTCGCTGTCCCGGGTGCCGCAGCCACAGGGGTTCGGCCTGCACTACCCGCTGCTCGTCGCGCACGTGCTGTTCGCCTCGGTCGCCATGGTCACCGCGTTCTTCCAGGTGTGGCCGTGGTTCCGGCGGCGGCACCGGGCGTGGCACCGGCGCGCCGGGCGGGTCTACGTGTTCGCCGGGGTGTTGCCCGCCGGGCTGACCGGTCTGGTCATCGGGGCGCGTTCCCCGTTCGGGCTGTTCCTCGCGGTCAGCGACGTGCTCCTCGCCCTGCTGTGGCTCGCCTTCACCCTGGCGGGCTGGCGCGCCGCCCGCGCCCGCCGGTACGCCGACCACCGGCGCTGGATGCTGCGCAGCGCCGTGCTGACCTACTCCATCATCACCAACAGGGTGTGGACCGTGATCCTTATCATCGCCCTGTCCCCGCTGCAGGACACCGTCTTCCGCGGCGACCCCGATCTGATGGCGTGGACGATCGCAGGCCTGTCCGGCTGGCTCGGCTGGACGATCCCGCTGCTGGCCGTGGAGTGGTACCTGGAGCGCGAGGTGGCCCGCCGCGGCCGCCGCACCGCCCTCGCGACCTGATCCCGGAGGCCGGTCTCGGCCCGACCTCGGAACGACCGCTCGCCCCGGAACCACCGCCGCGGCCGGCCACAACGTACATGCCGGCGAACCGACGGAGTTCCTCGCCGCCGTCGACGGCTTCCTCGCCGCTCACGACGTGGGCTGAGCCTTTGTTCGGACCGGCACTTGAGTCTCAAGTAACCGGAGACTCCAGGATCGATGCCGTGGGCGGCGCGTTGTTCGTTTCCGCCGTCCGCGACCCATCCGATCCGACTTCGGGAGAGCGCATTCCATGCCGCGATACGTGACGCCGTCCGCTGAGGATGGCAAGCGCCTCATCGACGACTTCATCGACGAGACTTTCGGTGATCTGGACGCCAACCCGGACTTCGTCGCCATGCTGCGTACGGTGGTGCCCGAGATGCCCGCCGATCCCAGCCCTGAGCAGCTGGGCGCCTGGGCGGAGCTGTCCGAGCTGGTCCGCGACGCCGACTTCAAGGCCAGGGTCCGCAGGATGGCCGAGCATCAGGCGGCCGAGAGGGCGGCCGGGGATCAGACCGGTCTGCATCACGAGGTGACCGAGCTGGTCCGGGAACGGGTGCGGCAGGCGCAGGCGGACGGGGTCGAGCCGGGTTCGCAGGAGGCGCGAACGGTGCTGGTGGAGTTGATCGCCGGATACACCGCGACATTCGGTCATCCCGACAGTGCCGAGTACCGCCGGAAGCTGCTGACTCGGCTGGAGATCGCCGATGATCCCCGTACGGAGCGGTACTTCGCCCTGCTGTACACGATCAACGGCTGGCCGGCGCCGCCGAGCCTGGCGCCGGCGTTCGACTGGTTCACCCAGGCGCTCCGGCATCATCCCGTTCCCTAGAGGCCGGGTACGCGGGGTCGAGTGCGGCGAGGAACCAGCGGGCCGCAGGGACCGGATCGGGTTTCGGGGGCGTGCCGTTGATCATGGCCAGCAGTTGCCAGTATCGGGAGACCCGAGGGTCGGCCCCGATGCGGATCCGCTCGGCGAGCCAGAGCCGGAACCCGGCGTCGTCGGACCGCCCGTGGGCCTGGGCGAAGACGGCGACCAGCTCGTTCACGATGGGCCGGGCCAGGGCGGAGACCGGCGCAATCCCGTCCTTCAGGGCGCGGCCGACGAGGTCCAGCGCGGCCTGCTCGGCCCGCGCCCAGCTCTCGTGGTCGCCGTGCTCGGCGCCGGAGGAGCGGTCCGTCGCGTGTCGCTCGAACGCCTCGCGTGCGCTCTCCCGGAAGTGGGGGTCGCCGACCAGGTGCGCCAGCTCCAGCCACGCGTCGAGCTGCTCGGCCGATGGGTCGTCCGGCAGGTCGGGCAGCATCGAGCGCAGGTGCGCGGCGAACGCGGGCTCCATGTCGAGCCCGCGCGTCGCTTCGGCCACGAGATCGGCCACCAGCTGCCGGCGCCGCTCCGCCGGTAGCCGGGCGAGCCGGTTCACGCGGGCGATTCCGGCCGTGCCGGTACGGCGGGTGGTGACGTAGCGCAACACCGCCTGGCGTACCCGCAAGGTCTGGATCTGGTCCTCCATGGCCGCGATCTGCCCGGCGGCGATCTCGGCCAGAGTCTGCGTGTCGGCGAGCACCCGTGTGATCGTCGCGATCTCGACGCCGAGATCTCGCAGCGTACGGACGAGTTCCAGCCGGTCCAGGGCGTCGTGATCGTAGAGCCGGTAGCCGCCGGCCGACCGACCGGCTGGAGGTACCAGCCCTTCGTCGGAGTAGTACCGGACCGTCGGCACCGGCACCCCGGCGAGCCGCGCCACCTGGCCGATCGTGTAGAGCCCGTCGTCCTTCACACGTCCAGCGTGGCTCATCAGCCGCCCTTTCGGGGCAGATCCACGCTCGCGGGCGAATGCCGAACAGCATCGTCCGTCGGTGTGGACGGGCGGCCCGGACATTCGTCACCCGATCGCGGCGTGAAAACAGCGCCCGAGCCGCAAACAAGGCATGATGTGATGATTTACGTGAATGAGGCGAAACCACGGGTTCCCGGCGATCCTGATCTGCTGGTCAGGATGGAGCAGAACCTTGCCGAGCATGCCTGCCACCTGCACCGTCGCATGGATCGCTCGACTGTCACGGAGACGGACGACCTCCTGATCGCCGACAGCGGGCTCGACGACGACACTTTCAACATCGTCGCGGCGGCGCGTTTCACCGTGGACACCGCCCCCGCGCGGGTGGAGGAGACCGTCCGTGCGCTGGCCGCAACCGGTCGCCCCTTCTCCTGGTGGGTCGGGCCCGCCTCCACACCACCGAACCTCGCCTCGCTCCTGAGGGGCGCCGGTCTGCGGGCGGCCGAGGCCGAGACGGGCATGTGGAAGGACCTGCATTCCGCCCTGCCGCAGCCGCACGCCGATGGCCTGGACATCCGCCTGGTGACGACTCCGGAGCGGCTCGCCGACTACGCGATGGTCCTGGCCGCGAACTGGGACCCGCCGGCCGCGACGGTGCGCCGGTTCTTCACCGACGCCGCCGAGTGGGCCCTCGCGCCCGGCTGCCCCGCCCGGTATCTGGTCGGCTACGTGAGCGGCCGCCCGGTCTGCTCGGCCGAGGTCTTCCTCCACGGGGGAATCGCCGGGATCTACAACATCGCGACCCTCGCGACGGACCGCCGGCACGGCTACGGCGGCGCCGTCACCCTGGCCACCTTGCACGTCGCGTACGACGAGGGCTGTCGCACCGCGGTCCTGCAGGCTTCTCCGGACGGTGAGCCCGTCTACCGCCGCCTCGGATTCGATACCTGCGGCCGGTTCACCGAGTACGCCATCGCACGCGGCGCTTCCGCAGGAACTACGGGGGCTGGGCCGGGTCATTCGACCAGGCCGGCGCGGTAGGCGGCGATGGCCACCTGTACGCGGTTGGTGACGGCGAGCTTGTCGAACAGGTGGGAGATGTGGCTCTTGACCGTGGCCTCGCTCATGTTGAGGCGGGCTGCGATCTCGGTGTTGGAGTGGCCGAGCCCGACCTCGGTGAGCACCTCGCGCTCGCGGCCGGTCAGGGTCTCCAGCCGGGCGAGCGCGTCACGGCGGCGCCGGATGGGCTGGTCGGTGGTGAGCCGGTGGATCAGCCGCCGAGTGACCCGCGGGGACAGCATCGAGTCGCCGCCGTGCGCGAGACGGATCGCCCGGATCAGGTCGTGCGGCGAGGTGTCCTTGAGCAGGAACCCGCAGGCTCCCGCCTCCAGGGCGGTGAAGACGTGCTCGTCGCTGTCGAACGTGGTCAAGATGATCACCGCGGGTGGCCGGGCGAGCCGGCGGATGGCCCCCGTGGCGGCCAGGCCGTCGTACCGCGGCATCCTGACGTCCATCAGGACGACGTCGGGCCCCAGGCGGCGGACCGCGTCGACGGCCTGGTTGCCGTCCTCGGCCTCGCCCACGACCTCCACGTCGGGCGCCGACTCGATGATGAACCGCAGTCCGGCGCGGATCAGCGACTCGTCGTCAACCAGCAGTGTCCTGATCATGTGATTCCCTTGGGAACGCGTCCGCGGCGTGCCACGGCAGCCGGCCCTCAAGACACCAGCCTCCCGCATCGTCCGGCCCGCCGCGCACCGTTCCGCCGATCAGCCGGAAACGCTCCGCCAGGCCCTCCAGACCGACCCCGGCGCCGGTCTCCAGACTCGGCTGGGACGATCGTCCGTTGGCGACCGCGATCGTGACGCCGTCTTCCCTGTTCCCGGTGGCCGTGACCGTGACCGGGGCCCCGCGGGCGTGCTTGTGCGCATTTGTCAGCCCCTCCTGGACGAGGCGATGCGCGGCCCTCGCCGTTTCCGGTGGCCACGTCCCGATATCGCCGTGCAGGGTGACGGTCCCGCCGGCCGATACCCAGGAGTCCACCAGCCGCCGCAGGTCGGGGAAGCCGTCGTCATCGTCGGGCCCGGCGCGCAGCACGCCAAGGATCTTGCGCAGCTCTTCGAGCGCCTCCTGCGCGCTGACCCTGATCAGCGCCGCCTCCCGCTCGACGCGCTCCGGCCCCGCGCCCGCGTTCACCTCCAGGCCGCCGGCGTGCAGCGAAATGAGCGTCACCTTGTGCGCGAGCACGTCGTGCATCTCCCGGGCGATCCGGCCGCGCTCAGCGGACCTCGCCTGCTCGTTGCGCAGACGCTGCTCGGTCTCGGCGCGTTCGGCGCGCTCGCGCAGCGATCGGGTCAGCTCGCGGCGGGTGGTGACGTACGCCCCTGCCGTCAGCGTGACGCCGGTGGCGGTCACCGCCGAGATCAGCGCGTCCGTGCCCAACGTGCCGCCGTCCACCCACTGCTGGGCCAGGAACCCCGCCATGCCGATCGCCGCCAGAGCCAGGAAACGCGTGCCCGCGCCGGAGAACAGGCTGATCAGCAGCGGGCCCGGATTGCCCGACAGCACGTACGCGCCCGCCCCGGCGACGGCCACCGCGACCGGCCACCGGCCCCGGAACCACACCGCACCCGTGCCCGCCAGCCCGGCGGCGGCGATGACGGGTCGTGGCAGCGGCGCCCACGGCGTCTTGACCGCCAGGACGGTGAGGAACAGGGAGAGCGCCACGGAGGCCGCGCCGATCGCGTGTGGCCCGAGCGCGGTCACCCGCCGCAGCGCCGCGCGGTACGACAGCATCGCTTCAGCGTAGCCAGGGCGGCGGCGCGCCACCTCATACCGGCGTCGATGCCGTACGCCGGGCGTCTCCGACTTTCGTCGGAGACGCCCGTGGCCGCGATGGCGATGTGGCCGGACCCTCGCCGGCCGCATCGTGGATGGCCTCGACAAGGTCAGGAGCCGTCCCGTGTATCTCTTCCGTTCGATGCTCGTCGCGGCGTGCGCGGCGCTGACGATCCTCGTGCCGCCCTGCGTCGCCCCCCCTGCCGCGGCGGCCACCCATCTTCCGGACGGACGCGCGCTGGCGGACTTCTTCGACGCCGCGATGGCGGACGGGCTGGCGGCCGACCACGTGCCGGGCGCGGTCGTCTCGGTGGTGGGCGGGGGGAAGACGCTCTTCAGCAAGGGGTACGGACTGGCCGACGTCGAGAACCGCAGGCCCTTCGACCCGGCCACCTCGATGGTCCGGATCGCCTCGATCACCAAGCTGTTCACCTGGACCGCGGTGATGCAGCAGGTGCAGCGGGGCAAGCTGGACCTGAAGGCGGACGTGAACCGCTACCTCACCGCGTTCCGGATCCCCGCGACCTACCCCCGGCCGATCACGCTGCAGGACCTGATGGACCACACGGCCGGGTTCGAGGACCGCACGATCGGCGTGGGGTCGCGGAGCAAGGACGACGTGCCGCCCTTGGCGGACTATCTCGCCGACAACATGCCCGCGCGGGTGCGCCCGCCCGGCGAGGTGTCGGCGTACTCGAACTATGGGGCGGCGCTGGCCGGATACATTGTGTCGCGGGTGAGCGGGCAGCCGTATGACGAGTACGTGCGCGACCACATCCTCGCCCCGCTCGCGATGCGGCACAGCACGGCCGCCGAGCCCGTCCCCGCCCCCTTGGCCACGGATCTGGCGCGCAGCTACGACTACGAGGGCGGGGCGTATCGGCGTAAGCCGTTCGTCTTCGACAACCTCGCCCCCGACGGGTCGATCAGCGCCACCGCGAACGACATGGCCCACTTCATGATCGCCCACCTGCTCGACGGACGCTTCGGCGGCCGGCGCATCCTCGACGAGCCGACGGCCCGGCTCATGCACCGGCGGACGTTCGCGGCCGATCCGCGCATCGACGGGTACGCCCACGGGTTCAAGGAGCAGACGCTCAACGGGCATCGCGTGATCATGCACGACGGCGGCTGGGAGGGCTTCCAGAGCGCGTTGCTGCTGGTGCCCGACGCCGACCTCGGCCTGTTCGTCTCCACGAACAGTCTGGACGGGGCCGACGCCATGACCAAGATCGTTCCTGCCTTCTTCGACCGCTTCCTGCCCGGCAGGCGCGCCGTGCCCGACGGCGGTGCTTCCGTCGTGCCCGTCGAGGGCTTCTACAAGCTCACCCGGTCCGCCGAGTCCAGCATCGAGAAGGTGGTCGCCCTGACCGGTTCCACCCGGCTGCGGGTGGAGGGCGGGAAGCTCATCTTCAGGGGCTCGACGTGGAGCCCGCTGCGGCCCGGGCTGTACCAGCAGGACGGCGGCATGCAGCGGCTGGCGCCGGTGACCGGCGCGAGCGGTGTCGCCTACGTGGCCACGGACGGCCCCGCCTACCAACGCGTCCCCTGGTGGGACACCCCGCCGGTCGACGTCGTCATCGTCCTGCTGTTCGCCGTCACCGCCCTGACCGCCGTGCTCGGCCTGCCGGTGGCCGCTGTGGTCCGCCGGGCCAAGAAGCGTCCCGTTCCGCGTGTCTGGCGTGCCGGGCGTGTCCTGACCGGGCTCGCCGCCGCGGTCGGACTGGTGTTCGTGGTGCTGTTCACGCTGGTCCTGACCGGCGACACGAGCATCCTGTACGGCGTGCCGGCCAACGTCCAGGTCCTCCTGGTATTGCCGCTGCTGGTCCTCGCCCTCACCGTCGCCGCGCTCGCCACCACCGTGAGGGCCTGGCGGGGCGCGGGCGTCCTGGCCCGCGGCCACCAGGTGGTCGTGCTGGCGGGACTGCTCACCCTCCTCTGGTTCTGCCTGCACTGGAACCTGCTCGGCTGGCACCTGTGATCACTCGACCACCTGGCTCAGCAGGCTCGGCATGGAGTGGTGGAATCGTGAGGCCTCCGGGCGGCGTCGCGTTGCTCGGAGGATTCCTGCTTCTAGTGCCGGTAGTTTTGCTACTCAGAGTAGTAAACTGCCTCTATGGATACGCCTGAACAAGCCTTCCCGCCAGGGGAAGGGCCTGCGGTCAAGGTCAGCGTCTCTCTGCGGGCCGGCAACATCCGCGCGATCAAGGAACGTGTCGGCGCGCGCGGCTTCTCGGCCTATGTGGATGCCGCTGTGGAGCGGCAGATCGAGCGGGACCTGTTGGAGGAGGCCCTGCAGGCGAACGAGAACGAGAGCGGTCCCATCCCGCAGCATCTGCGGGACGAGGCCGAGCAGCTGTTCCGTAGCGTGAAGTCCGCTCCGGAGCTACAGGAGGAGCGTGCATGGCACGCGCACGAAGCAAGCTGAGTGCGGGGACGGTCATCCTTGACTCCGAGGGGCTCTCGAAGTGGTGTGCGGCTGATCAGCGAGTCACGGCGATCGTCCGAGAGGCACAGAACAACGACTTCCGCGTCGCTGTCAGTGCCCTGACGCCTATCGAGGCCTTCGACGGCCGAGTGGCGAACGATCGGTTGCGCTGGCACCTGTCGCGGCTGCGTGTCGAGCCGGTGACCGAGGAGGTCTCTGCCCACGCGATGGAACTGCTCCGTGAGAGCGGTCTGCACGGCCACAAATACGCGATCGACGCCGTCGTGGCCGCCACGGCTCTTCGCTCCACCCGCCCCGTCATCATCCTCACCTCGGACGGAGACGACATGGGCAAGCTCTGCGGCAAGGCGGTTCGCCTCGTACGCGTGTAAGCACTGATTGATCGCGCCGGCGATGCGACTACCAACTGGCTGAGCGGCGCGGGAGCCGCACCCCCACAAGCACCAGCGGCGCGTAACAGGTTAGGTCGGGACCCATGACCAGAGGCGGTCCGCACAGCGGCCGCAGGCCGTTCACCGGCAGCAGGGCCAGGTCCACCGGCGGGTGCTCGGCGCGATACCGCTCCAGGAGCGTCACCTTGGCGATCTCTCCGCCGAAGAACAGCCGGGAACCGTTGTGGTGAACGCATAGGCGTTGTTGGGCCACGCCAGGGTCCGCCCGGCAGGCGCGACCCGCATGGACAGCCTGAGCGCGATCTCGCGCGTCTCTCCCCAGCGCACCTGTTCCGCGCGCCGGAAGCCCAGCGCTCTCGCCCGGCGGGCCATGCCCGCGGTGGGCACGTACAGCGGCGTGGAGTCCTTGTCGGGGAACTCGCGCAGCCCGCGCAGGTCCAGTGGTTGGTGGCCGGATTGGTGACGACGATCGCGGCGAGTGGCGGCAACTCCGCGACCCGCAGCCCGAGTGGCTCGCCACGGCGCAGGAACCATCGTTCGGTGAACCACGGGTCGGTGAGCACGGCGTGACCGTCCAGTTCGAGCAGCACACATGAGTTGACCACGCGGGTGACCGCGATCGCTTGCTTGAGCATGCGGCCGACGGTGCTGGTTGATGTACGCATGAAGTCACGTGGGGAACTGACCATAGGGGAGCTGGCAGAGCGGTTCGGCCTGGCCACGCATGTGCTGCGGCACTGGGAGAGCATGGGCCTGATCGAACCCGCTCGGCGTGCCGGCGGTCAGCGCCGTTACGGGCGGGACGCGCTGGTGCGAGTGGCGCTGATATTGAGGGGTAAGGAGGCCGGCCTCGGGCTGCGTGAGCTGAGCGCCGTGCCGCCGACACGTACTGATCCCTGCGAGGCCGTCCTCGCCTGTCAGTTCGAGGGGGTGGGTGGCCGGGGGCGTACGGATACCTCAAGGACGACCGGCGTTCGTGAACCTGTACATCCAGTTCTCCATGACAACCCGCCCAGGGCCCGCAAAGAAGATTCGTACCTCACCACCTCTGCACAGACGACAGCCGGGCGTGCCGCGCTTCCTGGACGACGCCGGCAACGTCAGGTTCATCGGCCCGATCGGGACTGGCAAGACGATGCTCGCCATCACGCCGGCCCGCGCCGCCACCCACGCGGGCCCAAGGCCTACTTCACCGCCTGCGAAGAGGTGCTCAAGCGGCCGCCGAGTCCTCTCCGACTCAAGCGGACGTCACAGACGCTCGGCGATCAGACGGAGCACCGGGAGTGCTGCGGCGAGCCGATCCCGTTCCTCGGCGCTGAGATTGTTCACGACTACGGCGAGACGCTCAGTGATCACCTCTTCGCGGTTGCTCAGAGCGATGCGCCCGGCATCCGAAAGTGAAGTGATCACGCGTCGGCCGTCATCGGGGTCGGCTTCCCTGATCACAAGGCCGCGACGATGAAGCTCGCTCAGGGACGTGCCGACGGCCTGCGCGCTGATCCGTTCGAGAGCGGCCAGCTGCACTGAGCTCTGTGGACCCTCGCGTTCGAGTCTGGCCAGCACCCCGAGCTCGGTGAAGGTCAGGTCGTCGTCCGACGCGATCGTGTACAGCTGCCGGATGCGCCGGGCCAGTAGCCCGACGGAGATCCGGAGGTCCTTTGCCGTCATAAAACCAAATATAGCTTTATCAATCTAGCTTTGGTAGATTGCCGCATCATGTGTTACGACACCGATGCCGCGCCTCCGCGCTTTCAGCCCCCTATCACGACCGTTCACGGCACGACCGTCCGCCTCACCTCGGCGGACGGATCGTCGTTCACCGCCTACCATGCGCAGCCCGAGGAGGTGAAGGGTCTGGGTGTCGTTGTGCTCCCGGACTGGCGCGGGCTGCACGAGTTCTACAAACAGCTCACCGTACGGCTAGCTGAGCAGGGACATCCGGCCGTCGCTATCGACTACTACGGGCGTACCGCCGCCGATGACGACCGGGGACCGGACTTCTCCTTCATGTCGCACCTCCCCGGGCTCACCAGAGAGAACATCCAAGCGGACATCATGGCGGCCGCCGCCCACCTGGGTCGCCCAGCCGCCGCCCTCGGGTTCTGCATGGGTGGCCGCAACGCGTTCTTCGCCTCCGCGCCGGCTTTCGGTTTCGCTGCCGTCGTCGGTTTCTATGGAGCGCCCGGCATCGCCGGCCCGTACGGACCGGGGCCGACTCAGCACGCCGCGGAACTCCAGGCTCCGATACTCGCCCTCTTCGGCGGCGCTGATCAGGGCATCCCTCCCGAGGCGGTGGCCGAGTTCGACGAGGCGCTGACGGTGGCAGGAGTCGAGCACGAGGTCGTGACCTACCCGGACGCGCCCCACGGGTTCTTCGATGAGACCTACGCCGAGCACCATGAGGCCTGCCACGACGCGTGGCAGCGCGTATTGCGATTCCTGGCCGCCGCGGTACGCAGGACCGAGCGGGCGAGCTGACAGGCGGGGGCTGTGATGGACTTCGACCACTACTCGGTGGCTCTGCTCATCCTGCGTCCGGATGCGCCACAGCTGGACGATCAAGAAGCGCGTGACCTGCAGGACGCGCACATGTCCCATCTTGCGGAACTTCACGAGGCCGGGCACCTGGTGGTCGCCGGCCCGCTGCTCGGAGGGCAGGACGAGCCCTTCCGCGGCCTGGCCGTCCTCAATGTCCCGCCTGAGCGCGCCCGCGAGTTGACGGAGCGGGATCCAGCCGTCAAGGCGGGCCGCTTCTCCGTCAAGGTGGTCCCCTGGATGGTTCCCGCGGGCGCCATGAGCTTCTCGTCCGCCCGATTTCCCCGATCGATGACCGAAGTTTCGCCGACGGCACTTCGGTCACCTCGGAGGTGCTCGTCGGAGCAGACGGCACCAACTCCGCGGTCCGGCGGCAACTGCTGCCACACGCCGAAATCGACGCCTTGCACTGGGCGATCTACGGTATGACCCCCATTGCCGACGACACCCTGGAGTGGGTTCCCCCAGACCCTTTCGACACTTTCAACCGCGTCATCGGACCGGACGGCGTAACGCTGATGGTGGCCACCTGCCGCACACGCGAACCTGTCGCCGACGCCGCCGCCCGTCTCGCGCCGGGAACAACGCTGACTCACGTGCCGGGCTATCTGTCCTGGACTCTGCAGCGGCCAGAGCGGACGCCATACACACCATGTCACCCGGTCGTGGAGACGGCGCGAACGTCGCGATGCAGGACGCCTGTCTTCTGAGTGAAGCGCTGGCCGGCGCGGTATCAGGCCGGACGGCCCCAGCAGAGGCGATAGCCCGGTACGAAAGCGACATGCTGCGCTACGGCTTCCAGGCGGTGGCCGATTCGCTGCGGACCTTCGGACCCGCTGCGATGTTCGAGAACTGACTGCTCACTCGCTGCGGGCCAGGAGAGATCCGTGCGAACAGTAGACATAACCACGCGGCACATACGCGCTCCGGACCGCTTCGCGTACTTTCGTGAGCGGGCGATGCGGCTGCCCGAGCCGGTCGAGCTTGTCCACGACGGTGACGCGCCATTCTCGGCGCACGCGCAGTTCTGTGATCTCGGCAGCGTGACCATCTGTCGCTTCAGGACCTACGGGCCGCTCGACCTGACTCTGCGCCGCCCATGGGAACTGGTCCGGAGCGGCGACCCGCAGGTCGTGCGCATGCTGATCAGCATGGGCGGGCGGACCGGCCTGACACAGTTCGACCGGCAGGAGATCCTCCATCCTGGACAGGCGGCGTACTACCTCAGCTCCGCTCCGCACGAGGGATGGCGTCGTGCGGCCGGCCGGTTCTCCGACCTCCTCATGCTGTCCATCGAAGTCGACACTCTCGGTGATCTTCCCATCGCCACGCTTCGAGACAACGCCGCGTGCCGATTGCCGGTCTCCGTGGAGATGACCGGGCTTCTGAATTGTCTCGGGCGGAGGATTCTGTGCGGTGGCGACCATTACACGCGTGCCGACATCGAGATTGTCACCGCCATGCTCGTGAGCGCGGTCACCGGGGTGCTGACGCCGGAAGCTGACGATGACATACCGACAGGCCATCGCTTCAAGCGCTCGATCTGTGAATACATCGAGGAGAACCTCGGCGACCCGAACCTGACGCCGACCTCGATCGCCGCCGCTCACCATCTGTCGGTCCGCACCGTACACCGCCTCTTCGAGGGACAGGACGCGACTTTAGGCGCATGGATCCGCGCCCTACGCCTGGAACGCTGCCGGAAGGATCTTCTGTCGGTCGATCTCGCAGATCGTCCCGTCCATGCCATCGCCGCTCGCTGGGGGTTCCCGGATCCCGCGCATTTCAGCCGCTGCTTCACTGCCGCATTCGGTCTCACTCCAGGCGCGTATCGGCGCACCGGCGGCGGTCGAGCCTGAGCAAGTGAGCGGCGCGGACGGAGAATGCCGGACGCGGAGAGCCATCCGAACTCCTGCGCCGGATCGGGGGGACCGCCTCACGATCCAGGGTCCTGCCATGAACAGTTCAATATCGTTACCGGTCTTACCAGTGCGCCCGAAACCGTGCCGGCGCAGAGGCATGGCACGGATATTCAACCCGTTGGCGCTTTACGACATAGCGGTGAGTGGCATACCGACGAGACTCTGTCATCGGCCACGGCCGTCGACATCCCCCGCCAGACAGAAGAGGACAACTATGAAGAGGGCATCGGTTCTACTGCCTGCGGCAGCGGTTACCGTCCTTGGCCTGGCGCTACTCTCCCCAGGCCCGGCCTCGGCCGCCTCGGGGGGCGGGTGCTCCTCGTCGGCAGGCGTCGGCTTCGGAGTTCTCAAGGCCTGCATCAGCTACGACGGCCGGATGATTTCCGTAATCGCCGACTCCTACCTCGACGGCAGCATTCCCAGCGGCTGCACCCAGATCACGGACTTATACCGCGCCGGCGTTCTGGTCGCGACAACCAACATGCGCCAGTGCCGGTCCGGCATCAATGACGGAGTCGACCACGGCAGCTGGGGCAACGAAAACGTCAAATATTACTCCACCACCTGCGTCTACCTGAACGGGATCAGGCGCGGGTGCGCCTCCAGTCCCGTCCAGGTCGCCTGAGCAAGAAAGGAAACACCTTGATCAAGCGAATGGGTCGACGCCTGGCCGCCTTGTCGATCGCCGGCGCATCGCTGCCGGCGGTCAGTGGAGCCCATCCCGTCGCCGCCTCCGCGTCGACGGCCGCATGCAGCTTTCACCAGGTCGATCAGACGCGGCTGTACAACGCCGCCGGGCTCCAGGTCGGCAGCGTACTGCTCTACGTCGATGGGTGCGGATACGCCCAGGGATATACCCGATCGATCATACCCAACAACCTCGAAGTCGACCTGTACAGCGACAACGTCACCTTCAACGTGACACCCTGTAGCGGTCCCAACACATACAACTGCTGGTCGCCGCGAGTGTATGTCGGCTCCAGGCGAGTGGCGGTGTACGGGTGGATCTTCAGCGACCTCAACGGCGCCCTCGTCGCCTACGGCACCACCGGCTTCCACCAAGCCTGATCGCCTTCCTTCAGTGAACGGCCGTCCTCCGAGGCCGCGTCGACCCAGGCGAGTGGCGTGTTCATCCAATTGCGTGGCACTGATTCACAATGCTCGAATCGGCGCTGTGCCCCAAGATAAGAGAAATGATTCCGCAGAAAGGATTCCATGTTGAAGAGGCCGCGAAGACTTCTCGTGGACACCGCCACCGGACTCGCCCTGAGCGCGCTCGCAATCACCGTGACGGTAACCCCAGCACGCGCGGACACCTTCCCCGTCGGTACCTACAGCCTGAACTACACCTCCTGCGCCGTTGACCATCTGGAGGGTTACACAGGGCAGGGATCGCTCTACTACTACTCCAACTACTACACCGGCGGGTACGTGCAGGGCCGCTACTGGAAAAGCTTCTACACTCAGTTCTTCCGCGGCGGGGCGTGGGAGAACTCAGGTTACTACTATCGCTGGTGCTGATCGCGAAGTCGCATGGTTCCTGCTGATGTCGCGCCCCCGCGCGAGAGTGTCTGAAGGAATGCGATACAAAGAGCCAGGCGAAGCGCCGGGAATGGCGTAGCAACTGCTCGGGAACCTGAAGAGTGGTATGAAGCGGCATCTGGCGGCGTCCGCACGAGGCGCTGCCGGATCGGCACGAACATCGCCCTCGTGCTCTCGCGCGCCGCGATCGTCGCGCGAGAGCACGCCATCCCCGCCGTCCTCGGCATCCCGGCCGCGACGAGCAGGCTCCGCGACACTGCACGCATGCCCGCGAGCAGATCGCGGCCCGTATCCCGCCGGCCGGAGCGCCGGCGAGGGCCTGATCCGCCGGACTGTGGACCGCACCCATCGGGGTGTGGCCCGTAGCCGGATTCGTGGCTCCGCTCGGGCTGCCCTCATTGGGACTCCCGCCCCGAACCCCCAGGCGGGGGCTCCGCCCCGGCAGTCCCACAGCGGAATCCCCTTCCAGGGTCAGGCCGTCGTGCGGCGGAGCCAGCCGGCCAGTTCCCGGCGGTTCGAGACGCCCAGCTTCGCGTAGACGCGCTGCAGGTGGTTGTCCACGGTCCTGACGGAGATCGTCAGCTTGGCCGCGATGTCCTTGCTCGGCATCCCCTCGGAGGCCAGGATCGCGACCTCCCTTTCCCTGGCGGTGAGCGGTACGGCCGCGTCGGCCGCCTGGAGCATGGGCGTGCGCGCGCCCTCGCACATGGCCGCGCTGGCGGCCGCCCGCGCGGCCGCGGCGGAGGCCTGCCTGGGGTTGCCGGAACGGCGCCACAGCTCCGCCGCGGCGCTCGCCGCCTCCGCCGCGAGCAGGCTCGCCCCCATCCGGTCCAGGTCTCCAGCCACTGCTGTCAAGCCGCCCTGGTCACCAGTGGCCAGCGCGGTCGCCAGCCGTGCCCGGGCGGCGGTGAAGGGCCCTCCGGTCCTCGCGAGCTCCGCGAGACGGCCCGCCGCCTCCGCCGCGACGCCGAGCCGCGCGAGGTCCGTAAGGAGTACGGTCTCGGAGGAGAACTGCCCCCGCTCGCGGGCCTCGGTCGCCGCCGCCCTGAGCACCGTCCTGGCCGCCTCCTGGTCTCCCCGCGCGACGTGCGACCACGCCTCGCCGAGCCGTTCCTCGGGCACGTGCACCGGCGCCGCGAGGCCGGCGTGCTCGGCGAGGGCGGCCTCCGCCGCGCGCACGTCACCCTGCAGGGCCGCGGCCGCGGCGAGCCCGGCGAGGGCGAGCGGACGGATGACCACTGCCTGGGGGCGGGTGTCGCGCGCGATTTCCGCGTACCACCGACGCGCCGAGGCGGGGCGGCCGGCCATCAAGGCGTTGCGGGCGAGTGGAAAGACCAGGAGCGTACGCTGCCACCCGGTCGGCGCCGCACCCGGATCGGTGTAGGCGCGCTCCGCGGTGACGCGTGCCTCCTCCAGGCGCCCGCTCTCGGTCAGGGCCAGGACGAGGGCGGACCGCGCGGCCGCCTCATGCGGGCTGCGGCTTCTGCCCTCCACCCTCGCCCTGGCACACAGGGCCACGGCGCGTTCGGCCCACCGCACCGCCTCCTCACTCCGGCCGAGAAAGGACAGCGCGCTGGACCTCGTCGCGGCGGCGGCCGTCCAGGCCGCCACGCCCGCGATGTCTTCCGGCGGCGGTTCCCCGTCAGGCATGCCGTCGAGCAGGCCGAGGCTCTCGGTGTGGTGGCCCAGGCTGGAGAGCATGTTGGCTTCGTTCACCCGCAGCGCCCACAGCCCGGCGGCGCTCGTGACGCGGTCGCGCGCCGCGTCGTTCGCGGCGACGGCCTCCTCGCGGCTCGCACCGCGGCACCAGATGAGATTGTGGGTGCGCGCCAGCGCCACGGCGAGCGCGCGGCTCTCTGTGGCGGCACACCTGTCGGCCCGGCACAGCACCTCCTCGGCCTCCTGCGGCCGGCCCGCTTCCGACAACGTACGGCCGAGCAGGAGCAGCGCCGGGAAGGTGAGGGCCTGCTCGGGAATCGCCCGGAGGAAGACGAGCGCGCGGGCATGGTCGTCGCCGTACGCGGCGAGCCGGGCGGCCTGAAGGAGGAGGGCCGGATCGGCGGTGCCGGTGCCGGCGAGCCGGTAGGAGGCCAGGCGCATGGCGTCCTCCCGGCGGCGCGAGCCGGTCCGTTCCAGCCTGTTCGCCTGCTCGCGCAGGATCTCCCGGCGCCACCCCTCGGTGATGCCCGCGGGCAGCACCTCCGCGTAGAGAGGGTGTGCCAGGCGGGCGTACGTGCGCCGTCCGTCCCGTACGACGGTGACGAGTTCGGCTCGCTCCAGCTCGTCGAGGGCGTCGGTGCCGGGGTCGCTTTCCAGGTCGGCCACGGACACCGGGCCGCACAGCGCGAGGACGTCGAGGAGGCGACGGCCGCTCGGCGCCACCGTCGCGAGCCGGTGGCGGATCAGATCGGTGAGGCGGCGGGTGACCGGAAGGAGCTCGGTGGTGGCCAGCTGCCAGATCTCCCCATCGTTCGTCAGCCGGCCTTCGGCCAGCGCACCGCGTACCAGCTCGCTGAGATAGAGCGGATTGCCCCCGCTCGCGGCGTGTAATCGGTCGACGGTCTCGCGGTGGACGTGCCCGGCCAGGGCGCACTGGAGGAGCTCGTGCACCTCCCGCCAGGTCAGCGGCGCGAGGTCGGCGTGATGGACGGCATCGCCCCGCCCGAGCGTCACGACGCTCTCTTCGGACGAGGCGTCGGAGCGCACCGTGCCCACCAGGAAGACGGCGCCGGTCTCCATGAGCTGGCGCAGCAGCAGGGCCGAGGCGGTGTCGAGCAGGTGCAGGTCATCGATGAGCAGGACGAGGCGGGCCGTTGCGCTGTAGGCCCGCGACATGAGCCGGACCGCCGTCGCGAAGCCCGCGACGGGATCCGACAGGTCCACGCCGTCCGGCAGCAGATGGGCTATCGCCCCGAGGGGGATCTGGGCCGCCGCGCCGGTCGCGACCGCGCGACCCACGGCGTGTCCCCGGCCGACGGCGACGGCGAGACATTCCTCCGCCAGCCGTGTCTTGCCGACGCCGGGCTCCCCGAAGAGGAGGAACCCGTTGTAACCGGTTTCATCGAGGACCGTCGTGAACGCCTTCCGCTCCGGTTCACGGCCTACCAAGGACCATCGTCTCGGCACCATCTCAGCCGTCGACACCGCAGCTTTCTCCTTCCGCTGGACAATCGGGCGCGTTGTACGGGAGCCGGCCGCGTCGGCGGGGCCGGCCGGAGACGCCTCCTGATTGTCCGACGGGAGCCGACGGCAGGGGAGGGGAAGGTGCGAAAAACCGCACATCAGTAGTGATGCCGTTTGTGACGACCGCGGGCACACAGCACGGCGGGCCGGGCGGGTTGAGGTTCCCTACAGCGCGGACACCTGGGGTGTGGCGGGCGGAGCCTGCGTCATCCTGTTCGCGGATGCGGGCAGCCGGAGGGCCAGCCGGTGAGCGAGGATCGCGGCCAGGCCGGACATGACGATCGATCCGGTGATCAGATGAGCGCCCAGACCGTGCTGGAGCATCAACCCGGCCAGCGCGGGCCCGAGGGTGAATCCGACCGTGAAGGCAAGGGACGTCGCGGCGTTGTAGCGGCCGGACAGGGGCTCGGGGGCGAGATCGTTGATCATAGGCAGAAGGGCCGGGGACAGCATGGTCTCGCCGATTCCGACCATCACGGCCGCGAGGACGCAGGCGGCGATCGTCAAGCCGGTGCCGAGCCGGCCGGTGGCGAGTGTCAGGCACGAGGCGGTGGCCCACCAGCCGCACGCGGCGATGATCACGCTGGTGCGGCGACAGCCGCGGAGCAGCCGGAGCGCGGCCAGCTGGGCGAGGGCCACAGTCAGGGCGTCGGCGACGAAGGCGATGCTCACGACGTGCGGGCCGAGCCCGGCCGACTCGGTGACGTACACCGGGAACACCGAGATCAGGGGAGTGTAGCCGGCCAGGACCAGGAGCACGGTCAAGACCCAGATCCTCCGGAACAGGCGATCCCCCGCCACCTCGCGGTAACCCTCGCCGAGGCCCCCGGCGGTAACGCCCGCATTGGTGATCGCGTACCGGACCGCGAAAGCCGAGGCACGAGTCCGGGGCGCCAGTCGCGCCAGCAGGGCATCCTGGGCGGGAGACGCCACAGCTCCGCCCACCCCGGCCAGGGCCGCGGCGGCGAAGGCCTGCCACGGTGCCCCCACGACGGCGATGAACGCTGTCCCGGCCGCGGCGACCGACTATCCGCCGATCAGGGCGGCACGCGCGCCGAAACGGTCGATCGCCATACCTCCCGCGAGGTTGGTCATCAGGGCGCCGACGCCCACCGTGGCCGCCGCCAGCCCGGCTGTTCCGACGGCGATCCCGCGCACGCCGTGGAGATAAACGATCAGGAAGGGCATGGTCATGCCGGTGCCCACCGCGGACAAGGCGTGTGAGACGAGCGTCACCCAGGCGGATCGCGGCAGCCTCGGCATCAGGTCCATGCTCGGATTCCCCCGGACCGACCGGCCCTGCGTACGCGTGGCCGTGCTCCGCGGCTCACCCCGCGCGGCCCTTTCCCGAGGGACCTGCCGGTCACAGAGCCGTGTCGTCGGGGATCGACGGTGTCGAACCGCGGGGATGGCCGAGTGCGGTGACGCCGAGCACTATCTCGGACATATGGTCACAGCCAATAAGCTCTTCGAGTTCCTCGTCGCGGACGGCCGTGGCGAAGACGGCGCCCAGGCCCATGGCCGTCGCGGTCAGCAGCACGGTCTGGCTGACGTGACCGAGTCCGAGCGAGATGTCCCGGTAGGCACGAGCGGCCCCGTAGCGCCACTGGCTTCGCTCGATCATCGCCGTGTAGATGAGCAGTACGGGAGCCGCGGCCAGCCAGGCCTGGCCGCCCAGCGCCGACACCAGCCTCTTGGGGGAAGGCGCGTCCCCCATCCGCGTCACCCCGTGGGCCGATGGCGAGAAGTGGTATATCGCCGGTTCGAGACCACCCTCCACGTTACCCGCGTACAGGTAGATCTCGATGGGGTCACGTGCCCCTGCCGAAGGGCTGGCCTTGAAGACGTTGTGGCCGAACTCCGGATCGTCGCGGAAGGCGATGATGCCGCCGGCGGCCGTCAGGATGCCCGCCAGGTCGTCGAGAGCGACGGGCTTGTCGAGATAGGCCCGTGTCGAGCGCCGTGCCCACAGGGCGTCCATCAGGCGCGGGTGGGGCCAGCCGGCATCACTCGGCCGCTGCTTGCGGAGCGCGATCAGCGGTCGGCCGGCGGTCGGCTTGAACGGCGGCGGGGCGGGAGAGGCGCCGACCTTCTCACGAGTTCTGGCCTTGTCCTCTCCGGCGGTCAGGATCCTGCTGCCGGACCGTGCACGAGTCGCGAAATGGTAGTACGCGGCCGGTGGCCCCCACACTCCCCACCGGTTTTTGAGCTCGTTCTGCCGCTCATGCCGGTCGGAGCCCTCGGCGATGAGGAGCCCTGCCTCCAGCAGCCGCTCCGCGATCGGGACGAGCGCGGCGTCATACCGTTCGATGCTGCGCAGCTCGCGCCACTTCCCGAACCACCACAGTACGCGCGAGCTGTCCTCGGTCAGGGCGAACTGCTGCTGATGGAGGTAGTCGTCCCAGACCAACCTCCCGTCGTCCCAGTAGAGCACCGCGTGCTCGGCGACCCGCACCCTCATGACGAGACCTCCTCGAAGGCGTTGATCAGGAAATCGCACACGGCCGACGAGACGGGCCTTCCCTCGACGTGATTTTCCAGCCACAACCAGTCGAACGCGGGATTCACCTCGAGGAACACATATCCCCACGGTGTGTCGAGAAGGTCGAAAGCCGCCAGCTGTAGATTCCACTGCTCGCAGAGCAGGGTGAGCGGCCCGGTCAGCTCGGGCGGCATCGGGACCCGCTCGATCGACACCTCGGAGACGTCCAGCCGTTCGACATCCATGGACCGCTTGTCCAGACGAAAAGCGACGAACTCACCGTCGGCCCAATTGATCCGCAGCTCCCCGCTGGACGGCACGAACTCCTGGACCAACACCGGGGCGGACTCCACCGTCCGGTCGCGCGACAACTCGGCCCGGCTCACTCTCCGGGGGAACAACCCGATCGCATTGCCGGGAGTCTCCTCGATCAGATGCTCGCCCAGGCTTTTCATCACCAGATCACCAGATCCCGGGATCAGATCCGGTGTGAGGCCCGGACACGTGGTGACCACGCTGGCGGGGACCCGCAGTCCCGCTTTCCGCGCCGCCGCGAGTTGCGCTATCCGGCTCGGCTGCCACCGTCCGGTCAGGCGGTTGACCATGACGACGTCCATGGGCGGCTGCATGCTTTCCGCCCACGCGCCCCACTGCTCCCGCACATAGTGAGCGATTCCGTCCGGCGCTGGGGCGTCGATGGAACTCGCCGAGAAGTACCGCGACCAGAAGACCCTGGGCCGGAACTGTTCACCTCCCACGCTCACGATCCCGCGGAAGACGTCCCAGACCAGCTCGGCTCCCGCGCAACGGTCGCTGTCGATTCTCAGCAGGGGTATCCCCGCCGCCGCCAGACGCAGGGAGATGTAGTCGGCCTCGCGGTCGTCGGCACGCGTGGTGATCATGACGCACGGCATGCAGCCGTCGTCATATCGTGCGGGCCGGCCCACGAGCGACTGGAAATCGAGGGACTGCGCGGACAGTTCGGCCTTGAACGTCTGCCTTCTCAACAGGAGGGGAACGCCGGGTTTCGCCATCATCGGCTCCGTTCGCGAAACGCGGGTGGGCCGGCGGGGATCCCGCCGACCCACCCGCCCGGATTCAGGTGGATCTGAATTCCGCTACGACCTCAGCAGTGCGTCTTGTTGCACGGGTGCATGAAGGTGGTGAGGTACCTGCTCGCGTAGGCCGTGAACGTGGCGTTCTCCACGGCGGCCCACTCCTCGAGCAGTTCCCGCCCCTCGCCGTCGGAGATCTCCAGTACCTGCTTGGCCATGTCCTGCACCGTCATCTCGGTGCCTCCTCCCGATCGGGAACCGACTCTTGCGCCCTCAGCATCGGCAATGGGCGCCTGTGCAGGTAGAGCAGGCACTACTCATTCAGCCGATCCGGCACTACTTACGAGGACGCGCCCCCTGCAGGTGCGGGGCCGCCTTTCCCGGCGTACGGGCCCGCCCCGCTTGGGCGGTTTCCAGATGATGCAACATATCGGGGTTCTGATGCGTCTCAGCCGGGATGGACGAGAGGACTCCCGCCCGTGGATGACGCGCCGGATTTCGCGGACTTCGCCGCCGAGCGGATCGACGCGTTGTTCCGCTACGCCTACATGCTCACCGGCAACCCGCACGACGCCGCCGACCTCGTTCAGGAGGCGATGGTACGGCTGCGCGGCTCATGGCCGCGTGTGCGGCGCAAGCACAACCCGGAGAGCTACGTGAGAACCACGATCACCCGGCTGCACATCTCCGTATGGAGACGGCGCAGGCGCGAACACCTGGCATGGGAGGTGCCCGAACAGCCGCAACCGGTGGCGGAACCCCCGCTGGACCTCTGGGGCGAACTGGCCAGACTGCCCAAGAGGCAGCGTGCCGTACTGGTCCTGCGCTACTACGAGGACCGGTCGGACGCCGAGATCGCGGAGATCCTCGGCATCTCTCCCGGGACCGTACGAAGTCAGGCGTCCCGCGCCCTCGGCAAGTTGCGCGAGATCGTCACCCCGCTAAGGAGCCTGCGATGAACGACGTCGAAGAGGCGCTGCGCCGTACGTTCGCCCGCGCCGAGGCGCGGATCCCGGCCGTGCCGCCGGATCTGCTCCGCCAGGTGACCGAGGGACAGACCCGGCGCGGGCGCCGCGGCCTGGTACCGGCGACCGCGATGGCCACCTGTCTGGTGATCTGGGCGGCGTCGGCCGTGACATGGCGGACTCCCGAGCCTTCACCCGCCGTCACGGCCAGGCCCACGCCCCGCGTTCACAAACCGCGGATCGTGGAGGAGATCGCGCCGCCGTTGGAACAGGTGCTGCCTTCGGTGGTCGCCGAGGTCCCTCGGAAGGTCCCCAACGGTGAGGCCTTCACGCCGAAGGCGTTCATCGATTCACGCACCATGCTCGGGTACGTGTCGAAGAAGGGCTACGATCCCGCGCCTGAACTGTGGGCTTATCACCTGGAATCGCAGAGCTTTCGGCGTCTGGCCGTCATCGACCATCCCATCGCGCCGGTGGACTCGCCCGCTGTGGGCGAAGGTGTGATCGCCTGGTTCGAGTACGCGGACCGGGACATCCGCATCATGTCGATCCCGTTGACCGGGGGATCTCCCCGCACGGTGGTCTCGTTCCCGGCCGAGCTCGATGTGGACAAGGTGAACGGGGACACCATCTACGGTGTGGACCTGGCCGTCGGAGGCGGCAGGATCTTCTGGTCGTCGACCAGGTCGGGGGGCGTCAACCAGGTTCCGGTGGCGGGCGGTGAACCGTCGTTCGTCCCGGGCACGGAGGGGTTGCGTCTCTTCTCCTGGCCCTGGGCGGGGCGTCCCGCCGATGGTCCGGCGGCCATGACGAACCTGCTCAACCTGAGCACGGGGGAGCGGCTCGACGATCCGGCGCGGGCGCAGTGCGACGTGACCTGGTGCATCACCGGCAGCCAGGCGATCCGCCGGGACGGCAGCCGGGTTCTGGACCTGCCGGGCGACAGCCCCCGGTCGATCGTGGCCGACCGCTTCGTGACGCTGAACCAGCGCGACGAGCGGGGGCGGAAGGCCTCAGTGATCTTCGATCTCGCCACGGCACGGGCCGGCAGGCTGTGGATGCGCAACGACCGCAAGGTATCTCCCACGCTCTACATCAGTACGGACATGCTCTACTTCAAGCGCGGTGACAAGTGGGCCGTCGTTCACGACCCGGACCGCTAGCACCGGCCGGGCCGGACGGCCCGGCCGGCTCGGCCGATCAGTAGGAGCACTGCACCACGACGTCGTCGAGATCGACCTCCGCGTTGTGCCAGTACGGTTCCCGCTGCACGACGGCGAACCGCAGCACGACGTCGGAGCGTTGCGCCGTCCAGCTCACTGTCTGCTGTTCCCAGCCGTGGACCCAGTCCTGGGTGATCGACTTCAGCGCGATGTACCTCCACGTGTCGGGGTCGATCACCTCAAGGTTGAACTGGGCCCACTCACCCCACAGGTCCGTCCAGACGCCGGCCGTGCAACGCGCCCCGGGATGAACGCTCACCGGCGTGAGGGTGATGGTCCGCCCGAGCGCGCACCAGTCGCCCTTCGTGTAGGCCGCCATGGCGGCCATGCCGCTCCCCGTACGCGGCGTGTTCGACGCGCTGCCGAACACCGGCCCGCTGCAATCCCCGTTCGCGGTGAAGGTCCATCGGGACGCCGGATTCGTCGACGGCTCGAACCCGTCGGTGAGCTGCCAGATCCCCGCGGATGCGGGCCCCGTCGGCACGAGAATCGCCGCGGCGGCGATGACCGCCGCCATGAACGCACGCCGAAATGCTGAGTGCATGTGTGAACTCCCACGTCTCGACCCGAAAACCACGGAATATGGTCCACGTCGAGAGGGCGCAACTCGCGACGACACCGTCATTGTGGCGGCTGCCGTGGAAGTGTCAAGAGTGGAAAAACGGGTGTGAAGTATTGCAGTTGCCGTCCGCGTATCGAGCTGGGACGGCGGGTCAGGGTTGCGCGTGCCGGTCGAGGCCGAGCGTGGCGATGAGGTCCTCGTGGAGCTCGAACCAGACCCGATGGCAGGAGTCCAGGCCGGTCTGGTCGACCCAGGCGCCGTCCCCCGCCCGGGCGCGCGCCAGGGCCGCGGTGAATCGCGTGTCATATCCGCGGAACCGCGTGAGGACGCGACCGAGCCGGTCCGCGAGTGGCGTGAGCGCCCGCTCGACGCAGGCGAGCTCATGGAGCACTCCTGCGTCCCAGGTGGGATCGGAGTGGTCGTTGACGGCGAGCCGATCGCCGGCGGTGGGCCGGAGCTGCCAGTCGGTGCAGGCTTGCAGCAGGAGGGCGTTCAGCGGGAGGAACGTCCGGTAGACGTCGCGGACCTCGTCGGCGGCGCCGGCGCGGGTGAGCTCGGCCGCGAGCTGCCGCTCGTTCTCGGCCCGGCCCGGTTCGGTCAACGACCAGCCCGCGGTGCCGGCGAAGGCGGTGTGCTCGACCCAGCCGCGTGCCTCGGCGTCGCGCAGCACCTGCTCCGTCGTGACCGCGTCGAGCCCGTACCGGCGGGCGATCACCGGAGTGTCGGCGAACCCGGTGACGCGCACGGCGTGCAGGACCAGGAGGCCGGGCGTGGAGTCGCGCGTCACGACTCGGCGTCCTGTCGCGCCGTCAGGCGGGTGTAGTGCTGCTGGCACGCCTGCGGGGAGTTGAACCCCATCACCTGCGCCATCTGCGCCCAGGTCAGTCCCGCGCCGCGGGCGATGAACAGCAGGGCGGATTCGAGTCCTTCGACCTCGGCTCGTGCCGCGGGCAGGAGGGCGAGCGCGCTCAGGACGTCCTCCGGGTCCAGGTCGGTGTTGCGCCAGACGGCGAACTGCACGAGGTCGACCGCCGACGGCGGGGCGGGCGGGGGTCGCCACGGACGGGCGTCGAGCGTGTCCGCGCCCAGGCGCAGAAGACGCTCACGCGCGTCCCGCTCACGCTGGGCCTGTATGTGGTCGGCGTGCGCGCCGTGCGCCATGTCGTCCTTGCGGTGCATGGGTCTCACAATGCACAATCAACAAATTGTTGTCAATGAAACATTGAAGGGCGGGCGGATGATCGTACCCCTCGTGAAGGCCGTCGCCGATACCTGCGGGGGGAAGGCCGGCGCGCTCGGTGCGTTGCTCCGCGCGGGTCTGCCGGTGCCCGACGGCTTCGTCGTCCCGTTCG
This sequence comes from Microbispora sp. H10670, assembly GCF_014161385.1. Taxonomy (NCBI): domain Bacteria; kingdom Bacillati; phylum Actinomycetota; class Actinomycetes; order Streptosporangiales; family Streptosporangiaceae; genus Microbispora; species Microbispora sp. H10670. The sequence continues at coordinate 108,536 of NZ_JABBWW010000001.1, read as the reverse complement.
CCGCCTACCTCGCCGCCGTCCGCGACCTGGACCTCGGGCGGCTCGCCGGCGAGCCGGAGGGCGTCGCCGCGGCCCGGCGGACGATCGAGGACCGCCCCGTCCACGCCGCCGTGATCGACGCGCTGGGACGCGCGCTCGGCGAGATCGGCGATCCGCCCGTGGCGGTGCGGTCGTCGGCGGCGAAGGAGGACACCGGACAGGCGTCGGCGGCCGGTCAGCACGAGAGCTTCCTCGCCGTGCACGGAGCCGACGAGGTCGCCAGGGCCGTACGTGCCTGCTGGGCCTCGCTGTTCTCCCCGCGTGCCGTCGCCTACCGGGCCGCCTCCGGCCGCGCCGGCCATTCTTCCGACGATCTTCTGATGGCCGTCATCGTCCAACGCCATCTGGACGCCGAGGCGTCCGGGGTCATGTTCACCCCCGCGGGCCCGGACGACGCGACCCGGATCGAGGCGTCCTGGGGACTCGGCCCGAGCGTCGTCGAGGGCAGGGTCACCCCTGACGCCTACCTCGTCGCCGCGGACGGGTCGGTCACCCGTACCATCGCGGACAAACGGCAGCGCCTCGACCGGCGCGGCGCGCGGCTCGTGGTCGAGGACGTGCCCACCGCTGCCCGGAACCGGCCGGCGGTCGGCGACGCGACCGCCAGGTGGCTGGCCGCGCTGGGCAGACGGATCGCCGCCGTGCTCGGTGGACCGCAGGACATCGAGTGGGCGATCGCCGACGGCCGCGCCTGGGTTCTGCAGGCACGGCCGGTCACCGCCGCACTCCCACCGTCGGCGGCGCGTGCCCGCGTCTCCGGCATCCCGTCCGCCCGGCTCACCGGAACGCCGGGCAGTCGCGGGACCGTGACCGGAACCGCGAGGATCGTCCGCGGTCCCGGCGACTTCGCGCGCGTACGCCCGGGCGACATCCTCGTCTGCCCCTTCACCGACCCCGCCTGGACGCCGTTGCTGCGCATCGCCGCCGGCGTCGTCACCGAGACCGGAGGCGTGCTCTCGCACGCCGCGATCGTCGCGCGAGAGCACGCCATCCCCGCCGTCCTCGGCATCCCGGCCGCGACGAGCAGGCTCCGCGACGACACCGTCGTCACCGTCGACGGCACCAACGGCACAGTCACGGCGGCGAACGCGTGACCGGGCAGCGCCAAGCCGACCGGAACCCAGGCATCCCGATGACAATCCGACGCCTCTACCTGGCACGTCACGGCGCGGCCGACGCGTTCGGGGAACTCACCGACATCGGGCGCCGGCAGGCGGGCCTGCTGGGCGAACGGCTCGCGGGCCTGCCGGTCGACGCCGTGTGGCACTCTCCGCTGCCACGTGCCGTGGCGAGCGCGCACGAGATCGCCCGTCACCTACCGGACGTGCCCGTGGCCGAGGCCGCCGAACTCGTCGACCACGTGCCCTACGTACCCAGCGCGGCCGAGACGCCTGCGTCCTGGGCGGGCTTCTTCGACGGCTACGACGACACCGAGGCGGCTTCGGGCCGGAGGCTCGCCGAGGCCCTGGTCGCCAGGTTCGCGAAGGTCCCCGATCCGGGCACGAAAGGGACCCGGCCCGACATGAACGAGGTCCTGGTGACGCACGCCTACCCGATCGCGTGGCTGGTGCGGCACGCGATGGACGCGCCGCCGTCCCGGTGGCTCGGGCTGAACAGCGCCAACACCGCGCTGACGGTCATCGAGTACCGGCTCGGGCTGCCGCCCACGATCGTGATGTTCAACGACATGAGCCACCTTCCGCCGGGCCTGCGCTGGACCGGGTTCCCCGCAGGCATCAGGCCGTGAGGCGGCTACAGGGATTCAATCCTGTGCGGGCCGGCCCTGTTGTGCGGCGGACACCGGGATCTGTTCGCCGTCCTTGTCACGCGTCACCCGGAGATACACCAGCGCGCCGACGAACAGCACTATCGAGGTCCACTGGTTGATCCGCAGCCCGAGGAGCGTCACCGCGTGGTCCACTCCGCCCACGGGGTCGATCCGCAGCCCCTCGATCCAGAACCGCCCGAACGTGTAGCCGGCGACGTAGAGGGCGAACAGGCGGCCGTGGTGCAGCGTGAACCGCCTGCCGGCCAGGATCAGTGCGAAACCGAGCGCCGCGTCCCACAGCGACTCGTACAGGAACGTCGGGTGGTAGAGCACGCCTGGCTCGCCGCCGTGGGCCTGGTCGATCTCCAGGCCCCACGGCAACGTGGTCGGACCGCCGTACAGCTCCTGGTTGAACCAGTTGCCCCAGCGGGCGATCGCCTGCCCGAACGCGATGGCGGGCGCGACCGTGTCGGCCACGGCGCCCAGGGGCACCCTCCGGCGGCGGCAGGCCAGCCACATGCCCACGCCTCCCAGGGCGACCGCGCCCCAGATGCTGAGCCCGCCCTCCCAGACGAACAGCGCCCGGTAGGGCTCCTTGATCGCGCGCGGGCCGAAGTAGGTCTGCCAGTCGGTGACGACGTGGTAGAGGCGGGCGCCGACCAGCCCGAAGACCACCGCGGGCACCGCGAGGTCGCCGATCACGCCCTTATCGCCCCCGCGGGCGCGCCAGCGCCGCTCGCTGAGCCAGACGCCGAAGAGGATGGCGAGGACGAAGCACAACGCGTAGGCCCGGATCGGGATGAATCCGAGGTGCCAGACCCCTTGGGCAGGGCTGGGGATCGAGGCGAGGGGCATGCGGTGAGGCTAGCCAACGTGAGGCCGCCTGACCGCCTTCGTGACCTCATCGCAAGGTGTGAAGAGCGGAGCTCTGCGGCTCGCCTTTCCGGCGCCTCGCGCGCTGGACCGCGTCGTCCTCGCGGCCGTACGAACGGACGCGTCCGGGGGTGGCGCCCGGTCGGGCGCCACCCCCGGTGACCCTCGCCGATCAGGCGACGGTGCAGGGGCTTCCGTTCAGGGTGAACGAGGTGGGCTTGCCGGCGTTGCCGGTGTGGGTGGCCTGGAAGCCGACCTCAGTGGTGGCTCCGGGCGCCAGCGTGCCGTTGTAGCTCATGTTCTTCGCGGTGACCTGGCCACTGGTGGGCGAGTAGGTGGCGTTCCACCCGCTGGTGATGGTCTGCCCGCCGGGGAGGGTGAAGACGAGCGACCAGCCGTTGACGGTGGAGGAGCCCGTGTTGGTGATGGCGAGGTTCTCGGTCAGGCCGTTGTTCCACGCGTTGACCGTGGCGGTGACGCGGCAGGCGCCCGGTCCGCCGCTGGGCGACTGGGACGGCGACTGGGACGGCGACTGCGACGGGGACTGGGACGGCGACTGCGAGGGCGACTGCGACGGGGACTGGGACGGCGAAGCCGAGGGCGACTGCGACGGGCCGGACTGGAACTGGGTGAAGAACTTCCACACCTCAGCCGTCGTCCAGGTCCTGGCGCCGCTGGTGGAGGTGGAGCCGTCGTTGGGAGAGGGGGTGTGGTCCCCGTCGAACGCGGCCCAGACGACCGGGTATCCGGCCCGGCATCCCGAGTAGGCGGTGATGATGTGCGTCAGGCTGCCCTGCGAGGGCTCCCGCGGGCTCTGGGGCGTGCAGCCGTTGTTCGAGACGAACCTGTCGCGCAGCGCCCGTCCCTGCGAGATGTTGAGCACCGAGTCGTGGATGCCGTGGATGCCCATGTACGCGACGGGCTGGGTGCCGCCGTTGCACCCGCTGAGCTGCGCGCCGGAGTAGACCGCGACGGCACGGAAGACCGTCGGCCGGGCGCACGCGACCGCGAAGCTCATCGCGCCGCCGTAGCTCCACCCCATGGCGAAGCGCTGCGTCGTGTCGACGCAGAGATCGCCCTCGACCCGCTTCAGCATGTCGTCGGTGAAGGTCAGGTCCTCACCGTTGCTGTTGCCCCAGCCGTTGTTGATGCCCTGCGGCGCGATGAAGATCGTGCTGTTGTTCGACAGCTGCTTGAGCCCGTAGTAGGCCCAGACGGCTCCGTCCGAGCCGCCCGAGTCGACGATCTGGGCGGTGCCGTTCAGCCAGTGGTATGCGATGATCAACCGGTAGGGGCGGGTGTTGTCGTAGTTGTCGGGAATCCTCAGGATCCAGCTACGATTCTTGCCGCTGGTGGTGATCGTCTGTGAACCGCTTCTCAGCGTCGGGGTCTTACCGCATCCGGCGGTCGCCGCCGCGACGGCGGTGGCCGAGGACGACTTCGTCGCGTCAAGGCTGTCGCTCAGCGCCGCCTGTCCCGTCGCCAGAACGAGAAGCGCGGCCGCCGCGACAGCGGCGAAAATGGATTTCTGTCTCAATTTCCCGCAACTCCCTTGCCATTCGAAAATGGACGTGTGTCGATAGGGAAGCCATTTGTTTTTTTCGTCCGGTGGGGCGTCCGCGGCCGGCCTGTGCATGCCGGCCGGGCAGTCTTGCCGGACGGATTCAAACGCCAGGTGAGCCCACCGTCAGTCGACCCGGAGCGGCGCGGTGACCGACCGTCGTCGGCGTGTGCGTGCTCGCCCCTTCCCTGCTGCGTAAGAGCAGGGCGAGTTCAGATGTCCGTCAGCGTCGGCATGGCGCATTGCCGTGCGTTTTTGAGGCCACAACTTGTTAACGCTAACAGTGACGGGGGCGGCCAAGTGCTCCTCTCTAACGGGCGACTGGAAGTGGTGGTGAACCGGAGCAAATAGGAAGTCATGAAGTGTGTCAAGGATCTTGTCTTCTCCCCGACGGCCCTTAGCCCGGGAGCGGCCATTCCTTCGGTTTTGACCAGGGAAAAGGCCGTGACCGCCGTCGCCGCCTAGATGAAAATTTCATCTCGGAGCTTTGCGCTTCAGGCCCCTCCGGCGCCGAGGCCGGCGGTCATGGCAGCGGCGGAATCGGAGTCACCAGTTCTCCTCGACCCAGTCCAGGGCGGACTGCCACCAGGACGTTCTCTGGTTCCGCCTGGGAGGGGGGATCCGCGGCGTCGAGGGCGGCGGTGCGGCCCGGAGCCGCCTGGAGCGCTGGGGCAGGACGAAACCGATGGCAGGGATCGGCGGTATCGGCGACGTGTTCGAGGCCAGGCCGTTCCGCGGGCTCGCGAAGTACTGATCCGGCGGCAGGCCTGAAGGGCTTCCGTACAGTGAGGAGGACACCGGGAACCCCGGCCGAGGCAGAGTGAGCGCGGCCGAGCTCCCCGGGGCCACCCTGTTCTGACCCGGCAGCTTGTTGTGCTGCGGCAGTCGTACGACGACGGCGTCCGCCGTCACCGACACCGAGATCCAGTCGGCGCGCCTGTTGTGCAGCTCGATCTTCACCCGCTCCTGCGGGCCCGGAGCCGTGTCGACCGGAATCACCAGCCCGCTGCGCGTCGTGACCGTCCGCTGCCGAGCACCGTCGTCGCCTGCCGGGTTGACCCGCATGTCGACGCCCGCGCATCTGGTCCACCGGTTGTACTCGGCCCTGACGGCCACCCGGGCGCCGGGCGTCGGCGGACCGCTCGCCGGCACGACGGGATTCCCGGTCCATGCGGGACACTCGCCGTACGCCCTGCAGAGCCTGACCACATCGGCGTACGAGCTGGTGGGCAGGGTCGCGCCGAACAGCAACTCCCATTCCAGGATCAGCCGTGCCTGCCCGATGGTCTTGATCACGTCCGGCATGGAGGGCACCCACAACCAGCAGCCCGCGATGGCGGTGTCCGCCAGTGCCTGCCGGGACGCGTCCTTCATGTTCTCCGCGATGCCGAACGCACGGACGAACTCGTGCTGTGCTCGCTCGACGAGCGCGTACCGGTCGTAGGCGGTGCGCCATTGGTCCCGTAGGTCCCGCATATACCGGCGCCCTGCGGCCATGTGCTCGTCGAACTCCCGTACCGGGATCAGGTCGACCTTCCGCCCCACCGCCGCGATCTGCCGCTCCAGCACGTCCAGCCGCCGGCCGATCCGCTGCACCCCCGCGTCGGGCCGGTTCCGCACGCCGACCACGGCGTCGATCACCTGGTGCGCGACGATCGCCCAGTTGGCGTCGTCCCACGCGCCCTGCTGGAGCAGCGCGGTGACGGCCGCCTTGGTGGCGATCGCGCCCAGCGCGACGGCGAGCTCGATCGACATGCTCGAAGGCTAGACAGGCCTCTGACGCTCCGCATGAGTACCTCCCTACTCACATCAGGTGCGATAGAGGTGTCAGGGTGAACGTCGGCCGGCATGAGGAGAGCGACGCATGACCTTCGTGAAGGACGTCGAGACCCGTGGCATGCGCCACTGCGAGACGACGGCGCTGGGGGTGCTGTTGCGGCACGAGGGGCTCGATCTGTCCGAGCCCATGCTGTTCGGGCTGGGGTCGGGCCTGTCCTTCGTCTACTGGGACAGCAAGGCCATGCCGATCCCCTTCCTCGGCGGCCGGGTCAAGCCGTTCGAACTCACCAGGAACCTGGCCGCCCGGCTGGAACTGACGCTGGCGACCGAGGAGACCACCTCGTCGCGCAAGGCGTGGGAGAACGTGGCCTCCCGCGTCGACGCGGGCCGGCCGGTCGGCCTCCAGCTCGACTGCTACCACCTGGACTACTTCCGCTCCAAGGTGCACTTCGGTGGTCATGTCGTCGCGATGTACGGCTACGACGAGCACGAGGTCTACCTGGTGGACACCGACCAGCAGGGCGGAGCGGTACGCACCGGCCGGGACGGCCTCGCCAGGGCGCGGGCCGAACGCGGCCCGATGACCGCCAGGAACCGGTCCTTCACCATCACCCTGCCGGCCCGCCCGCTCAACTGGCAGGACCACATCATTCCCGCCATCCGGGACTGCGCCGACGCCTTCCTCGCCGCTCCCATCGCGAACCTGGGCCACCGCGGCATCGAGAAGGCCGGCAAGCTGGTGCCCGGATGGCTGCTACGCGCCGCCGAGCCGCGGCGGGACCTGCCGCAGGCCGCTCTCCTCATGGAGAAGGGAGGAACCGGCGGCGCCCTGTTCCGCGCCCTCTACCGCGACTTCCTCGACGAGTGCACCCGGCTGATCGACGACGGCGGCCTCCGCACCGGTCACCGCCTGTACGCCGAGGCCGCCGGCCTCTGGACGGAGGTGTCCGTCCTGATCGCGAAGGCGGGAGAAAGCGGTGACGCGGGACACCTGGAGCAGGCCGGGGTCATCCTCCGCGACCTATCGCGCCTGGAGGAGGACGCCATGCGGGTGCTCCGTCAGCTGTAGGGGATCGGGTCAGTTCCTCCGCTGGAGGAGGAGCGTGACGAACCCCAGGATGCCCCGGTAACCGCGCAGCCACATGTCGCGGTGCTCCAGAGCCGCCGTGCGAGCGTCGTCGGCGTCCGGGCCGGAGTGCTCGTTGGCCCAGCGCAGCAGCGTGCCCGTCCAGGACCACTCGTACTCGTCCCATTCGGCCAGGTCGCTGGTGTACGCGTGGACCACGTCGAAACCGGGGGACTCGGCGGCGGCGACGGTGCCGGGCAGGTCGAGGAACTCCGACTTCGCGGCGCCCAGCCGGGTGAGCGCCTCCGCGGTCGGCTCGCGCTCCCAGAATCCCTCGCCCACCAGTGCCAGCCCGTTCGGCCGCAGGTAACGGCGGACGTGCTCGACGGTCGGGACGAGCCCGCCGAACGCGTGCGTGGCTCCGACGCAGAGCACCAGGTCGTACTGCTCGGCGACCGGGAAGTCGGCGGCCGGCCGCTCGTGGAACCGGATGCGCTCCCAGACGCCCTGGACCTCGGCCGCCTGCTCCGCCGCCTTGAGGCCGAGCGCGGAGATGTCCACACCGTCGGCGGTCGCGTCCTGGTAGAGCGCCAGCGCGCGCAGCGTCCAGGCCGCCTCGCCACAGCCGAGATCGAGGATTCTCGCCCCCTCGGCCAGCCGGGCCCGGCGCAGCAGCCGGGTCACGTTGGCACCGGAGACCGGCGCGGCGATGGGGTGGTCCCGATGAGCGAGATGGCTGATCAGCTGGCGGTCCATGGCCCAATCCTTCCGCATCCCCGAACCCTTGCGGCAAGCCGAATCCGCCCTTACGGGCGGCGCCGGGACGACCGCCGGCGTGCCGCCGGCCTGGCCGGCCCCCGGCGGGGACGCGGTCACGTGTGACCGGACGTCCCCGCCGGGGTGTCGTCCACGACGCCGGGGTCACACGCCGGGGCGTACGGCGGTGACGAAGTTGCTCCTCCAGTAGCCCTTGAGGCGGTCGACCCTGACCACCGCGCCGGAGTGGGGAGCGTTGATCACTTTCTTGTTCCCCATGTACATGCCCACGTGGCCGCCGCCACTGGTGAAGATGAGGTCGCCCGGCTTGAGACGCGCCAGGGAGACCTTCTTCTTGACGGCGTTGAGCATCGACCACGTCGTACGCGGGATCTTGACGCCGGCCTTGCGCCAGGCGAACTGGACCAGCCCGGAGCAGTCGAACGCCCCCGGGCCCGTGGCGCCCCAGACGTAGGGATCGCCGATCTGCTTTTTCGCCACCTTGATGGCGAGTTCGGCCTTCTCCTGCTGGACAGCGGCCTTGGTGAGCTTCGTGTTCACGGAGGACTCCGCCGTGGAGGCCGTGGGAGCCTCTCCGGCGTACGGGGTGAACGCCGTGACGGGGGGCTCGGGCGGGATGGCCGTCGAGTCCGGGGGCGGGGCTGTCACGGTCCCCGTGACGGCGCCGGCGGGCAGGGCGCCGAAACCTGCCAGGGAGAGGGTGAGCGCTGCGCTACCGACCGTGACGCAGGCAGCGCGAAGCAGAGTGGTGGGGTTGGCGGACAGGGGGATCTCTCCTAGGGTCTTCCGCTTGCGCCTACCGGGTTAGCTGACGGATTCGGGCAGGGAAGTCGCCCTACAGCGCTTACGCGCCGATTCACCCCGGACCTTCGGATGGAAGGTCGATTGGTTCCCCGGCTCCGAGCCTCCTTGCTGCACGGATTCGGCATCACCGGCGCCCAGGGGGGCGGGAGAGGGCATGGCGCCGGTGACAGTGGATGCGCTTTCCGAACACGGGCTGGCCGGGTTCGTTGGGCAAGGAAACTACCAAGGCGCGCCGTATTGCCGCAAAGGGGGCAAATAGGATTATGACCGCATAAAGGGGTCATAAAGCGAGGAGCCGCAGGTCAGGGCGGGTGTGGTAGGCGGAAACGTGACGCTCGTCACACCGGCTGATCGGCCTTCCGCAGGTCGCCAAGGCGCGCGAAACCGGCCGATGGGTGTCTTCCACCGGCCGCGGGCGATCCCGAAGCACCGGCCACGCCGTCGGTGCACGGCGTGGCGAGGTCAGGCGGTCACTGCGTACGCCAGAACGTGCCGTTGGCCGAGGGGTCGTCGGGGTCGCCCTGCGGGACGGTGAAGCCCGCGCCCCACATCGTCGTCGTTCCCGGCCTGCGGGCGACGGAGAACACGACGGCGTCGGTGCCGGACTTCCGGAGGAGCCGGGCCTGTCGCCACGTCGAGCCGGTGACCTGCCACAGGGTGGGGTTCCAGTTGCCCTGCAGGACCCAGACGCCGCCCCTGCCGTCGGGCTCCACCTCGGTGTACGGCTGGGCGTTGGCGGAGCCGATGGAGACGGTCCACGACCTGCCGTTCCAGTGCATGACCAGGGTGCGGCCGAAGTCGACGTCGTCGCCCTGCTCGTCGGCGCCCTCCCAGCTGACCCCGCCGACGACCCACACGTTCTTCGATCCCACGACCGCGATGTCCTGGATGGTCACGACGGCGTCCGGCGCGGGAAGGGCGAGCGCCGGAGCCGGGACCAGGGTCCAGGACGTCCCGTTCCACCGCATGATCGAGGGACGGTTGCCCTTGACGCCCGCCGCCCAGGCCACGCCGGCCTTGTACGCGTCGACGGCGGAGGCGCGGCCCGGCAGCCGGACGCTCTTCCAGGAGGACCCGGTCCAGTGCCTCGCCGTGGCGGCCGTCCCGGCGACCGCCCAGACGTCCTTCGCGCCCGTCGCGTCGGCGTCCGTCGCCGAGAAGCCACTGCCCAGGGCGATCGTGGTCCATCCGCGGCCGTTCCAGCGCGCGGCCCTGCCCTCGCCGAAGACCCACGCGTTCGTGCCGGAGGTGGCCGTCACGGCCCGCAGCTCGTACGGCGGGCTGTTCGGGATGACCCGCCAGGATCGGCCGTCGAACCGCTGGACGAGACCCCGCTGCCTGCCGTTCACGACCCGGTGCCCGGCCGCCCACACCGACCCGTTGCCCAGGACCGTCACGTCGTTGAGCACGTCGTCCCCGGGCAGCGTGTTCACCCTGACCGGCTTCCACGTGGGCGCGGGCGCATCCGCCTGGCGGCCCTGATAGCCCAGGTGGCCCTGGTGGGCCGCACCGGACGCGGCCACGGGCGGCACGCTCGCCAGGCCGAGAACCATCACCCCTGTGACGACTGCGGTACGCATGACGCTCCCCTCCGTTCGCCCATATGACGTCCGATCGAGGACATTCGTTCACCGGGCGGCCACGCGACTTCCGGCGCGGGCGCGGTGGAATCGGCCTGTCCGCGTGCGAAAACGACAAGTAAGATTGCCGGTATGGCAAACGACGACGCCGCCGTCCTGGCCTCCGTCGGTTCCCGGCTGCGTGCGCTGCGCAGGCAGAACGGCAGCACGCTGAGCCGGCTCGCGGAGTCCACCGGCATCTCGGTCAGCACCCTGTCGCGCCTGGAGTCCGGCGAACGCAAGCCCACGCTGGAGCTGTTGCTGCCGCTGGCGCGGGCCTACCAGGTGCCGCTCGACGAACTCGTCGGCGCGCCGCCGGTCGGCGACCCCCGGGTGCGGTTGAAGCCCATCAGCCGCTGGGACTCGACGATCGTGCCCCTGACCCAGCACCCCGGCGGGCTGCAGGCGTACAAGATGATCATTTCGGTGGAGCGCTGTGATCCCGAGCCGCGTACGCACGAGGGCTACGAGTGGCTCTACGTGCTCAACGGAAGGCTGCGGCTGGTGCTCGCCGAACACGACCTCGTCCTCAGGGCGGGGGAGGCCGCGGAGTTCGACACCCGGCTGCCGCACTGGTTCGGCAGCACCGGCGAGGCGCCGGTGGAGATCCTCAGCCTGTTCGGCACCCAGGGCGAACGCATGCACGTCCGGGCGAAACCACGCGGCGCCCAGGAGACGCCCGCTGAACCGTCTCAAGGACGAACCGCCGCTTTCCGCGCATAATGGGGACACCTGCAGGCGATCAAGGAGCGACGATGCGGCTCGCGCGGTGGTCGAACGCTCCCGGCCGGGGACGATGACCGGGTGAGGAGAGGCCGATGGGCCATGGCGGCGGCTCTCGGGCTCGCCTGCCTGGGCGCGTGCGGGTCGGTGACGGCCTCCTCCGGTGTGGACATGGATCACCTGCGGGAGCTGGGGGTCGCGCCCGACCTCGTCTATCTCGTCGATCTGCCGGGATACGAGATGGCCGAGCAGTCCATGGGCGGGATCAACGAGGAGGGGTTCGGCGTCTTCTACACCGCGCCCGGCGGACGTCAGGTGGAACTGCGGGTCGACCGGGGCGCCTTCGATGACGACGTGTGCCGGAGCACTCCGATCAACCTCGCCACGCCTCCGGACGCGCTGGTCCTCTGCGTCCACGACGAGGTGGGCTGGTATCGGATGGCCGGTGACCGCCACGAGTACGTCGCGCTCAGGGGAGACGTCCTCATCAAGCTGAGTGGAGGGGTGACGGACGTCGGCCGGGCGGCGCTGAAGGCGGCCGTCGCCGGGGCGCGCCGCGCCACCGGCGACGGGAAGGCCGGCACCGCGCCGCCCCGCGTGCCGGTGGAACGAGGCGACCTGCCCACGGCGGGCGACGGCGCGCCGGACAACGAGGTCGGCCCGGGTGGCTGACCGGCGGACGGGCAGGTTTTCCGCCGCGTCGCGGAGCTGAAAGTTTCACACCACGCACGGGTACGGAGGTCCCGGTCGCGGCGCTCCGGACACAGTTCAGGACGGGTGGCCCGGGCGCGTGACGCCGCCGTGGCGCGGGCCCGGAACCTTGACCATCCCGCCCGCATGGGATTGGCTCCGCGCCGTGGCGATGTCCACGGTCGCCGCGGCACGCGTTGACGGAGACGAATTCCGTACAAGCGGGTGAACGGAATCGTGCGCCCGTGATTGTTAACGCTAACAATTAGGTAGTACTTGTCGCCGCTGAACGTGTCGATGCGCAAGTCGCGTGGTCACTACCCCAGGAGGTGAGTATGGGATCGGCGTTCACCCTTCGGGCCCGGCTCAGGCGTGGTGTCGTCTGGATGGCGGGCCTGTTGTGCATGGCGGCGTTGCTGCCGGCCACGACGGCCAAGGCGGACAACCCCATCGTGCAGACGATCTACACCGCTGACCCGGCCCCGCTGGTCTACAACGGGCGGGTGTACCTCTACACCGGTCACGACGAGGACGGCTCGACCTACTTCACGATGAAGGACTGGCGGGTCTTCTCCACCACCGACATGGTGAACTGGACCGACCACGGCTCCCCGCTGAGCGTGGCCACCTTCAGCTGGGCGAAGTCGGACGCGTGGGCGGGCCAGGCGGTCTACCGCAACGGCAAGTTCTACTGGTACGTCCCCACGACCAACCGCTCGACCGGCCGGATGGCCATCGGCGTGGCCGTCTCCGACAGCCCCACCGGCCCGTTCAAGGACGCCATCGGGCGCCCGCTGGTCGAAAACGGGGAGATCGACCCGACCGTCTACATCGACGACAACGGGCAGGCCTACCTGTACTGGGGCAACCCGAACCTGTGGTACGTCAAGCTGAACAGCGACATGATCTCCTACTCCGGCAGCGCGACCAAGGTCACCTTGACCACGTCGGGCTTCGGCACGCGTAACGGGGACGCCAACCGGCCGACGCTGTTCGAGGAGGGGCCCTGGTTCTACAAGCGGGGCAGCCTGTACTACATGGTGTTCGCGGCCAAGTGCTGCTCGGAGTTCATCGCCTATTCGACCTCCTCCAGCCCGACCGGGCCGTGGACCTACCGCGGCACGATCATGTCGACGCAGGGCAGCAGTTTCACCAACCACCCGGGGATCATCGACTACAACGGCGGGTCGTATTTCTTCTACCACAACGGCGCGTTGCCGGGCGGCGGTGGTTATACGCGGTCGGTGGCGGTGGAGAAGTTCACCTACGGCTCTGACGGGTCGATCCCGACGATCAACATGACCACGACCGGGGCGCCGCAGATCGGCACGCTCAACCCGTACGTCCGGCAGGAGGCCGAGACGATCGCGTGGGAGTCGGGTGTGGAGACCGAGGCCTCCACCGAGGGCGGCATGAACGTCGGGTTCATCGAGAACGGCGACTACATCAAGGTCAAGGGGGTCGCCTTCGGCTCCGGCGCGACGTCCTTCAGCGCCCGGGTCGCCTCCGCCAACTCCGGCGGCAAGATCGAGCTGCACCTGGACGGCGTCAACGGCACCCTGGTCGGCACGTGCAACGTCTCCGGCACCGGAGGGTGGCAGACCTGGACCACCGTCTCCTGCTCGGTGAACGGCGCGACCGGCACCCACGACCTGTACCTCAAGTTCACCGGCGGCAGCGGCAACCTGTTCAACGTGAACTGGTGGCAGTTCAGCGGCAACGGCCAGCCGTCGCCTTCGGCCACGCCCTCGCAGTCGCCGTCGCAGTCCCCGTCACAGTCGCCCTCCCAGTCGCCGTCGCAGTCCCCCTCCCAGTCGCCCTCGCAGTCGCCCTCGCAGTCGCCGTCGCAGTCGCCGTCGGCCACGCCCACGCGGACGCCGACTCCGCCGGTCACCGGAGCCTGCAGCGCGACCTACCGCACCACCAACACGTGGTCCGGCGGCTTCCAGGGAGAGGTCACCGTGACGGCCGGAAGCTCGGCGATCAGCGGCTGGACCGTCAAGTGGACCCTGGCCGGCGGCCAGACCATCAGCCAGGTCTGGAACGGCACGCTGACCACCAGCGGCTCGACGGTCTCCGTGAGCAACGCCTCGTACAACGGCTCGCTCGCGCCGTCCGCGTCGACGACGTTCGGCTTCCTCGCCAACGGTACGGCGTCGACTCCCACCGTCACCTGCACCGGCTCGTGAGACCGGCGGCGCCCTGACGGCGCCGCCCACCAGGAGGCGGCGGACCCACCGGACCCGCGCGAGCACCGGCCTCGCGACGGCGGACGTGGGTTCGCCGCCATCCCCATGCCATCTCGCCGCCGTTCTGCCGCCAGAGTCCGGGGCCGGCTCGGTGCGCCCGGTTCCGCCGTGGGGGCGCAGCCGGGCGCACCGTCATTCCGGGCGGCCCCAGAAGCCCCGCCCGGCCCGGGACGCCCGGCGGTGCGGCTCATACCGACGGGACCCGGTAGTCCCGGATCGTGATCGCGGTCGCGGCCCGGCGGATCGGCCCGGTGACCCGCTCGATCATCCGGTCCTTCCCCGGCAGGTGCGGCATCAGGCGCAGCATCAGCATCTGGAAGCGGATCTGCGCCGCGGACCTCAGCACCATGCCCTTGATGTTGGCGGCCGCGAGCTTCTGGTTCTCCTCGACGAAGTGCCGCATCTCACGCTCGTACGCGGCGAACCCGGCGGTGTGGTCTCCGGCCGCGGCGGCGAGGCAGCCCGCCAGCACGTAGGCGCCGACCAGGGCCAGGCTGGTGCCCTGCCCGGATGCGGGTGAGGGCCCGTAGGCGGCGTCGCCCACGAGGGCCACGCGGCCCGACGACCAGCCGTCCATGCACACCTGGCTGATCGAGTCGAAGTAGAAGTCCGGCGCGTCCCACATGGCGTCGAGGAGGCGCGGGACGTCCCAGCCCTGGTCCGCGAAGACCTCGGCGAGCAGCTTCTTCTGCCGGGTGGCGTCCCGCCCGTCGCCGGCCCCCGGCGGGGAGGAGAACAGGAACATCGCCCTGGCGTCGGCGTCTCGCCGGGTGCCGTACATCCCGGCGCTCCGGCCCGGCGCGGGGTGCATCATCTCGGTGCGGTCCAGGCCGAGGTGGTTGGGCACCGTGAAGATCGAGATGTGGTGCCCGAGGTCGCGGACGAACCGGGACTCCTCGCCGAAGGCCAGCGCGCGGACGTTGGAGTGCAGGCCGTCGGCACCCACCACCAGGTCGAACGTCCTCGGGGGGCCGCTCTCGAAGGTGACGCGCACCCCTCCGGGCGTCCGCTCCAGGGCGGTGACGGAGTCGTCGAAGAGGTACTCGACACCGTCTCCGGCCGCGCCGTGCAGGATCCGGACGAGGTCGCCGCGCATGATCTCGACGTCGTCGCCCTCGCGGCCGCCGAACACCTCGGCGTTCATCGTCGCGACCTGCTTCCCCCGGGCGTCGACGAAGCGTGCGACGCGCATGTCCGTGCTGTGCCGGCGCACCTCGTCCAGCAGGCCCATGCGGCTGACGACGTCGAGTGCCGCGCCCCGGACGTCGATTTTGTAGCCGCCCTCCCGCAGGCGGGGAGCGCGCTCGACGACGGTGGGGGTGAACCCGTGCTCACGCAACCAATGCGCCAGCGTCAGCCCGGCGACGCTTCCGCCGGAGATCAGGATGTTCGTCACGACTCGGACTGTACAAACGTCTCAATATTTTGTCTAGTACATATGTCTCAGACATCAGTCCGTGAATCGGTTAGGATCTGCGCATGGGAAACCGGGAAGACCTGCTCGCCGGTGCCAGGCGATGCTTGATGGAGAAGGGGTACTCCGGCACCACCGCGCGTGACATCGCGACCGCGGCCGGCACCAGCCTCGCCTCCATCGGCTACCACTTCAGGTCGACGAAGGCGCTGCTCAACGCGGCTCTCGTCGATGCGATGGAGGAGTGGGGCAAGGAGATCGAGCGGACCCTCGCCGCCGGACCGGCGCTCGGCGGGACGCCCGCGCAGCGGTTCGAGGCCACCTGGACCCGGATCATCGAGTCCTTCGCCAGGCTCAGGCCCCTGTGGGCCATCCAGTTCGAGCTCATCGCGCAGATGGACCGCCTGCCCGAGCTGCGGGAGGCCTTCGCGACGGCCAACCGCCAGGCGAAGCTGGGACTCGCGGCGCTCTTCGAGAACCTCGACCCGGCCGCGGACCCGCGGAAGGCGATGGCCGTCGGCGCGTTCTACCAGGCGCTGCTCGGCGGCATGGCGGCGCAGTGGCTCGTCGATCCCGACGAGGCGCCGTCCGCCGCCGACCTCGCCGAGGCGCTGCGCACGATCGCCCCAGGCCTCGCCGCACCGTGACGCCCCCGCCGGGGCCCGCCGCCCCGGAACGCCGGGGCCGTACGACGTCGTGCGGGCGGGTCAGCCGCCCCCGCTCATGGCGGCGGCGGACGCCGCGTGCAGTTGCTGGATGACCTTGCGCAGGGCGGGCGTCGCCGGTCCGCCGCGTTCGCCCAGCTCGGCGATGCGCTGCCGGTACGCCTTCCGCCTGGCCCGCGGCAGCACCGTCCGGAGCTCTCCCGCGGCGGCCAGCGCGACCAGGGCGGCCTCCCGTTCGCCGACCCGGGACATAGGACCGTTGAGCGCGGTGGCGACCTGCGTCGTGAGCCGCTTCACCACGCGCGGATCGCGCACGCGCACCTGGGTCCTGTTGAAGACCAGGAGGAAGGGCTGGCGCAGCTCCACGCGGACCCAGTGCCGCGTCTCCAGCTCGTCCCGGACCGCCCGGACCGTCGCGCGGCCGTCCTTGTCGATCCAGTGCCGCCACGGCTTGGGGCGGGACCCGGCGATCTGGTGCAGCAGGTCGTCCAGGACCGGATCGCCGAGCGGCTGCTCGCTCACCACCCGCACCTTGCCGCGCTCGTCGGCGATCCGGCCGTCGAGGAGCAGCTCGGTGAGCGCGGCGGCGCGGAGCAGGTACGGGAAGCGGTAGTTCGTCACCACCCGCTCCTTACGGGGGTCGTAGCCGAGCAGGTAGAGCCGGGCCGGCAGGGAGCCGGGAACGTTCATGAGGTCGCCTTCTCTCAGTCGTCTCCGGGCGGAGCTCCGCCTTCGGGCTCGTCGGGCTCCTGGGTGGCCGCGGAGCCGTTGGGCGGGGCCGAGGTCCTGGGCGGCCGGCCGCGCCGGGGGATGCGGGCGGCCTCGCGGGGAAGCCGCCCCGCCTCCGCCAGCGCCTGGCGGAGCAGGAACTCGATCTGCGCGTTGGTGCTGCGTAGTTCGTCACCGGCCCACCGGGCCAGCGCGTCGTGCACGGCGGGGTCCAGTCGCAGCAGGATGCTCTTCCGGTCGGTCGCCACGGTCAGCGGTAGAGGGAACCGGTGTTGACCACGGGCTGCACGTCCCGGTCGCCGCACAGGACGACGAGCAGGTTGCTGACCATGGTGGCCTTGCGCTCCTCGTCCAGTTCGATCACGTCGTGCTCGTCGAGGCGGGCCAGGGCGGCCTCGACCATGCCGACCGCGCCCTCCACGATCCGCTGACGTGCCGCGACGACCGCTCCGGCCTGCTGGCGGCGCAGCATGGCCTGCGCGATCTCGGGGGCGTACGCCAGGCGGGTGATGCGCGACTCGATCACCCGGACCCCCGCCGAGGCCACCCGGGCCTGGATCTCGGCCGACAGGCGGCCGGTGATCTCGTCGGCGTTCTGGCGCAGGGAGAGCACGTCGTCGTGCCCGTCGTAGGGGTAGCTGCCCGCGATGTGGCGGACCGCCGTCTCGGTCTGGAAGGCGACGAACTCCACGAAGTCGTCCACCTCGAAGACGGCCTTCGCGGTGTCCTCCACCTGCCAGACCACCACCGCGGCCATCTCGATCGGGTTGCCGTCGGCGTCGTTGACCTTGCTGACGTCGGTCTCGTGGTTGCGGATCCGGGTCGACACCCGGCGCTTCTGCGTGAAGGGCACCACGAACCGGAGGCCGGGCGTACGGACCGTGCCCACGTAGCGGCCGAGCAACTGGATCACGCGCGCCTCGCCCGGAGCGACCGCGGTGAGCCCGGTGAAGGCGACGACGGCCACCAGGAGGAGCAGCACCCCGGCGATGATCAGCACGGCCCCCGAGCCGCCGCTCCCGCCGGCCGCGATGCCGATTCCGACCGGGACCAGCACGAAGGGGCTCAGCAGGCCCAGCAGGGCCAGGATCAGCATCGGCCATCCCCCGGTTTCGCGGGCCGCTCTCTCGTGCGTCTGGGGGGCCGGCATGTCGACGGCGATCTGCAGGTCGGTCATGTGCACGCTCCTCGATGTCTAGCAAGACACTAGCAAAGTGATATCACTTTTGCCTAGAGCCGCCCACCGATGCTTCCGCCGTGCCTCAGGCCGTCCCGTTCACGGTGACGACGACCTTGCCGCCCGGGTGTCCCCCCATGAGGTGACGGATCGCGTCGGGCGCGTCGGCGAGGGGATAGACCCGGTCGATCATCGGGGTGACGGCGCCGGACTCGGCGAGCCGGGTCAGTTCCTCCAGGTCCTCGGCGCGCTCTCGCGTCATGACCGGGCGAAGCCGCTGCCCCGTGAACGGTGACAGCAGCGGCGCCCGGAACGTGCGTCCCATGCCCCCGGTGAAGCGGTGGGCCACGTGCCCGCCGCCGACGACGACCAGCGTCCCCCGCGGCGTCAGGGCGCGCCGGAGCAGGGACAGCGGCCGGTTCCCGGCGGTGTCGACGACGACGTCGTAGCGCGGCCCGTCCCGGTCGATCTCCTCCTGGCTGTAGTCGACGACGTCGTCGGCGCCGAGCGACCGTACGAAGTCCGCCTTCGCCGCCGAGCACACGCCCGTGACGCTCGCGCCGTACGCCCTGGCGATCTGCACGGCGAACGACCCCACGCCTCCCGAGGCGCCGATCACCAGAACCCGCTGCCCCGGCCGCACACCGGCGACGTCGCGCACGGCCTGCAGCGCCGTCATGCCGGAGACCGGCATCGCGGCGGCCTGCTCGAACGTGAGGCCGGCCGGTTTCGGCGCGAGCCTGTCCTGCCGCGCCCTCGCGAACTCCGCGTACGAGCCGCTCGTACAGGTGCCGTACACCTCCTGACCCGGCCGGAACCGGGTCACTCCGGCGCCGACGGCCGCCACCACCCCGGCCACGTCACGGCCCCGGACCGCCACCTTCGGCCGGCGCAGCCCGAAGCCCGCGAGGCGCATGAGGTACGGCCGGCCGGTCATGAGGACCCACACGCCGGGGTCCACCGCGGCGGCGCGGACCTCGACGAGCACCTCCTCGGCACCGATCTCGGGGCGGTCGACGTCGCTCAGGCGGAGCACGTCCGCCGGGCCGTACGCGTCCTGGACGATGGCTTTCATGGCGTCTCCTCGGGAAGGTCGGGGTACTGGAACACGTCGTCGAGCGGAACGCCGAACACGCGGGCGATCCGGAAGGCCATCTCCAGGGACGGCGAGTATCGGCCCTGTTCGATGGCGATGAGGGTCTGCCGGGTCACGCCGATGCGCTCGGCGAGCTCGGCCTGGGTCATCTCGTCGTGCGTGAACCGCAGCGTGCGGATGCGGTTGGTCACGCGGGTCGGCTTCACCATTCCGGCAGGCTCCTGCGATAGGCGACGACCTTGGCGATCCCGGCGAGGACCGCCGACAGCACGAAGCAGAGGTAGACCACGTTGGCGATCCAGAACCGGTCCCACCCGGCCATCGCCATGAGCATCGCGGCCACCGCGCCGATCACGACGAACGCCTGGCCGACGTGGTCGCCGAACCGCCCGATCTCCCGGTCACGCGCGTCCTGCACGCGGGAGGCGCGGGGGTTCACGATCGCCATCCCGATCTCGGCCGCGATCGTGGCGGCGATGGCCCCGCCGACCGACCACAGCAGGGCGGCGGTGTACGGCGTGTCGGGTAACGGACCCCCGCCCGCCCGTCTGAGGACGACGACGACGTACGCCGCGTAGGCGAGCACGGCGACGACCAGCCTGATCCAGGCGCGCTTCTCCAGGTGAGTCATGAGCGGCTCCTCTCGATGTACAACATCTTTGACATCTCCAAGGTAGCCAATCTTTGACCTCGTGTACAGAATTTTTTACACGAGTATCGATGGGGGCGCCTGCGCGACGGCTACGGCCGCGGGCGGGGGCGGGGGCGGGAGAGCGTGCGGCGCAGACGGGGGCCGTGCCTGCGCCACCAGGCCCGCGCCCAGGCCACCTGGAACGCGAGCGCGGCCAGCAGCACCGCCGCGGCGTCCAGCACGGAGAGGGGCGTGGCGGGGGTGCCGAGCGCGCGCACCGCCCGGCAGAGCAGGACGAGCGTCGCGGGCAGCGTGACCGCGAACGCCACCCCGAGGCAGACCACGGTGCCCACGACCACCAGCACCGCGTACGCCCGGAGGCTGCGGCGCTCCCGGCGGGGCAGGCCGGCGAGCGGGTCGGGCGTCGGCCTGCCGAGCAGCCGGAGCACCCGGTGGCGCGCGTAGGCGGTGGCGTCGCCGTACATGTTCCGGCAGCCGGTCAGGTCCTGCAGCAGGAAGTACACGTCGGTGCGCATGAACACCAGGAACTGGGTGGTCAGCATGGACGCCGAGGTCAGCGTGACGAGGGACAGCACGGTGTGGCGGCCCAGGATGGCGGCCAGGACGATCGCGGCCGAGCAGGCCGCCGCGTCGACGGCCATCCCGGCGAGATAGACCGTCAGGCGGACGCGCCGCTCGGCCAGCCAGATCCCGGACACCTCGGTCTGGACGGCCAGGAACTGCAACCGCGTGCCCAGGCGGATCCGGCCCGGCACCCCGGCCGCCCTGGCGGTCGACAGGTGCGCCATCTCGTGCAGGAAGATCAGCGTCCAGCCGACGGCGATCTCCGAGAGCAGGACGAGCGTGCCGTGCTCGCTCCACAGCAGGTCCCGCCAGCCCGGCAGCGTCTCCCGCCTGATCACCGCCGTCACCGTCCCGGCGGCGATCACGCCGGCCACCGCCGTGTGGAGCAGCGGGCTCAGCGTCCACCGCACGTGCCGGGCACGCAGCCGGGGGAACGTCGGCGGCTCGGCCGGGGCGGCCGGCCTGCCCGGCTCGTCCAGGAAACCCAGCTCGCCGAGGGCGCGGACGAAGTCCCGGACGTCGAGGTCGGCGCCCGTCTCGCCGCGCAGCCGCCGTTCGGCCTCCTCGATGGTCGCGCCCTCCATCAGCAGCCTGATGGCCCGCATCCCCTCGTACGGCACCGCGGCGAACTCCTGCCCGTCCGGGCGGCCGACGATCCACTGGGAGCCGTCCCGCCGGAACGCGAGGTCGCGCAGCCGGACCCGGGTCCCGTCCGCCGGCTGCCCGGCGTCCTGGCTCATCGCGGCCTCCAGGCGCGGGGTTCAGGGGCGGTGGGTGCCGCGCGACCGGGAGGAGGCCGAGGGGGGCGGCAGCGGGAGGACCTCCCGCTCGACGTACGCCCGCACGTCCTCTCCCCGCTCGTAGAGCGACCCGATCGCGGCGCGGCAGGGGCCCGCGAGGTCCGGGTCGGTGATCCGCCGGGCGCCGACGTGCCCGCCGATCTCGTCGTACAGCACCTCGTAGAGGAGCGACGAGCCGATCGCGACGAGCTCGGGGAGCGGCGCGGTGCGCTCGAACTCCCGTACGGCGCCCGCGGCGAGCACCCGTGGACGCTCCCCGGCCTCCGCCCTGACGGCCAGGACGCGCAGTTCCCACTGGAGATAGGGGGTGAGCGGGGTCTCCACGACGCGGAGCCTGCGGGTCGCCGGGCGGGTGCGGTAGTAGGCGGTGAGCGGCTCCCGCATCTCCGCGATCAGGGCGAGGGAACGTTCCCAGTCGCCGGTCATCATCGCCCGCCAGCTCGGGACGTCGGGCTCGCGGAACTCCTGGGCGCGTTCGAGCTTCCACACCACGCCGGTCGCCCGGCCGAACTCCTCGGCGAACTCGGCCTGGTAGGCGTCGGCGGGCAGCACCCGCGCCTCGGCCTGCCGTACGTCGTCAAAGATGGTGCGGGTGGATGCCACCCTTCCCTCCTTCGGGCCGTCCGTCGCGGTGCGGCGCGGGGCCGCGGGGCCGGTGCGGCACGACCGCCTGCGGCGTGCGGGCGCTCCCGCTGCGCGCCCGCACACCACGGTGGCGGCACCGGCGTCAGTTGCCGACGCTGTTGCTGGCGTTCGTCGTCTCGATCTTGTCGAGCAGCCGGATGGTGATTTTCGTCTTGACCGGCGGGGCCGCCTCGTCGGCGGTTTCGATCTCGTGCTCGTTGGGGGTCATCCGGTTCCTCTCGTGGGTGAGGGACGGGGATGTTCTCGCGAGAACGCGTTCATGATTCGCCGCCGGTGGCACGCAGTCAATGATTGTGTCAATTCGTTGTGGTAATCGTTGTTTCGGTCATGCCGGTGAAATGCGCCCATTCGAATCGAAACGGGCGCGTACCCGGGTCCCGCAGACCGGGCAGCCGGGGCGGGGCGGATGGCTGACCCGCACATGGTGGTCCGCGGCGATCAGGTTGACTCCCCGGATGGTGCCGGCCGGCGGCGCGGACGCCCCGGTCAGCAGCGCGATCAGCGCGTGGGCGACGAGCTGGCCGGACAGGCCCGCCGACGTGGCGATCACCCCCGGTCCGCCGAGGTCCACCGGCGTGCCCGGACGGCGCCGGGCCTCCTCGCCGTCGCACAGGCACTCGTAGCAGGTGCCGGCGTCCGGGGTGAAGCAGCCCACGGTGACCAGCGGCCCGCTGTACCCGCCGCCCACCCACGGGATCCCCGCCGCGGCGCAGGCGCGGTTGGCCCACACCCTGATGCGGTGCCCGTCCGGCCGGTCGGCGCAGAGGGCGAGCGCGTCGAAACCCGCGATCAGCTCGGCGAGTTCGCGGCGGCTGCCGACGCACCGCCGGTCGCCGGTGACGGTGATGTCGGAGTTGACGCCGCGCAGCCGCGCGACGGCCGCCTCCGCCTTCGGCCGTCCCACGTCGGCCTCGCCGTACAGCACCTGACGGTTGAGGTTCGACAGCTCGACCAGGTCGGGATCCACGCAGTGGATCTCGCCGACGCCCGCGGCGGCGAGGGCCCACGCCGCGTGGCTGCCCGTGCCGCCCAGGCCCAGCACCACCACCCGCGCGCCCTTGAGCCGCAGCTGCGCCTCCCAGCTGTGCGGGCCCGGGCCGACCATCCGGAAGAACGCCTGGTTCCTGCTGTACCGGTCGATCTCCCGCTCGCTCAGCGCGGCGGGCGGCACGGCGGCGGCGTCCTCCACGTATCGGGTCGCGACGAGCTGTTCGACGACCGACTCGGCGTCCGGCAGCTCCGGATGGGCCAGGCGGAGCCGGTCCGCGATGTCCTCGCGGGAGCGGGTGCCGTCCATCAGGCACAGGGCGGTCCAGACCCAGCCGTACGGATCCTCGATTTCGGCGGCGATCCCGTAAATCTCGCCGCCGATGCGAATGGTGCCGTCCTCGTACCGGTGGGGCCGGTGCTCGAATTTCACCCGGGGCAGGCGCACGAGTCGAGCATTACTGCCCGGTTACTTATCCGGTCAACACCTGATGTGGGAGAACGGGGAATGGGGTGCGGCCGGAAAAGGTTACGGCCGGCTGTATCCCTCCCGTCGCCGCCGCCCGCCATGGGGACGGCGGCGCACGGCGCCCCGGCGTCGGGACGACGTGAAACGGCGCCGCCGGGCATACGTTGGGACCGATGAACGATCAGCGCGCCCGTACCAGTCATGTCCTGTTCCTCTCCGCGTCGCGGCGTCCGCGCCTGCTCGCCGGCCTGCTGGCAGGCGGGCTCGCCGGTCTGGTCTCGCTGTCCGGCTGCGCCGGCGCGCGGGGCGAGGGATCGCCGGCCGTCTCCGGCGGGGCCGAGGCTCCGGCCGCGTCCGTGACGCCGCCGGAGCCGCCTTCCGGAGGCCCGTCCGCGCCGGCGACGCCGGAGCAGCCGCCGCCCGCGAAGCCGCCCGCGCCCGACGCGAAGATCCCCAAGGATCCGGCCGCGCTGGCCGAGGCGCTGACCCGGACGACCGCGCTGCTGCGGGACGCCGTCGACGACTGGCGGCGCACGGGGGACCCCGCCAGGGGACAGGCCCCCGAGCCGGTGGTCCTGCTCGCCCTGTACGAGCAGCGCCTCTACCGTCATCTGGCCCGTAACCCCGGCGTCGCGTCGCGCACCTACGGGAAACTGTCCAAGGACCAGGCCGCGCGGGCGCGGGACAACGTGACGGCCGTACGCGACCTGCTCTCCCTGGCCCACCCCGTCAGCGGGCCGGTCAAGTTCCGCATCGAGCCGCCCGAACCGGCGGACGTCCTGCTCGACGGTTTCCGCCGGGCCGGGCGCCGGTTCGGGATCGACTGGCAGGTGCTGGCCGCGGTCATGCTCGTGGAGACCAAGTTCGGCCGCGTCCGGTCGCCGAGTTACGTCGGCGCCAAGGGGCCGATGCAGTTCATGCCCGGCACCTGGAAGGCGTACGGGATGGGCGGCGACATCGACGACACCCGGGACGCCCTGCTCGCCGCGGCCAACTACCTGCACGCGTCGGGAGCGCCGGGCGACTACCGGCGGGCGCTGTACGCCTACAACCACTCCCAGGCGTACGTGGACGCGGTCCTGCTGCACACCCGCCAGATGAAGCGCGACATCAGGAACTACTACGCCTACTACAACTGGCAGGTGTACGTCATCACGACGAAGGGCGAACGGCGCCTGAGCGGCCCCTGAGCGGCCCCTCAACGGCCTCTGTCGGCGCAGCCGGCGGCCGCGCCGACATCTCCGCCCTGGCTGTAACCAATGCCGCCTCCCGAGCGACTGATCCTTTGGAACCCAATCGCGCCGGGCTCTGGTCGAGCCGGACGTCCGGCCGGACCCGGTTCGTCGCGTTGCAGCTCTCACCGGCCGGTCTGCCGCCCGGGCTGGCCCGGGCGCGTTGGCGGGCCGTGGCCGTGCGGGCGCCGGACTCCGAGGTGCGCGGAGTGATGCCCCTGCCGTCGGAGGTGCGGCCCGGCCACACATACGTGTGGCGGGACGCCGCCGCCCCACCGCGCGTCGAGGTCGCCCTCCGGCTGTCCGCGCGGTCCGCGTTCCAGCGCTGGACCGGCTCCGGAGGACAGAAGGTGCTCACGGTCGCGACCTGCCTGGGCTTCGCGCTGCCGTACCTGCTGCTCGCCGGACTGCTCGTGCTGCTCGGCCGGCGCTCGGCCGACCGGGACGAGCGCGCCCTCGTCAGGATCGTTCTCGGCACCTTGGCGATGATCATCGCGGTGGAGGTGATCGCTGCCGTACTCCTCCTCAGCGGGACGCTCTTCCTGTCCCACCTCATCGGCCTGACGGACGTGGGGGCCGTTCTCATCCTGGCGGCGCCGCTCTGCGCGGCCGCGTGGCGGCGGGCGCGCCCGCGAATCCGGCGGGCCGGCCGGGCGCCCACCGGCGCCGGGCGCACCCGTCCAGGGCCCACCGGTCCGGCGTTGGCGGGAGTGGTGCTCGCGGGAGTGGCGCTCGTCGCCGTCAGCGGCTTCGCGCCCCTGGCCAGACGGTACGTCCACGAGCAGGCGGACCCCGCGTGGATCGCATCGGCCGTCGCGACGGCGTCACTGCTCACCACAGCGGCGTGGGTGATAGCGGTGCGGGCGGCTCGCGTACCGGACAGGAGGACGCCCCGGGCCGTCCGCGCGCTGCTGCGCTGGAGCGTCCCGGGGCTCGCGCTGACGACCCTGGCGTTCGTGGCCCACGCGGCCGTCACCGGCCTGCGGACCTGGGGATACCTGCCGGATGTCGTCGTGTCGCCCTTCTTTCTGCTGCGGAACCTCGCCTATCTGATGTGGCCGCTGGTGGTGCTCCTGCTTCTGCTGCTGCTGCGTCTGCACGGACGGCGCACGGAAGCCGTCGGGCCGCTCACCGCGTGGCTCGTCGCCTTCCTGTTCGTGGTGGGCACGATCAGATGGCCCAGCACGTACGCGGGGATGCCCGTCCCGCTCGCCGCGCTCGCCGGTCTGGCGGTGCTGTCTCTGCTGCTGCGGCTGACGCGACGGGCCGAGCCCGCGGACCCGGGTGTGTCGCGGCGGCGGCTCGCCGTGATCGTCGAGGAGCACCGGGCCCTGGAGGCGCGGGAGAAGGGCCTGCGCCGGCGCTGGGCCGCGGGAGACATGGACGACGCCGCCTACCACAGGGAGAACGAGCCGGTCGTGGAGCGCATCGGGCGGTTACGCGGGGAGATCGGCCTCGATCCCCGCAGAGAGGACGGCCTGACCCCGCTCGACCTCGCGCTGGCGCGCGGCCCGGGGAGCTCATGGTGGGCCAACGCGCGGCTCGCCTCGCGGTACGCGACCTACGTGGGCGCGCCCGCCGCCGTGTTCCTCATCTGGGCCACCTGGAGCACCGACAGCATGGGCCACGACGGCTGGCTCGACCGGCTCAGCGAGCCCAACGGGTTCTACGGGCTGGCCGGCGACCTGATCGGAGGGCTGCTGATCTGGCCGGTCGCCGGGTTCGTGCTGGGCGCGCTGTGGCGTCGCCTGCCCGGCAGGCGCGGCTACCTGAAGGGGGCCGTGCCCGTGCTCGCGTACGGCGCGGCCACGGGGGCGCACGCCGTGCTGAACAACCTCATCGGACAGGCCCCCGTGCGCGGTTCTCTCGTCCGGATCCTGCTGCTCTTCCTGGTCCTGACCGTGGTCGCCGTCCTCATGGACGCGCGCACGCTCCAGACCCGTCCGGGCGGCCTCGCGTCGCGGCTCACCCCCGTGGCCGTCGTCTACCGGCTCGGTACGGCGGGCAGCGGGATCGCGCTCATCGTCGCCCAGGCGGCGGCGATCCTCGGCCTGTGGACCCAGCTCAGGCACGGCATCGACATCACCTCCCAGGTCGACACCTCGACACAGGCGCCCCCGAGCACCGACGCCCAGTTGTTCCAGAGCCGTCCGGGCGGCTAGCCGCCCGGCCTTTCGCAGCGGGGCGCCGGAGCGTGCTCAGAGCGCGGGGTAGGCGTTGTTCACCAGCATCACGAACTGTTCGTGGTGCCAGTCGCCGTAGAGCGGCGCGTTGGGAAGGGCGTTGGTCGGTCGTATCGAGTCCGTCCAGGGAGTGAGGTTGCCCTTCGGGTCGCACACACCGTCGAGTGGCTGGTCCGAGCCCGCGGGCGGAATCGGGCCGCCCGCTCCGTCCGACTCGCCGGGCCGCTTGATCCACAGGTAGGCGTCGACCCCGGGAACGGGCGCCGCGACCGGCCGCGTGCCCAGCCCCGCGCCGTTCTGGTTGCAGGTGGCGCCCCGCGACGGACGCCGGTCGACGCGGCTCTGGTCCACGTACGTGTTGAGGTCGAGCGAGGTGCTCACGGCCGTCGGCCTGCCCGGTCCGCCCCAGCCGTCGCGGGAGGTGTCGATCACCACGCCGAGTGAGCTCGGCAGGCCCTTGGCGACGAGGGCGCCGCGCATCGCGAGGGCGTAGTCCCGCTCGTCGAAGTGCGGGTTCCAGTCGTAGAACCTGCTCATGATGAGCTGCTGGCCGGCCACGGTGCCGTTGGGGTCGGGCAGGAACGGTTCCGTGAGGGGGACGTAGTCGGCGACGTTCGTGGCGATGCCGTCGAGGCTGTTCAGCCCCGCCGCCGTGCCGCGCACGGTCTCGGTGATGAGGGTCGTCAGCTGCGTGAAGTTGGTGTCCCAGCCCGCGAGCGACGCGTTGCCGGCGTCCAGGTACGTGTAGACGTTGGGCAGGGGCGAGAGCCTGTCGAGGGCGTAGCGGATACCCGTCGTGTACACGCCCGACTGCTGCGCCTGCAGGCACCGCAGGGTGCCCGTGCCCACGATGAGGTCGATCAGCGCCTTCGGTTCGATGACGGTGGCGACACGCAGGTTCCGGTACTCGGGCCTGGCCAGGAGGGCGGCGATGGCGTCGACGTACTCGGTCCTGTAGCGGTTCAGGCCGCCCTGCGCCTCGTGCAGTTCGGCGTTGGAGACCAGCGACCGGCAGTCGCGGTCGGGCAGGTCGTGCAGCACGAGCGTGACGTAGCCGGCGTTCTGCCGCACGGCCTCGTCGAGGTGGTCCTTGAGCGTCCTCGCCACACCGGAGCCCCCGGTGACGTCGGCGATGCGGTCGAGCCAGACCGCGGTGGACGTCCTCTTCAGACCGCGCATTTTGCCCGCGGTGGCGTCGTCCACCTTGACGGCCGAGGACTCCACGTCGGCCGCCCAGCCCGGGTCGACGTACCCGGTGGCGCCGATGAACGGGTTGTCCACCGGAACGTCCGGGCTCGGGCTGACGCTCGGACTCGGCGAGGGACTCGGTGAAGGACTGGGTGAAGGGCTCGGTGAAGGGCTCGGTGAAGGGCTGGGCGAAGGGCTCGGCGACGGGTTCGGAATGAGGATCACCTGGCACGGCACCCCGTTCACGGCGAAGTCCGTGGGCGGCGGGTTGCTTCCGGTCCAGGTGCTGTTGAAGCCGAGGTGGACGGATCCGCCGGAGGGCACCGAGCCGTTCCATGTCTCGCTCTCCGCGACGACGTGGTTGGCGGACTGGGTCCACCTGGCCGACCAGCCCTGCGTGAGCCGCTGGGTGCCGGGGAACGAGAACGTCAGCTTCCAGCCGTTCAGCGACTCGCCGGTGCCCGTGAGGGTGACGCCGGCCGTGAAGCCGCCCGAGTTCGTGCCCCATTGGGTGGTCGCGTAGGTCACTTCGCAGCCGACGGCGGCGTCGGCGGAGGTCGTGCCCAGGACGAGCCCCGCTCCGCCCAGGGCCGTGGCCGTGGCGGCCGTCAGGAGTCCGCGTAGAAACCGGTTGCCGCCGAATGTCATGGGCGATCGTTCTCCAGGTGAGGTGAGCCGGGCGTGTCCCGGCGGCCGCTCCGGATGCCGGAGGGGCGCCGACGATCCCCAGACTCATCAATCGCCCGGCGCGTGTACACCGTCCGCGTCAGGGGAAAGCGCCCTTTCCGCAACGAACGGACGAGAGTGTGAGGGGACCTCGGAGAATCCGTACGAGACCCCTGCCGGCCCACGCCGGAGCCGGTGAAATATTCAGCGGCCGGGCCCGGCCGTCCGTCAGGGCTTGCGGCCGACGCCGCAGATCGCGTCCACGGCGCGGGGAGAGCTTTCGGTGTCCGCGACGTCGGGCCGCCAGCGGGGGATGGTGACCACTCCGGGGTCGACGAGCTCAAGGCCCTCGAAGAAGCGGGCGAGCGCCTCGGGGGCGCGCAGGTGGTAGGAACTCGCGGAGTTGGCGTTGTAGATCTCGATGGCCCGCACGAGCGCCTCGCTGGTGTCGGTTCCGTCGCTCACCGCCAGATAGCTGCCGGGCGGCAGGGCGTCGAGCAGGCGGGCCAGGACCGCCCACGGGTCCTCCTCGTCGCGAAGCTGCCCCAGGATCCCGAGCATCATCAATGCGACGGGCCGGTCGAAGTCGAGCATGTTCCGGGCGGCGGCCAGGATCGTGTCCGTGTCGCGCACGTCGGCCTCGATGTAGTCGGTCCTGCCCTCCGGCGTGCTGGTGAGCAGCACCCGCGCGTGCACCAGGACGAGCGGGTCGTTGTCGACGTAGACGATCCGGCTCTCGGGGGCGACGCGCTGGGCGACCTGGTGGGTGTTGTCGGCGGTCGGCAGGCCGGTGCCGATGTCGAGGAACTGGCGCACACCCGCCTCGGCCGTCAGGTAGCGCACCGCGCGGACGAGGAAACGCCGCTGCTGACGGGCGATCCGGGCGATGTCGGGAAACATCCGCATGATCATGTCGCCGGCCTCGCGGTCCACGGCGTAGTTGTCCTTGCCGCCCAGGAGGTAGTTCCAGACGCGGGCCGAGTGCGAGGCGGAGGAGTCGATCGCGGGCGATCCTGGTCCGTCGGTCACCGTGGTTCTCCGGTCTGCTGTGCCGATCGAGATCATCAGTCTCGCGCCGGTGGGCGAGATGCGCAATATGTGACATCTGTGGCTATTGGTGTCTCTGGGATTAGTGTCGATCATCCGGGGCAGTGCGGACGCCATGGGCATCTTGACTTCTCCCGGCGGGCGGGCCGCCGGTGCTTCCGCGACGGCGGGAACCCTGCCGGTGGGCATCGACGGGTACGGCTTGGAGCACCGCATCTGCCCCGGCTGCGTACGCGAACTGTTCGACCCGCGCGGGCGCAGGCATCTCTACCCGCTGGTCCGGTGCCGTGAGTGCGGTCCCCCCGCCGGCGAGCCGCGCGTACGGCCGCTCGCCCTGTGCGAGGACTGCCGGCGCGAGTGCGACCGGCCCCATTCGCGGCGTGGCCCGGACGACGCGATGGGATGCGCGGCCTGCGGCCCCGCGCTGCGCTGGGACGGGCTGCTCGGCCAGGACGCACTGGCGGAGGCGGTCGCGGTGATCGAGGCCGGGGGAGTCGTGGCGCTCAGGGACGGTTTCGCCGACCAGATCGTCTGCGACGCCGGGGCCGAGCCCGCGCTCGCCCGGATGGACGGCGCGCCGGGTCCGGTCCGCGTGCTGGTGCGGCACGTCTCGGCGGCCCGGGAGGTGGCGAACCTGTCCTTCCTCGACATCCGCGCGCTCGCCGAGCGCTCCCAACCGGCCACACTGGTCCGGCTGCGCGAGCCGCGACTGCCCCGGGCGGTGCGCCGGGCGACGCCCGACGTCGACCTCTTCCTGCCCCGCACTCCGCTGCAGCATCTGCTCACGTCGCGCTTCGAGGGCCCGCTCGCCGTCTGGGACCGATGCGGCGAGCGGGAACTGCCGGACGACGGAACGCTGACCGTGGGCCTCGACCTGGGCCTCGACCTGGGCCTCGATCTGGGCGTCGATCTGGGCGTCGGTCACGGGCTCGACCAAGGGACGGGTCTTCCGGCGCGGCCCGCCGCCACGACGCTGCCGACGTCTTCGCCGGCGTGGCCCGTATGGACGTCTCCGAGGCAGGACGGCAGGCCGGACCCCACGTCCGCTCCCGTGTCACCGGTCGCCCAGGTGTCGTAGAAATGGTGATTCTGCGCGTATTTGCCGGATAAGCGGAATTGCTGCAAAAGCTGAGTCATCATCCATGCCGCGCTTGGCAGGGCCGGAACCGAGGCCATCGAATGGGGTATGAGGGCATCGTTGCTTATGTCCACGACGAGACCCGTCGCCGGATGGCCTTGGTGAGTAGGTGCGTTTCCAGATGTCCCGCGACTGTACGCCCCCTTCGCGAATGATTCCGGCGCTCGTGGCCGGCCGCCTGACACTGGCCGTCCTCGTGGCCGCGCTCGCCTCGGCCGCCACCGCGCGGGAGGCGGGTGCGAGCACGGCTCCACTGCGCCCGGGCGTGGTGACGCACGCCGCCGGACACGGACGGGGGCACGGAGGCGGACACGGAGGCGGCGAGGGGCAGGTGGCGGCCGGAGGGGTGGCCACGGCCAGGCAGTTCGGCTCCGGGAACGGCAGGTTCAACCAGAACCTCAACGGCGTCTACAGCCCGACCTTCATGATGGGCCAGCAGCAGACCGGCATCACGGTCGGCGGCCGCATCAACACCCAGGGCGCCTTCTGCGGCCCCGGCCCGAAGCGTTGCAAGATCTGGCAGAACATGCCGGTCAACGCCTTCGGCTGGTGACGTTTCCCGCCGCGCGTCCAGGCCGCGAATCGATCGACCGGACCGTGCGCCGACGAATATGGCAATGATGGCGTAAGACGCAGCGCGTGCCGGACGCTGGGAAAAGGCGGATCACTAGCCTGAGTAACGGCCCCGCACGAGGAGGGGCCGCAGGAGCGGTCCGGCTGACGGGAGCGGCGCGCGATGAGGTGTCGGTGGTACGGCAGGCCGGTTATGCGGAGCGGTCCGGGGCTTCTCGCCTGTGCGTCGCTCGTGCTGACTCTCGCCGTCGCGGCGCCCGCCGCCGCTGCGGCCGGTCATCCGCGGGAGTCGCACCGGGACCGGGGAGCGTCGGCGGGAAGGGATGAGGCGCGGCCGGCGCTCTCGGCGTCGAGCCCCGTCAGCAACCGGGGCACCCAGCAGGTCTCCGTCAACGTCGCGAACGAGGGAATCGGCATCCAGAACGCGTTGTGCCGGGGGAGCCGGGCGTGTGACATCGCCCAGGTGCTCGCCGCGCCTTCCGGGGAGGACCCGCCCGCCGGGCGCCCCGCCCCGCGGGCGCTCTCGCGTCCCAAGGCCATGGCCCGCCGGGCCTCCCATGCACTGACGCACACTCTGACGCACACTCTGACGCACACGGCGGCGCACGCCGGAAGGCGCCCGTCCCGCGCCTCGGGGTGAGCCTCCCGGCGCGGTCCGCGCCCGCGGCGCGCTGTGGGGCGCGCCGCGGACGGGCCGCGTCAGCTGGTGTACGCGCAGATGGCGTAGACGCTGATGCCCACGCTGTCGTAACGGGGCTGCCGGCCGAGGGCGATCCAGCCGGTGCCGTCGGCCGTGGGGAAGCTGCCCACGAGGACGGCGTCGTTGCCCTGCGCCTCGCCGCCGCCGCCCACGGCACGCTTGCCGGCCGGGCAGTACACGGTCCGCCGGGTGAAGTTCGGCACGTTCGCGTTGGGCAGGGCGACGACCTGGTAGCCGGTGAACGCCGCCCCGGAGGGGTCGGTCGGTCCGGTGCCGGCCAGGGCGGCCGCGCTCGTACCCGTCAGTCCGGCGAGAACCAGGACGCCAGTCGTGACCGCGTGAACAAATCGCACGTAAAAGCTCCGTTGTGTCGAGAATGACCGGATTTGGACCGAGGAAAATGAGTTTGAACGGCGGAAGGCCGTCCCCTTCGGTTCCGGGACCACATCTACCCGCGATCTTCTTCGACCACACTCGGCAATATCGCGTTTACCCAACGTGGTGACTTCTCCGATCTCACGATGACGTGAGGTCACGGTCGTCCATTGTGGTCCGGCGGGGCGCCTGGGGCGGATTGTCGCTCGTGGGTACGTTCCTCCTCGGGGGGATCGCATGAGAAAGATCGTCGCTGTCTCCGTGCTCGCCGCCATGACGACGCTCGGCACGGCCGCCGCGGTCGCGGCGGTCGCCGCCGGGACCGGCGTACGCCCGGGGACCGGCCTGCGGAGCGCGTACCGGCAGGCTCCCGCGCCGCCCGAGGGAGGGGTCGAGCGGCAGGAGGTCAGCCAGGAGCAGTACGACGTCCTCGTCGGCCAGTGCCGGTACCCGAAGACGGGGCAGGCGCGTGCGCGGTGCCGGGCGCAGGTGCGCGCGAAGTACGTCGTGGGGGCGTTCAACCCCGCCCTCGACTGCCGCACGTACTCCGGGGTCTCCGTCTGCGGGCCCCTCGAACTCAGCGCCGCCCAGCGGGCGTGCGTGGAGGAGTCGGTGGGCGGCGGGCTGACCCGCCGGCGTGCGGAGGTCGAGTGCTACGCCTTCCGCTGACGACGGTTTTCCCAGGGGAAATTTCCGGACCAACCTAAATATTCGGCCAAACCGCTACCTGCGGTGATCTACCCTGCGGGGGTGGACGCCAAAAGTCAGGGCGCCGCCGAGCTTCTGCGGGCGTTGCAGCGCACGGCGGCGCGGTTCAGCGAGATGGGACGGTCCCTCTCCCGTGACTTCTTCCCCCATGTCCGCGTCGAGATCATCTCCGACCTGGCCGGGCCCGCCGTACGGCTCGGCGTGGCGCTGGAGCTGCCCGGGCACGACCTCGTGTTCGAGACCGCCGTCGCGGTCGGCGACGGCGCGTTCGGCGTGCGGGGCGAACTCGTGCTGGACGGAGAGGAGGCGATCCTGGTCCTGCCGTCCGTCGAGATCGCCGATCCGGTGCAGTGCGCGGACCTGCTGGACCGGTACGCCGACGAGCTGACGACCCCGGCCCGCTGGCACGTGCAGCGCCTCGTGGAGTCCTGCGCGACGGACTCCTGAGGCGTCACAACGCCTGCAGCCCCTGGATGACCTCGCGCAGGAGACGCTCCTCGGGCAGCTGGGCCACGGTCGCCGGCGGCCGTGCCGTGATCAGCCCCTGGTCGCGCAGGTCGCTCAGCAGGATGCGTACGACGTTCAGCGAGAGGCCCAGCTCCGAGGCCAGGTCGGCCACGGAGGAGGGCCCCCGGCACAGCTGCAGGATCCGCCAGTGCTCGGGGGCCAGACCGGAGACCCCGCGGTACGCCGCGGGGGCCGTCCTGATGATCGTCATCAGGTCGAACTCCGGCCCCGTCGGACGGGTGCGTCCCCGGGTGATCGTGTAGGGGCGTAGCAGGGGCCCCTCCTCCTGCTCGGTCACGAGTCCTCCTGGGCGCGCTGCCAGCCGGACCGGAACGAGGAGAACACGTCGCTCCGCTCCTCCCTCGGATCCTCCCTGAGCTGCGGAGCGATGTTGGCCTGACGTACCCGTTTGGGCAGCGAGCCGTGGTCGCCGCCGACCGGCGGCGTGAGGGCGAGCGCCGGGGCGACGTGCTCCGGCTGAGAGAGAGGCTCCACCACCGGCTCGTGGATCCCGCCCTCCACCACGACCTCCTGCGGGAGCAGCAGGACGGCGCTCGTCCCGCCGTACGGCGAGCTGCGCAGGGAGACGCGGATGTTGTGCCGCCGGGCCAGCAGGCCCACCACGAACAGCCCGAGCCGGTCGCTGTCGGCGAGGTCGAACTCCGGCGGGTCGGCGAGGCGTTGGTTGAGCCGCTCCAGCTCCTCCGGAGGAATGCCGAGCCCGCGGTCCTCGACCTCCAGCGCGAAACCGCGGCCGACCACCTCGCCCCGGACGTGCAC
The DNA here is from genome assembly GCF_014161385.1 of Microbispora sp. H10670. Taxonomy (NCBI): domain Bacteria; kingdom Bacillati; phylum Actinomycetota; class Actinomycetes; order Streptosporangiales; family Streptosporangiaceae; genus Microbispora; species Microbispora sp. H10670. The sequence goes on along the minus strand of NZ_JABBWW010000001.1, from coordinate 74,293 downwards.
CCGGGTGTGCGGCGGGGAGAAGACGGTGGCGTTCTCGATCAGCTCGGCCAGCAGGTGGATCACGTCGGTGACGCTGCCGCCGGCGAGGGAGTACCCGTGCGGGACGGTCACGTCCACCCGCAGGTAGTCCTCGACCTCCTCGATCGCGGCGCGCACCACGTCGTACAGGCGGACCGGGTTGCGCCAGCCGCGCCCGGGCACCGCCCCGGACAGGATGATCAGACCCTCCGCGTGGCGGCGCATGCGGGTGGTGAGGTGGTCCACCCCGAACAACCGCTCCAGCAGGTCGGGGTCGGCGATCTCCTTCTCCAGGCTGTCGAGCATGCCGAGCTGGCGCTGCAGCAGCGACTGGCTGCGGCGGGCCAGGTTGAGGAAGACCTTGTTGACGCCCTTGCGCAGCTCCGCCTGGCCCACCGCCGCCTCCACGGCGGTCTGCTGCACGGAGGTGAACGAGTTGCCCACGTTCTCGACCTCGACCGTGTCGCTGCGCCCCACCACGGGCGGCGTCTCCGCCGCCACGTCGACGTCGTCGCCGCGCCGCAGCCTCCGTACGAGGTCGGGCAGGCGCCGCTCGGCGAGGTCGCGGGCCGCGCGGTGGAGGGCGGTGAGCTCGCCGGTCAGCGTGCGGGCGAACCGGAAGGAGACGAACAGGGTCGCGAGCACCGCGGCCAGGCCGAGGCCGCCGACGATCCCGATGCGCCAGAGCACCGCCTGCGCCAGCGGCATGGCCCGGGCGGCGGTCATGTCGGCCGCGACGTTGGTCGTCTCGGTGAGCTGGCTGGTGAGGGCCTGGGCCGTCGTCGGCCAGGCGATCGCGTCGGGGGGCAGCGGCTGCCCGGGCCGCACGCTGGCGATCACGTCGTTCTCCAGCGAGAGGAACGCCGAGTAGACGGGGGCGGCGTTCAGGGCGCCGAACTGCTTGAGCAGGGTGGCGTCGAGCTGGCTGGTGCCGAGCTGGTAGAGCAGGCGGCGCTTGCCGACCATGCCGGAGAAGGCGTCCCGCTCGTCCTGCGACATCCGTCCGGCCGCCTGCGCGCCCAGCACGAGCGCCGACTGCTGGCTCACCACCTCGCGGCTGCGGACGAGGAGGATGATCGCCTTGGTCTGCGCGACGATGTCGATGTCGGGCGAGATCATGAGCCGGTCGTAGACCTGGTGGGCGATCTCGATGACCGAGCTGTACTCCTCGATCGCCTCAAGGCGGGTCAGCGTGTGGTCGTCGACCTGGCCGCGCAGGACGTCGAGCCCGCGGACCTGCCGGATCAGGTCCTGGACCCGGCTCCACATGGCGGGCGGCGTCTCGTCCCGGGCCTGCGCCGACAGGCGGGTCATCTCGGCCGCCCAGCCGTCGGTCCTGCGCCGCTGACCCTGGAGGTCCGTACGCAACGAGGTGGTGCGCCACGCGAGGTAGCTCACGGACACGAACCGCTCGGTCTGCAGTGCGTTGATCGTCTCGCTGACCGGATAGACGACGTTGTCGTACACCTTCTGGATGCGCAGGAGCTGCTGCCCCTGCTCGATCGTCACGGTGGCGGCGAACCCCCAGATCACCACCAGAGCGGTCACCGGCACCAGCAGGATCGCGAAAATCTTGAAGCGAATGGACCGTTTCCGACCAGCCATGGCCCCGCCCGTCGGTTACACACATGTTAATTAGTGGCGAAACCCTAGCAATCCGTGAGACGGCCCACCAGGGATCGTTCCTAACGACTTGGGCCACAGCCCGTATCAGGACAGTCTCGACGTTGAGGGGCAAAGACCTTGCCGATTCTGTCTGATTGTCAGACAATCGAGCCCATGTACTCGCGATCCGGTCCGCTCGCCGTCGTCGCCGCGGCCGTGCTGTGGGGGACCGCGGGCACCGCGGGAGCCCTCGCCGCCGCCGACTCCGTCTCTCTGGCCGCCGCCCGCCTGGTGCTGGGCGGCGCCGTGCTGGCCGCGCTGGCGGTGTCCGCGCGCCGCCGCTCCTTCCGCTCGCGTCCTCTGGACCGTTCCCGCGAGCGCGTACGGAGCGCCGGACGGAGTCCGGCGTGGTGGGCCCTCGCGCATTGGGCCCGCGCGCACTGGACACTGGCTCTGGGGGCCGCGGCCGTGGCGGCCTACCAGCTCTGCTACTTCGCCGCGGTCCACCGTACGGGGGTCGCGATCGGCACGGTGGTGGCCATCGGCAGCGGCCCGGTCTTCACCGGGGTCCTGTCCTGGCTCGTGGGGCACGAGCGGCCGAGCGGGCGCTGGGCCCTCGCCACGGCCGCCGCCGTCGCCGGATGCGCGGTGCTCGTCACCGGCGGGAGAGCCGGAGGGGAGGCCGGCGGCGCCGACGCCGCGGGGATCGGGCTCGCCCTGCTCGGCGGGCTCCTTTACGCCTTCTACGCGGTCGTCGCGGCCCGCGCGATCGGCGGGGGGACGGATTCGGGGATCGTCATGGGCGTGCTCTTCGGCGGCGCGGCCGTCCTCATGCTGCCGGTCCTCGTGCTGAGCGGCCCGGTGTGGCTCGCCCGGCCGGGCGGCCTGCTGACCGCGCTCTATCTCGGCTGCGCCACGACGGCCCTCGCCTACCTCCTGTACGGCCGGGGCCTGCGCACGACCCCCGTGGCCACGGCGGCCACGCTCGCGCTGGCCGAACCGGCCGTCGCGGCCCTGCTCGGCGTCGTGGCGCTGCGCGAGCACCTGTCCGCGGTCTCGTGCGCCGGCCTGGCGCTGCTCGCCGCGGGCCTCGCCGTGGTCGCCCTGCCCGCCCGGGCGCGCACTCCGGACGTCCCCGCGCCGAGGACGCCGAGGGCGACGGCCGGGCGGCACTGACAGGCTCGGCCGACGAGCCCGGCGGCGAGTGGGCCCGGCGAGTAGGCCCGATGAGTAGGCTCGGCCCCGTGACCACCCTGAGGCCCGTCTCCACCGTCGAGGCGCTCGCCGCCGCGCTGCGCGAGCGGGTGCTGTCGGGGGACGTCGAGCCGGGAGCGGCGCTGCCCGAGCAGGAGTTGTCCGCCCGGTACGGCGTGGCCCGCCCCACCGTCCGGGAGGCGCTGGCGCTCCTCGTCCACGAGGGGCTGCTGCGGCGCGAGCGCAACCGCAGCGCGTACGTCCCGGTGATCACCCCCGCCGACCTGGCCGACCTCATGTACGTCAGAAGGCCGCTGGAGGAGCTCATGGCCGAGGCGGTGGCCGGTCGCCGGGTGGGCGCCGCGGAGGAGGCGCTGGGCCGCCTGTCCGGTCTGCCGCCCGGCGCGCCGTGGGCGAGTGTGGTGGCCGAGCACATGGCGCTGCACGAGGCGCTCGTCGCCGCCGCCGGGAGCCCTCGCCTGGAGCGTCTGTACGGCACGCTGGCGGCCGAGACGCGGCTCGGCCTCGTCCGGCTCAGGCACGCGTACGAGGACCCCCGTGAGCTCGCGGCCGAGCACGCGGCGCTGCTCCGCGCGATCGCGGAGGGACCGGCGGAGGCGGCCGTACGGGCGGTGCGCGACCATCTGCGGTGGCGGCACGGCTGAGCGCGGGTCTGAACGGTCTTGCACGGGGCCGCTGTGAGTCGTCACAATCGCGCCCATGCACGGCAACCCAGTGCCGGACACCTATGTGTACGTCACCGAAGAAGGCGTGACGCGTCACTATGCCGACGGCAGCGTCGAGGCCCTCGCGTGGGAGGACGTCGTCGAGGTCCGCGTCGGCGGTCACGATCGCCGGGATCCGTCCGGCCAGCCGGACGACGTCTTCATCGTCCTGCTGGACCGGGAGGGCGAGGGCTGCGTGGTCCCGCACTCGGCGACCGACGCGAGCTTCCTCGCCCGGCTGCGGTACCTGCCGGACTTCGACCTCGACCGGCTGAGCACGGCGGTGGCCGGCGCGCGCGCCGACTACGTCGTGGTGTGGCGCAGCCCGGAGCCGCCCTCGCCCCTGCCCGATCTCGAGTACGACTAGACGAGCGGGGTCACCTGACGAAGGAGGACTCGTTCAGCCCGCCCCGGTCGGCGAAGTAGCGCTCCAGCGTGTCGTTCCGCAGGGAGTCGGTGAGCTTGGCGCCCTCCTTCGCGTCCAGGCGGACGACGCTCGCCCCCTTGACCGTGCCCGTGCCGGCGACGGGGTAGGTGGCCGACAGCAGGTCGCCGCCGCGTATGTCGCGGAGTTCGAGCGCCAGGCCCCTCAGGGTCTTCATGTCCACCCCGGCGTCCACCGACAGGGATCGCGTCAAAGCCTGGAGGAACTTGTCCACTGCGAACGGATTGGTCAGCATTCCCTTGCTGACCACCTTTTCGGCCACCGCCCGTAAGAACGCCTGCTGCCGTTTAATCCGGTCGAAATCCCCACCGGGTAGTCCGTAACGCTGGCGGACGAATAGCAACGCGCGCTCGCCCTCCAGATGTACGTTTCCTTGCGGCCAGGTGATTTTGTTCGCGGGGTCGTGTACCTGGCGCGCCACATAGACGTCGACGCCGCCCAACGCCGTGCTCATGTCGATGAAGCCGTCGAAATCCAGCGCGACGAAGTGGTCGATCCGGACCTTGACCAGTCGCTCCACCGTCTGGACGAGCAGGCGCGGGCCGCCGTACGCGTAGGCTGCGTTGATCTTGTCGTGCCCGTGGCCCGGGATGGTCACGTACGAGTCACGAGGTATGCCGATCAGGAAGATTCGCTTCCGGTCGGCGGGGACATGCGCGATCATCAGGCTGTCCGACCGCTGGAAGCCGCTCTCCCCCGGCCGTTTGTCCGCGCCGACGACCAGCCAGTTCTGGGCGGTTCCAATGGCTCTGGCCGGTCGGTCCGACTCCTCGGGGAACACCTGCTGCACCCGCCGGAGGTTGGTGTCGTACACGTGCTGGCGCTGCATCAGCACCGCGAAGAGGGCCGCCGGCGGGAGGAGGAGCGCGAGGGTCACGACGATCAGCACCTTGCGCCGGCGCGACGTCCGCGGCGGTGGAGTCACAGTGAGAGGTAACTGCCCGGATGTCGTCACGAGGCGTCCAATGCTCGGTTCCACGCGGCGGACGTGTTCCGAAGCGGACATCCACCGGTCGCCGCGGTCGGGTCGTGGTGGGAAGCGCACCGCCCGGCCGGCCGTACCCCGGCTCCGGCTTTCACCCGCTGTCCCGCCCTCGCCACGCGGAGATCATAGACGAGGATCTGATGTATAAGTCAGTGGTGTTGGGCGATGACCGACGCGAGGGGCATATTGGAACGTTCCCGTCAAGTCCAAAACGCGAATTCACCCGGCCAACTGTGGACAGATCACGTACATTCCGTACTGAGCGGTCGCTGTCTACCATCAGGCTCGTGCATGCTCCCCGTCCCTGAAAAAAGATGAGTTGTGCGTCAACCTGTGTGACGGGGGGTGCGTCATCTTCCTGCGCAGTCTGGCTACTTGGGCGTGGTGACATGGAATCGCGGTTAGAGTTGGCGGAACTGGGGGTGATTCCCCGCGGCCTCGGCGTCCGGCTCCCGGCAAGGGTGTCGGAGCGGTCCTTTCGCAGACTCCTCACGGCGGGGGATTTCCTGTGCGGGGCCCTGGCCTTCTGCGGAGTTGAGCTGACCCGGCTCCAGCTGGGGGCCTACATCCCGGTTTACGACCTCGTCTTCGGCGCCACCCTGACGCTCGGCTGGCCTCTGGTCGTCGGACTCGCGGGCGGGTATCGGGCACGCGCTCACGGCGAGGGCACGGCGGAGTTCCGCTCGGTGGCCCAGGGTGGGCTCGGGCTCACCGCGGCCGTCGCGATCGGGGCGTATCTGACGCAGACCATGGTGGCCCGGAGCTACGTCATGGCGATGCTGCCGCTCGCCACGGTGCTGACGCTGCTCTTCCGGCACCGGATGCGGAAGAGGCTGCACCGCCTGCGCTCCAGGGGTGAGTACATGCGGCGGGTCGTGGCCGTGGGGCACCGGCAGTCCGTCCAGGAGCTGGTGCTGCAGCTGCGGCGGCAGCCGTACCACGGCATGCGGGTGGTGGCCGCATGCCTGCCGAACAGGCAGTTCCGGAGACAGCGCTCCGACATCGACGGCGTGCCCGTGCTCGGGGACTTCCGGGACGTGGCCGCCGTGGTCGACAAGGTCGACGCCGAGGCGGTCGCGGTCCTCGCGTGCCCCGAACTCCACGGCGCCGCGCTGCGCCGCCTCGCCTGGGCCATCGAGTCCGGGGGCACCGACCTCTTCGTCGCTCCGGCCCTGATGGACGTCGCCGGCCCACGCATCAGCGTCCGTCCGGTCGCGGGGATGCCGCTGCTGCATGTCGAGCACCCCGAGCTCGAAGGATCGCGACGGCTGGTCAAGAACGCCTTCGACAGGATCGTGGCCGCGGCCTTTCTCCTGGTCCTCCTCGTCCCGATGCTGGTCATCGCGGCGCTCGTCCGCGCGACCAGCCCCGGTCCCGCGCTGTTCCGGCAGACGCGCATCGGCCGGTACGGCCGGGAGTTCGACATGCTGAAGTTCCGCACCATGGTCGTCGACGCCGAGCGGCTCAAGCTGGTCCTGGAGCAGTCCAACGAATCGGACGGCGTGCTGTTCAAGATTCGGAACGATCCACGAATCACGCGGGTCGGGCACCTGCTCCGCCGCTACTCGCTGGACGAGTTGCCGCAGCTCATCAACGTGCTGCGGGGAGAGATGTCACTGGTCGGGCCGCGTCCGCCGCTGCCCGCCGAGGTCGACCAGTACGGCACGGACGTGCACCGGCGCCTGGTCGTCCGGCCGGGCATGACGGGGTTGTGGCAGGTGAGCGGCAGATCGGACCTGTCCTGGGAGGAGTCGGTCCGGCTGGACCTGCGCTACGTGGAGAACTGGTCGCTCATGATGGATCTTCAGGTGCTGTGGAAGACGTGGTCCGCGGTGACCGGGGGAAGGGGGGCCTACTGACATGAAGGCCCTCGTGCTCGCCGGCGGAGCCGGGACGAGGTTACGACCCATCACCCACACGCGGGCGAAGCAACTGGTTCCGGTGGCCAACAAACCCGTCCTGTTCTACGGCCTGGAGGCGATCGCGGCCGCGGGGATCCGGGAGGCCGGCATCGTGGTGGGCGACACCCGCGCCGAGATAGAGGCCGCGGTCGGGGACGGCTCGGCCTTCGGGCTCGACGTCACCTACCTGAGCCAGGAGGCGCCGCTCGGACTGGCGCACGCGGTGCTGATCGCCCGCGACTACCTGGGCGACGACGACTTCGTCATGTACCTCGGCGACAATTTCGTCGTCGGCGGCATCGACGGGGTGGTCCGGCGCTTCCGTGCCCGGCGCCCGAGCGCCCAGATCATGCTCACCCAGGTCTCCGACCCGCGTCAGTTCGGGGTCGCGGAACTGGACGCGCGGGGACGCGTCGTCGGACTCGAGGAGAAGCCCCGCGCTCCGAAGAGCGACCTCGCGCTCGTGGGGGTCTATCTGTTCACCCCCGTCGTGCACGAGGCGGTCGCCGAACTCAAGCCGTCCGGGCGGGGCGAACTGGAGATCACCGATGCCATCCAGTGGCTCATCGACACCGGCCACGACGTCGAGCCCGAGGTGATCTCCGGGTACTGGAAGGACACCGGCAACGTCGCCGACATGCTGGAGGTCAACCGCCTCGTGCTCGAAGCGGTGGAGCCCCGGGTGGACGGCGAGGTCCGCGACTGCGAGCTCATCGGCAGGGTGGTGGTGGAGGCGGGCGCGTCGGTGCGCGGTTCCCGTATCGTGGGTCCCGCGATCATCGGCCCCCGGACCGTCGTCACGGACTCCTACGTCGGTCCCTTCACCTCGGTGGGGGAGGACTGCCGGTTGACGGACAGCGAGATCGAGTACTCCATCGTGCTTGCCCGTGCGTCGATCCAGGGGGTGCGACGGATCGAGGCCTCGCTCATCGGACACGACGTCGAGGTCACCCCGGCCCCCAACACGCCCAAGGCGCACCGGCTCGTGCTCGGTGATCACAGTAAGGTGCAGATCTCCCCATGAGAGTGCTCGTCACCGGCGGCGCCGGCTTCATCGGCTCCCACTACGTCCGGATGGCCGCCGCCGAGACCAACGACAAGATCACCGTGTTGGACGCGCTCACGTACGCGGGCAACCCGGCGAATCTGGAGCCCGTGTCAGGGCGCTTCGACTTCGTGCACGGCGACATCTGCGACGCGGAGCTACTGGCGCACGTGGTTCCCGGCCACGACCTCGTGATCAACTTCGCCGCCGAGTCCCACGTCGACAGGTCGATCGCGGGCGCCGCGCCGTTCGTGCGGACGAACGTCCTCGGCACGCAGACGCTGATGCAGGCGTGCCTCGACGCGGGGGTCGGGAAGGTCGTGCACGTCTCGACCGACGAGGTGTACGGGTCGATCGACTCCGGGTCCTGGGACGAGTCCGCGCCCCTGCGCCCGCGCTCGCCGTACGCGGCCGCGAAGGCGGGGGGAGACCTGGTCGCCCTGGCCTACGGGGTGACCTACGGGCTGCCGGTCTCCGTCACCCGGTGCGGCAACAACTACGGGCCCTACCAGTATCCGGAGAAGGTGATCCCCCTCTTCATCACCAACCTGCTGGAGGGGGTGAAGGTCCCCCTCTACGGCGACGGGGGCAACGTCAGGGACTGGATCCACGTCGACGACCACTGCCGGGCAATCCGGCTCGTGACCGAGGTCGGGCAGCCGGGCGAGGTCTACCACGTCGCCGGCACGGCGGAGCTGACGAACCTGCGGCTCACCGAGAAGCTGCTCGCCGCGCTCGGGGCGGAGTGGGAGAGGGTCGAGCGGGTCGCCGACCGCATGGGCCACGACCGCCGCTACTCCCTGGACGACACGAAGCTGCGCGCCCTGGGCTACGAACCCCGGATCGCGTTCGACGAGGGCCTCGACGCCACCGTCCGCTGGTACGTCGACAACGCGGACTGGTGGCGCCCCCTCAAGCAGGCCCGGTCCTGACACCGACGACGACACCGCCGACGACGACACCGCCCACGACGACACGGCACCGACCCGAGCACCCGAGAGCGAACCTGATGACCCCCCGATGGCTGATCACCGGTGCCGGCGGCATGCTCGGCAGCACCCTGGTCGCCGTGCTGCGGGCCGGACGGCACGAGGTCGTGCCGCTGGACCGTGCCCGGCTGGACCTGCGCGACCCGGCGGCCGTGCGGCCGGCCGTCCGCGAACTGCGGCCGGACGTGGTGGTGAACTGCGCCGGCTGGACCGCCGTCGACGACGCGGAGACCCACGAGGAGGAGGCGCTCGCCGTCAACGGCGACGCCGTGCGGGTCCTCGCCGAGGCGTGCGGGGAGGTGGGCGCGCGGCTCGTGCAGCCGTCCACCGACTACGTCTTCGACGGCACCGCGCGGCGGCCGTACGCGGAGGACGCGCCGACGGCTCCGCTGAACGCCTACGGGCGCACCAAGCTCGCGGGCGAACAGGCGGTCCTCAAGACGCTGCCCGACACCGGCTACGTCGTGCGCACGGCGTGGTTGTACGGCGCGACCGGCGGGAACTTCGTCCGCACCATGATCCGGCTGGCGGGCGAGCGGCCGACCGTCGACGTGGTGGACGACCAGTTCGGCCAGCCGACCTGGACGGACGACCTGGCCCACCAGATCATCCGGATGATCGGGGCCGGCGCGCCCTCCGGCGTCTACCACGGCACGAGCTCCGCGAGCACCTCCTGGCACGGCCTGGCCCGCGAGGTGTTCACGCTGCTCGGCGCCGACCCGGACCGGGTGCGCCCGGTGGCCTCCGCCGCCTTCCCGCGACCGGCTCCCCGGCCCGCCTTCGGGGTGCTCGGCCACGCCGCCTGGTCCCGGGCGGGGCTGGCGCCGATCCGCCACTGGCGGGACGCGCTGCACGCCGCCTGGCCCTCGCTGGTGGCCTGACATGTACCTGTCCGAGGCGCGAACGGGGGACACGCGGCCCCGGGACGAACGGACGTCCGGACGGCGTCCGCTGCGGGTCGTCACGGGCAACGTCCTGGCGATCGGGATGGTCAGCCTGCTGACGGACGTCTCGTCCGAGATGGTCACGGCGATCCTGCCGCTCTACCTCGTCTTCGGCCTGGGCATGAGCACGGTGCAGTTCGGGGTGCTCGACGGGGTGTACACGGGCGCCACCGCCGTGCTGCGCCTCGCCGGGGGACACGTCGCGGACCGGTTCCGGCGGCGTAAGGCGGTCGCCGGAGCCGGCTACGCCCTTTCGGCGGTGACCAAGCTCGGGTTCCTGCTGGCCGGCAGGTCGGCGCCCCTCCTCGGGCTCGTCATCGGCGTCGACCGGGCGGGCAAGGGCCTGCGGACGGCGCCGCGTGACGCGATCATCTCGCTGAGCGCGCCGCACGAGGCGCAGGGCCGCGCCTTCGGCGTGCACCGCGCGCTCGACACCGCCGGGGCCCTCGCCGGTCCGCTCGTCGCCTTCGGCGTGCTGGAACTGGCGCTGGGCTCCTATGACGCCGTCTTCGTCACCAGCTTCTGCGTGGCCGTCCTCGGCGTGCTGGTGCTCGTGCTGTTCGTCCGGGAACCGGACGGGGTGGCGCGCGGGCGCGCGCGGGTCTCGCTGACCCAGGCCACGGCGCTGCTCGGTCCCGGGCCCTTCCGGCGGGTGCTCCTCGCCGTCGTGCCCCTGTCGCTGACGACGATCAGCGACGCCTTCCTCTATCTCCTCGTGCTGGAGCGGCTCGACGTCGCCGCGCGGTGGCTGCCGCTGCTGCCGGTCGTCGTGTCCGCGTCCTATCTCCTCGCCGCCGTGCCCGCCGGCCGGCTCGCCGATCGTCTCGGCCGGCCGAAGGTCGTCCTCGGAGGGTACGGCGCGCTGCTCGCCTGCTACCTCCTGGTGCTCGCCGCGGACCATCCGGTGGTGTCCGTGGCCGTGCTGCTGCTGCGGGGGCTCGGCTACGCGGCGACGGACGGCGTGGTCAGCGCGCTCGTCGGGCCGCTCCTCCCCGAACGGCGCCGGGCCACGGGGCTCGCCGTCGTGCAGACCGGCCAGGCGCTCGCCGCGATGGCCGCCTCCTGGATTTTCGGCGTCCTGTGGTCCTGGCTCGGGCCGCGGGCCGCCGTCGGCGTCATGGCGGCCGGGCTGGCGATCACGCTCGTGGCCGCCTTCCTCGTTCTCCCCAGAAATGGAGGTACCGGTGAAGAGTAGACATCGCGGTACGTCGTGCGGCCGCCGGAGGGCTGAGCTGTGACCCGTCTCGATCGGCTCCGTGCCGCCGACCCCGCCGCCGCCGACCTCGTCGACCGCATGGTCGCCCTGTCGATCCGCGGGCTTCCTCCGGGCTACTCCGACGGAGAGTTCGTGTTCACCCGCCGCGGCCGGCGCGAGCCCGACGGACGGTGGACGGCGGTGCCGGAGGGGCGCAGCATCAGGTACAGCGCCATCGTCGCGCTCGGCGTCGCGGCCCTGCCGGAGGACGGGCAGCGCGCCGCGCTCGCCGGCGACACCGCCCTCGACCTGACCGGGCACCTGGTCAAGCGCCTGCCGGAGGTGACCGGACTCGGCGACGTGGCGCTGATCTGCTGGGCCGCGGCCGAGAGCGGGCACGGCGACCTCGCCCTCGCCCTCGCCCGGCTGGCCGAGGTCGAGGACGCCCTCGACGGACCGGTCCCGACGGTCGAGGCCGCATGGGCGCTCTCCGCGCTGGCCGCGGCGACGGCGGCCGGGGAGACCTCCGGCCTCGGCGAACGCCTCCGGAAGGCTCGTGGGCGCCTCCTTGCCGGGCTCGGCGAGGACCGGCTCTACCGTCATGTGATCGGGTCCGCGCCCTGGTACCGGGCTCATGTCGGCTGCTTCGCCGACCAGGTCTACCCGCTGCAGGCCCTCGCCCGGCTGCACGTCGTGAGCGGCGGCGACCCGGAGGCGCTCGCCGCCGCCGAGCGCGTGGCGGCGGGCATCTGCGGGGTCCAGGGACCGCAGGGCCAGTGGTGGTGGCACTACGACGCCCGTACGGGTGAGGTGGTCGAGGGCTACCCGGTGTACAGCGTCCACCAGCTGTCCATGGCGCCGATGGCGCTGCTCGACCTCGCGGACGCGGGCGGCACGTCGCACCTCGACGCGATCCGCCTGGGGCTGGGCTGGATGACCGGGCGACCGGAGACCGGCGAGGAACTGATCGTCGAAGAGCTCGGCCTGACCTGGCGCAAGGCCGCCCGGGAGGATCCCCGCAAACTCGTCAGAGGCGTACGCGCGATGTCCACGGCGGTCAGCAGGGGCACGCGGATCGGCGTGCTCGACAGGGTCTATCCGCCCGTGGCGGTCGACCACGAGTGCCGGCCGTACGAGCTGGGGTGGCTGCTCTACGCCTGGTTGTTCGAGGAGCTCGCGAAGTGAGGGCGCCCGCCGTGGTCTTCGGGACGCCGATCGATCCGCTCACGCTGCGGGACGCGGTCGAACGGTGCGTGTCCGCCGTCGAGACGCGCTCGTTCCTGTCGATCGGCATGGTGAACGCTGCGAAGCTCGTGCACATGCGGGCCCAGCCGGAACTGCGGCGGTCCGTCGTCCAGTGCGACATGATCCTGGCCGACGGGCAGGCGGTCGTGTGGGCCGCCCGGCTGCTCGGCCGGTCCCTGCCGGAGCGGGTGGCCGGCATCGACCTGTTCACGTCACTGCTCGGGGAGAGCGAGCGCCGCGGCCACCGGGTGTTCTTCCTCGGAGCGACCCGCGAGGTGCTCGACGCGTTGCTCGCGGAGATCCGCCGGCGGCACCCCGGTCTGGTCGTGGCCGGAGCCAGGGACGGCTACTTCTCGGACGACGAGGCGGGCGCCGTGGCCGAGGAGATCCGCGCGGCGGGCACCGACCTGCTCTTCCTCGGCATGTCGTCGCCCAGGAAGGAGAGGTTCGTCGAGGCCTGGGGCGAACGCACCGGCGCCTGCGTGGTGCATGGTGTGGGCGGCTCCTTCGACGTGCTGGCAGGGGTCGTCAGGCGGGCTCCCCTCGCCTGGCAGCGGGCCGGGCTGGAGTGGCTCTACCGGCTGCTCCAGGAGCCCAGGCGATTAGGGCCGCGCTATCTCCGCACGAACGGGGCGTTCATCCGCATGACCGCGCTGGAGCGGATGAGGGGGGCGAGTGCCGTGGCGCCGAGGCCCGCCCGGCCGGATCTGGGCGTCTCGGTGATCGTGGTGACCTACCGCAGCGCGGGTTACGTGACCGGTTGCCTGAAAGCCGTGGACAGGGCGCTCGAACACGCGCGCGGCGAGGGGATCACGGGAGAGCTCGTCGTCGTGGACAACGCCTCCGGCGACGACACGGTGGACGTGGTGCGGGGCGCGGCGCCCGGCGCCCGCATCGTGGCCCGCGAGGAGAACGACGGCTTCGCCGGGGGGTGCCACGCCGGCGCCCGGATCGCGCGGGGCGGGCATCTGCTGTTCGTCAACCCCGACGCGGAGCTGGAGCCCGGCGCGGTCACCGCGCTGCTCGACGCGGCGCGGCGGCACCCCCACGCCGGGATCATCGGCGGCAGATGCGTCACCGAGAGCGGGGAGAGCGACCCGCGCTCGTGGTGGGGCCGGCCGACGCTGTGGTCGGCGCTCTGCTTCGGCCTTGGCCTGAGCACGGCCTTCCCCGGCCACCGGCTCCTCGACCCCGAGACGCCCCGGCCGTGGGCCGCCCCGGCGCCGGGCGGGGCTCCGGAGGAGTCGCGCGTGCCGATCGTCACGGGGGCGATGATGCTGGTGGACCGGCATGCCTGGGACGAGCTCGGCGGGTTCGACCGCGCGTTCTTCATGTACGGCGAGGACGCCGACCTCTGCCTGCGGGCGGCGCGGATGGGCTACCGCCCGATGGTCACCTCCACGGCGGCGTTCGTGCACCCGGGGGGCCTGTCGTCGAGCAGCCTGCGCAAGCAGGTCATGCTGCACACGGGGAAGGTCACCCTGATCCGGCGGCACTTCACGCCGGGCACGCGGTGGGCGGCGGTCCTGCTGCTGAAGTCGGGGGTGCTCCTGCGGGCGGTGCTGAGCAGATGGATGAGTCCGCCCGACGCGGCCAGGCAGGGGCGTCCCACGTCGCGCCGGGACGACTGGCGCGCGCTGTGGGCCGCCAGGGCGCAGTGGACGCGGGGATGGCCGTCCCGATCGCCGTCATGACCGGCCTCCGCGACGCCGGCGGGACGGCGTCAGCGACTGCTGTCGTCCCTGAGCCAGGTGGTGAAGTCCCCGCGCCGTACGGCACGACGGGCACGGGTGCGGGCGAGCAGGGTCACCGCGAGGAACACGGCGAGGTGGGGGACCAGCCGGGGGGAGCGGGCCATGCCCACGAGGTCGCGCACCCCGGTCCGCGCCGTCCGCCCGCCCGGACTCCCATCCAGCTCCGCCACTCCGGTCACCGCCCGGACCCGCCGGCGGATCAGGTCGCCGAGGGTGCGTGGCGGGTGGACCACGACCCTTGCCGTCCCCGTCACCGCCCGCTCGTGCGGCTGGAACGCCAGGGAGGCCGCCAGGTCGTCGGCCATGACGGAGGGGAGGGCGTCGAGCCGCGCCTGGCCCTCCTCGCCGACGGCGATGACGCCCCGGCCGAACAGTCCCGCCCGCACTTCGGGCAGGCGGCTCCAGACGGCGTAGTAGGAACGCACCGGCCAGGGCCGGTCCGCCAGCGGGAGCGCGCGCTCGGGTGCCGTGGCGAGGACGCCGTCGGCCCTCAGCGTGGCGCACATCGCCCGCGCGTCGGTCGTGCCGAGTTCGACGTCCGCGTCCACGTAGAGGATCGGGAAGACGCCGGCCGCGGCGGCGCCCATGCGCAGCGCCTCGCGCTTGGACGGCACGGGCGTCTCCAGCACGCGGACCCCCGGGAAGCCGCGGGCGACGTCCGCGGTGCCGTCCGTGCAGCCGTTGGCGACCACGACGACGTCCATCTCGCCCGGCTCGGCGTCACGGAGCAGCCCGGAGAGCAGCCGCCCGATCACGGTGGCCTCGTTGTGCGCCGGGACGACGACGGTCATGGCGGCCGGGGCGGTCTCGGTCATGGACCGGATTATTCACCGAACACCCGAGGAGTGGCATGACTACCGAGGAACCCGTTATCGCCCCTTCGGCGGACGTCGACCCGAGCGCGGCGATCGGCAGGGGGACCCGGGTCTGGCATCTCGCGCAGGTCCGCGAGAAGGCGCGGATAGGCGTCTCCTGCATCCTCGGGCGGGGGGCGTACGTCGGCCCCGGCGTCGTGCTGGGCGACAACGTGAAAGTCCAGAACTACGCGCTCGTCTACGAGCCCGCGGTGCTGGAGGACGGCGTCTTCATCGGCCCGGCGGCCGTGCTGACCAACGACCTCTACCCGCGCTCGGCCGACCTGACCGGACGGCTCAAGCGCGACGGGGACTGGGAGGCCCGCGGCGTCCAGGTGCGGGAGGGGGCGGCCGTCGGAGCGCGGGCCGTGATCGTCGCCGGACGGACGATCGGCCGGTACGCGTTGGTCGCCGCCGGCGCGGTGGTGACCCGGGACGTGCCCGACTTCGCGCTGGTCGCGGGCAACCCGGCGCGGCGGATCGGATGGGTCGGGCGAGCGGGCCGGCCGCTCACGCCGTCCTCGGACGGCGGATGGATCTGTCCGGAGACGGGCGAGCGGTACGTGGAGGACGCGGGGCTGCTCGCCCTCGCCTGAAACAGGCGGCAGAAAGCGCCCGATCAGCACTGAAACAGCCCTGGCGGCCGTCGGGCAGGGCACGGCGAGCGCTTCGCGAGACGCCGGATGCCAGGGGCGGAAAGCGGAGAAGTGACGATGAGCACGCGGACGCGTCTGGTGGCCCTGGCGGCCGCGACGGTCCTTCTGGCGGTCGCGGCGTGGGTCTACACGGCCAACGCGGCGAAGCGGGTGCGGCAGGAGACGACGGCGGCCGCGGCGTCCTCCCGGCCCGGCCGGGTCGACCTCGACGGGCCCGGCCGGTTGGTGTTCGTGACCGCCGGGGCGGGTGGCGGAAAGGTGGCCTCCACCGGCCCGCCGTCCGGTCCGGTCCCCGCGGACGGACCCCGGGAGGTGTCGGGGCTGGAGTGCGTGCGTTTCTACACGGCGGCCGGCTCGGGCGTCTGCCTCACGGCGGTGCGCTCGGCGGTGGCCAGGTTCTACGCGGTCATGGTGGACGCCCGGCTGCGGGAGACGCGGCGGATCGAGCTGCCGGGGGCGCCGAGCCGCGCCCGCGTGTCGCCGACCGGCCGCATGGTCTCCTGGACGGTCTTCGTCAACGGGGACTCCTACGCCGGCCTTGGCTTCTCGACCCGCACCGGCGTCCTCGACACCAGGACCGGCGCCCTCGTCGAGAACCTGGAGGCGTTCACGCTGGTGATGAAGGGCAAGGTGCACCGGCCGGCCGACCTGAACTACTGGGGGGTCACCTTCGACCACGACGACAACCGCTTCTACGCGACGGTGTCGACCGGGGGCTCCACCTACCTGGTGCGGGGCGACTTCGCGAGGCGCCGGATGGAGACGGTGCGGGAGAACGTCGAGTGCCCGTCGCTGTCCCCGGACGGGACGCGGGTCGTCTACAAGAAGCGGGTCGCCGACGGCACCGCGATCTGGCGGCTGCACGTCCTCGACCTGCGCAGCGGACGCGACGTCGAACTGGCCGAGACGGCCTCCGTCGACGACCAGGCGGCCTGGCTCGACGACCACGACGTGATGTACGCACGGGTACGCGGCGAGAACACCACCGACGTCTACACCGTGCCCGCCGACGGCTCCGGGACGCCCCGTCCGCTCCTGCGCGACGCCCGTTCCCCCGCGGTGGCGGGGTGAGCGATGGATCGATCCATCTGGTCTCTCAAGCCGGTAAACCAATGTGGTTCAGGTGACGTCGATTATGTGGGTTTTCTCTGGTGTACGTCCGGCGTCCGATGCGCCTGCGGCACCTACTTTGTAAGGAACGTCAATGAGACTTCGAGTCGCCATCCTCGGCGCGCTGTTCGCCGTGTTCGCGATTCCCGTTCCGGCGCAGGCCGCGGGGGCCTGCGGCCCAGGTGGAAACGCGATTACCTGCGAAAATGAGATTTCGGGGACATCTCCGGACGAATGGGATTCAGAGCGCGATACATCCGACGGATCCACTATTGAGGGATATTCCGACCAATTCAGCGTCGCCTCCGGCGCCACGGTCAACTTCAAGATCCGTACGAGCGCCACGGCGTTCACGGTGAAGATTTACCGGCTCGGCTACTACCAGGGCAACGGCGCGCGGTTCGTCACGGAGCTGACGCCGAACGTCGCCGTCGCCCGGGCCAACCCGGCCACCTGCCCCACCAACGACACCACCGGTCTCACCGAGTGCTCCTGGAACACCGCGGCGAGCTGGGTGGTCCCGTCCGGCCAGATCTCGGGCATCTACTTCGCCCATCTCGTGCGTACGGACGGCACGACCGACGGCAACAAGATCGTGTTCGTGGTGCGTGACGACGCCAGCACCAGCGCCCTGCTCTTCAAGACCTCCGACACCACCTGGCAGGCGTACAACGACTGGGGCGGCAACAGCCTGTACGGCGGCAGTGCCAACACGGCCACGGGCCGCGCCGTCAAGGTGAGCTACAACCGCCCGTTCCACAACCGTGTCGGCACGACCGCCCGGGACTACCTGTTCAACGCCGAGTACCCGATGGTCCGCTTCCTGGAGCGCAACGGGTACGACATCAGTTACGTCGGCAGCATGGACGTGGCCCGTAACCCCGGCGCGCTGCTGCACCACAAGACCCTGCTGTCGGTCGGCCACGACGAGTACTGGTCGGGGGCCGAGCGCGACGCCTTCACCGCGGCCAGGGACGCCGGGGTCAACCTCGCGTTCTTCAGTGGCAACGAGGTCTTCTGGAAGACCCGGTGGGAGAACGGCGCCGGCGACGCCCCGTACCGGACGCTGGTCAGCTACAAGGAAACCCACGACAACGCGAAGACCGACCAGTCCGGGACCTGGACGGGCACCTGGCGCGATCCGCGCTTCAGCCCGCCGGCCGACGGCGGCAAGCCGGAGAACAGCCTCACCGGCACGTTGTGGACGGTCAACTGCTGCACCTACGCCATGACCGTCCCCGCCGCCGACGGCAGGCTGCGGCTCTGGCGCAACACGAACCTGGCCACTCGCGCCCTGCTCGGTCAGCCCACGACGCTGCCCGACGGCACGCTCGGATACGAGTGGGACGAGGACGTGGACAACGGGTCGCGCCCCGCCGGTCTGTTCCGCATGTCGAGCACGACGGTGGACGTCCCGGCGAAGATCCAGGACTGGGGCACGAACGTGGCGGCCGGCACCGCCACCCACAGTCTGACGATGTACCGCGCGGCGAGCGGAGCCCTCGTGTTCGGCGCGGGCACCGTCCAGTGGGCGTGGGGCCTCGACGCCGAGCACGACGGCGACACCCCGGCCGCCGACCCGAACATGCAGCAGGCCACGGTCAACGTCCTGGCCGACATGGGCGTGCAGCCCGCCTCGCTGATGCCGGACCTCGACGCGGCCGCCGCGTCGTCCGACCACACCGCCCCGACGTCGACGATCACCAGTCCGCTGCTCAACGCGTCGCTGAACAGCGGCGCCACGGTGACCGTCACCGGGACCGCGTCCGACTCGGGCGGCGGCAGGGTCGGCGGCGTGGAGGTCTCCACCGACGGCGGCGCCACGTGGCATCCCGCGAACGGCCGTGAGAGCTGGTCCTACACCTGGACGGCCACCGGGTCCGGCACGGTGAACATCAAGAGCCGGGCGGTCGACGACAGCGCCAACCTGGAGACGCCCGGCGCCGGGCGCAACGTGACCGTCAAGTGCCCGTGCAGCCTCTACCCGCCCTCCTACGTCCCGTCGGTTCCGACGGGCACCGACACCTCGGCCCTGGAGCTCGGCGTGAAGTTCCGCCCGTCGGTCAACGGCTGGGTCACCGGCGTCAGGTTCTACAAGGGCACGGGCAACAGCGGGACCCACACGGGCTCCCTGTGGAAGACCGACGGAACGCTCCTCGCCACCGGCACGTTCGTCAACGAGACCGCGACCGGATGGCAGACGCTGGTCTTCCCCGGCGCCGTCACCGTGACCGCGGGCACCACCTACGTCGCCTCCTACTACGCGCCGGTGGGGCGTTACTCCTCGACCCCCGGAGCCTTCTGGGGCCAGTCGTACTCCCGGGCGCCGCTGACCGCGCCCAGCACCGCGGAGGCCGACGGCAACGGCGTCTACCGGGTGGGCGCCGGATTCCCCAACAGCTCCTACCGGGGCGGTGACTACGGCGTGGACGTCGTGTTCGCCACCCAGGACACGTTCCCGCCGAGCGTCGTCAACGCGACGCCGTACGCCGGCTCCTCCAGCGTGCCGACGAACGCGACCCCGACGATCACGTTCAACGAGCCGATCCAGAGCGGCTTCGGGACGCTCACGGTCAAGGGCCCGGGCGGTGTCACGATCCCCGGCACGGCGGCACTCGACGGCTCGGCCGCAAAGCTGACCTTCACCCCGTCGGGGGCGCTCGCCGCGAACACCGGCTACACCGTGGCCGTCAGCGGGACCAAGGACACGGCGGGCAACACCATGCAGGGGACCTACAGCTTCACCTTCGTCACGGCGAAGGCGACGCTGCCCCCCGGGCAGTGCCCCTGCTCCATCTGGGACGACCTCGCCCTTCCCGCGACGGCGAGCACGAACGACCCCAGCGAGGTGGAGCTCGGCGTGAAGTTCCGGGCCTCCGTCGACGGCCTTGTCACCGGCATCCGCTTCTACAAGGGCGTGGCGAACACCGGCACCCACATCGGGACTCTGTGGTCGGCCGCGGGCACCGCCCTCGCCTCGGCCACCTTCAACAACGAGTCGACCCTCGGCTGGCAGGAGGTGACCTTCTCCTCGCCGGTGCCGGTCACCGAGGGCACCACCTACGTCGCGTCGTACCACACCATGGCCGGCAACTACGCGGTGACGAGTTCCGGGCTGTCCTCGGCCGTCACCCGGGGGCCGCTCACGGCGCTGGGCAACGGCCAGGACGGGGGCAACGGCGTGTACGCCTACGGCTCCCGGCGGTTCCCCACCGGGTCGTGGGGGGCCTCGAACTACTGGGTCGACGTGGTGTTCTCGGTGCCGCCGGACGTCGCCGCGCCGACCGTCTCGCGCAAGGCGCCGTCCGACGCCGCCACCGGCGTCCCGGCCTCCACCGCCATCAAGGCGACCTTCAGCGAGGCCGTGCAGACCGGCACCCCGGTGATCACGGTGGAGGGGCCGGGCGGCGTGCTGGTCAGCGGCGGCGCCTCGCTCGACCCGACCAGGAAGGTGCTCACCTTCACACCGGCCGCCGCCCTCGGCGACGGCAAGCAGTACACGGTGCGGGTGAGCGGAGCCAAGGACGACGCGGGCAACACCATGGTGCAGACCCAGTGGTCGTTCACGACGACCGGCACCTGCCCGTGCTCCATCTGGGAGAGTGACGCCGTTCCCGGCAACGTGGCCGAGAACGACGCCTCGGGGATCGAGGTGGGCGTCAAGTTCCGGTCCGACGTGGCCGGAGAGATCACCGGGATCCGCTTCTACAAGGGCCCGGGCAACACTGGAACGCACATCGGCAGCCTGTGGGCGGCCGACGGCACGCTCCTCGCCACCGGCACCTTCTCCACCGAGACGTCCGGCGGCTGGCAGACGCTGGTGTTCACCACCCCGGTGCCGATCGCCGCCGGCACGACGTACGTCGCGTCCTACTACGCGCCGAACGGCCACTACTCGGGAGACGGGGGTTACTTCAACTCCGGTCCCGCCGTCAACGGCCACCTGACCGCGCTCGCCAACGGCGGCGGATCGGCCGGAAACGGCGTGTACGCCTACGGCGGCGCGTCCCAGTTCCCGCAGAACACCTACAACGGCGCCAACTACTGGGTCGACGTCGTCTTCCACCCCTAGGCAGAGGCGGCGGGCCGTGCCGGGAAGCGGCGCGGCCCGCCGCCCTGTGTCTCGACAGAAGGGACAACAGTGTCTTCACCGATCGGGCTGGCCGTCATCGGCGCCGGGTACTGGGGGCCGAACCTGGTCCGCAACGCGCAGGCGACGCCCGCACTGCGGCTGGAGTGGCTCTGCGACCTGGACCTCGGCCGAGCCCGGTCGGTGCTCGGGTCCTACTCCACGGTGCGGGCCACCGCGTCCGTCGAGCAGGTGCTCGCGGACCCGTCCGTGGCCGCCGTCGCCATCGCGACCCCGGCGGCCACCCACTTCGAACTCGTTCGTGCCGCGCTCGAAGCCGGCAAGCACGTGCTGGTGGAGAAGCCCCTCACACCGGACGCGGAGGAGGCGGGCAAACTGGTCGAGCTGGCCGAGGAATCGGGCCTGGCACTCATGCTCGACCACACCTACTGCTACACCCCCGCCGTCCGGCACATCCGTGAGCTGGTCCGCGGCGGCGGCGTGGGCGACGTCCAGTTCATCGACTCGGTCCGCATCAACCTCGGGCTGGTCCAGCCCGACGTGGACGTCCTGTGGGATCTCGCGCCCCACGACCTGTCCATCCTCGACTTCGTCCTCCCCGACGACGTGCGGCCGATCGCGGTGGCGACGCACGGCGCGGATCCGATCGGAGCGGGCCGCACCTGCGTGGCCTACCTGACCCTCTGGCTGTCCACCGGGAGCATCGCCCACATCCACGTCAACTGGCTGAGTCCCACGAAGATCCGGACGATGGTGCTCGGCGGTTCGCGCCGCACGGTCGTCTGGGACGACCTGAACCCCTCCCAGCGGGTCGGCGTCTACGACCGGGGCGTGGACCGGCGGCCCGGCGAGCTCGGCCCCGACGAGCGCCACCGTGCCCTCATCTCCTACCGGCTGGGTGACATCCATGTGCCGGCCCTGCCCGAAGGCGAGGCCCTGCGCGGGGTGATGAGCGAGTTCGCGAGCGCCATCGCCGAGGGCCGGGCGCCGCTGACCGACGGACGTTCCGGGCTGCGGATCCTGCGTTTGCTGGAAGCGGCGTCCCGCAGCCTCAACAATGGTGGCGTACGGGTCGAACTGTGATCATCCCCCGTCCCCACTCGGTGATCCGACCAATCGAATGAGGAGTCAATGACACACGCGTACCCGGCACTGACCGGCAGCCGATGCCTCGTCACCGGAGGTGCGGGAACGATCGGATCGGCCGTCGCCGACCAGCTCGCGCGGGCCGGAGCCGGCGAGATCGTCGTCCTGGACAACCTCGTCCGCGGCCGCAGGGAGAACCTGGCGCAGGCGGACGGGGCGGTGCGCCTGGTCGAAGGCGACATCCTGGACCGGGACCTGGTCAGGAGCCTCACCGAGGGCGTGGACTACGTCTTCCACCTGGCGGCCATCCGCATCACCCAGTGCGTGGAGGAGCCCCGCCTGGCCAACGACGTCCTGGTCAACGGCACGCTCAACGTGGTCGAGGCGGCGGTGGACGCGGGCGTGCGCAAGGTCGTGGCCTCCTCCTCCGCCTCCGTCTACGGCCTGGCCGAGGCCTTCCCCACCTCGGAGAACCACCACCCGTACGACAACGACACGCTCTACGGCGCGGCGAAGCTGTACAACGAGGGCATGCTGCGCAGCTTCCGGGCCACGCGCGGCCTCGACTACGTGGCGCTGCGGTACTTCAACGTCTACGGCCCCCGCATGGACGTCCACGGGCTCTACACGGAAGTGCTCATCCGGTGGATGGAGCGGATCGCCGGAGGGCAGCCGCCGCTGATCCTCGGCGACGGCAAGCAGACGATGGACTTCGTCTACACCGAGGACATCGCGAGAGCCAATCTGGCCGCGGCGGCGGCCGACGTGAGCGGCGAGGTCTTCAACATCGCCGGCGGCACCGAGATCAGCCTGACCGGCCTCGCCGAGGCCCTGCTCCGCGTGATGGGCAGCGACCTGCGGCCGGAGTACGGGCCGCCGCGCCAGGTGAACAACGTCACGCGGCGGCTCGCCGACATCTCCCGCGCGGTGGAGCTCCTGGGCTGGAAGCCGGAGATCGGCCTGGAGGAAGGGCTCTCCCGCCTCGTCGCCTGGTGGCGGGAGGCGACGGCCGCGGCGGCGGGTGGCCGGGCGCGGTGAGCGAAGGGCTCCTCGTCTACTTCGCGGGAAGCCACTACGACGGCTCCGTGGCGGGGACGGACCGCCACATCGCCGACCGCCTGGCCACCGGACGCGACGTGCTCTACGTCAACCCGCCCGTCGCGGTCGCGGCCCGCAGGCGGAGGCCGGAGCTGGCGGGCACGCTGGCACGCCCGCCGCTGGACGCGGCGGGTCCCGGCCTGACCCTGCTCACCGTCCGGGTGCCGCCCGCGCGCACCCGGCCGGGCGTCTACCCGCTCGGCGTCGCGCTGACCCGCCGTGCGGTACGGCGGGCGCTGCGCGGCCTGGGACGGCGGGCCGACGCGGTGATCGCCGCGAACTACGACGACGTCCTCGGCACGGCCGAGGGCGCTCGCACCCTGTTCTACGCCACCGACGACCTGGTGGCCGGCGCCCCGATGATGGGACTGCCGGTGCGGACCATGATCAAAGCCGAGGCGCGGCAACTGCGCAAGGCGGACGCGGTCGCGGTGGTCAGCCCGGCGCTGCGCGACCGGTTCGCCGCGCTCGGGCGGGCCGCCGAGCTGGTCCCGAACGGCTGCGACGTGGCCGCCTACGCGGATGTGGACGACGCGCCGCCTCCCCCGGACGTGCCCTTCACTCCGGCGGACGGCCCGGTCGCGGGGTTCGTGGGCAACATCAACGAGCGGACCGACATCGCGTTCCTGGAGGCGGTGGCCGCCGCCGGACCGCTGCTCCTCGTCGGCCCCCGGAAGCCGGGCTTCGCCCCCGGCCGGTTCGACGAGCTGATCCGGCGGCCCACCGTCCGATGGGTGGGGCACAAGCCCTTCGGGGAGCTTCCGTCCTATCTGCGGATGATCGACGTGGGGCTGACGCCGTACGCCGACACCCCGTTCAACCAGGCCAGCTTTCCGCTGAAGACGCTGGAGTACCTGGCGGCGGGCCGCGCGGTCGTCTCCTCCGAACTGCCGGCCACCGCGCTGCTGCGGAGCGAGCCGGACGGCCGCGAGCTGATCAGGACGGCCCGCTCGCCGGAGGAGTTCGCCCGGGCCGTCGCGGAGGCGGCGCGGGAGCCGCGCACCCCCGGCCTGGCCGGGCGCCGCAGGGCCTTCGCCGCGCGGCACGACTGGTCGCAACGCGCCCTGGCGCTGGCCGGGCTGCTCGACAACGAGACGAGGGAGGTGTCACGGGCGTGATACCCGTGATGAAGCCGTGGTTCGGGCCGGAGGAGGCGGCCGCGGTCGCCGCGGCGGTGGAGTCCGGCTGGGTGGCACAGGGGCCGAGGGTCGCGGAGTTCGAGGCGGCGTTCGCGGCGAGGATGAGCGCCGCCCACGGCGTCGCCCTGTCCTCCTGCACGACCGCGCTCCACCTCGCACTGCTGCTCGCCGGGGTGGAGGAGGGCGACGAGGTCGTCGTGCCCTCGCTCTCCTTCATCGCGACGGCCAACGCCGTCCGCTACCTCCGCGCGGTTCCCGTCTTCGCGGACGTCGAGCCGACCACCGCCAACCTCACCCCGGAGACCGTGGAGGCGGCCCTGACCGGCCGTACCCGCGCGGTGATCCTGGTGCACCAGGCGGGCACTCCGGCGGACGCCGACGCGGTGCGCGCGGTCTGCGAGCCGCGGGGGATCGCCGTCGTCGAGGACGCCGCGTGCGCCGCGGGCTCGGTCTACAAGGGCCGTCCGGTCGGCGCGGACGCGCTGGTGGCCGCGTGGTCGTTCCACCCGCGCAAGCTCCTCACCACCGGCGAGGGCGGGATGATCACCACGGAGAACGGGGAGTGGGCGGCCCGCGCCAGGCGGTTGCGCGAGCACGGCATGAGCGTCAGCGCGGCCGACAGGCACGCCGCCGGCGCCACCCCCATCCTGGAGCAGTACCTGGAGACCGGCTTCAACTACCGCATGACCGACATGCAGGCCGCGCTGGGCCTGGTCCAGCTGGCCAAGCTCGACGCGATGGTCGCCCGCCGCAGGTCGCTGGCCGCCCGCTACCACGACCTGCTGAGCGACATCCCGGGCCTGTACGCGATCCGCGACCCGCGGCACGGCGAGACCAACTACCAGGGCTTCTGGGTCCTGCCGCCCGAGGACTTCCCGGTCGGCCGCGACGAACTGCTGCGGCTCCTCGGCGAGGCGGGCGTGTCGGCCCGGCGCGGCATCATGGCGGCTCACCTGGAGCCCGCGTACGCCTCCGACGCGAAGGCCGACCTGCCGGTCACCGAGCGGCTCACCCGCGACTCGCTGATCCTGCCGCTCCACCACGACCTGACCGAGCGGGACCAGGAGGTCGTGGTGGGAGTCATCAGGGCGGCGAGCCGGGCATGAGGATCCTCGTCTACCCCCACACCATGGAGGTCGGGGGCAGCCAGCTCAACGCCATCGAGCTCGCGGCGGCCGTACGCGACCTCGGACACGAGGTCATGCTGGTGAGCGATCCCGGGCCGCTCGTCGAGCGGGTCAGGGCGGCGGGGCTGGAACACGTCGAGCTGGACCCGGCGAGGCGGCGCCCCGATCCGCCCACCATCCGGATGATCAGAAGGCTGGTCGCCGAGCGGGGCGTCGACGTCGTGCACGGATACGAGTGGCCGCCGGGGCTGGAGGCGTACTTCGCCACGTTCGGCAGGTCGCCAGCCGCGGCCGTGTGCACGGTGATGTCCGCCGGCGTCGCGCCGTTCCTGCCCCCCGAGCTGCCGCTCGTCGTGGGTACGGAGGAACTGCGGGAGCTGGAGGCCGGGCGCCGCCGGTACGTGCGTCTCATCGAGCCGCCGGTGGACGTCGTCGCCAACGCGCCCGGCGTCCCCTCGGGGGAGTTCACCACCCGCTTCGGGCTGGGGGACGACCGGCTCAACGTCGTCGTGGTGTGCCGCCTCGTGCCGGAGCTCAAGCTGGAGGGCCTGCTGACGGCCGTCGACGTCGTGGGCCGCCTGGCCGCCGAACTGCCGGTCCGGCTGGTCGTCGTCGGCGACGGCGCGGCCCGCGACCAGGTGGAGCGGCGGGCCGCCGAGGCCAACGCCAGGGCGGGTGAGCGGGTCGTCGTGCTGACCGGCGAGCTGTTCGACCCCCGACCGGCGTACGCGTGCGGCGCGGTCGCGATCGGCATGGGCGGGTCGGCGCTGCGCGCCCTCGCCTTCGGCTGCCCGCTCGTCGTGCAGGGCGAGGCGGGGTTCTTCGAGACGCTCACCCCGCGGACCGTCGACCGCTTCCTCACCGGCGGCTGGTACGGCCTCGGGAACGGCGCCGCCGACGGCCCTCGCAGGCTGGAGGAGGCGCTTCGTCCGCTGCTGACGGACGCCGGGCTGCGGACCGAGCTCGGCGCCTTCGGCCGCTCGCTCGTCGTGGAGCGTTTCAGCCTCCAGAGCGCGGCCCGCGTGCAGGAGGGCGTCTACCGGGACGCGCTGACCGGGGCGGGCCCGCGCGGCTCGCTGCGCTCGGCGCTCGGCTCGTCGGCCGCCGTGGTCGGCTACAAGGTGCGCCGCAAGTACGCGCGGGCGCGGGGCCGGGCGCCCGCCGACGACTTCAACGCCGTGGCCGCGGCCCGTGCCACCCCCCGGGAGCCGCTGGCGGACAAGCGGTGAGCCGGTTACGGAGCATCCGGGTGCGGGACGGCGACTCTCTGTTCGGGCAGGCGTCCCGGGCCCTCGGCTGGAGCCTCGTCAACACCGTCGTGGGAAGGCTCAGCACGCTCGCCATCGGCATCGTGCTCGCCCGGCTGCTCGGGCCGGCCGAGTTCGGCACGTTCGCCGTCGCCATGGTGGCCCTGCTGGCCGTGCTGAGCTTCAACGAGCTGGGGGTGAGCCTGGCCATCGTCCGCTGGCCGGGGGACCCGAAGGAGATCGCTCCCACGGTCGCGACCATCTCCCTCGTCTCCAGCGGCCTGATCTACCTCGCCTGCTTCGCCGGCGCGCCGGCGTTCGCCGCGGCCATGGGCAATCCGCAGGCCGCACCCGTCGTGCGGCTGCTCGCCCTCAACGTGCTGGTGAGCGGGGCGGTGGCCGCCCCCGCCGCCATGCTCCAGAGATACTTCAGGCAGGACAGGAAGGCCGTCGCCGACCAGGTGAACAACTGGCTGGGCGCGCTGGTGTCGATCGCCCTCGCCCTGGCCGGATGGGGCGCGATGAGCCTCGCGGTCGGGCGCCTGGCCGGGGCCGCCGGGTCGGCCCTCCTGTACATCGGGTTCGCGCCCGGCGGGCTCCGGCTCGGGTTCGATCGCTCGGTGGCCCGCAGGCTGCTGCGGTTCGGCCTGCCGCTCGCGGGGTCGAGCATCGTCGTCTTCCTCGTCGCCAACCTCGACCAGTTCGTCGTGGGGCATCTGCTGGGGGCCACCGCCCTCGGCTTCTACGTGCTGGCCTTCAACCTGTCCAACTGGCCGGTGAGCGTGTTCTCCCAGCCGGTGCGCAGCGTGGCCCCCGCCGCCTTCGCCCGGTTGCAGCACGACCCGCCGGCCCTGCGCGGGGCGTTCACCTCCACGGCCGGGCTTCTCGTCGCGGTGACGGTGCCCGTGTGCCTGCTGCTGGCCGGGGCCGCCGGGCCGCTCGTCCGGTTCGTCTACGGCCCGGTGTGGGAGCCGGCCGCCTCCGCCCTGGTGTGGCTGGCCGTCTTCGGCGCGCTGCGGATCGCCTACGAGCTCGTCTACGACTACTTCGTGGTGCTGGCCTGCTCACGGGTGGTGTTCACCGTGCAGGTGATCTGGCTGGTCCTGCTCGCCCCGGCGCTCGTGGTCGCGGTGCGCGCGTACGGCTTCGCCGGGGCGGGCGTCGCGCACGTCGCCGTCGCGGTGCTCGTCGTGCTGCCCATCTACCTGCGCGAGCTGAGGCGGGTCGGGGTCGGCGCGCTGGGCCTGGCGGCGAGCGTCGCGCCCGGCGTCGCCGGCGGCCTGCTCGCCGGGCTGGCCGCCGCGCTGATCGCCTGGCTGATCAGGATCGACGTGGTGGCCCTGCTCCTGGCGGGGTCCGTCACGCTGGCGGTGGTCGGCGCGCTCGTCTACCTGAAGAGGGGGGCGCTGCGCGGCCTGCGGGGCGCCGGCGCGGTGGCGGCGGAGGCCGCGACGTGATCCCCGAGGATCTGGTGCTCGTCGGGGCGGGGGGCTTCGCCAGGGAGACCGCCCAGCTGGCGCTGGCGTCCGCCGGCCGATGGCGGCTGCTCGGCTTCCTGGACGACGACCCGGCCCGCCACGGGACCCTCGTGGACGGCCTGCCCGTCCTCGGCGGCGTCGCCGCGCTGCCGGACCACGCCCGGCTCGTCGTCTGCACCGGCAGGCCGGACGACTACGCCAGCCGCCTCCGGATCGTGGCACGGCTCGGCCTGCCCGCCGAACGGTACGCCACCCTCGTCCACCCCACCGCCGTGGTGTCCGCCACCTCCCGGGTGGGTCCCGGATCGGTGGTGCAGGCACAGTGCGTGCTGACCGCCTCGGTCGAGGTGGGCGCCCACGTCGCGGTGATGCCCCACGTCACCCTCACCCATGACGACGTGGTGGAGGACTTCGCCACCATCGCCTCCGGCGTACGGCTGGCGGGCGGGGTGCGGATCCGCCGCGGCGCCTACCTGGGCGCCGGGGCGCTCGTCCGGGAGAGCCGTACCGTCGGGGCCTGGTCGCTCGTCGGCATGGGATCGGTCGTGACCAGGGACGTGCCCGAGGGCGAGGTGTGGGCGGGCAACCCCGCCCGGTACCTCCGCCCGGCGCCCGTGAATCCAACGTGACAGCCACATGGCAGAAGGAGCTTCTGTGATCCCGTTCGTCGACCTGCGGGCCGCTCACGAGGAGGTGGCGGAGGAGATCGACGCCGGCTTCGCCCGCGTGCTCGGCTCCACCGCCTTCATGCAGGGGCCGGACGTGGCCGCGTTCGAGGAGGAGTACGCCGCCTTCAGCGGCGTCGCGCACTGCGTCGGCGTCGCGAACGGCACCGACGCGATCGAACTCGCGCTGCGAGCGCTGGGGGCGGGACCCGGATCGGAGGTGGTCCTGCCCGCCAACACGTTCGTGGCCACCGCCGAGGCGGTGCTCAGGGCGGGGGCACGGCCGGTCCTCGTCGACGCCGAGCCGGCCCGCCTGCTGATCGACCCGGACCGGCTCGCCGCCGCGATCACCCCGAGCACCGCGGCGATCGTCCCCGTCCACCTGTACGGCCGGCTGGCCCGGATGGATCGGATCGCCGAGGTCGCCGGGGACGTTCCGGTCCTGGAGGACGCCGCCCAGTCCCAGGGCGCGACCCGCGACGGAGTCGGCTCCGGCGGATTCGGAGCCATCGCCGCCACCAGCTTCTACCCCGGCAAGAACCTCGGCGCGTACGGCGACGCGGGCGCGGTCACCACCGGCTCGGCCGAGCTGGCCAGAAGGGTGCGCCTGCTGGGCAACCACGGCAGCGTCGTGAAATACCGGCACGAGACGCTCGGCTTCAACTCACGCCTCGACACTCTCCAGGCCGTGGTGCTGCGTGCGAAGCTGCGGCGGCTCGCCGAGTGGAACGACCGGCGGCGGAGGGCGGCGGCCCGTTACGGCGAGTTGCTGGCCGACCTGGTGGACGCGGGCGTGACCCTTCCGGCCTCTCCTGAGGAGGCGCTGGGCACCGACCATGTCTGGCACCTCTACGTGATCCGGGTGCCCGACCGCGACCGCGTGCTCGCCGGTCTGCACGAGCAGGGGGTGCAGGCCCAGATCCACTACCCGGTGCCGGTGCACCTCCAGCCGGCGTTCGCGGACCTCGGGTATCGCGCGGGCGACTTCCCGGTGGCCGAGCGCGCGGCCGGAGAGATCCTCTCCCTGCCGATCTTCCCGCACATCACTCCGGAGCAGCAGGAGGAGGTGACCGGAGCGCTCCGCAAGGCGCTGTGACCTCCAGCCCGGCACCCGGCGGCATCGGCCGCTCAGGCGGCGGTGACGACTTCGAGCGCCTGCCGGGCGGCCCGGTCCCAGCTGAACCATTCGACGGTCGCGGCGGCGTCCTTCCGGCACCGGGCGTAGAGCCCGTCGTCGTCCAGGATCCCGGCGATCGTCTCCGCCAGCTCGGCCGGGTCGTCGCCGCGGACCAGGCCGCCGTTCTCACCCGGGCGGATGATCTCCGGCATGGCGAAGGCGTCGCGGCCCACGCACGGGACGCCCCGGGCGAGGGCCTCGGCGAAGACGATCCCGAAGGCCTCCAGATGTGACGGCATGACGAACAGGTCGTGCTCGTCCCACAGCGCGGCGACCTCGGCGGGGGGCAGCTGCCCGAGGAACCGGACGCCCTCCGGCGGCTCGCCGGGCAACGGCCAGGCGGGGGGTCCAGCCACGGTGAGGGTGAGGGACGGGTCGAAGTCGCGGCGCAGCAGCCGGGTGGCCGCGACCACCAGCGCTCCCGCCTTGCGCCGGAAGTCCCCGCCCACGAACAGCAGCCGCCGCCGGGGCCGGTCCCGTTCGGGCAGGGGACGGGAGGGGTCGCCCACGGACGTGATGCCCGGATGCACGACGTGCACCTTCCCGGCGGGCAGCCCGGTCACATCCACGAGCGTCCGGGCGAACCAGGAGCTCATCGCCAGCACCCCCGTCGCGCGCGCGTAGATGTCGAGCTGGCGCTCGCGCCTGCGGCGCATCATGCCGGGCGAGATGTTGGGCAGCACGGCGTGCCGGTTGTCCGGGTCGTGCACGCTGAGCAGCGCGTCGTAGCTCAGGTCCTGGTAGAGGAAGAAAGGCGCCGGCAGCGGCGCGATGTCCTGGATCTGCAGGACCGCCTCGCAGTCCGAGCCCCGCAGCGAGCGCAGCAGCGCCCTGCGGCAGTACTCGTCGGTGATCCTCGAGTACTTCCACGTCGTGGCCAGCCGGCCGTGGCGGGGCCGTACGTGGGCGGCGCGCAGGGCGGTGCGGACCGTCTTCGGGATCTCCACACCGAGATCAACCAGGTCGGTCCGTTCGCGCATTGCCGCGCGCAGGTTCCAAGGAGTGTACGACCAGGTCCTGCGGGGATCCTCGTCCCACAAGCAGGCGAAGCCAACGCGGGGATACGGCGACATACGCGCCTCCATACGGGTCGGTGATGCGCCACAGCGCGCCCGCGCAGCCGATCAGCAGGAAGGCGGAGCTGACGGCGACGGGGAAGGAGAAGGCGTCGAACGTGCCGCACGTCACCGCGAACACCGCGATGCCCGCCGCGAGGGCCTGGCCGAGGTGACGGGTCGGCGCGTCCGCGGACTTGCGCCGCGAGCGGCGTGCGACGGTCCACCCGCACACGAAGATGAGCAGCACGGCCGACAGCCCGAACGCGCCCGTCTCCACCAGCGTCGCGAGGTACTGGTTGTCCAGGATCCGGTAGACGTGCGGCAGGAAGGTGCCGACACCACGGCCGAACAAGGGGTGCTGGGAGAAGTACTCGGCCACCGCCGCGTAGTCGTCGGTGCGCGCGGTGGCGCTGGAGTCCTCGTTCATCCCGAGGAACATCCGCTTGAACGTCCCGAGCAGACCGGGCACCGCCACGCCCATGACGCCCGTGAACATCAGCAGGGCGACGTAGGCGGCGTGCCGCCACGCTCTCGGCCAGGTGGGCATGAGGACGGCGAACGTGACGGCCATGCCGAGCACCGCGGTCCGGGACACGGTCAGCGGGATGGCCACCGCGAGCGCCGCCACACAGAAACGGTTGGACCAGCGCTTCGCGGCCGGGCCGTACAGCATGGTGTGGAGGGCGAGCGGCAGTGCCATCGCGAGGGTCGCGGAGAACTCGATCGGGTGGATCGTGGTCGAGGTCGGCCGGTTGAAGCCGTCGCGGTTGTACAGCGAGATGAACGTCCCGTTCACCTTGAGCCCGGGAAACGCCAGATACTGCGACAGGTCGAACGCCGTGGCGAACTGGACGATCCCCACGATGGCCACGAACGTCGCCCCCATGACGAACCTGCGCAGCAGCACGTCGAGGCGCTCGCGGTTCGGGATTCCGTCGGCGGCCAGCAGGGCGATGCCACACCAGCCGATCACGGGCAGCAGCGACGTGTTGGCCGCCTGCAGCTCCTCCGGGGAGATCGGCCGGGTCGTGGCCGCCACGAAGCTGGCCAGGATGGCGCAAACATAGACGAAGATCGAGGTCCTGACCGGCTGCCGCCCCCGCAGCGGCGTGGAGCGCTCCGTGAAGATCGACGCGCAGTACCAGCCGAACGCCACCGCGGCGATGAGGATCGCGGGGGTGCCTGCGGAGCCGAGCGGGCCCACCACGTATCGCGACGGGATCAGCACGAGCGCCACGACCAGCAGGCTGAGCACGGTCACGGCGTCCACGGAGAAGGGCAGCCGCCGACGCGGCGCCTCGTCGTCGAGAACCGGCTCGGAAAGGTCGCTCACGCCGTCGACCGCACCGTTGACCATGCCTTCCGCCGCGCCCTAGGGGTATCTTCTCGTGTTCCGGCCATCGTCGGTCTCCCTCGGCCAGGCCGTGTCGTTCCGGTCGCCGGCCGCGTTCGGGTTCCCGTCGGGATTCGCGCGGGGGGTTCTGCGCGTGCCCCGGGTCCTGCTCCGGCTCGAACCCTGCCCGTCCCTCCTCGGGCGAGCCGGCTCCGGCGGATTCCCGCTCGCCGGCGGGCGGGCGGGGGCGGCCGCCGCGGGTGGCCAGACGTGGACGGCCGTGGGCGCGTCGTCGTCCAGCCGGAGCCGTTTCGGCGCGAGCCCGCCGTTCGGGTCCGGGACGCGCTTGGGCTGGATCGGCCGGCGCGGGTTCTTGATCGACTCGATGATCAACGGCGCGCCGACCGTCAGCATGAGACCGACCGCGAGTACTCCCACCAGCGACCGGATCTTCGACGTCACCACCCGCTCCGGCTTCTTGCTCTTGGTGAGCACCGAGAGCCGGACCTGGGATATGGAGCTGTTGGTCTTCTGGAGGTCGTCGAGCGCGGCGGGGATCCTCTTGAGGATCGCCTCCATGGTCGCCTGCGCCATGGCGGGGTCGCTGTGGGTGACGGTCACCTTGAGCAGGGGGGCGCGGCTGTCGGGCGGGATCTGCGTCTCGTACGTACCGGTGAGACCGTGCTGCGCGAGGTCCTGCGCGGTGAGCTCGTCGTCGACCGCGCGGCCGACCAGTTCCGCGGTGATCGACAGGGACCCGTCGAAGGCCAGGTACGGGTTGCCACCGGTGTTCTTCTCGGCGATCTGCCTCGACGTGAGGAACACGACGGTCCCCGAGGACTCGTAGGTCCAGGGCAGCAGAAGGTATCCCGCCGTCACGGCCGCGATCGTGAGCACCAGCAGGGGAATCGTGATCGTCCATCGGCGCGCGAGGACGAACACGGCCTCCATCAGGTCCACCGGACCTCCATCAACTTCCACCCCGCGTGAATAGTCGTGACGCCGGTGTGCTCATGCGGGCGGTACCGGACGGGCCGTCCCTGGACCGCCGGACCGTTCCCAGGTAAACGGACCCACAAAGTGTCCCCTACGACAGGAGGTTCCGCCAGCCGGGCCGGGGAAGCGCGCGCCCTGATTCGCGATGCGCCCCGAGTCGCGTGGTGCAACAATGGCACGTTCAGACGGTCCCTTGCACCCCGCTTGGAGCGTTCCGTGACTATTCGCCACATATTCAGGGCGATTTTCCGGCATCCGCTGGTGGTGCTGTTCGTCATCGTCGCGATCGGCGGCCCCGGATTCTATGTCACGGAGCTGGCCCCCGCTTCCTACCAGGCGCACAGCGTGGTTTCCGTGGTGCGGCAGGGCGAGGAGACCAAGTTCACCTCCAGCACGATCGGCACGGCCGAACTGCTGGCGGCGTCCTTCGACGACGACAGGTCCCGGGACGAGGTGGCCAGGGCGGGCGGGCGCGCGGACTACCGGGTCGTGATGGACAACCAGGGCAGCGAGGAGGTGCCGACCCACGACCAGCCGTACATCGTGCTCGACACCTTCGCCCCCGCGGCCGCCGAGGCGGAGAAGGCGATGACCGTGCTGGTCCGGGCGATGCGGGTCAGGCTGGCGTCCTGGCAGATGTCCGCGGGCGCCGACGACGACTACTACCTTCTCCGATTGAAGAACGTGGCGAGCACCCGGAAGGCCGTCGAGGTGCCCAGGCACACCAAACAGGCCGCCGCCGTCCTCGCTCTGCTGGTAGTCATGGTCGTGGTGAAGAGCGCAGTGGTAGCGGACCGGGTGCTCGCCTCCCGGCGAAGCTGGCTCCGGTTGCGCAGAGCGCCGGCGCCGGCGGCGGCACCGCCGCCGCGGGCTCCCGTACCGTCGCGATGAAGGGACAACGTATGGCACCGGCAGGGTGGGGGAGGCTGGTCGCGGCCCTTCTCGCGGGCGCCGTCGTCGGCGGAGCGGTCGTGTGGCTGGTGGCCGTGCCGCGTCCCGGCGAGGAGCGGGAGAGCCTGCACGTGCGCGCGACGGCCACGCCGTCCTCCCGCGCCTCCGGCGCCTCCGGCGCCATCGACGCGTCCCGGTGGCCGAACGCGAAGACGACGGGGGTCGGCGACATCCAGCTGATCCCCAACCCGGTCCTCCGGGTGACCACCCCGGGTGAGGTGATCGACGGCTACGAGGTCCACGGAGACATCAGCGTCGAGGCCGACGACGTCGTCATCCGCCGCACCCGGGTCGTCAGCGACTCCCACCAGGGCTGGGGGATCATCCAGCGGCAGGGCGTCGGCGGCCTGGTGATAGAGGACAGCGAGATCGTCAGCACGCCGGGGCACAAGATCGACCAGGCGGTGCTCAACTTCGGCGGCATGCTGACCGTCCGCCGTACGAACATCTCCGGAACCGCCGACGGCGTGGTCACCTCGCACGGCCTCATCGAGGGCAACTACATTCACGACCCGTCGCCGGGCAAGGACGACCACGTCGACCTGATCCAGGCGGGGAGCGGTCCCGCGGCCGGCCTGAAGCTGATCATCAGGAACAACACCCTGTTCAACCAGCAGGAGCAGACCTCGGCCGTGGGCCTGTTCCAGGACTTCGGCGCCCCGCACGACGTCCTGATCGAGGGCAACCTGCTGGGGGGCGGCGGCTACAGCCTCTACGCGGGGCGGGGGGCCGACGACAAACACGCCACCAGCAACATCAAGGTCATCAAAAACGTCTGGACCCGGCAGATCTTCCCCAAGGGCGGCCGATGGGGACCGGTCAACGCTTGGGAGTCCGCCGGGCGCGGTAACGAGTGGCGGGACAACGTCTGGCTCGACACGGGCCGTCCGGTGGAGCCGTGAGGACGGATAATTCCGACACTCGGTTTGTTTAACTGAAAAATAGACGAACTCTGCCATTCTTGTTGTCTCGCCGTGTCGCAGCCGCAACAATGACCGCTTGGGTATATCGCTGAGTCGGCGGAAACGAGGCGCTCGACCGGGCGCGTAGGTCGGAGGCAGAGCGATGGTACGTAGCTCGAGGCGCGCGAGCGGCCGGCGGAGCCGGCTGCCCGGCCTGGTGTCGCTGCTCGCCGCCTGCGCCGTCGGCGGAGTCGCGGTCACCGTGGCCCTCACCAGCCGTTCGCCCGAGACGTCGCTCGGCCCGACGGTTCCCGTCGCCCAGGAGCGGGTCCTGCAGGCCAGCTTCGCGCCGGAGTCGCAGTCGGCCAGGACCCGGCGCGATCCGATGCCGGTCGAGGTCGGCATGCGGTTCGTCCCCCAGGTCGAGGGTCAGGTCGTCGCGCTGCGCTTCCTCAAGGCGCGGGGTGACTCCGGCCGGCACATCGGGAGCCTGTGGAGCGACCGCGGGGCGCTGCTGGCACGCGTCACCTTCCGCTCCGAGACCAGCCGAGGCTGGCAGGAGGCCCGTCTGTCGGCGCCGGTGACGCTGGAGGCCGGACGCACCTACACGGTCTCCTACAACAGCGGCGCCGGCAGGTACGTGGCGCAGCGCGGGGTGTTCACGCAGGGGCCGCTGGAGGTGGGCCCCCTGGTCGCGCCGGCGGAGCGCAACGGCGTCTTCTCCTACGGCCGGCCGTCCTTCCCCCGGCGTTCCAACCCCGCCGGCTACAACTACTTCGTCGATGTCGTCTTCCGTTACACCACGGTGGTCCCGGATCCGACGGGCGAGGAGGGCGAGCCGCCGGCTTCGGACCCGACGGAGCCCCCCCAGAAGCCCGCGGAGACGCCGGGGGCGCCGGTGACGCCGGCGTACCCGGACGACACGGCGACGACCACGCCTGCGGCGACACCGACGGTGACGGTGCCCGTCACGCCGCCCGTGACGCCGCGCGTCAGCCCGCGCGTCAGCCCGACCACGGGGCCCGGCCGCTCCGCCACTCCCACGGCGACGTCCGAGCCGAGCTCGAAGCCCACCCAGGCTCCGCCGCCGGCGAACGGATTCCCCGACGCCTCCACCACGGGCCCCGCGAAGGGCACGGTGTTCACCCGGATGAAGGGCGGCGAACTCCGGCAGAACGGCGCCGTCTACGACGGCGTGGAGTTCACCGACGCGATCGACGTCTACGCCGACAACGTGACCCTGCGCAACTGCAGGATCATCACCACCGGAGAGTGGGGCGTCCAGCTCAGGAACGGCCACGGCAATCTCGTCGTCGACCACTGTGAGATCGCCGGGGACGGCAGGCGCCAGCTGGCCGTGGCCGTCAAGAACATCGGGGACGGCGACATCACGATCCGCGGCAACGACATCCACGACGCGACGGACGCGATCAACACCGGGCGCGGGACCATCGAGGGCAACTACATCCACGACCTGCGCGCGTTCACCGGGGACCACGTCGACGGCATCCAGACCGAGGGCTCGTCGGGAAGCGCACCGCTGGTGATCAAGAACAACACCATCCTCAACCCCGTCGGACAGACGAGCGCGATCATGCTGGCCACCAGCCTCGGTCCCGTCACCAACGTCCTCATCCAGGGCAACCTGATCGGCGGCGGAGGCTACTGCTTCTACGGCGGCGGTGACAAGGCCGGGTCGAGCAGGAACGTCGTGGTCCGCGACAACGTGTTCAGCCGCTCGCTCTTCTCCAACTGCGGCGCGTACGGCCCGGTGGCGCACTTCGACAGATCGGCGCCCGGCAACGTGTGGCAGAACAACGTGTGGCAGGGCACCCGGACCACGGTCGAACTCTGACATGAGACAACTGCCGATCGCCGGGGCGTACACCTTCACCCCGGCGATCCACGCCGACGACCGGGGCGACTTCCTCGAGTGGTTCAAGGCGGACGGGCTGGCGGAGGCCGTGGGGCACTCCATGCGCCTCGCCCAGGCCAACTGCTCGGTCTCCCGCCGGGGGGTGCTGAGAGGCGTCCACTTCGCCGAGGTGCCGGTCGGCCAGGCGAAGTACGTCACCTGCGTGGCCGGGTCCGTCGTCGACGTGGTCGTGGACCTCAGAACCGGGTCGCCCACCTTCGGCCGCTGGGAGGCCGTCGAACTGGACGACGTCACGAGGAGGGGCGTCTACCTCGCCGAGGGTCTCGGGCACGCCTTCATGGCGACCAGTGAGCGGGCCACGGTCGTCTACCTGTGCTCGGAGCCCTACGCGCCCGGGCGCGAGCACGGGGTGCATCCGCTCGACCCCGAGCTCGGCATCGCCTGGCCGGCCGGCCTGGAGCCGATCCTGTCGCCGAAGGACGCCACCGCCCCCACGCTGTCGGAGGCCATGGCCGCCGGCCTGCTGCCCGCCTACGACGAATGCCTGGCGTACTACGACAAGCTCCGCGCCACGTAGTCGCGGCTCCCGGCGCTCCGGCGAGCCGTCAGGTCAGCGGTTCCACCCGCAGGGGCAGCGTGCCGCCGTCGACGCACTCTCCCGTGGCCGCGTCCCACTTCCAGTGGTGACGGGGGCACTCGACGACGCCGTCGCAGATGACGGCATGGGTGAGGTCCTCGCCCGCGTGCGGGCAGAACCGCTGCATGCGCAGGCCGTCACGCTCGATGGTCTCGGTGTTCTGCCGCTCCCGCAGCATCTGCATCGTCTGCACGGGCTGGTTGCCGTATCGCAGCAGGCTCATGAAGGTCAGGTCGAAGACGTCGGGCTCGCGGTGCAGGCCCACCCGCATGGACAGCAGGGCCTCCTCCCAGCCGGTCCGCTCCTCGATCACCGCCCGCATCGTCCTGGGGCACAGCAGGAGCGTGTACTCCGGGTCGTACGGCTCCTCGCCCTCGATCACGAAGTGCTCGGCCAGGTGGCCCAGGCGCACGTCCCACATGCGGCCGTCCGCCACCAGGCGGACGGCCTTGGCGAAGTCGCCCAGGAAGCGCTTGTTCCAGCTCTGCAGCTTGGCGAAGTACGCCTCGATCTCCTCGGTGGTCACCGGCTCCGCCGGCTCGTCGTAGAACGCGCCCCACTCGTCGCGGCGCCGCTCCCGATAGGCGGCGAGGTCCTCGGCGGGCGGCGCGTCGCTGTCACGTTCCACCAGTGTGCCGCCGGGCTGGCCGTCCAGCCGTAGCACGTCGCCCGGGAAGAGCCGCAGCACCTCGACGCCGGGGCACGCTTCGGCGAACCGGTCCGCCACGTCCTCCCACTGCGGGAAGATCGTCGCCTCCCTGTCGTTGTACGCCTCCAGGACCGGATCGAGGAAGCAGGCCGGGCCCGCCGACGGCAGGTAGGCGGCGGCCCCGGTGATCCGTACCTTGCGGTAGAGCGTGTCCAGCAGGTCCCCCCGGACGGCCTCGACCTTCTTCCGCATCACCTCGGGCGGATAGTCGTAGCAGTTCGGGTACCACATCGCGCCCGAGTACTGCGCGGCGAGCAGGTCGACGTCGCCGGGCAGCTCCGACATCGGGGTGTTGCAGTCGTTGAGGTCGAGGAAGCGGTAGCCGTCCAGGTCGAGCAGGAGCCCGCTGTCCTCCTTGTGACTGGTGTCGAGGTACATCGTCACGGTGAAGCCGGGTGCGAGCTCGTGGGACTCCTTGTGGCCCAGCGCCACGACGTCGTCGAAGCCCAGCGCGGCGAACCGCTTCACCATGATTCTCGAACGGTACCGGGGGACGATCACGGTTATCGACCTGTCCAGCATGCGTAACAGGCGCTCGTCGTAATGGTCCTCGTGGGCGTGGGAGACGTAGAGGTAGTCGAAACGACCACTGGTCACCACGTCCAGAAGGTGCCGGTTGTCGGGGTACGGAAACCACGAGTGCAGGAACGCGGGGTAGAACCAGGGATCCATGAGCAGCCGGACGCCCTGGTGCTCGGCGACGAACCCGGCATGGCCCAGATAGCGCAGCCCTGTCCCGGGCGCCCGGCGGTACAGGTCCATCAACAGAGCCCCTCCGTAGCGTCGGCACACTGATCCCACTCGGGCACCGCCCCGCGGCGCGGTTCGAGTATGCCATTCACGGCCCCCGGAAAATGGGGACTTGTGGTGATGCCTTCGCCTTCAGAAAAAGCCCCGGCCCCGGTCCTGAAGAACCGGGGCCGTGAGGTTTGTCGGTCGCGTCAGCCGATGGTCCAGGTGTCCCCGCCGTGGAGCAGGTCGGCCAGGCTCCCCTCGCCCTTGTCGGCCGTGGCCGTGGCGAGTTGCTCGTTCAGCAGGTGGTCGTAGGAGGGCCGGTCGATCGAGCGGAAGACGCCCATCGGCACGTGCTCGAACGCCGGCTCGTCCAGCCGCGACAGCGCGAACGCGAGCGACGGGTCGGGGTTGTGGGCGTCGTGCACCAGGATCTCCCCTTCGGCCACCTCGGCGCGGCGCACGACCTCGACGCCGCCCGTGGGCGACAGCCGTACGGCCCGCTCGTTCTCGCCGGTGCCGAACACGATCGGCTGACCGTGCTCAAGCCGTACGGTGATCTCGTCCCGGGTGCCCGGGTCCTTCAGCGTGTCGAAGGCCCCGTCGTTGAAGATGTTGCAGTTCTGGTAGATCTCCACCAGCGAGGCCCCGCGGTGCTCGGCGGCCTGGCGCAGCACGCCCTGCAGGTGCTTGCGGTCGCTGTCCATGGTCCGGGCGACGAACCCGGCCTCGGCCCCGAGCGCCAGCGAGATCGGGTTGAACGGCTTGTCCAGCGAGCCCATGGGGGTCGACTTGGTGATCTTGCCGATCTCGGAGGTGGGGGAGTACTGCCCCTTGGTCAGGCCGTAGATCCTGTTGTTGAACAGCAGGATGTTCAGGTTGACGTTGCGGCGCAGCGCGTGGATGAGGTGGTTGCCGCCGATCGACAGCGCGTCGCCGTCACCGGTGATGACCCACACCGACAGGTCGGGCCGGGAGGCGGCCAGGCCGGTCGCGATCGCCGGTGCCCGCCCGTGGATCGAGTGGAAACCGTAGGTGTTCAGGTAGTACGGGAAGCGGGAGGAGCAGCCGATGCCGGAGACGAACACGATGTTCTCCCGGCGCAGCCCCAGCTCGGGCAGGAAGCTCTGCACCGCGGCGAGGATCGCGTAGTCGCCGCAGCCCGGGCACCAGCGCACCTCCTGGTCGGACTTGAAGTCCTTCAGGGTCTGCTTGGAATCCGTGCGCGGGATCAGGGCCAGGCCCTTGCCGTTGAGGCCCCCGTTGAAGCTGTCAGACACTCTCGATCACTTCCCCGATGACGGCGGCGAGCTCCTCGGCCTTGAAGGGGAGCCCCCGCACGCGGTTGTAGCTGATCACGTCGACCAGGAAGCGGGCTCGCAGCAGCATGGCGAGCTGCCCGAGGTTGATCTCCGGCAGCAGCACCTTGTCGTAGGAGCGCAGCACCTCGCCGGTGTTGGCGGGCAGCGGGTTCAGGTGACGCAAGTGCGCCTGGGCCACCTTGTGCCCGGCCGCGCGCACCCGCCGGGCCGCCGCCGCGATCGGCCCGTACGTCGAGCCCCACCCGAGCACCAGCACGCGGGCGTCGCCACTGGGGTCGTCGACCGTCAGATCGGGCACGTCGATGCCGTCGATCTTGGCCTGGCGCAGCCGGACCATCCTGTCGTGGTTGTCGGGGTCGTAGGAGATGTTGCCGGTGCCGTCGGCCTTCTCGATGCCGCCGATCCGGTGCTCCAGGCCCGCCGTGCCCGGCACCGCCCACGGGCGGGCCAGCGTCTCCGGGTCACGCTTGAACGGCAGGTACGTGCCGTCCTCGCCGTTGGCCTCGGTGGTGAAAGGCGCGGAGATGTCGGGAAGCTCCGACACCTCCGGGATGCGCCAGGGCTCCGAGCCGTTGGCCAGGTAACCGTCCGACAGCAGCATCACGGGCGTGCGGTACTTCACCGCGATGCGCGCCGCCTCCACCGCCATCGTGAAGCAGTCCGACGGCGTGGCCGGGGCCAGGACCGGGACCGGGGACTCGCCGTTGCGGCCGTACATGGCCATCAGCAGGTCGGTCTGCTCGGTCTTGGTCGGCATGCCGGTCGAGGGGCCGGCCCGCTGCACGTCCACGACGATCAGCGGCAGCTCGGTGGTCACCGCGAGGCCCACGGTCTCGGCCTTCAGCGCGACGCCGGGGCCCGAGGTGGTGGTCACGCCGAGTGACCCGCCGAAGGAGGCGCCCAGCGCGGCGGCCACCCCGGCGATCTCGTCCTCGGCCTGGAAGGTGCGGATGCCGAACCGCTTGTGCTTGGACAGCTCGTGCAGGATGTCGGAGGCCGGGGTGATCGGGTAGGAGCCCAGGAACAGCGGCAGCTTCGCCTGCACCGCCCCCGCGATCAGCCCGTACGCCAGGGCCTGGTTGCCGGAGATGTTCCGGTAGACGCCCGGCGTGAGGGTGGCCGGCTTGATCTCGTAGGAGACCGAGAACGACTCCGTCGTCTCGCCGTAGTTCCAGCCCGCCTGGAAGGCCGCGATGTTCGCCTTGGCGATCTCGGGCTTCCGCGCGAACTTGGACTCCAGGAACTTGACCGTGCCCTCGGTCGGCCGGTTGTACATCCACGACAGCAGGCCGAGCGCGAACATGTTCTTGGCCCGCTCGGCGTCCTTCTTCGAGATGTCGAAGCCGTCGAGCGCCCGTACGGTCAGCGAGGTGAGCGGCACCGCGTGGAGCCGCCACTCCTTCAGCGAGTCGTCTTCGAGCGGGTTGCCCGGGTAGCCCACCTTCTGCAGGTTGCGCTTGGTGAACTCGTCGGTGTTGGCGATGATGTCGGCGCCGCGTGGCAGGTCGCCGATGTTCGCCTTCAGCGCGGCGGGGTTCATCGCGACGAGCACGTTGGGCGCGTCGCCGGGGGTCAGGATGTCGTGGTCGGCGAAGTGCAGCTGGAAGCTCGACACCCCGGGCAGGGTGCCGGCGGGCGCACGAATCTCCGCCGGGAAGTTGGGAAGCGTCGACAGGTCGTTGCCGAACTGGGCCGTCTCCGCCGTGAACCGGTCACCGGTGAGCTGCATTCCGTCGCCGGAGTCACCCGCGAACCGGATGATCACGCGGTCGAGCTGCTGAACCTGCTTGGTCACAGCTCCTCAGTCCTCCTTGACGCGCCCAGGCCTGTCTGCTTGTGGCACGATGTCATGTCCATGCTAGATCCATCGGGGTCAGGCTGGTTTCTCCGTAGTGCGCACTTGACGTGCTGTCTACCGGGACTTGCCGGCCCGCCATCTGCGGGGTGTTTCCACTGGTCGCTCCGGCCGCCGGGGTGGCGCACCGTCAGCCTCATGAACCGTCCGGGCGACACAGGCCCGAGGCGAGCCGGCACAGGTCCACGTGCAAGCGGGCGACGAGCATGGGTCGGGTCACGATCCTCAACTATATGCGGGGGATCGGGCTGAGACCGTCAGCGTTCAGCCCTTGAGATCGTGCCCCCCGATATTCAGGGGTACCCGGTAGGCGGTGAGGGTGGGCATTCCGGCTCATCCGCCGTGGTCATGGGCTGTTCCCGGGCCGGACGTGACCGGTCCCTCCGGCGGAGGACAATGGGGGTATGGCGGTGAGCACATGCCCGTGAACGATCTTCCGATGCCGACGGTGGGCCCGATGGCGCGGCCGCTGCCCGAGCCGATGCGGTTCGTGCTGAACTGGGGCCGCCGTTACTCCCTGTGGGTGTTCAACTTCGGCCTGGCGTGCTGCGCGATCGAGTTCGTCGCCACCTCCATGAGCAGGCACGACTTCATCCGCCACGGGGTCAGCCCGTTCGCGGACGGCC
Organism: Microbispora sp. H10670; assembly: GCF_014161385.1. NCBI lineage: Bacteria > Bacillati > Actinomycetota > Actinomycetes > Streptosporangiales > Streptosporangiaceae > Microbispora > Microbispora sp. H10670. The sequence goes on along the minus strand of NZ_JABBWW010000001.1, from coordinate 31,524 downwards.
CGCGCCGCGCCGACCTGCTGGTCGTGTCGGGCACGGTCACCGACAAGATGGCCCCGGCCGTGCGGCGGCTGTACGAGCAGATGCCCGACCCCAAGTACGTCATCTCGTTCGGCGCCTGCTCCAACTCGGGCGGGCCGTACTGGGACTCCTACTGCGTGACCAAGGGCGTCGACCAGATCATCCCGGTGGACGTGTACGTCCCGGGCTGCCCGCCGCGTCCCGAGGCCCTGCTGCACGGGATCACGAAGCTGCAGGAGAAGATCGCGAGCGAGACGGCCGCGAACCCCTCCCTCCCAGGCGCGGACTCATGAGCGTCCTGCCGGAGCCGTACGGCTCCCGCGTCGGCGACTCCTTCGGCCAGGCCGTGCTCGACGTGGAGCCCGGCGAATGGATCGACGCGCTGACGGCCGCGCGCTCGGCCGGGTTCGCCTTCTTCGACTGGCTGACCGCCGTGGACGAGCCGCCGGAGGAGTTCTCCGTCGTGGCCCACGTGTTCGACCCCGTCGCGTTCGTCCACCTGCTCGTACGCACCCGGGTGCCACGCGCCGACCCCCGCCTGCCGACCGCGACGGGCGTCTTCCGGGGTGCGAACTGGCACGAGCGCGAGACGTACGAGATGTTCGGCGTGGTGTTCGACGGCCACCCGGACCTGCGCCCGCTGTTGCTGCCGGACGGCTTCGAGGGCCACCCGCTGCGCAAGGACTTCGTGCTGGCCGCCCGGGTCGCCAAGGCATGGCCGGGGGCCAAGGAACCGGGGGAGTCCGGCCAGGGCTCCCCGAGCCGCCGCAGGACGCTCCCCCCGGGCGTCCCGCCCGGCTGGGGGTCCTCCTGAGGGGACTCCCGCAGCCGGCGCGCTCGACGCCGAGCTACTCCCGCGCCGCGCTCCTGCCGCACCGTGCTACTGCCGCACCTGCGACGGCGGTGCGGCATCAGAACGGGCACCTCCACCCCGGCCACGCCGCCGTCGCCTCGTCCTCCCACGCCTGCAGCGTCCTCCCCTCGTAAACCGTCTCCTCGTGATCGCTGCGCCATGTCACGAGTTCCGCACTGGGTTGTACCTTCTCGCCCTTCAACCATGGCTGGTGCTCGAGATGCGCGGCCGGGATCCTGTCGTGGTCGACGAGGCACTGCACCACCGCCACGAGCGCGGCATCGCGTTTCTTCACCTCGTCGTTCACCGGAGGAGGCGGCCTTCTTTCAGTGCACGCGGACAGCAGGGCAAGGGCGCACATCGCGAGCACTGCAAGTCTTGTCGTCGTCACTGCTGCATCCTCATGGCGGTCTGCGCTTCCGTGATCCAGTCCGTGAGTGTCTTTCCCGCATATCGCGTGTCGGCGTGCAGACTGATCCAGTCGACCAGAGCGGCATCGGGAATCACACGCCCACCTCTCACCCAAGGCTCGTCCGGTGGCGGATGCACCGCTCCCGCGTCCAAGAGCCCCTGGACCACAGGAACCTCCACCTGGAAGACCTGCCGCCTGGAGGCATCCATGTCGGCCTTGAGAGCCTTCAGAGCGTGCCCTGTGTCCAAGGTGTCGTTCAGTGCAGGTGTGGCCAGGGCGGTCATGATCTGTGCCATCGTTCCCGGCCCGAAGGGATTGGAGAAGCTGAGGGCGCCGAACCCGCCGCTTGCCGTTGCGAGCAGCACCTGGTCTCTGGCGGCCTCCTCGTCGGCGCGTAGCTCCTTCTCGAAGTGGTGGGTGTTCTCCACCCGTTGGATCAAACCGAAGAGACCGCCCATCTCTCTCAGGTAGTTCCGGTCGGAAGGGTCCTGGATGGTGGCCGCGACTGCCGTACTCACGCGAGAGGCCATCAAGCCCTTGAACACGCCGAACTCCTCGGGTTTCTGCAGGGCCTGCATGAAAAAGCCCTCCAGCTCATCGAGTTTGTTGATGGCCACCCAAGGATTGGACGGTTTGTTCCCTTGCTGCAGAGCGCCTGAGGCGAAGTCGTGATTCACCGACTGCGCGAAGTCGGGAAGGTGCCGCCCCGCAACGTAGATCAACGCCTGGCGGACCTGGTTGGGAAGCACCGTCTGAGGGTGGAGCCTGGCGAAGTCGGCGGTGGCTTGGACGATGTGGACGACGGACCAGGCGGACTCCTCGGCGTCGGCGGAGGTGCCGCGCTCGGCGGAGACGGCGGCCTTGAGGAAGGCCCCCACAGGAGTTGAAAGGTCCACCCGGCCGGTGGGGGGAAGCGCGCCTCCCGGATGCACGTACGAGCTGAGGAACCGGCCGGGATCGTAGCCGGGGGTGTGCCAGGAGTCGCTGACCAGCATGCGGGCGTACCTGAGGCCGGTGGCGGGGTCGCCGAGCACGTGGCGGGCCGCGACGCCGTTCTCGGCGGCCCGTTGCAGGACGGCCCCGACGGCGTCGAACTCCGCCATGAGGCGCTGGTGACGGGTGGCGCCGGTGTCGGTCTCCGCCTCGCCGCGGGCGGGCGGCCAGATCGTCTTGCCGGCGGCGCGGGCGTCGAGCATGGCCCGGGTCAGGTCGGCGAGCAGGCGCGGGTCCCACGACCGGCCGTCCGGGCCGTACTTGGCCAGCATGCCGGCCGACCAGGGGTCGGAACCGCGGGTCATGGCGTCGCGGGCCGCGGTGGAGAGGAGGGGACGGCTCTCCTTGCCGGTGCCCACGCGCATCCGGCTCGCGGCGGCCAGCGAGGCGCCGAGCGCCCGCAGGATGCCCACGCTCTCCGCGCTGAACAGGGCGGGCCCGGTGCGGTTGTACAGCGTGCGGGCGGCCTGTACGGCGAGCGGCCCGGCGCCCGCCCAGAAGGCCGCCTGGTAGTCCTTGTCGGCGAGGTGACGTTCCAGGTGCTCGGGCAACGTCGACAGGGCGGCGCGGGCCGCCTCGGGGTCCTTGGCCGCGAGGGCGGCGGTCAGCGTCTCGGCGTCGCGCCTGCCCTGGTCGCCGCTCCGCCCGGTCGCCTCCCAGTCCAGCCGTACGACCGGGGGGCGGGTGAAGACCGGCCCGAGCACGCCCGGGGCCCGGGTCATGACGCTCCACCCCTGTTCCCTGGCCAGTTCGTACGCCCTGGTCGTACGGGCGTCCATGTCGCGGACGTCGTCGAGCGCGGCGGCGATCAGGCGGGAGAGCGAGGCGAAGCTGAGTTCACTGCCCCATTTCTGCATCTTCTGGTGAATCGCGGGGCCCTGCCGGGCGAGCAGGTCGTGGAGATGTTCCAGCCGTTTGGTCAGCTCCTTCAGATTCTCGGGATCGACCCCGACGAATTCCCCCATTGCGTCCCCTCTCCCCGGCGAACTCCGTGACGACGGCTTATGAGGCGGCCCTCCGGCGTTCCGCCTCCTCGACACGGGCGACGAGATGCGGCTGCTCGGTGAGAACGGCGTCGAGCAGCTTGGTGAGCTGGACCTTTCGCGCCTGCCAGCCGGCGGCCCACTGATCGGCCGCCGGGCCCTGCCAGGTGTGGTCGCCGAACATCGGGGGCACGGCGCCGAGCGCATCGAGAATGTCCCGCGCGGCGGCGCCGGCCGCGGCCATGTCCGCTCTGCACTCGGCGATTTCCGGTGCCGTCACTGGTGCCCTCCGGCTGTCGCGGCTGACGAAACGCGCAAGGAGCACTTCGCAGCCTAGAGAAACGCATCTCGAATAACCAGTGATATGTGACTGCGGCCGGAATCGGGGCGTTTATGAGAGAAAGATGCCGTATTCGGCGAGATCGGCGGTGAGGTGGGGAGGCAGTGACGCGGCGGCGGAGACGTCCTCGGCCGAGACGAAACCGCCCACCTGCTCCCGGACCCGTACGACCTGGTCGGCGAGGGCGAGGGTCATCCCCGGCAGGCTCGCGATGATCGGAGCGGGAGCGCGGTTGAGGTCGACCAGGCCGCCGTCGTCGTACTGCCGGGGCAGGTCGGGCCGTCCGATCCGCAGTTCGCGCGCCATCGCGGGATCCCGCTCGGCCAGTTCCCTCGCCTGCTGCCGCAGCGTGCGCCGGTGCTGCGCGACCGCCAGCGCGTGCTCGTTGAGCGTGGAGGGCTGCGAGGCGAGGCCGAACACCCGCTTCCTGATCAGGAAGGAGTGCAGGGTCCCGCCGAGCCAGGGACCGAGAGCGCCGATCACGATGGCGGCGGTCGCCGGCCACGGCGTGGGGACGTCGTCGTAGACCACGCTGTTGTAGAGCCACGCCGCCGTCAGCGCGGCGTATCCGGCGGCGGACAGGCCGAGCGCGGCGCTGCGCCGCCGGACGGCGGCGTACAGCATCGTGAAGGGCGTGCCCGCTCCGCAGGTGAAGAGCGGGACGAGCGCCCAGAACACGCTGGCGGCGCCGGACGGCGGTTGCGGTGGCGGCGGCGGATAGCCCCCGTAGTAGGGATTCGGTGGTCCCTGTGGTGCGGGAGGGTAGCCTCCCGGTCCCCCATAGCCGTTCATGGTCCAGACGATACGGATTCGTCGCCGTTTGTGCGTGCCCTTCTTCCACCCGTCCTGTGGACAACCCTGGGGACGGTGCTGTGGACGATGTGGAAAACCACCGGGGACGGAGCCGTGCGCCCGGCCGCCGTCCACAGTGCGCGATACGGTGCGCGAAAATGAGGTATGGCGTGCGTACCAGGAGAAGGACCGGGCGGGGATCCGGCCGCGATCGCGCGGCAGGCGCCGTACGGGCCGGAGCCGGGGCAGTACCCGGAGGTCCGCCCCGACCTGCCCGCGCGCAGCCGGGGCGTGATCGCTCTGGTGGAGGAGAACTGCACCGTCTGCATGCTCTGCGCGCGCGAGTGCCCTGACTGGTGCATCTACATCGACTCGCACAAGGAGACGGTCCCGGCGCCGGGGGGCGGGCGCCCGCGCGCCCACAACGTGCTCGACCGCTTCGCGATCGACTTCTCGCTGTGCATGTACTGCGGCATCTGCGTCGAGGTGTGCCCGTTCGACGCGCTGTTCTGGTCGCCGGAGTTCGAGTACGCCGAGTACGACGTCCGCGACCTCCTGCACGAGAAGGACAGGCTTGGCGAGTGGGTCGCGACCGTGCCCCCGCCGCCCGGGCACGAGGTCGGCGCCGAGCCGCCGAAGGGACCGCTCAAGGGGCCGACGGCGGGCGCGCGCGGGCAGGCGGCCCGGCCGCCGGTCACGGGGCCGGCGAAGGGGCCCGAGGAGGGCGCGTCCGTCGCGGAGGAGGCCGCGGGGCGGCCCACGGGACAGGGGACCACGCAGCCCACGGGTCCGCAGGCGGGCCGGGCGCCGGAGGGCGGCGCGGCGGAGCGCCCCGGCGCTCTTGGGCAGGAACCCGCGCGCGGGACCGAACCCGCGAACGGTCCCCGGAACGGCACCGCGGGCGGTCCCGAAAACGGCGCGCCGCAGGGCTCCGGGAACGGCGCCGCGGGCGGCCCCGGGAACCGCCCCCGGCGCGAGCCGCCGCGCGCCATGCGCGACGTCCGCTCCATCCGGCCGCCCGGCTCCCTGCCGAAGAAGTCTCGGCAACCCGGTGAGAAGGGCGGTCCCGAGAGGGAGAGCTGACCTCTCGCACGCCGGAGCACCTCACAGGGAACGTTCGCCCAGGACCTGCGCGTTGGTAGGGCTGGACGCACCCAACCGTGAGGAGGAGGCGTGCACCACAACCGCCTGCGCACCGCGGTCCTGCTGGGGGCGCTGTCCGCGTTCCTCCTGGCGGCCGGGGTCTGGCTGGGGGGCGGCGCCGGTGCTCGGATCGCCGTCGTGGTCGCACTCGCGACCTGCGGCGTCGCCTACTTCACGGCCGACAGGATCGCGCTGTCGGCCCTGCGGGCCCGGCCCGTGGCCGAGGTCGAGCAGCCGCAGCTCTACCGGGTCGTCCGCGAGCTGTGCACGGAGACCCGCAGGCCGATGCCCCGCCTGTACGTGTCGCCGACCATGCAGCCCAACGCGTTCGCGACCGGCCGCAACCCGCGTGACGCCGCCGTGTGCGTCACGCACGGCCTTCTCGGGCTGCTGGACGAGCGCGAGCTCAAGGGGGTGCTCGGCCACGAGCTGTCGCACATCAACAACCGGGACACGCTGATCTCGTCCGTCGCGGGCGCGCTGGCCACGATGATCACCTATTTCGGGTACGTCGGCCTGTTCTCCGGCTTCGGCTCCGGCTCCGGGGACAAGGACGACGGGCCGGGGTTCCTCGGCGCCGTCCTGGTGATGATCCTCGGCCCGGTCGCGGCGACCATGATCCAGATGGCGATCTCGCGGTCCCGGGAGTTCGCCGCCGACGACGCGGGCGTACGGATGACCGGTGACCCGCTGGCTCTCGCCTCGGCACTCCGCAAGATCGAGATGGAGGCGCGCCGGCTTCCCCTCCCGGAGAACGGCAGGCTCGCCTCCGCCGGCCACATGATGATCGTGAACCCGTTCCGCTGCGCCGGGCTCGGCCGGCTGTTCGCGACCCATCCGCCGGTCGCCGCGCGGATCGCCCGGCTGGAGCGGATGGCCGGCTACCGGCGTTGACGCGGCGCCGAGAGCGCGGCCCGGCGCCGGCGGCGTTCAGGAGTGCTGCCGGACCGGGTCGGTCTCCTCGGGGCCGAGCGCGGGCAGGCCGTCGATGCTCTCCCGGTTGTTCTTGGCGCGGTAGTCCCGCCGCTGCTGGACGTCCTTGCGCCCGGCCCAGTCGTCGAGCAGCGCCCGGTCCTGCTCGTACGCCATGAAGGGCACCGAGTAGCCGCAGGAGTCGGCGATGCGGTCGCAGGACACCACGATGACCGAGCGCACCCCCGGGTGCGGCCCGAAGAGCGTGAGCAGCCCGGAGAAGTCGGCGTCCCCGGGAGTCACCACACGGCCGGTGCCGAAGAGCCGCACGATCTTCGGCGGCCCGGCGAAGGCGCAGAACATCAGCGTGACGCGCCCGTTGTCGCGGATGTGGGCGATGGTCTCGACGCCGCTGCCGTCGAGATCGAGGTACGCGACCGTCGTGTCGTCGATGACCGCGAAGGTGTCCGCGTAGCCCTTGGGCGACACGTTGACGTGGCCACCCTGCTCGGGGGCCGTCGCCACGAAGAAGACGGGTTGTGCGGAGACGAACTCACGCAGCCGGTCGGTGAGCTTTTCGTAGACCTTGCCCATACTGCGACGATAACCCGGGCCACTCGCCCGGCAGCCACCCCGTCCACAGGGTGGACTGCCGGGAGAGCGAGATCTCAGGTGCCGGGGTCAGGTGCCGGGGTGCAGCACCCGGCGCAGGAACTCGCGGGTCCGCTCGTGCTGCGGGTCGGCGATGACCTGCTCGGGCGGCCCGTCCTCGACGATCACGCCGCCGTCCATGAACACCACCCGGTCGGCGACCTCGCGGGCGAAGCCCATCTCGTGGGTGACGACCAGCATGGTCATGCCGTCCTCGGCGAGCTGCCGCATGACCGACAGCACGTCGCCGACCAACTCGGGGTCGAGCGCCGAGGTCGGCTCGTCGAACAGCATCAGCGAGGGGTTCATGGCGAGCGCGCGGGCGATGGCCACGCGTTGCTGCTGACCACCGGACAACTGGGGCGGATAGGCGTCGAGCTTCTCGAGCAGGCCGACCTTCTCCAGGTTCTCCCTGGCGACGCTGTCGCACTCGTCCCGGCGCCGCTTGAGCACCCGCTCCTGGGCGATCGTGACGTTCCGCCGCACGGTCAGGTGCGGGAACAGGTTGAACTGCTGGAACACCATGCCGATCCGCCGCCGGGCGGCGTCGATGTCCACGTCCGGGTCGGTCAGGTCGACGCCGTCGACGATCACCCTGCCGGAGGTCGGCTGCTCCAGCAGGTTGACGCAGCGCAGCAGCGTCGACTTCCCGGAGCCGGACGGCCCGATCACGCAGACCACCTGGCCGCTCTCGACCGTGAAGTCGATGCCGCGCAGGACCTCCAGGCTGCCGAACGACTTGTGCAGGTCCTTGATCTCGACGGTGCTCATCGGCTCGCTCCCTGACGAGACTCCAGCCGCCTGGCGACGTACCCGAGGGGGATCGTGATCAACAGGTACGTGAGGCCGGACATGAGGATCGGCGTGGGGTTGGCGAACGTGGACGACTGGTCGTTGCCGAACTTGGCCAGCTCCACCTGCGCGGCCGTGACCCCGAGGAACAGCACCAGCGAGGAGTCCTTGAACAGCAGGACCAGCTCGTTGGTCAGCGGCGGGATCACGATCCTGATGGCCTGCGGGATCACGATGGAGACCATCGCCCGCATGTACGGCATGCCGAGCGAGCGCGCCGCCTCCATCTGTCCCCTGGGCACCGCCTGCAGGCCGGCGCGGAACGTCTCGGCCATGTACGCCGCCGACACGAGGCCGAGGCCCAGGGCCGCCTGGCCGTACACCTCGCCGGGCACGTGGAAGCCGGGGAACGCGAGCGGCAGGCTGCCGATCATCAGGAAGATGACGAGCGCGGGCAGCCCCCGGAAGATCTCGACGTATCCGGCCGCGACCCAGCGGTACGGCGCCACCGACGACTGCCGCATCAGCGCCAGCAGCAGGCCGACCACGAAGCCGAAGGCGTACCCGGTGACGGTGTAGATGACCGTGTTCCGCAGGGCGACCGTGAACAGCTGGGGGAGGCCCTTGCCGGCCACGTCGAGGTTGAGGAACGACTCGCGGATCGCGCCCCAGTCGGCCAGGGCGGCCAGGACGACCACGAGGACCACCAGCAGGGCGTACTGGACGCCCCGGCTGATGCGCTGTTTCCGGCGCGGGCTGAGCCCCTTGCGGGGCTCAGCCGGGGAGGGCGCCTCCTGTTCGCTCACAGCACTCATGATCCTGCGGCGGGCGACTCGGTTCCGGTCGTGGCCGGGCTCTCACCGGTCGTGGCGCCGTCCGAGGCGCCGCCGGTCGCGGCGCCCGGCTCGGTCCCGAACCACTTCTTGTAGATCGCGTTGTAGGTGCCGTCCGACTTCGCGGCGGCGAGGACCTCGTCGATGACCTTCTTGAGCGCCGTGTTGTCCTTCTTCATCCCGATGCCGTACTGCTCACCGGTGTCGAGGCTGGCGACCTGCTCGAACTTGGCGCCGACCTCGGGCTTCTTCAGCCACGTCAGCACGACCGGGAGGTCCTGCACGATGACGTCCGCCTGGCCGGTCTGCAGGCCGAGCAGCTCCTTGGGAGAGTCGGCGAACTCGATCGGCTCGAAGCCCTTGCCCTTGACGTAGTCGAGACCGGTGGTCGACGCCTGCGCGCCGAGCTTGAGGTTCTTGGCCTTGACGTCGTCGAGCGAGGTGACCCCGCTGCCCTTCTTGGCCATCAGCGCCTGGGTGGCGTCGAAGTACGGCTCAGAGAACAGCAGGTTCTGCTTGCGCTCGTCGGTGATCGTCATGCCGGCGGCGGCCACGTCGCACTTGCGGGAGTTGAGCGCGGCGCCGCTCTTGATCGCCGCGAAGTCGATGTCGACGATGTCCTGCGTCACGCCCAGCTTCTTGGCGACCAGGTCGACGATGTCCACGTCGAACCCGACGACCTTGTCGCCCTGGTTGAACTGGAACGGCTCGTACGGGATGTTCGTACAGGTCGTGATCTTGCCGCCGTTGATGAGGGCGACGGTGTTCGGGCCGGCGGGGGCCGTCGCGGCCGAGTCCGAGCCGCCCGACTCGCCCCCGCAGGCGGTCACCAGGAGGACCGTCGCCAGCGCCGCCGCGCCGATGCCCGCCGCTTGCCGATAAGTGGACCAGGGAGCCACGCGGCCTCCTCGCTCTAGTACGTGAACTGTACAGAGGCGCAGTTTAGGGGCACGTTATGACGCTTTTGTCACAGGGTGAGGTCTCCTGGTAACAGCTGGGACTCCGGAGTCAGGGGTGCATGCCCTCGGTCAGTGTGTTGAACCTCTCCAGCATCCCGGCGAGCAGCCGCACGTCCTCCTCCGGCCAGGCGGCGAGCAGCGTGCGCAGCTGTCCCTGGCGCGCCGCCCGCGCGTCGTGGAGCCGTCTGTGCCCCTCCTCGGTGAGGGCCAGCAGGTGGGCGCGGCCGTCCTCGGGGTCGGGGCTGCGGACGATCAGCCCGAGCTCCTCCAGCACCTTGAGCTGGCGGCTGATCGTCGCCCGGCCCACCCGCAGATAGGCGGCCAGATCGCTGGAGCGCATGGGCGAGCTCTGGTCGATCCGCACGAGCAGGCCGTACGCGCCGGGGTCCAGCTCGGGATGCACCTTGCGTCCCATCCCGGCGGAGAACGCCTGGGAGCGCCGGAGCAGGATGGCGAGCTGCCGCTCGACCGCGCAGTACGCCTCGTGCGCCTCCTGCACCGTCTCCTGTCCCTCCTGGGTCTCGGCCGCGGGCGGCCGGAGAGAGGTCCCCGTCTCCGTCATGGCCTGCCTCCTCCTGACTGCCTGTGGCAGGGTCTACCCGCGCACCGCCTGGATGTCCAGCTCCACTTTCAGCGTCGCCCCGATCAGTGAGATGCCGGCCTGGACGATCTGGTTGTACGTCATCGCGAAGTCCTCCCGGCGCAGCTCGGTGACCGCGCGGAAGGCCGCCCGCAGCCCGCCCCACAGATCCGGGCCGGTGCCGAGGTACGCGAGGTCGAGATCGACCGGGCGGCTCACGCCGCTCAGCGTCAGCACGCCGTGCACCGTCCACCGGTCCGGGCCCGCCGGCGACAGCCCGGTGCTCCGGTACGTGATGACCGGATGCTCCGGGACGTCGAGGAAGTCCGCCGACCGCAGGTGATCATCGCGCATCTCGTTGCCGGTGTCGATGGACGCCGCCACGATCTCGGCGACGACCGACGACTCCTCCGGCGTCGCGCCCATGTCGATCCGGCCGGAGAACTCGGTGAACCGCCCCTGCACGCTGCTCAGGCCGAGGTGCCGGGCCGTGGCCGACACCTTGGAGTGCGCCGGGTCGATCGTCCACACCCCGGGCGGCGGAAGCTCGGTGCCGCCCTGGCGGGCGAGCACGAGCGTGCCGGCCTCCGCCGCCCCCGAGGCGGTCGCGATCGCGGTGGACGCGGCCGGCGCGTACCCGATCGCGGTCGCGACCACCGTGTAGACGCCCGGGGCCAGCGGGGCGGTGGCGACCTGCCCGTCGGCGTCCGCCTCCGCCCGCGCGACCTGGCGCCCGGCCGTGTCGGTCACGGTGACGATCGCGTGCTGGACGGCCCAGCCGTCCGGGGTCCGGACCGACGCGTGCAGTCCCCGGGGGACCGTCGTGGACATGCTCATTCCGGGTGCCCCAGCCACACGTCGTACGGTTCGTCGCCCTGCCCGTCGAGGTTCAGGGAGTTCGCGACGGGCGGGTAACCGGTCGCGACGACGGTGTAGCGGCCGCCGGTGAGGTCGGTGAAGGCGTACTCGCCGTCCTCGCCGGTGGTCACCACGCTCACCACGTTGCCCGCGGCGTCGAGCAGCGTGACCCTGGCGTCCGCCAGCGGCACGCCGTCCCGGACACGGACCGTGCCGCGCACCCGCGCGCCGGGCAGCAGCACGACGTCCTGCCGGGTCTGCCCGGTGCCGAGCACCTCGATCGGGACCGCCGCCGGGCGGTACGCCGCGCCGCTGACCGTGAGCGTGTAGGTTCCGGCCACCACGCCGGAGAAGGAGAAGCCGCCCTCGGCGTCGGTCGCGCCGGTCGCGACGACCTCGCCGCGCACGTCCGTCACCACGACCATCGCCTCGGCGACCGGCCCGCCGTCGGTGCCGCGTACGGTGCCGACGAGCCGTCCGGAGGCCGCGAGCACCATGTCGAAGTCCACCGGCTGCTCGCCGACGACCAGCGTGGCGACCTGCGGGTCCCGGTCGCCGGCCGACGCGATCAGCACGTACGTCCCGCCGCCCGGAGCCGCGAGCGCGTAGCCGCCGTCGTCCCGGGTGACCGTACGGCCGAGCTGGTGGCCGCGCACGTCGATCAGCGTGAGCACGGCGCGGCCCACGGGCACGCCGTCCTGGCCGGTGACGAGCCCGCGGATCTCCACACCGCCCTGACCGCCCTGACCGTCCTGACCGCTCCGGCCGCCGAGGCCGTACGCCTCGGTCGCGAGGCTCGCGTACGGACGCTCGCGCGTGGCGGTGAGGACGGCCGGCTCGGGGGCGAAGGGCTGGGTCTCAAGGTGGTGGGGGACGGCGCCGAAGCCGTTGGGCGAGGTCGTCTCGGTCCCGGTTGTTTCTACGCCGACTGTGACGGGCGTCTGCCGGTCGCGCTGCGCGTGGCGGCCGGGCGAGGAGCCGTTCCTCCCGCGGGCAGGTTCCGTGAGGGCGGGCTCGGGCTCCGCCGGAGCCTCGGCCTGGACGGTGTGTGCGCTGGTCCGCAGCGGGACCTCCTTGATGAACAGCACGGCGATCAGTGCGAGGAAGGCGACCGGCGCGGCGTAGAGGAACAGGTCGCCGATCCCGTGGCCGTACGCGCCCTCCATGGCGGTCCGGATCGGCGCGGGGAGCGCGGAGAGCTTCGGAATCGTGCCGCTCTCGCCGCCGGTGCCGTCGACGCCGATCGCGGAGAGGTTCTCCTGCAGGTAGGTCCGGACGCGGTTGACCATCACGGCGCCGAGCGCGGAGACGCCGATCGCGCCGCCGAGGGAGCGGAAGAACGCGACGACCGCGCTGCCCGCGCCCAGTTCCTCGGCGCGCACCTGGTTCTGCACGGCGAGCACGAGGTTCTGCTGGCTCATGCCGACGCCCACGCCGACGAGGAACATGAAGACGGCGACGAGCCAGTAGTCGGTGTCGTACCGCAGCGTGCCCATGAGCGCGAAGCCGGCGGTGAGGAAGAACGTGCCGGAGACGAGGAAGACCTTCCAGCGTCCGGTGCGGGTGATGATCTGCCCGGAGACGGTGGAGGAGAGCGCGAGGCCCAGGATCATCGGCAGCGTCATCAGGCCCGCCACGGTGGGGGTCTCGCCGCGGGCGAGCTGGAAGTACTGGCTGAGGAAGGTCGTGCCGCCGAACATGCCCACGCCGACCAGGACGCTGGCGACCACGGCGAGGCTGATCGTACGGACCCGGAACAGGTGCAGCGGGACGATCGGCTCCCTGGCCTTCGTCTCCACCAGCAGGAACAGCGCGGCGAGCACGAGGGCCCCGCCGACCATCGCGCCGGTCTGCCACGACAGCCAGTCGTACTTGGTGCCCGCGAAGGAGACCCAGACCAGCAGCAGCGAGACCGAGGCCGCGATCAGGACCGAGCCGCCCCAGTCGATGCGCACGTCACGCTTGACCACCGGCAGGTGCAGGGTCTTCTGCAGCACGATCAGCGAGATGATCGCGAACGGCACGCCGACGTAGAAGCACCAGCGCCAGCCGAGCCACGAGGTGTCGACGATCAGGCCGCCGATGAGCGGGCCGCCGATCGTGCCGACGGCGAACACCGCGCCGAGGTAACCCGAGTAGCGGCCCCGCTCCCGCGGCGGAATCATCGCCGCCATGATGACCTGGGCGAGGGCGGTCAGGCCGCCGACGCCGAGGCCCTGCACCACCCGCGCCGCGATCAGCATCGAGGGGTTCTGCGAAAGGCCGGCGATCGCCGAGCCGATCACGTACACGGTCAGCCCGAGCTGGATCAGCAACTTCTTGCTGAACAGGTCGGCGAGCTTGCCCCAGATCGGCGTCGAGACCGTGGTCGCGAGCAGTGTCGCGGTGATCACCCACGTGTACGTCGTCTCGTCCGCGTGCAGCTCCGCCGTGATCGTCGGGAGCGCGTTCGCCACGACGGTGGACGACAGAATCGCGACGAACATCCCCAGCATCAGACCCGAGAGCGCCTCCAGGATCTCCCGGTGCGTCATCGCGGGGGCCGCCGCGCCCGGCGGCGTCTCCCTGGTCATCGCGTTCGCCATCAAAGCCCCTCTGCGCTTGAACTTAGTTTCCCTAAGCAATCATACGATGATCGTTGCTTGGGGCAACCAAGTGGTCATGGTGGTGGGATGTCCAGACACGACAAAGGCCCTGAACCCGCAGGTCAGGGCCTTAGCGCTGGTTTTCGGCTGTGACCGGTATCACCGGTAGTTGACGAACTGGAGGGCGATGTCGAGGTCCTTGCCCTTGAGCAGGGAGATCACCTCCTGGAGCTCGTCCTTCTTCTTGGAGCTGACCCGGAGCTCCTCGCCCTGGATCTGCGCCTTCACGCCCTTCGGGCCCTCGTCCCGGATCAGCTTGGAGATCTTCTTGGCGTTCTCCTGGTCGATGCCCTCCTTGAGGGCCACCACCAGGCGGTACTCCCGGCCGGACGGCTTCGGCTCACCCGCGTCCAGGATCTTGAGGGACAGGTTGCGCTTGACGATCTTCTCCTTGAAGACGTCGAGGACCGCGTTGGCCCGCTCCTCGCTGTTCGCCTTGATCTCGATGTCCTTCTGCCCCGACCAGGAGATGCTCGCGCCCGTGCCCTTGAAGTCGAAGCGGTGCCCGACCTCCTTGACCGTCTGGTTCAGGGCGTTGTCGACCTCCTGCCGGTCGATCTTGCTCACCACGTCGAAACTGCTGTCGGCCATCGGTGTCCGTGTCCTCTCTCCGTTGCCCTTCGAGATTAGTGGGCCCCGCCGGGATCAGAGGTCTTTCCTCATCACGACGCGGGGCGCCACCTCTATGCCGAGCGCCCGTTCGTGCTCGACCAGCGCGCTGAGTTCCGGCCCCCACTCAGAGGGCTGGATGACGCGGAAGCCGCGTCGCGCGTACCAGGGCGCGTTCCACGGCACGTCCCGGAACGTCGTCAGCGTCACCGCTCTGTTTCTTGTTTGCGGGGCGGCGGCAGTCGCGGAGACAGCCTTCAGAAGCCGGGTCCCGATCCCCTGGTTGGCGTGACCGGGATGCACGGCGATCTGCTCGAGGTGAGTCAGGCCGTCGACCACCCCGAGCAGGGCGAACCCCACCGGCGGCCGACCGGCCACGATGACACGCGCGGGATCGTCGCACTCCTCGACAACCGTGGTGCCGGGAGGGAAGACGATGCCGAGCGGCGCGAACATCCCGTCCGCGGCTCGCTCGATCTCGGGAAGGGCCGCGAGGTCCGCCGGCTCGGCCTGTCTGATCACCGTCCCACTATGACCGTCGGCCTGCCGCGCCCGCTCCTGGGTTTCCGGACCCGCCGCTGTCCAGGAGCGACCCGGACGGAACCCATGTCACGTGCACCCGGGAAGTCCGCTATTCTTCTACCTGTCGCCGCGGCGAGCGGAAGACACGGCAGGTTGCCCGAGTGGCCAAAGGGAGCGGTCTGTAAAACCGTCGGCTCAGCCTACGCAAGTTCGAACCTTGCACCTGCCACCAGCAAAGCAGCAGCTCAGAGGCCCTCCGGGGCCTCTTCTGTTTTTCCGGCCTATGCAGCCGTAGGCCACTGCGAGCCCCCGTCTGTCGCCGGTCCACCAATATGCGTGCAATGATCTTGGACGCGTTCCCGCAGGTCGCGCCGCGCTTTTCGGCCTCATGAGGCGACGAGACGAGCCTACGAAACGGCGAAGGGTCCCGGCTGGCTTCCGGGACTCTGTCTGTGCCGACCTCGTCTTAAGCCGCCTGGCGACCCTTCGCCCACTTGGTGGCCGACGGGCGTGTGCGGCCTGGGGGTCGGTGTCGGCCGTCAGCAGTGTCGGCAGGCTGGGCCGCGCGCCACCTGAGTAGTCCGTCCGCTATTCCTGTGCTGCCGGACGGGGGGCAAGGGACCGCGCAATTAGGCTACACACAGCGCCGTATACCCGACGGACTGATGGGTGTCTCTGTGCCGACTAACTTTGCTTGGGTCGACCTTCGCTCCCGTCGGCATCACACCACGGTCACCATGTCGCCCGACACCAGCGTCATAAAAAACACCACCACGGTCACCAAGGGGTCGGCATCGGCGGCCAGCCTGGGGGTAAGGGCTATCAAGCTGACCGAGCTGACGTAAGAGCGCTGGAGGCCGGTCAACTCGCCGCATCTCGTCGCCCTGCTCTGCGCCAGGGTGACGCTGAGGAAGGACGAGCTCATCGGGCAGCCCGAAGAATGACCGACCATTGAGGGTCCCCGGCGACGGTCGCCAAAGAATCTGAATCCACGTGCCATGACGGTCGCTCGGGGCAGGAGGACTTGCCGGATCAATCGTGGTCAGCCAGGCGTATGCCGCACTGATCGCGCTACCGGCGAGCAACAGCGCCAGAGCCTGGTAGCCCGGATCACCAGGCTAGAGGGAACGCCGGAACTCGACTGGACAGCTGGCCCTTCGCCGTTACTCACGGTGATCGAATTGCTCTAGGAGTGTGATATGACTCACAGGCAAGCGGTTTGGGATGATCTCTAATTCTAATAGCACTTGACATTCCATCGAATATGTGGTAATCCCCCGCTTGGGGCGGTATGCCCATGCGGAGCATTCTCCGTTTCGTCCGTTGGGCGCCCGGGGTGACAGCACCAAAGTTCTCTATCGGGTATTACTGCTCGCCTTTATATTACTCATCGTAACAACTTCTGAGGGCGATGATCACCTAGGGTAAGGTTAATTGTATCCTTAAGTGTGGTGGGTGCCCGCTCTTGCTGTTTGAAAGTGTACGAGGAATCGGTTCCAACCGCGTTCGGATCTAGTGTCGGGGTGCAGGGCAAGCGAGGGCTAGCTCCACGACGCCCTGATTCCTGTTATCGGCACTGACTTCAAGCAAGATCACGGAGAGTAGCGTTCCCCTAGTGCCGTGGTCTGAAGCTCCGGTGACCGGCTAGAGTCGGTTAAGACGAGCTTTTGTGTCGCATTCCACCAATGTCACGATTTCAAGGCGTGTGGTGGTTGCGGGATGTATCGTGGCACTTACTCTCGCTCCGGCTCAGCCGAACTTGTGGGATAGGTGTATGCGTGCCCAGGCGAGAGCCATGTCAGGATTTGCCCGATTGTCCGCAGAAAGGAAATTCGTGCCCCCGCAACGAAGACGCCGTCCCGACAGAAAGAGCGGCGCCCGCCAAGTTGCCGACCTAGAAGGCGCCGCTCCCGTGTCGACGTGTGACTGCAAACTGATCACCAACTCGCCGACCTACCCTATAGTAGGTCACGACTCGCCAGCCGACGAATCCGCTCCTGCTCGCGGCATGCTCGCGGGACAGATTCGGTTCCATATTCCACTCCCCACCGGGGTGCCGGTGACGCTCCAGGCGGCACTACTCCTGGCCATGTTCGCCCTCGCCGCAACCCTCGCGCCTCCGAGGAAGGGTGAGCCGCTGCTCGCACCTCGCCGTTGCATCATCGCGCAGCAGGCGAGCTCGGTGTGTGTCATGGACGAGCTGCTCCTTGAGCAGACAAGGCCACGACCGGCGGATGCGAAACGGCGCCGTTCGGGAAGCCCGCGGCGCTGATCACTCAAGAGGGGTACGGGCCTCGTCGCTAGGCGCGTGGGTTTCCCCGTGACAGGGTGCACGAACAATCGGCTCTGTCGAACCCACGCGCTACACCGCAGAATAGGACCCAGCTCGGATCCAGAGCTTCATGTCATATTCGCTCCGGGGTGGGGGTCCATCTCAGGCACATATAGTCGACAAGCACGTTGAACAGGAGGGCGCATATGGCCGACGGAGCGGAGACTCCACCATGGAAGCGCCTGCAGCGAATTTCCGAAATGCCCATATTCGAACAAAACGGTCAAATCGACCAATTGGCTGACGAGCTTATCGACCGGTGGGGAATGGGGAACGCACCTCACTACTTGCGAGTCGCCAATCGGGACATGATCGTAGCGGTGCTCCTCTCGCTGCTGGGTGGTGACCGCGCCGAAGGGACCGCCGACACTGAGGCGAGGGGAGCTAACCAACCGAACAAGGTGGAAGAGTCAGTAGTGGAGATCCCGACCTTCGCCTCCCAGCTTGCGGACGTCTCGGCACCCGTCGTTCGTGCCTGGGCGCAGCAGCAAGGGATCCCTCTGGGTGATCGGGGGCGGATCCCAATGTGGGTGATCAATCGCTATCAGGTGGAGCATTCAGGCCGGGGCGCTGCAGAGCCCTCTCCTCGGAAGATTCACGAAGCGCTGGAGAAGTACGGAGAGCTGACCAAGGCACAGCTGGAAGGAGTCCTTGGAAGAAGCTATCCATCCTGGCAGCTTCTGGAGGCGATCAGCTCTTTACCGAACGTCCAGATCTCCATGAGCGGCGACGATGGCCGCTCGTCGGCGATCTTCCGTTGGGTAGAGGCGGAGACTCGTGAAGGTGATGACTCAGTCGAGGACATTGCGCGTGGCGAGCATTCCCAAAAGAGTATCCCAAGCCGAGGTGATTCTTCTGGTCCCGACACTGTCGATGCTGTTCAGGATTTTCTTCAGCTCTTACGTGGGGAGTCGAGCAGGGACTGACCTGCTTTTGGTGAGGAGCCGCCGCCTCGCTGTATCGCAGGCTCGGAGACCGGGCTCAAAGACCTCGGCGCCGCTATGACTAGCAAACGTCACGGATCGGGCATAGTCGAGCGGACTGCGTGGCGTGGCGGCGTCCGCTTGTTACCATCGTCCACCAGCGATCACTTCTGTAGGGCAGGCGCCCGTCGTGTCCGGTCTCACGCTCCAGCTTTTTGCAGCGGACCAGGAACCGCCGGCGCGCTCGGCAACGCGGGTGACCTCGCGCCAGGGATAGCTGCCGTTGGCGGCGGGCGCAGCGGTGACCTCATGTTCGAGCCAGAGCCGGCTGCAAGTTCAGCGGAGGAGGCGACGTCCATGCCGCAAGTAACGGAGTCGGCTGAATCCGACGATGGAGGCAGCGGATGAGCTTGCCCCGCGTCTCGATCAACGATGCTTACCGAAGTGACACCGGTGACCTCGCCCGAGATTTCTACGTGCCGGTGCTCGCAGAAGCTGTGCAGTACGACCGAGCTGTCGGCTACTTCACCAGCGCATCGCTGGAACTCGTGGCGCAAGGCATCGACAAGTTGCGTGCGCGCGACGGGAGGATTCGCGTGATCGCTAGCCCGCTACTTTCGCCCGACGACATTGAGGATATTCGTCGAGGCTACGAGTACCGTGCGGTCGTCGCGAGGGCAGTCGCACGAGAGATCGATCCGAAAACGCTCACCACGCGAGCGGCCGAAAGACTGGGCACGCTGGGGAAATTGGTCGCCGAAGGCGTGCTTGAGATCAAGATCGCGGTCGTCGCCGGGACGGATGGACTCGGCATCTACCACGAGAAGATCGGTATTGTCACAGACCCTCAGGGTAACTCGGTCGCCTTCACTGGCTCTCTCAATGAGACGCGCGCCGCGATGGAGAACAACTTCGAGTCCATCGAAGTGTTCCTCTCGTGGGTGCCGGGGGACGCACGTCGGGTGCGTAGGATCAGGGAGAACTTCACCGCTCTTTGGGAGGGTAAGACCGAGCGCCTGGAGGTGCTGGAGTTTCCAGAGGAGGCGGAGGAGCGCCTGCGTGATCTGGCCGCACAGATATCCAAGTCCAATTCGAGCACCTCTGCACGTAAAACATTTCCGCTTCCGAGTGAGCAGCTTAGTAATCAGGGTTGGGCCACTACACCGGAAGACGTGGAGCTGCGCGACTATCAGAAAGAGGCCATCATACGGTGGCTTCGAGCAGGGGCGCGCGGAATCTTCGAGATGGCGACTGGCACGGGTAAGACCATAACCGCGTTGGCAGCGCTGGACCAGATTGGGCGGCAGCTACGAACGCGAAGTAGCTCTCTTGTCACTGTAATCGTAGTTCCACTGCTCGACCTGGTGGAGCAGTGGTCGGGGGAGCTCAATCGATTCGGAATTGTTCCCGTCAAGTGCCGGGACTCGGTGGAGACCTGGCAGGTTCAGGCGAACAACGCGATCGCGGGATTGCGACCAGGACGGGCGGTCACTTTGATCGTCACCAACAAGACCTACGGATCGCCTGCGTTTCAGAATCTTCTGTCGTCGGCCGGTGGGGAGCTCCTGATCATCGCCGATGAGGTGCACCATCTAGGGGCTGAGCACCACCGCTTCAAACTTCCAAGTCACGCGCCCTGGCGCTTGGCCCTCTCGGCGACTCCGGAACGCTGGTTTGACGACAAGGGCACCGATGCGTTGCGGGATTACTTCGGAGAGACTCTGATCAGCCTCGGGCTCAGGGGCGCGATTGAGATGGGCGCACTCACCCCGTACAGGTATTGTCCTGTCTTGGTACCACTCACCGACGAAGAGGCCGCCTACTACACCGTTCTTACTGGCGACATCGGTGCTCTTTACGGCCAGATCAAGGGGGGCAAGGGGAGGTCCCGTGAGGACGCGGAGGCGCGACTTGGTCAACTACTCAATAAGCGAGCTAAGGTGCTTGGTCACGCTGGAGGGAAGGTTGCCGCCCTGGAGAAGGAGCTCAGTAAGCGGCGTCAGTTGCCGGCCCAGCTGGTCTATTGCGCCGAAGGCGGGCGGCCGCAGGAGGGCGACCCGGTAGGTGGGGAGCGTCAGATAGACCAGGTGGTTGATCTACTGGGAAACCGACTTGGCATGCGCGTGCACACCTACACCTCCCAGGAGCCTAGGCAGCAGCGGCGCGAAATCCTTGAAGCATTCGGACGCGGGGACTTGGAGGCATTGATTTCCATGCGGTGTCTGGATGAGGGCGTCGACCTTCCGGATGCCCGCATCGCTTACATGCTCGCCAGTAGCAGTAACCCTCGGCAGTTCATCCAGCGTCGTGGGCGAATTCTGCGTCGAGCTCCAGGGAAGGCGGAGGCCGAGGTCATCGATTTCATAGCAGTTCCTCCACAGGATCAGGAGCTATTCGAGACGGAAAGAAAACTGTTCAGGCGAGAGATGCATCGTTTCGTCGAGTTTGCGAGATATTCGAATAACTATGGAGCAGCTCTGAGTGAACTGCGCGACCTACGAGAGTATTACGAGTTAATGGATGTCTAGGGAGTAATCGGATGAACGAAAAAAGGGACGATCAGCGGGAAATTGAGCAGATTGAGCAGATTCTCAGAGGGATAACGCCAAACGCATACGAAGTCATCAAGATGGTTCTCGCTTTAGAGCAGGAGAATTTGCATAAGTCCGAGGCTTTGGCCTGGAATACGGTCCGGGATGAAATGGCGACGAAGGTTGAGGGTATCGCATAATGAAATTTATTTCGGTAGAATTGGAGAATTTCCGTCCTTATCAAGGGGTCCAAAAAATCGTCTTCGCGCAAGATGCGGAGGCGAACGTAACTGTCTTATGGGGCACTAATGGCGGCGGCAAGACCACACTCCTGAATGCCTTCACGTGGGCTCTCTATGGCACGCTCAGCGATGACCTTGAGAACAAAGACCAGCTGATCAATACCACGGTCTGGAACGCAGCGGCGGAGGGGACTCCCTTGTCCGCGTCTGTGACTATCGAGTTCGAGCACGGCAGACACGCCTACATCGTCAAGCGGTCCGTCTACGCATCCAAGCACGGCACCTTACAGCCTCGCCCGAAGCCTGAATTGCAGTTGTGGCGACGGGAGAGAAACGGCAATCTGGAACCGGTACTGAACCCTAGCGGGCGCCTCAATCAGATTCTTCCTGAGCGCCTGAGTCGGTTCTTCTTTGTCAATGGTGAGCGCATCGAAGCTTTGGTGAAGTACGAGGGCGGTGACGATGTAAGGGAGGCCGTAAAGACGCTTCTCGGGTTGGAGGCCATGGAGCGCGCGGTCATGCATCTACCCAAGGTCGCGCAGAAGTTACGTCGGAGCATGAAGGCCGATGATGCATCCCAGGGAAAGTTGGACGAGCTCCTCAGGCGGGTGGAAGACGCCGATCGGATGATCCAGGAACAGCAGAGGCGTCGCAATGAGGCAGAGAGGGAACGTAAGCACTTCGAGTCGGAGATTGGAGCTCTCAACCTCAAGATGACCCAGCTGAGCGAGGCGAAAGAGCTTCAGCAGAATCGATATCGCCTAGAAGATCAGCTGAAGCGAACCGTGGCGAGCAGGCAGGGGCAGGAGGAGGAGCGTGCCAAGCTGGTGGGATCCAATGGATTTCTCGCCTTTCTATCCACTTTGCCAGGAGAGGTGTTGTCCGCCTGCGAGCAACTTCGGGAACGAGGTGAGCTGCCTGCTCCACTCAAGCGGGCTTTCATCGATGACCTGCTGGAGGAAGGCAGATGCATCTGCGGAACTTTGCTGGTAGAGGGGAGTTCGCACCGCGCCGCTTTGGAACATTGGCGAGCTCGTGCCGGGCTTGCTGAAGTCGAGGCGGCGTGGAACCAGCTCAGGGGTCTCGTGGGAAGCATCGACGATCAAAGGACGCAGCTGCATGAGGCGTTGCGGGGTTTCGACGAGCGAATCGCTGCGGCACAAGGGGAAGAGCGTCGGCTTGAGCACGAAATCGACGAGATAGGCATCAAGCTTAAGCGCCTCCCATCGGAAGAGGTTGTTGCGACCGAGGAGAAGTTGGAAGCGGCCAAGCTCGCCCGCGACGAGAAGCTGGCTATCATTGGAGCGGCCGACGCCGAGCGCCAAAGACTGGGGATCGAGCGAGAGGACCTGAAGACCCAGATAGACAAGCTCGGGGTGAAAGACGCCCGTAGCCGCAGGATCAAAAACCGAATCATGGCAGTCGAAGAGGCGGCCACTGCGCTAGCTCGGATTCTGGAGATCCTATCTCAGGGAGTTCGGCGTCGGCTCGATAATCGAATTCAAGATATCTCCCGATCGGTGTCGTTCAAGAGCTATGAGCCCGAGCTCACACCCAACTTCGAGTTGGAGTTGTGGGACTCGAGCGGCAGCGAGCGAGTCCCGGCACCCAAATCCACTGGGGAGAACATGTTGTTGGCTCTCACCTTCGTTGGATCGCTGATCGGCGAGGCGAGGCAGGCTCAGAAGAGTGATCGCACTGTCTTTCAGGGGATCGGTGGCGATTTCCCGGTGGTGATGGACGCTGTATTTGGCAACCTGGACGAGGACTACCGTGAGGCTATTGCTGACTTCCTGCCTAAACTTGCCTCTCAGGTAGTGATCATGACAAGCAAGGGCCAAGCAGGGGACATCGTCGAACAGGTGTTGCGTCCCCGACTCGGCAAGCAATACGTCATCACTGCACATACCACTAAGACTGATGTCAGCAATGCGACTGAGACGCTGACGTTGGACGGTAACACCTACCCGTACCAGGTGATCGGCTCCGACCGAACCGGCGCTGAGATCACGGAGGTTGACAACCGATGATTCTCAACGCCGATGTTCGCGTCAGGCGCCCCCAAGAGCACGACGACCTCATCGGCCGGCTGACCACAAGGGAAGGTGGGCCATTCCCGAACTACTGGCAGGTTCTCGTCTTCGCGGCGGCTCTCGGCTGGTCACAAGGCCGGCGGGAGCCTTTCGAGAAGGCGGGCGAGCCGATACGTTATGGGTTGTTCAATAGCTCTGCAACCGTTTCGGCCACTATCGACTCCATGGGCGTACTGGCGTATCCGAATGACGCGGGAATCATGGCCGACGACCGTCTCCCGGAACGCATCAAGGTATTTGAGGAGTATGCCAACGGCGGGCTCTCTATCATTCAGGGTGAACTTAACCGCGGCGCTTATGTCCGGCCGTTGGACGTCATATTAAATCTTTGCCGGGAACAGGGGAAGCCACGCAGTGGAAGCATGGTAGAGGATATCCTCGGTTCGCGGCTCGTCGGTTTCACGTCGCCAGACTTTGGAACATGACGGCTGTGGAAGGCCGCGCTCGATAATTGGTGAGCGTGGCCATAAATATCGCGGTATGAGTGTAGGTGTCGCCGATGGAACCGACAGGAGCTCAGATGCCCGGCTTGCACTGGGAGAGCGATCGTCGTCTCACTGCGATCGGCCGTAGCACTCTGTCGATAGCGGCTCGGCAAGCCGTTGTCGATGGTGAGGTGAACTCGTCTACCAGCGTGCTGGATTACGGGAGCGGGCGAGGGGGTGATGTTCGCGGGCTGCGTGAGATGCACTTCCAGGCCGAAGGGTGGGACCCCTACTACGCATCCGAAACAGTGCCTCAACCGGCGGACGTCGTGCTGCTGACCTATGTGCTCAACATCATCGAGGACACCAAGGAGCGGCGTGAGGCGCTTCAAGCTGCGTGGGGACTCGCGGAACGCCTGCTTGTGGTCACCACCCGGCTCACATGGGACCGATCGAAGGTCCGAGGCCGGCAGTACGAGGACGGAGTCCTGACAAGTAGGCGAACATTCCAACACCTGTTCAGTCCCGGAGAGCTTCGCGCCTATGTTGAGGAGACATGTGGTGTTCGCTGTGTCTCCGCGGCACCCGGCATCGTCTACGCCTTCAAGAGCGACGATGCGCGACTTACTTACCTGGCCCGGAGGATTGTGCCCCATGTCGCCTGGCTGGCCTCCGGGGACACTGGTTCGGCGATCGCCTCCGTGGTGGACTACACACAGCGACGCGGTCGCTTGCCACAGTTGGAAGAGATGCCGGCGGAGATGGTGAAGCTCCTCGCTCACCTACAGCCAAAGGAACTCCAGCGTATCGTGCGGAAGGCGGCGGATCCTGAGAAGGTCGATGCCGGCGTCAAGGCGTCAACCCTCTCCACGCTGCTGTTTCTTGCCGTCGAGCTGTTCAACGGCCGTGGTCCCTACAGCAGCCTGCCTATCTCCCTGCAGCTGGATGTCAGGGCCTTCTTCTCCTCTTACAAGGAAGCCTGCATGCGGGCTGATCGACTGCTGCTGAAGCTACGCGACGACGCGTATGTCAGGGGGGCCATGCAGGCGTCGAACGTCGGAAAGCTCACACCGACAGCGCTCTACGTGCACAGGCGCGCGATCGATCAGATGCCGACTGTGCTACGGCTCTACGAACACTGTGCTTCGATCGCGGCTGGGCGGCCGCCATCATGGTCAGTCGCCAAGCTTCGCCACCAGGGCCGTGCGGTGAGCTGGTTGGTCTATCCCGAGTTCGACACAGATCCGCATCCCAAGCTGCGCTCGTCCTACATGGTAGATCTCACCACCCTGAAGACCACCTTCAAGTCGTATGAGGAAGCTGCGAACCGGCCGTTGCTGCACCGCAAACACGAGTTTCTGGCCGCTGACGACCCGGATGCACTGAAGTGCCGACGGCTGACGCAGTCTGAGGTGCGGGCCGGGCTCTACGAGAATCCGCACCTCATTGGAACGGAAGACGGCTGGGAGGCCGAACTCGTTCGCTGTGGGAAGGAACTTCGTGGGCACCGCCTGGTGCGCCGGAAGGAGCCCATTCAAGCGAAGTAGGACACTCCCGCCTGAAACTCCGAGATCTCGCTAACCAGCTCGCGGACATCCAAGTCCTGCACCTGGTCAGGAAACCAGGACAGTCGTAGGCCGTTGCCGGCGACGTCGTCCGGCAGCCCCATCCCGCGCAGGACATGGCTAGGGGTGTAGGAGGCGCTCGTACAGGCTGACCCTGTTGCTACAGCAGCGATCTCCTTGAGCTGGACGATCAATGCCTCGGCATCTACACCCTCGAACGAGAGGTTGAGGATGTGCGGGATGACGTGTTCCTGGTCGCCGTTGAAACGAACCTTGGTCTGGCCGAGGGCGTCAACCAGGCGTGCGCGGAACGCCGCAGCCTGACTCCACCACTGCGTGTGCTCCTTTTCGAAGATCTCGGCTGCCTTCGCGAGTCCCGCTATGAGCGGAACCGGCAGTGTTCCCGGCCGAAGCTTGCGCTCCTGGCCGCCGCCGTACATGAGGGGCGTCAGCGGAACGGTGTCGTGGCCACATCTCCGGATGAGTAGCGCGCCGATGCCCTTCGGCGCGCCGATCTTGTGGCCACTGATGCTGATCATGTCGATCGGCGCTCTCAGCTCTTCCGTGAGCTTGCCGAACCCCTGAGCGCCATCCACGTGGAGGTAAGTACGCGTACTGCGCAGATGGTCGGCCAGCTCCGCGACCGGCTGGATCACTCCGGTCTCGTTGTTGACGTGCATGAGCGAGACCAGCAGGGTGTCGTCGCGCAGACGCTCGCGTACGGCTTCGACACTGACTCGTCCGGTTGGCCCCGGCGAGATGAGATCAATTTCAAAGCCGCGGGACGCAAGGTGCTCCAAGGGCTCGAGAACGGCCTTGTGCTCGATCGCGGAGCTGATGATGTGGCGGCGGCCTTCGCCTTCGCCGTACGGCGCTAGACCCAGCAGCGCGATGTTGTTGCTCTCCGTCGCGCCCGATGTAAAGATCAACTCAGACGGACTGGCGGCCAGCTGCGCGGCGAGCTGTTCCCGTGCTTGCTGAACAGCTCGCTTGGCCCTGGCTCCCCAGTCATGGGTGCGGCTACCCGCGTTGCCGAAGTCTGTGGTCATCCAGTGAAGGACGACATCGGCGACACGGGGGTCGACCCGCGTGGTCGCCGCTGAGTCCAAGTAGGCGGTCATGCTCGCTGCGTCCCTTGGCTTGTGGACTGACCCGTAAGTACGTTAAAAACTTGACGTAACTACGGTACCGTCAATCAACGGGGTAACTCTTGTCATCGCCGTCGGCGAGTGGAACAACAGCGGGGTTCGAGTACGTCTTCCCGGCGATCCGGGGCGTCCAGGCACAGCGCGAGTTCTACGTCTCGATGTGTCCGCTACGGCTCATCCCCAAGATCTTCCTCTTCGATGAGGAGGAGCTGGCGCCCGAGGTGCGGGCTCAGCGGGTGCTCAACAAGGGGCGTATCCCCGCACTCGCCTCGTACATCATCGACAACCCGACCGACTACGTGTTCTCCGCGCTGACGGCGTCTGTCGACGGCGAGATGCGCTTCGCAGGGATCGCCGACGAAGGTCCCGGCATGCGGATCGGTCAGCTCCACATCCCGATGGCTGCCCGCTTCCTCATCAACGATGGTCAGCACAGGCGAGCCGCGATCGAAGCAGCGCTCTCCGAGAACCCCGAGTTGGGTGACGAGACCATCGCGGTCGTGTTCTTCCACGATGCAGGGCTCGCCCGCAGCCAGCAGATGTTCGCTGACCTCAACCGGCACGCGGTGCGACCTGCCCGGTCCATCGGAGTCCTTTACGATCATCGGGATGAGCGCGCGAATCTTGCGAGACTGCTGGCGCTCAAGTCGCCTATCTTCCGCAACTTCGTGGAGATGGAGAGCAGCACACTGTCAGCCCGGTCCCGTAAGCTCTTCACGCTCAGCGCTCTCTACTACGCGACCGATGCACTTCTGCGTGGCATTGAGCTGAAGGCTGTGAGCGAGGCGGCCGAGCTGGCGGACCAGTACTGGACGGCCATCGACTCGCTGATTCCAGAGTGGGGGCTTGTGCGAAGACGAAAGATGACGGCAGCGGACGTCCGGCGTCAGTATCTGCACAGTCATGGGATCGCTCTGCACGCTCTTGGTCGTCTCGGCAACACCCTGGTGTTGCAATCAGCAGAATCGGATTCGTGGAAACCGCGGCTGGAACCCCTTGCCAAAATCGACTGGTCCCGATCGAACCTGGACTGGGAGGGCCGAGCCATCGTTGGTGGACGTGTCGTGAAGAACCATTCCAACGTGGTGCTGACGGTCAACTACCTGCGGCAGAAGCTGGGTATGGAGCTCGGTCCTGAAGAAGCCGACATCGAAGCGACGCACCTGGGAGGAGAGCGATGACCGTCTCAGTGGGTATGCCGGCCCGGCGGGCCATCCCGTTCAAAGACAGTGGGGGTCTCGCCGTCGTCCTCAAAGAGCTCATAGAGGAGGTCCAGGAGCTCTACCAGGCTGATGAGGTTCCTTGGGTCATCGGCTACAGCGGTGGTAAGGACTCCACAGCTGTCCTTCAGCTGGTCTGGCGTGCGCTGCGGGAGCTGCCGGAGGAGAAGCGGACCAAACCAGTTCATGTGATCTCGACCGACACTCTGGTGGAGAACCCGATCGTCGCCAGTTGGGTCACGCAGTCTTTGATCACGATGGAGAAGGCAGCGGAGGAACAACGTCTTCCGATCAAGCCGCACCGTCTCACCCCCGACGTCAAAGACACCTTCTGGGTGGGTCTGATCGGCAAGGGCTATCCTGCGCCGCGGCCTAAATTCCGCTGGTGTACGGAACGGTTGAAGATCCGCCCTTCCAATACATTCATCCGCAACGTCGTTCGAGAGCATGGCGAGACGATCCTTGTCCTGGGCATTCGCAAGGCAGAAAGCCAGGCGCGGGCACGTACCATGGCTCGTCATGAGCAGCGTCGAGTGCGAGATCGGCTCTCGCCGAATGGCAACCTGCCCAACTCGCTCGTATATAGCCCCATTGAGGCATGGACGAACGATGAGGTCTGGACCTTCCTTATGCAGCTCCCCAACCCGTGGGGACACAACAACAAGGATCTCCTGACCATGTACCAGGGCGCCTCCAGCGATGGCGAGTGCCCCCTAGTCGTGGACAACACCACTCCCTCCTGCGGTGACAGCCGGTTCGGCTGCTGGACCTGCACACTCGTGGACCAGGACAAGTCCATGGCTGCCATGATCCAGAACGACGAGGAGAAGGAGTGGATGCAACCACTTCTGGAGCTGCGTAACAAGCTTGACGTCCGCGACGAGGATGGACGCCGCAACGACAAGCACTTGCGAGACTGGCGGAAGATGAACGGCACTATCCAGCTGTTCAATGACCAGATCGTCCATGGCCCGTACACCCAGGAATCACGGGTGAACTGGTTGCGAGAGCTTCTCGGTGCGCAGACCCTGCTCCGGCGGAAGGGCCCAGCCAGTGTTCGCGAGATCGAGCTGATCAGTATGGGTGAGCTCCACGAGATCCGCCGTATCTGGGTCTTCGAGAAGCATGAGGTAGAGGATCTCCTTCCGAAGATCTACGAGGAGAAGACCGGAGAGAAGTTTCCAGGTGGCCCTCTGGACGAGCATCTCACTCTCGCCGGCGACGAGATGGAGCTGCTCCGTGAGGTCTGCGGTGATGACGAGCTGCACTTCACCACAGCGCGCGAACTGCTTGCTGTGGAGCGCAAGTTCCGGACGATGACCCGTCGCGCCGGTCTGTTCGAGGAGCTGGAGAAGACGATCCGCCGCGGCTACTACGAGAACAAGGAAGACGCCGAGCAGAGCGCCCTGCGGAACCAACGGGAAAAGCAAGCTCCTGACCTGCCGCTCTTCGACGAAGAAACTACAAATGCTCCTGCTTAATGTCACCCTCGAGAATTTTGGCGCCTACAAGGGCAAACAAGTTCTCGACCTGAAAACTCGTCCTGGGCGTCCGATCGTGCTGATCGGGGGTCTCAATGGTTGTGGAAAAACCACGCTGTTGGACGCTATCCAACTTGCGCTGTATGGGCCCAGAGCTCGTACCAGCGGTCGTGGCAACCGTTCCTACGATGATTACCTCCGCGATAGCGTCAATCGTCAGGCCAGGCCAAAACAGGCGAAGGTGGTCGTTGAGTTCTCCACCACCGTTGAAGGTCGAGAGCGCCGGTACAGGGTTCTCCGGTCTTGGGAAGTCAAAGACAAGAGTGTCCGCGAGTTCCTCAATGTTCTCATCGACGGCGAAATAGACTTCGTCGTCAGTGAGCAGTGGGCCGACCACGTTGAGGACATTCTCCCGCTTGAAGCATCCTCCCTCTTCTTCTTCGACGGCGAGAAGATTGAGTCGCTCGCAAATCCTGACCGGGCGGCGTCGGTGATCGCGTCCGCAGTGCAATCTCTGCTCGGTCTGAACACCGTAGAACGGCTCCGGAACGACCTGCTTGCGGTCCAGCGCAGGCAGAAGATCTCCAAGGAGGATCAGCAGACTCTCGACGAGATCCATCGTATCGAGGACGCCATTAGACAGGCAGACGGCCTCTGTGATGAGCTCACTCAGCGGGTAGCGTCCGAGAGATCCGCGCTTGAAGAGGCTGAGCGACGCTACGCTGCACTCGAGAGTGCGTTCGCTAAGGAGGGCGGTCACCTCTACGCACGACGAGCGGAACTGGAGACGGAACGGTCCCAAGTCGCT
The DNA here is from genome assembly GCF_014161385.1 of Microbispora sp. H10670. NCBI lineage: Bacteria > Bacillati > Actinomycetota > Actinomycetes > Streptosporangiales > Streptosporangiaceae > Microbispora > Microbispora sp. H10670. The sequence goes on along the minus strand of NZ_JABBWW010000001.1, from coordinate 1,861 downwards.
TCACAACTCATCAGTGCGAATGAAGTATTGGCCAACAGCCTTGCCAGCGGCCCTCTTCCACTACTGTTGCTAGCTCCACAGCTAATCCGAGTGCGCGAGCAGGTTGAGAAGGAACGACGCGCCAGCGAGACGGCACAGGTGGTTTCCGTACTGAGCGAGCGGGATCGCGAGCTGCTGGAACTGTTAAAAAAAATTGTCCCTGCGGACAGCTTCGCGGTTGCCGAGGGCCACCTCAACGCTGACCGCGAACGGCGCGCGTCAGTCGCCAATGAGATCCGCCAGATTCTCAAGTTCCCGGCAGAGTCCCTGCCACAGCTCACGTCTCTGGATGAGATCTTGCGGCAGGAAGCAGCACGAGCCCAGGAGCTCGTTGAGCAAGCCCAACTCCATCGAGAGCGTCTCAGCGCTCTCGAACGCCAGCTTGCCGGGGTCCCCGAACATGATGTGATCGCCGCACTTCTCGAGGAGCGTGATGCACAACGAGAGGAGTTGGCCAGGCTCAGGTTCGGCCTCAGCAAGCTCAAAGAGGACCTGGAAGCCGCTCGCCGCCGTCGCGAACAGCTCAAGCTCGATCGTGAGCGTGCCTACAAGGGGCGGGCGGCGAAACTCGCCCGAGCAGAGGATGCAGAGCGCATCGTTACTTACTCCGACAGGGTCAGGGCGACCATGGAGAAGTATGGTTCCGCGCTGCTGCAACGGCACATCAATAAGCTTGAGGTGGCGGTCCTGCAGAGCTTTCAGCACCTCATGCGAAAGTCCGCCCTCGTTCGCGACCTACGAATCGACACTGAGAAGTTCACTCTCACCTTGGTGGGTCCAGACGACGATGAGTTGGATCCGTCTCGGCTCAGTGCGGGGGAGCGCCAACTGCTGGCGGTCTCACTCCTATGGGGCCTCGCGAAGGTGGCCGGGAACCGTCTGCCCAGCGTGATTGACACCCCACTCGGTCGCCTGGACAGTCGGCATCGCGAACACCTGGTTGATCGCTACTTCCCCCACGCCAGTCATCAGGTGCTTCTGCTGTCGACGGACGAAGAGATCGACGCGTACCTGTTCAGCAAGCTCAAGCCCTCGATCGCGCATACCTACATGCTCGTGCACGACGACAACACGTTCACTACTTCAGTCGAGCCGGGCTACTGGTGGACGGGAGGCACAGGACATGTCGCTTGACAATGTTCGGCTCTCACAGCCGGCGAAAGATCAACTGATCAAATTGAAGCGCATCACCGGCATCAAGAACTGGAACACCTTGTGCCGTTGGGCGCTGGCGCTTTCTCTCCAGGATCCGGCGCCGCCGCTTGTTCGCGATGTCGCCACCGACTCCAATGTCGAGATGACCTGGAGAACCTTCGCCGGTACTTACGGCGATATCTACCTCGCCCTCCTGAAGCAGCGTTGCCTTGACGACGGCCAAGAACCTACCGAGGAGAACATCTCACATACCCTCACCATCCACGTTCACCGGGGGATCGGTCACTTGGCGGGCCGCCAGGACCTGAAAAACATCGGTGGCCTTATTTCACTCGCCCTGGCCTGATCAAAAGCGATCTATCAAGATTTTGGGCAACTTCCTACCCCACAGTGGCAGCCAGCAGGGCCCGTCGGGGCTTGCCTATCTGCAAGCGGGTGACATATGACTGTGCTGTCCTACCCGTGGATCTGTGTGAGGGCGTGACGTTTATCCGCGGGTAGGAGGTAGGCGGCTTTAAGGATGCGGTTACTAGTGTCCTGCGCCTGAAATTCGTCGGCAATATCGTGCGAGGGATTCGAGGATCTCCTCTGCGGTCTTCTTCCATACGAACGGCCGGGGGTTGTCGTTCCACTGGGCGATCCAGTCCCGGATGTCCTTCTCCAGGGA